>CAMHFN010000022.1 GCA_946184615.1 uncultured Bacteroidales bacterium
CTGCGTTGACCCGTGGGAAAGTAGGTCGCCGCCCACCCATACGAAAAAGCCCGCCGAAAGCGGGCTTTTTTAGTGGAGAACGGGGAACGGAAAACGGAAACTTTTCCGTTCCCCGTTCTCATTTTAAAAGAATTCCTCCTTGAAATTGACGAAATAGAGCTGCTCTTGCGCTCGGGTGATGGCGGTGTAAAGCCAACGGAGATCTTCCTTCTCCAACTCGTCCTTTAAATTCAATGAAGAATCTACGAATACCTGCTTCCATTGTCCGCCCTGCGTCTTGTGACAGGTAAGGGCGTAGGCAAATTTCACCTGCAAGGCATTGAACCAAGGATTCTGTTTCATCGCCTTGTAGCGTTCACGACGGTTGGGAATGTCCATGTAATCTTCCTCAATGGCTTGTCGTAAACGGAGACTCTCTTCCTCGGTCAATGAAGCACTCTCGCTATTCAACGTGTCTAGCATGATTTTTACATCTAGGATGGGGGATTCGGGATAGTCGGGAAAACTTAGCTCCACATCAGCGAAACGGAAACCATACATCTCCTCGTAACGGGCAATCTTCATAATCTCTGCCATGTCGCCGTTGGCGATAAAACTACCAATGGAGCATCCCTTCGTGGTGAGGCGTGGGGATTCGTTTGTCTTCCAATAATAATTGTTTTTCACAATCATTAGCCTATCGCCCGTGGCAATTTCGCCTTCGATGTTCAAGACACGGCTCCGTACCGCTTGATTAAATAGGTTGGCCCGTTTGTTTGACTTGCAAACGATCACTGAATCATTTCTCCGGTCACTGTCAAAAGCCTGGTGCAGCAACTCTTCAAATGTTTCAGGGTCGATGCGGTGAGTGTCGTTGAAATGGAGATCAAAGAGGGGAAGACGATACAGCATCTTGTCTTCCATCAGTTCTTCCCTGAGATGGGTGGCGTTGCACAAGATACCGGATTGTAGGGCTTGGCGTTTCACTTCGGTCAACTCAAATGAAGCGATGGTGAGGGGGAACTGGCTTTGCAGATAGTCGATGTCCAGGGCAGGACTGTCGCCGTTGCCCACTGGGGGCAACTGTGCCGTATCCCCAATAAGTAGCAAACGGCAGTGCTCTCCCTCATAAACGTAGTCCAAAAGGTCATCGAGCAGACTTCTTGACCCGAACTCATGCTCTTCACCGATCATGGAAGCCTCATCTACAATGAAAAGGGTGTTTTTGTGTTTGTTCTGTCCTCTCACCATACGCATACTTCCGTCGGGGAAAGCTTGAACCTGATAGATTTTTTTGTGGATGGTGGAAGCATAACGATGGGTGTAGTTTCCCAAAACTTTGGCAGCCCGTCCTGTGGGAGCTATCAGCACGTAATCCATACCGATTTCAGGCAGGGTCTTTACCAAGGTGGTCACCAAAGTGGTCTTTCCTGTGCCGGCATACCCTTTCAAGATATAAGCGGGGTGGGGCTTCTCCGAAAGAAGAAAGGCTGCTAGATGCCGTAGCACCGTGGCTTGTCCTTCAGTAGGGGTGAAACCGAAGGAACTCGTCAAAAGATTTATCAACGTTTCCCGGGTCATGAGTTAGAAAGGATATCCGATATTAAGGCCGATGTGGGAGTCCAAGATACTGAAGTCATCGAAGGTCCAATGATTGCCCATGCTGTTCGGGTAGGGATTTCTGAAAGGTACAGCCCAGTCGATACGAACTATGGCTAAGTTGAAGTCGAGACGAACACCGATACCAGCATCTACGGCAATCTGGTCGTAGAAGGTATTGAAATGGAATTCGCCCCCAGGAAGTAGCGAATTGGCATGGTAGTTCCAGATGTTCCCCGCATCGACAAAGAAGGCACCGTTCACTGTTTTATTGAAAGGAAAGCGAAATTCGGCATTGCATTCCAATTGGATATCGCCAATACGCTCGATGTTGTTGTTGTCAACGGTGGGGTTATATGCTCCAGGCCCCAGTTTGCGGTATTTCCATGCACGCATTCCGATGGAGCCTCCAGAATAAAAGCTACGCTCAAAGGGCATGTCGTAAGAGTTGCCGTACGGTATACCGCATCCTACTAACTCGCGGCAAACGAACCAGGTCTTCTCTCCCAACTTGAAATATTGTCTGAAATCCACATCGCCTCGTAGGAATTGGGCATAGCGGACACCTAAGAATTCATGATGATCGTCCTGTGTGGTAATCATTGAGGTGTTATTGAAAAGCGAGAGCACGCCACCACTCGATTCCAAATTGGCCCTAATGTAGATATAATTGCCTGGGTTGTAGATGCTTTGTGTGTTGTAAATCACGGAGTATCGTCCTCCACAGACAAAATGACTGGTGTACTGGTCCTTGATGCGTTGGTTGTTTTCCTGGTCAAGGATGGCTTGGAACTCGGGGATGGGATCTACTTTTACATAGTTTAGGTATACTGGGTTAATGATGAATTGCAGCCTCGGGTTGACTTTCCAGTCGTAACCGAACGAACTCATGGTAATGTAGCGTGAGTAGGCGTAGCGTCGCTGTGTACTGCCGCCCAAAGTGAAATTGGTCCTGGGCTGGTAGTCTCTTGCAAAGGTCTTCAAAGGGATGGGGCTGAGGAATCGTGGAAAATAGATACTGGTATTGAGAATGACCTCGCTAGTGTTGAAGATCGCGTCTTCTTCCCCAATATTACCGAGATTGATGACCTCTTGGGCTTCCAAGCCACCTTTAAGACTGACGGTCAGCACTTCCGCTCCTTTGAAGATATTCTTGTTGGTGTAGGTGATGCTTCCGCTGATGCCCAGGTCTCCACCTGAATTGGTGCCTTCGGTTTGTAGCTTCAGGGAATGTGTGTTGGCACGCCGCAGCAGGATTTTGCAATTGAGTAAGTTGGCTGTGTCACAGGGAACAGGCTCAAACTCAATACTGGAATTGGCGAAAATCTTAAGGTTCGAAAGGGCACTGTACGTAAGCTCCACTTGCCGTTGGCGGAAGGGACGGTCTTTCAAAATCATGATCATCTGCTTGAATGTGCTGGGATGGATGCGAGGCTTCTCGTGGTAATAGAAATGAAGCGTATTCTGCAGATCCCTGAACCCCGTGGAGAAAGTGAGGGTGGCCGAGTCGGTGGGCGGTACGGTAGCCATCATCGGAAGGTAGTTGGGGTAGATGCTGATTTTGTTGATGTTGTATTTCTTGTGAGGTTCCTTCTCACCCGTGTCGCGATTCGCTACATTGTCAATCTTCATGGTGATGGACAATGTGTGGTTGTTATAGCTGCTGTCGACCTCGAAGGTGATGTATTCCCTAGTGAAGTAATAGTAACCAGCATTGCGAAGGAAGTTGGTGATGGTAGTGCGTTGCTCGTCCAAGGCGTATGCGTTGTAGATATCACCAGTTTTGGCGGGCAACCGGTTCTCAATGATGGAGAGCGTTTTCCTTAGTGCCGTATCTTCGACATGGAAGTTGACCTCGCTAATCCGATAAGGCTCTGAGGGCGAGATGGTGTAAGTGACCTGTGCTCTTTTATTGGTGCTTTTCACCTTGCTGGTGACTTTTGAGTTGAAATAGCCTCGGTTTTCGAGATATTGCTCTATCTGCTTAGCGGAAATGCCCACCTCATTGTCGTCAAAGTATTCTGGCTTTCTGCTGAGATTCTCGTTGAGCCAATGCTTGAATCCGTGTCCTGAATTGTCTTCAGTAACGTAATACAGCCATAGAGGGAAACGAAAAGGGAAACGTACTTTGAACGGCTTTTGCGTGATGTAAGACGAGACTTCCGATTTGGTAAATTCGACCCGTTTCCCGTCTATTTCAACATTATTGCTTTTAAGAAAAGCCTTGCCTTCTGGAATGAAACGGTTAATCCGGCACGACGAAAGGATGATGGCGGTCAGCAAAAACAAGATGATATGAAGGTTCCTTTTGTGCACGGGTCTGAAATTTTCCGCAAAGGTAAAAAAATCAGACTATTTCCGCAACAACGAAATTTGAACCTCCGATAAAGATAACATCATCGAACCTCGCAGCGTTGATGGCTGATTCGTAAGCATCTCGTACTGAACTGTATACATTGCCTCTCAATCCGAAATCAAATGCTTTTTCAGCTAAAATAGTGGCATCCAAACCACGAGGAATATCTGCTTTGCAGAAATAATACTCACAACTGTGAGGCAGCAGTTGTAGAACGTGGTCAATATCTTTATCGTTGACCATGCCGATGACGAAATGGAGTTTGTTATAGGTCATTTCGGAGAGTTGGCTGACGACTTCCCGGATGCCGTCGACGTTATGCCCGGTGTCAGCGATGGTCAATGGGTCTTGGTCAAGGATCTGCCAACGTCCCATAAGGTGGGTGTTGCGAACTACATTGGCAATGCCATCGCGGATATCTTCATCCGATAATTCGAATGTTTCCCGGAGTAAGTCAACGGCACATAGTACGGTGGTGAGGTTCTTTTTTTGATAATTGCCCATCAACGGAATGGTACAGGCTTCCAAGTATAGTTCGTTGTTTTTCCAAATGTCATATTCCTGTTGAATCAACGAGTCAATATGGATTTTATCGCAATCGAAGATTTGGTCAGCGAAGAAGATCGGACTGTGACACGCTGCAGCTTTGTTTTCAAATACCTGATGGGTTTCGGGTTGGGTCTCACCGATGACGACTGGGATGCCCTCTTTGATGATGCCGGCCTTTTCTCCCGCGATTTTTTCAAGGCTGTCGCCTAAAAACTGCACATGGTCAAGCCCGATGTTGGTGATTACGCTAATTTCAGGGGTAATAAGGTTGGTGGAGTCGAGCCGTCCCCCCATGCCAACCTCTACGATGGCGATGTCGACATGCTCTTTGGCGAAGTAGTCAAAAGCCATGCCTACGGTCATCTCAAAGAAAGAGGGCTCAATCTTTTTAAGGATGTCTTGATGCTCTGAGATGAAGTTGACCACGTTCTCTTCGGGAATCATCTCTCCGTTGATACGGATGCGTTCTCTGAAGTCGCGCAGGTGGGGCGAAGTGTAAAGTCCTGTTTTATAACCTGCTTCTTGAAAGATGGAGGCTAGCATGTGTGAGGTGGAGCCTTTGCCGTTGGTGCCTGCTACATGAACCGACTTGAAAGTTTGGTGAGGGTTGCCCAAATGATCAAGTAGAGCGATGGTGTTGTTGAGGTCGGTTTTATAAGCTGCAGCGCCGATGCGTTGGTACATCGGCAGTTGCTTATACATCCATTCGAGGGTTTCTTGATAGTTCATGGGTTATTGGTTTTGGACAAAGGTATACGTGATGGTGCCTTTTTGTTCTTCAGGAGCGGTTGGGTCGCCAGCGAATTTGGAGCGCATAGCGGCTTCCATGGCCATGGCGCGCATCTCGGTGTTGGCGATGTCGGTGCCTTTGGCGATGCTGGTCCGCACCACATTGCCTTCGCGGTCCACCCAGATCTCCACGACGATATGTCCTTCTTCGGGGAAGTCTTTCGAGGGCCTTTGTAGTGTTTTAGCACCTCGTCCGCCCAAATCATATCCAGGGCCGTTGCCTTTTCCGCCTTGACCGTCATATTTTTTCACGCCAGCCAAACCGTTGGGGTTGCCTTGGTCGCCAGGTTGTCCAGTGATGCCTTCCGAACCTCCGTCCTGAGCTTTGTTGGAGCCTTTGAACAATGCTTTGGGGTTGACGGTCTGCTGAGGGGCCTCTTCGGCTTTCTCAGGTTGTTCTTTCGGTTTGGTCACCGTTTCCTCGTTTGGATCTTTCTTTTGTTCCGTTTTGATGGCGGGAGCCTCTTCCGAATCCTGGGTCACAAGGTCTTCTTTGCTTTGGGTGTTGGCTTCATCGTTGGGTTGTATCGGGGCTGCCTGTTCGGGAATGGCGGGCTTGTCGGTTTGCTCTTGTCCCATGCCTTGGTTATAAAGTCCAAGATCTACTTCCACACCTTCTTCGCCAGGAAGCGGGAGAGGAGTGCGAAAAGCCATGAGGAAGAGCACCAGCAGGATAAGCAGGTGTACCACTACGGTTCCTAAAAAGGCAAGGGCTTTATCATTCTTTGGGTTGCTCATTTTTTCGGTGATGTGGCCAAAATAACTTTATGGTTCTGTTGGGTGGCGTTGTTGATATCGTTGACAGCGTCGATGACATTGACGACATATTGAACAGGTACCGTCTTGTCGGAACGCAATACCACGGTGGCATCGTTTTCTCCGGCAATACGTTCACTGATGATGGAAGCCAGCTCATCGTCAGCGACTGGAGTTTCGTCGACGTAATACTGGAAATGTTCGTTGATATAGACGGTAAGAGTCTGCTTGGCCATGGTCTTGCTGCTGCTGGAGGGCAGTAACAATTTGATGGCATTGGGTGCCACCAGCGTCGAGGTCAGCATGAAGAAGATCAACAGTAGAAACACCAAGTCCGACATGGAAGAGGAGTTGAAACTGACACCGATCTTGTTTCTTGTCTTGATTGCCATGGTGATAAGATTTTGATGCGATTAGGCAGGCTCGTTGAGTACGTCCATGAATTCCGTGGCTTTGGCTTCAAGCAGGTTGACGACATTCTGGATCTTGGCTACGATGATGGTGTAGAAAAGATAGGCGATGATGCCGACAATCAGACCGCCTACAGTGGTGACCATGGCTTCGTAGATGCCGGATGAGAGCAACTCAATATCGATGTTGTTTCCAGCCATCGACATATTGTAGAAGGCACGGATCATTCCGGTCACAGTGCCCAAGAAACCAATCATTGGTGCAGCACTGGCAATCATGGAAAGCAAGGTGACTCCTTTTTCGAGTTTGGCGACTTCTAGATTACCTACATTTTCAATGGTGGTGTTAATGTCGCTCAGCGGACGTCCCAGGCGGGAGAGCCCTTTCTCAATCATCCGAGCAATAGGGGAGTTGCTGCCATTGCAAAGAGCCTTGGCACTGTCGATTTTGCCCTCTTTCATGTATTCGCGGATGCGGTCCATAAAACTTTTGTCGAAGTTGGTGGCACGCTTCACAACGATAAAGCGCTCAATGAAAATGTAAACAGCGATGATGGATAAAACCGCCAGAACAATCATGATCCAGCCACCTTTCATGGCTAAGTCGAGGATGGAAAGTTTGATTTCAGTGGGTTGCATTAGAGTTAGAGTTTTGAATTCAGAATTTAGAATTTAGAGGGACAAAGATATATCAATAACCAAAATTATACCATTTTATTGTGAGAGGGGTTGGGGACGCCAAATTTTTCCGCTACATGAGTCGCTGGGAGCTCCGGTAACGGAACTGAGCACGTTGACACGGCCTTCGAGACGTAGTAATCCGAGAAAGGCAAAAATCAGTGCCTCCTTGTAGTTGACAGTCTGAAGGTCGGGGACCACGACTTGGTGTGGTGTGTGATGTTCAATACGCTGGATGAGGTAGCTGTTGAGAGCCCCACCGCCAGTGACCAGCATTTTGCCTTGGGGTAGCGTGTTGATCGCTTGTGCAATTTGTAGGGCGATATGTTCTACAAAGGTGGCTAAGGCATCGTTGGTGGGATAGGATTCAAGGAGCGACTTCTGGAAGGTCTCGAAGAATTCTCTTCCTAATGACTTTGGGGGAACTTGACGGTAGAAGATGTTGTCGTTGAGAGCGTTAAACAACGTGGAGTTGACCTGCCCTTTGCTTGCCATCTTCCCGTCTTTGTCGTAGAGAAGCCCTTCCTGTTGCGCCAGCCAGTTCAGAGCTTGGTTGGCGATACAGATGTCGTAGGCAATGCGTCGGCCTTCCAAATCATACGATACATTGGTGATGCCACCGATGTTAAGACAGATTTCGTAGTCACTGAACAAAAGCTTGTCGCCGATAGGTACCAAAGGGGCTCCTTGTCCACCTTTGCTGACGTCTTCGCTGCGGAAATCGTTGATGACGGGTAGCCCACAAGCATTAGCAAGGGCTTGTCCATCACCGATTTGCAAAGTAAAATGTTGCTCGGGCTTATGGAAAATGGTGTGACCATGCGAGGCCACGAAGTCGGGTTGGAGAGGGTGCTTTCGAAGGAACGCTTTGACTTGAGAACCCAGGTAAGCGCCGTATTCTTGGTCAAGGGGTTTCAGCTTTTCGGGGGTAGAAAGAAAAGCGTTGGCCAGGCGGTCTTGCCAAACTTCAGGATAGGGGATGGTCTCAGCGGCTTCAATATGATAAAGGTATGAGCCTTCGTTACTGGTGAAGCGTACCAAGGCAAGGTCGAGGCCGTCGAGTGAGCTGCCCGACATCAGTCCAATGGCTAGGGCGGTCTTCATTGGATAAGCGGAAGAATCTTTTCAAGTTGGATGCTGTGTGAGCCTTTTACGAGGATGGTGTGGCCTTCCACGGGATGTAAAGTAAGGTGTGCGGCAAGTTCCATGAACGTCGTAAAGGTGAGATACTCGGGGTTGTCATTGTATTGCTTGAAGCAGGGCCCTACGAGGAAAGCCTGATGAAATCCCAACGTGTTGAGCAAGGCAAGGATGGCTCGGTGCTCCTGTTCAGAGGCTTCGCCCAACTCACGCATGTCACCAAGAATCAGCAGGGGGTTGTCACCGCAGATCTCCCTAAAGTTATTGATAGAGGCATTCATGCTGGTGGGATTGGCGTTATAGGCATCCATGATGATACGGTTTCGGCCTTCGATTACTTGTGAGCGGCTGTTAGTGGGTTGGTAGTTTTCCAAAGCTTCCTTGATATCGGTGTCGGACACTCCGAAATAGCGTCCCACGGCAATGGCGGCGGCCACATTCTCGAAATTATAACTGCCTACCAAATGGGTCTGGATAGGACGACCTTCCCAGGTCACAGAGAGGTATGGGGTACAACTGCCAAAGTGGACCACGCAGTCAGCTTGGCTGTTAGTGCCGTAGGTTTGGCGTTTCAGTGCTTTGGACAAATCCATGAGCAGCGGGTTGTCGGCGTTGACGAAAGCGGTTTTTCCCTCGGCTGTGAGGTTCTCGTACAGTTCGTTTTTGGTCTTAATCACGCCTTCGAAGCTGCCGAAGCCTTCGAGATGGGCCTTCCCAATGTTGGTGATGATGCCGTAGTCGGGACAGGCCAGGTTAGCGAGGGTCTTGATTTCTCCTGGGTGGTTAGCACCCATTTCCACGACGGCAAATTCGGTGTCGGGGGTGATGCGCAACAAAGTGAGCGGCACGCCGATATGGTTGTTGAAGTTGCCTTGGGTGTAGATGGTGCGATACTTTCGGCTCAGCACGGAGGAAACCAACTCCTTGGTGGTGGTCTTGCCGTTGGTGCCGGTGATGGACAGCACCTTTAGGTGTTTCATGTGGAGCCGATGGCACAGTGCCAGTCCTTGCAGCGCTTCCAAACTGTTTTTGACTTTGACGATACGAGGATGGTCGGGCAAAGATTGACGATCGGCTACGACCAAGCTGGCAACACCTTTCTCGGCGACTTCGAGGGCGAAGTCATTACCGTCGAAACGGTCGCCTTTCAAAGCGAAAAACACCGACGCAGGCTCGATGTTCCTGCTGTCGGTGCTTACTTTGTATGATTGGCAATAATACTCGTAGATGGACATTGTTTATCTTGAGAAGGAGCTTCCTACCTTGTTCATCGCGCAGCGGAAGCCGATAGCTGCCGATGACTGGTTCTGATTGAGATAACGCCTATTGCCTGGGCTCAAGTAGTAAGGTCCGTCGGCCCAAGAACCGCCTTTGTACACTCTCGACTCATCGTTGATGAGAGTGGTACCAGGGCTGTCGTTGGTGGCGTAGTCATACATATCCTTGGTGAAGCTTCTTTGGTCTTCCTGCGTGTCGGTCCAACTGTTTCTGATGGATGACATGTAGTCACCGTCGACGTAGTTGGAGTTGAAAGAGGTGCGGTAGTTCTGACGCTTGGCAGCCTCTTCTTGTGAAATAGGTTCTCTTCTGATACGGCCCAGAGAGTCTTTCTGTGCGATGAAGCCGTCCTCGTCACGCACCTTTTGAGTGAAGACGTTGCCACGGAATGGGCTATAGTCGGCCACATCCTCAAAGCTTAGGGGACGATAGACATCGGCGACCCATTCGGAGACGTTGCCGGCCATGTTGTACAGACCATAGTCGTTGGGCCAGTACGATCCTACAGGGGCAGGCAGGGCAGCGCCGTCGTTGAGATTGCCAGCGACACCCATATAGTTACCGGGGCCAATTTTGAAGTTGGCCAAGAAGCTACCGCGGTATTTCTTGTTGTCGGTACGGAGACCATCACCATTCCAAGGATATACTTTACGTTGCGAAATGATTTCGTTGTATGTGTTGCCGACCAAACCGACAGCGGCGTATTCCCATTCAGCTTCGGTAGGAAGACGGTAGGAGGGAAGCAGGATGCCATCCGACATGTTGACGTTGCGGAGGCCCTCACCATTCTGCTTGCTGAGGTCTTTTCTGCCGTTCTTCACGTTGCCGACATATTGTCCAGCAAGATAGGCATCGGTGTTAAAGTTTTCTTCGTCCTGTTGGTTGGGATCCCAATCCAAAACACCAGCCTTGATGAGCATCAACTCATTCACGCGGTCGGTGCGCCAGGAACAGTAGTCATTGGCTTGCACCCACGACACACCTACTACGGGATAGTCGTTATAGGAAGGATGTCTGAAATACACCTCAATCATGGGCTCGTTATAAGTCAAACGGCCGCGCCACACCAACGTGTCAGGCATGGCGTTGCGCACCACCATGGGATAGTTCTGACCGTATACGCGGTTGAGCCAATAGATGTACTCACGGTAATCCACATTGCTGACCTCGGTACGGTCAATTAAGAACGACGGCACGGTTACCTTGCGGGGACTGTTGTCCCAACTGTACGTCACATTGTCGGTGGTGCCGCCCATGACAAAGGTGCCGCCCTCGATGGCGATGAGGCCGGGACCAATTTCTTGGTCGTTGATGTCGGTTACCTCAAAACCTCCGTTGTTAGGGTCGTTGTAAGCCCATCCAGTGGTTCTGGAGGCAGGTTTGGGACAAGAGGTGAAAAATATTTCTGCCGCAATTAGACAGAAGGCCAGAGTCTTTAATCCAAATCTAATTTTCATTGTAGATAAAATTTTGTGCATTCAAAACTGCACTTGTCGCATTTTTATTGTGTGCAAAATTACATTTTTTTCTTTTTCACTGTAAAACACACCTAAAAAATAATAAAAAAGTCGTAATTTCGTTCCCTCAAAACAAAGATTACTTTTTTATGCGACATAAAATACGCTTTCTTTTCTTTTTTTTATCGCTTGCTTTGGTTTCGAGTGCTTCCGATTCGGTACTTTCTTCTGGCACCTGGTACAAAGTGGGCGTTTCGGAAACGGGCATCTATAAACTGACCTATTCCGACCTCTCTGGCTTGGGAATCGATGTCGACCGTATCGATCCCAGGGATATTCGTTTGTTTCATAATGGGGGTGGTGTGTTGAGCGAGCTCAATGCCCAGCCTCGATGCAGCGACCTGGTGGAAATTCCGGTGGTCGTGACAGGAGAAAGCGATGGGAAATTGAATAGTTCGGATTATGTGCTGTTTTATGCTCGGGGACCTGTAACTTGGTCGTATTCAACAGCCAATGAAGCTTACGAGCATATCCCTAATGCCTATGATGATTATGCCTATGTTTTCATCACGGTTGACCAAGGAAGGGGGAAACGCATTCAAACCGTTGCTGGACCCTCGGGTACCGTCAATGAAGATGTCTCTGAATTTTTGGATTATCAAGTATATGATAAGGATAACTACAATCTCATCAAAGGAGGAAGGACCTATTACGGTGATATCATCGATGGCAATGGCTCTTTGCCCTTGACTTTTGATTTTCCACATGCCAAAAGCAATCGTTTTTGTACGGTTAGTGTCAATCTGGCTGGCCGTAATTTCAGTGCCGCTAGTTTCCAACTCTATGTGAATGATAATCTTTTGAAAACCTTCCACATCTCCACTACGACGTCGAGTTCGCAATATCCTTTTGCCAATGCTGAATCGGGGATGGTAAAGGCTTCAATGGTAAGTGACAGGGTGAAAGTGACTCTCAACCATAAGGGCGTTGCAGGCACCACCTCGATTGGCTATGTGGATTTTGTGTCGGTCAACGCTTGGCGGGCGCTCACTTTTTCTGATGCGGAGATGGTGTTTCGCAATCCCGAAGCCAGCGATATTAGAAAGGTATATCGTTATCAACTTTCCAATGCCACTTCATCGGTACAAGTATGGGATGTCACCGACCCGACCACCCCAGTTCGCGTCGATGGTCAGCTTTCGGGAGGCGTATATAGATTCAACGTTAGAGGAGCCTCCGGCAATGAGTTCATCGCCTTTAATGGATCTTCCTACCACAGTGTGATGCCCGTTGGGGAAGTGCCTAACCAGAACCTACATGGCGATTTGGGTTATGACTATCTTATGGTGGTTTATCCCGACTTTTTGGAACAGGCTGAGCGTTTGAAAGCCATCCATGCGGTGTATGACCCCGACTTGACGATCAAGATAGTCACCCCTGAACAGATTTATAACGAGTTTTCATGTGGTGCGGTCGATGTGACGGCAATTCGTGATTATTGTCGGTTGATCTATCATGATGCACATCCCTTGCGCTACCTTTTGCTTTTTGGCGATGCCTCGTATGATTACAAAAACCGAAACGGCATCGTATGTTTCGTGCCTACGTATGAGGCTCAACAGGCTACCAGCATTCTTTCCAGCATCGTCACGGACGATTTCTTCTGTTTCATGGATGATGACGAGGGTGAGTTATCGGGCTCGGTGCCTGATATTGGAGTGGGACGTTTTCCGGTTTCTACAGTGGAACAGGCAGAACAGATGGTGAGCAAGGTGGAGAATTACCTCGCCAAGAACGAAGCTACAATGCAACCGTGGCGCAATGTCATCACCTTTATGTGTGATGATGCCGAAGGGAACGACTTTTTCAGCAATTCCGAGTATTTTGCCCGTCATATCAAGACGACCGGAGGGGAACGTATGGTGGTTGATAAAATCTACCTTGACGCTTACAATCAGGAGAATACGCCGAGCGGCCAAGTTGCCCCTGAAGTCAATCAGGCGTTGAACAGTAGAATGGAAAAGGGTACCTTGGTACTTAACTATATGGGTCACGGAGGTGAGGTGCAACTCTCCGATGAGCGCATTCTGCAACGGGTGGATGTCAACTCATGGCGCAATGGCCCCCAATACCCACTTATGATAACAGGTACCTGTGAGTTCAGTCGTTATGATGATCACGAACGTACTTCCTTGGGCGAATATGCTTTTTTAAACCAATATGGTGGCATGGTGGCGATGTTCACCACGTCACGAGTGACCATAGGCCCGAATAATAAATCTTTTGTCAAGTCGGTGTATAACCATCTTTTTGAGATGGAGGACGGCAGACGGCTCCGTCTGGGGGATGTGTTCCGTCTTGCGAAACAGGAAGGAAAGAGCTGGGAACGTAAATATGTGTTCTTTGGCGACCCAGCCTTGCGCCTCCCATTACCTACATGGACGGTAGAAACCACTAGTATTGCTGATACTATCAAGGCATTACAGCCCGTCACGATACAAGGTGTCATAAAAGACCACAATGGACAACAGGCCTCTTCGTTTAATGGGATTGTCTACGTCAGTGTCTATGACAAGGAAACTACCTATACCACCAAAGGCGATGAAGGCACTGAACCTCAGGATTTCCAACTCCGTCACAGCGTCTTGTTTAACGGGAAGACCGAAGTCGTGAATGGACGTTTTTCCATTGACTTCATCGTGCCACGCGACATCTCTTATCGCTATGGAGGCGGTATGGTCAGTTATTATGCTACGGATTACCAAAACGATGCCTCAGGACTCTATGAGGATTTTGTCATTGGTGGTTTTTACGAAGATGCCACGCATGACGAGGAGCCTCCTTTGGTGGATCTTTACATCGACGATGAAAAATTTGTCAGCGGTGGCATTACAGGCAATAGCCCGACGTTGATTGCCTATGTGGAGGATGCCAGCGGCATCAACACCACAGGAACAGGAATCGGACACGACATTGTGGCTACCCTATCGGGCCCTTCTGACCGATACTATATCCTCAACGACTTTTTTGTGGCTGAAGTTGGAAGCCAAGGGAAGGGGACCATCACGTATCGCATCCCCAATCTTGAAGAAGGCGACTATATCCTTACCCTGAAAGTTTGGGATGTTTATAACAATTCAGGACTCACTAGCATCGCTTTCCGAGTGGCCGATAGCCAGCTGATGGTCCTTGAAGACCCCCTTTGTTCTCCCAATCCTGTCAATGGAGCGGCTTCTTTTAGCTTTAGCCATAATCAAGTGGGCAATAATATGGAGGTGCAAATCCGCATTTTTGACATGACAGGACGGTTGGTCACCGTGCTGAATGAAAAAGTGGAGGGAACCTCTGCTCGGACACATCCCATCTATTGGAATGGACAAGCCAGCAATGGTAAAAAGTTGCCTGCTGGTCTATATGTTTATAGTATTATTGCCGTCAATGACCAGGGCGAGATGGCGACCATCACTTCTAAATTTATTGTAACGCGATGAAACAACGTAAGTCTTTGAAATATCTGCTCACGCTTCTAGCGATCGCATTGGCCGTCCCGTCATGGTCACAATGGGCATCGCACCGGTCAGTGCTTGCTGACCATATCTGGTATAAGGTTGGTGTTACCGAAGACGGGGTGTATCGACTGGATTATGCTACGCTTCAAGGCTATGGCATTGACGTGCAACAGTTGAACCCGTCAAAGATACGGATGTTCGGCAATGTGCAGGGGATTCTGCCGGAGTCGAACCATGCGGAACGCTATGATGACCTTTCCGAAATTGCGATTCAGGTGACGGGTGCTGACGACGGCTCTTTTGACGATGGCGATCAAGTGCTATTCTATGGGCAAGGCCCGGTGAAATTGTCTTGGACGGAAGAAAACCGCTATCAATACGAGCGCAACCCTTATACCGATACGGTCTATTATTTTTTATGTGTTGACAGTGATGCTGAAGGACTTCGTATAGAAGATAGAGCCAGTGTGCCTACCGATGCGTCCCATAATAAAGTCACCCAATATCCTGACTGCTACTATCATGAGAGCGAGGAGTTCTCGCCTTACGCCTCGGGCAGGATTTGGTTTGGCGATCTCTTTACTGGAATAGAGGGTTCTAAGGAGTTCCGGATGACTCTTCCGGGTCTGTTGACCTCCAACAGCGTTTGGCTGGAAACGAGAGTCATGGGACGAAGCAAGCCCAGTGCTTCCTTCAATCTGAGTCTCAATGGTGAAGTCTTGGCAGAACACCATACCATCGATGTGTATGCCGACCGTGAGTATGGAAAAATGTATACACTGAGTCAGTGGGCTTCCTTGGAGGATGAAGACGTGGTCTTACGTTATGAGTTCGATTCAGGTGCGGGCAACCCGATGTTGTTTGTCGATTATTATGCCCTCACGTTTTGGAGACAGTTGCGGTATCGGGGACAGCCTATGGCGTTCCGGCTTGTGCCTTCCCAATTGAGTGCCAGGATTCTGAGGGTCGAGATAGGAGGTGCTGATGCCCTTACTCAGTGTTGGGATGTCACCAATCCCATCTGCCCTATCCATCAATTGACGGAGTTGAAGTCGGGTGGTATGTTTTTCGGATTGGAAGGTAGCTCAGAACAGGGGTATTATTTGTTTGGCCTCGATGCAGCAAAAACCGTGGCCTCGTGCAGGAAAATATCCAATCAAAACCTGCATGGTCTTGAAGATGCTGATTTTTTGATTATCACGCCACGTGTGTTTTGGGAACAAGCTCAAGCGTTGGCAGCATTTCATTTGGAGCGTGACGGCATGGCATGTGAGGTAGTGGATGTCAGTGAGATATATAATGAGTTTAGCTCGGGTAGGGTGGATCCTACCGCTTTGCGTGACATGATTAGATTGTTGTATCTTCGCAGCGAAGGCCATTTGAAGTATGTGCTTCTTTTGGGTAAAGGCACCCATGATTACAGGAATATTAAAGGGATTAATAACAACTTCGTGCCTACGTACGAAAACGCATACAACCCTTGCTCGGAAGTGGGATCGATGTGTTCTGATGACTATTTTGCGTTGATGGATGCCGATGAAGGTTCCAATTGCGAGGGCAAGGTCGACATTGGAGTGGGCCGTATCCCCATCACTACGCCAGAACAGGGCGATGCAGTCTTGGAAAAGATTAAGCGTTATGTGGATCTGGATGTGATGCACGGCGCATGGAAGAACAACCATTTGTTTATGGCCGACAATGATACCAAACAATATCCTACCTACGCCGAAGCTTTGGGAGATATAATTGATACTGTTTGTCCGGTAGCCACAGTGAAGAAATTGTATCTTGATGCCTATCCCGTAGTGAGCACACCTTCTGGTACCCGTGCACCTCTTGCGCATCAAGCCTTGATGGATTATTTTGAAAAAGGCTTCCATGTGTTAAGCTATACGGGGCATGGTGGCGTGAAAAACCTAAGTGGGGAATGGGTGCTTTCGCTTTCCGACATCCTTTCGTTTTCCAATTACAACAGGTTGCCCTTTATCCATACCGCTACCTGTGAATTCAGCAAGTTCGACAAACCCGACGTGGTTTCAGGAGGCGAGCTGTTGTTGCTGAACCCCAACGGTGGTGCTATTGCCTTGCTGACTACTGTAAGGCCTACCCAGCCGATGAGCAATCAGTCGCTGTCGAAATCA
Organism: uncultured Bacteroidales bacterium; assembly: GCA_946184615.1. GTDB lineage: Bacteria > Bacteroidota > Bacteroidia > Bacteroidales > F082 > Limimorpha. Next base: position 16,642 of record CAMHFN010000022.1, read on the forward strand.
CTCTGTGTGCATCTGTATGAAAGAGAGGAAGGTCAGAGTCTCCGTTTTGGGGATATCTATAGAATTGCAAAGTCTGATCCGGATTATTACAAAAAGTCAAATATCGTGTATGTCTTGATAGGTGATCCCGCCTTGCGCATGACTTATCCTACCCATAGCGTGGTGACAGAGCAGGTGAATGGCTCGGAACTCCTTTCGATTAAAGGCCTTATTGCTGATGTAAACGGTGATTTGGATACGTGGTTCAATGGTGTTCTTGACGTGAGACTGTATGACCAGAAGTCACAGTACAAGACCCTTGGACAGTATGATGGGCCGATAGATTATGCTTACTACAACGATGTGCTCTATGATGGGAAGGCCACTGTCACCGGAGGTAAATTCAAGTTGGAGATTCCTGTGCCTGCCGTTGTAGGACTGGGTGAAGGGAATGTGCGTTTGAGCTATTACGCCTATGATTCCATACGTAAAGTCGATGCCAATGGGGTTTACGATGCGTTCCATTTGGAGGCCCCATCGGGAGTTGTGGATACGCAAGGCCCTGAAATCCACTTGTACTGGAACACCCCGGAGTTTGAGAGTGGGGATGTGGTCTCCCCGTTTGGCACCTTATATGCCGACCTCTTCGATGAGCATGGAATCTATCATTACAATGTGAGCATCGGAAGGGATATTGTGCTGAAGAGCAATCTCGCCGAATGCGACAACAGAATTCTGAACGACAGTTATGAGCCTTTGCTTGACGACTATCGTCGTGGACGTATTGCCATCCCTGTGGGTGAACTGGAGGACGGAACCTATGAATTCACCATGAGAGCTTGGGACACTTGGAACAATCCGACGGAAGTGGAGATGATGATGATAGTGGAAAGAAACACGTTGTTGACACAGATACGATCATTCCCCAATCCATTTGATGACGAGGTGCTCTTCTCGTTCGTCGATGGGGAAATGACGGAAGATCTTGACATTCAACTGGAGGTCTATGACTTGATGGGGCGTCGTGTAGCTATGACACAGGAGCATACTTCAGCAGTGGCGGGGGTGGTTCCTTTGATTCGATGGGATGGCAAAGGAGATGGAGGATACGCTTTGCGTCCTGGCGTATATGCCTATCGGTTAACTATCACGGATGCATCAGGAAAGACTCGCACCGTGTCGCACCGAATTGTTAAGAAATAAAAAAATATTTCAAAATATAATAATACAAGAAGTTTATCGTTATTTTTGCATGTTGTTATAATAATATTTTGAACTTATGAAAGTAAAAGCAATTCTTCTTATGGCCGTTTTGGTCGCTTTGGGTGTACAATCGTATGCTCAGAACCAGATTTTGGGTCAAACCGTGAATCCCAATGTTATTACCACCGCTGTTCCTTTTATTTCGATCGCCCCGGATGCCCGTGGCGGTTCCATGGGTGACTGCGGTGTGGCATCAGAAGCCGATGTCTATAGCATGCATTACAATCCGGCCAAATATACTTTTATGGAGCCGAAGATGAGTATCGGTTTGGGTTATAGCCCTTGGCTGCGCAACTTGGTGCCTGATATGAATCTGGCTTATCTGGCTTTTGCCACCAAGCTGAATTCAGAGTCGGCTCTAGCTGCCACCTTGCGTTATTTCAGTTGCGGTGAGATCACTTTCACGGATGCAACCGGCCATACGATAGATGAATACAGACCCAATGAGTGGGCTCTTGATGCCTCTTATTCAAGAATGCTTACGGAATACCTCTCTGGTGCAGTGGCGGGTCGTTTCATTTACTCCAACCTGACCCAGGGTGTGACAGAAGGCTCCTCGGTGGGCTGGTCGGTCGCTGCCGATGTGGCTTTGTACTACAAGCGTCCCGTGGAATGGTTTAAGGATATGGATGCCGACTTCTCTTGGGGTTTGAGTATCAACAATATCGGCTCTAAGGTCAGTTACGACTTCACCACCCTTGAAAAGGACTTCATTCCCACCACTTTGCGCTTTGGTCCCAGCCTGAAGTTGGAACTCGATGAATACAACTCACTGGCCTTTATGTTCGATGTCACCAAGCTGTTGGTGCCTACACCGCCTACGTATTTTCCTGGTACGGATTCTATCGCATACGGAATGTCCGACAATGTGTCTGTGCCCGTGGGTATCATTCAGTCGTTCTTTGACGCTCCCGGTTACTCGTTCAATGACCAAGGAGAGAAAGTGGGCAAAGGACCTTTCTATGAGGAACTCTGTGAGTATAATATCGGTGCTGGTGTAGAGTATTGGTACAACAATGTTTTCGCTGTCCGCGCTGGTTACTTCAATGAAGCCGCTTTGAAGGGCAACCGTAAGTATGTGACCTTGGGTGCCGCTTTGAAGTATAATGTTTTCGGCCTCGATGTTTCTTACCTCGTTCCTGTAAATGGTACCTATGGTACGAATCCTCTGGAGAGAACCCTGCGCTTTAACTTGACTTACGATATTATTTCGGGGAAGTGAGTTTTTAGAGAAGTAAGAAGTAAGAAGAAAGAAGAAATAGAGGCGACCTCAGTTTTGAGGCCGCCTCTATTCATATCTAAAAGCTTCTTACTTCTTACTTCTTGTGCACCTTCTTCACCACAGTGCCTTGGCGGGTGATGATCCGCACCAGATAGCTGCCGGAAGGGTGCTGCGACAGGTCGAAGCTGTATTGGTCGGCGTCGACTTCAGCAGTATAGATCAGTTGCCCCACAGTGTTGTAGACGCTGATACGGGTCATGCCTTCACATTCAATGTTCACCTTGTCAGAGGTTGGGTTCGGGTAGAGCTTGGCACTGGCATTCAGTTCATCTACACCCGTGGAGTTTTTCACCGTAATGGCAAGATTGCCCTCGGTGTCATTGCACTCCGAAAGAGATGTTGCTGTCAATACGGCTTGGCCTCTGAATTCCTGGTTCCACACGATATGGACGGTCATATCGTCGTTGGCCATCTCGATGGTGCCGGCTTCTTCAGGACTGAGGCTGTAGTCGACTCTTATAGAATTGGTGATGGTGTAGGAGGAACTGGGCGTTATACGGGCATCCAGTTCGGTGTCGCCACTGATGGCAGGAGCCTCGTCGGTGGGAACCACGTTCACGGTTAGGGTAATGTCTAAGTCATTGATGCAGTCGCTGCCGCATCCATCTGCTTGGAGGGTAATTCTCGTCAGATGGATCGCCGTGGTTTCTGTGAGAGTCAATTCAAAGGAGTAGTTGGAGCCATTGAATTGGATGGGCTCGATGCCTTCTCCTTCAATGATGTAACTATGCAACATGGACTCGTCGTCATTTGTGGTGAACTCGAACGTGGCAGTCTCTCCTTCACAGATTTCAAGGAAGGTCTTGTCGACGTTGAGTTGGGGCGTTTCAAGGATTTGGATGCCCAACGCATAATTGGGATCGATTTCACAGATGCCGTTGCTCAAATGGTGGAATTCGAAAGTGTAGCTCCCGGGTTCGAGGTCCGAAGTAGGTAACACAAGAGGTTGTCCCTCGGTTAGGGTGAGTGTCTCCCCATTGACTTCCATGGTCATCTGGCCATTGACGTATCCGCTGAAGGAAGCAAAACCCACGGTAAAGTCTTCTCCTTGGCAGGAGGTGATGAAGCAATTAGGCAGGGGCATATCCATAAAAGGTGAAGGACTCATTTCGAACGGATAGTCGAATACAATGTCCCCACAGCCTTCAGAATGGGCCGTAGCATAAAGAGTGACACCGTTTGCGATATCTTGTGCCCCTGGGGTGTAGGTGGTTTCCAAAGCAGAAGGATCTTCAAAGATGCCGTCGCCAGAAGTGCTCCAAGTAAAGGTGCTGTAGTCACCAATGATGTTAACGGCAACGCTTTGTGGTTCGTTTAAAGCACAATACGATATGTCGTGGAGAGCATTTTCAATAATCACGGGTTGGGAGAAGGTGACGGTCATCTCATCCGTGATGGTGTTGTCCTGGAAGCCTGTAGCGGTGAGGGTTAATGTGACTGATCCGTTGGCGATGTCTTGGTTGCCAGGGGTGTAGATGGGCTCAGCGATGGTAGCATCATCGAAAGAGCCGTCGCCAGAGGTGGTCCATTCCAAGGTTTGATAGTTGGCAGCATAGCCAAGAATATGGGCGGCCTCATTTCCGCAAGTGGTGATGTCGAGGCCAGCACTGGCACTGAGACTCAGGTCGCGGGGCAACTCCACAAAGTCAATCCAACAACAGTCGCTTCCGCTATCGACGCTACCGTCTTTGATGTATTTCCAAACAAAGGAGTGGTTACCGGCATTCACGGCATATTGTTTTTTAGTCCAGCCTATAGTGCCCGACCAGCTGTTCAGTTCTTGGTTGTCAATATAAAAATGGAGTTTGTCGTAGTAGTTTTCAGAGGACACCTTAAAGTAGAAAGAGATGGAATCGGGTTCTCCGACTTCATACGTGAGCGTCAGCACAGTCTCTTGGCTGTTGCCAATCACGCCTGATTTCAAACAGTATTGACCTTCGTATGGATCATCGGTCTCGAACGTCCAGGGATAAGGCAAGTCATTGGTCCAGGGTTCATTAAGCACTCCCATTTCGAAGTCTTCCACATTGAGGCCGAGTTTTGCGACAAAGTCCTTTGAATCGGTGTAAATGCCGGAAGTAACATCCAAAGTGTATTCAGCGGGATAACCTGCAGGAGCGTTGCCCACATGCACTTGATATTCAAAATTGGTGCCCTCGGAGGCTGGGATGCCGCTGATGGTCTGTGAGGCATCGCCCAATAGTTGCAGGAAGACATTGTTCATCAAGAGCGTCGCAGTGGTCTCATGGGAATCGGCATTGCCGTTGTTGTAGACGGTAAAGGAGAGTTTTGCAGTCTCACCCGGGTCGAGGCGTCCATTGCCGTTGCCGTTGATCTCGCGGATGCCCACATCGCCAATTCTAAACGCAGGAGCGTAGGCTTTTAGGGTGATATGGCTCTCATAGATATCGTCACCACTGGTGATGGTTACCGTAAATTGAATAGAGGTCCTGTTAGGCACTTCGTCAGAGACGGAGAAAGCAAAGGCGTTATCAAGACTCGATACGACATTGGAATCAAGGTCTCCAAATTCAACGGTGCCGTTGGTGATGGTGACGTATTCCGACTCGCAGGTCAGTGTGACGGTACCGGCGGGAGCTTGGGCGTTGCCTACGTTTTTCAAGATGAGGTCAAATCCAGCATCTTCGCCGAAATTGAGTTGTGTAGCTTGGTTGGAAAGGGCGTATTCATCGATGATGACGTAGGGACCGTCGGCAGGAATGACTTCGATGTCGGCCTCATAACGGAGGTAGTTTTGTCCAGTGACGGTGAGTCTCAAAATGGTTGGAGGAACCTGTGAGGGGATCTCCATGTTCTGTATGCTGCCAGAAGCCTGTGCTACGGCTACGATTTCCATATTTGTTCCTTCCCCTTTGGTCAGGGCGATGGTGGTACCTTCAGGTGCGGTGATTTGGAAGGTGGTCAGTCCGGCAAGTTGTACACTTTGATGGTTGACGGCCATGGTCTGCGGCACCTGGGTGTAGATCCTCAGGAAAGCGTCGCAATGGGCGGTGAACATGGTATAAGTGATGTCCTTGCTTTCCACGTTGTAGGGCCATGAACTTTGGGCAAGGAAGTACTTTCCTGCTACGTTGCCAAAAGCAGGCATCCAGTTCCCCGTTTGTGGTGCAGCAGGCTGGTAGGGACCATAGTCTGGCATGAAGTTTCCATCGAAGAGGTCGTAGACTCCCCATACGTAGGCATCGTTGACGAAGGAATAGGATACTTGGGTGGGACTGAGAACACCTACGGCACCGGCGTTTCCGCCGTTGTAGGTGCGGCGCATCCATTTTTCAGTGAAGCAGTTTCCGTTTGATCCGGTGTAATCGAACATGCCTGTTTCGCAGTTGATGGACATCACAAATGGAAGTTTGCCCACATTGTTCATCTGGTCGATATGAGGATTGCGCACAGCGGGTTCTCCCCATCCTTCATTCAAACCATGGTCACGGTGCTGAATCCAGAACGTGCCGTTGTTGACCGCCTGTACCACTTGCTCGGGCGTTCCATTGTTCCAGTTGCCGAGTTCCGAGGGGGTGGCTGGGATATAGTTTGTTCCGTTAGGGCCGAAATAATTGACCACCATATCGGTGTTCTGGTTTGATGACCAAATGTTGCCAGGAGTGCCTTCGTAAATGCAATTGATGCGGTTGGTGTTGTATCCTTTGTTGCGCATGTAACCGCCAAACACCTCAGAGCAGAGTTGGAACCAGCGTTCGGTTTGCCAGCCTAAGGCAGTGACTGGACTGGTGTAGAAGCTTGGGTCTATGTTGGGGTTTGTGTATTCGTATTCAATCTGTTTGCTGATGAAAATGGGGAGTTCGGCTTCGTTTTGGGCGACCAGACGAGAGAACACCATGTCGGGTAAGTTGTCGTTGCCTTGGGCATCAGCGTAACGATTGTCGGTGATGCAGTTACCATAATAGTTGGAATGGAAAACTACCTCTGCGGGGATGAACTGACTCATATTAGTACCGTGGTCACCGAGCAGACACACTGCTACCGGGGCGATGCCCCAAGTGTGATAGGCATTGTGAAACCACAGTCTCATGGCATCTGTGGTAGAGGCTGGCATTTCATCCAAACGATAGACTTCGGTGAGGATGCCTTGTTTCATTCGGTATTCCTTCAACTGTTGTGCGTATGGGGCCCAAGCATCATTGTTTGGGGTGATGATGAGATACTCGGCACCTTCAGTTCCATCGCGAAGCCATTGTTGCATACGGGCTTCGTAGTCGATGACGGGCAACTGATCGTAGTTCATCAGCTCAGCGGCGAGGATGGGATCCCAATAGGGTGAACGCAGGCGGTCTTCTCCAAAATGACCGTTCCCTCCTTCATAACTGACCGAGAGTTCTACATCGGTGAAAACCACCAACTCCTTGGTCACAGGATTGTATTGGAATGGGGTGATGGAAACCGTCACGGCATCCACCCCACGGATGTATGACGTGCTTATCTCAAAGGGATTCTCGGGGTAGAAGGCATTTCTGCCATAGATCTTCATGTCTTTCTTGTAATCCATCTCCGGCTTCTCGGTTTCTGCTTGGATGCGCAGGGCAGGGGCAATGTTCACGTTTTTGATGACCTGACGCTCGGCATGAATCACGTTTAGGGTGGCAGTGGCCCCTTGTGGGATGGCCATCATGCGACTTTCTGTAGGCAAGTTGGGACTCCCAGCAGCATTGGGAAGAACGATGCTTTTGATGGAGATCTCCGACATTTCTTCGCCTCGGTAGTTCATCTGGTTGAGGCTGAAACTCCCCAGTTCATAGCTGATGCGTAACCCGTCACGGGTTTTTTCGATCAGGGTAAAGCCCTGTCGTCCTTTTACCGGATAGGTGTACGTTTGTGCCATGGTAAAACTGGCGATGAGCGTCAAAACCATTAAGACAACTCCTCTAGTATAAATTCTTTTCATATTTATATAGATTTAAATTATCAATCTTTTAATACATATTACTCTTAAAATTCCAACATGCATCGTGAAGCATTTTCTTAATGGGAATGATAATGGTGAGATTGGCTTCTACATCATGGGAACGGATGGTTTTATCGTTATCTTTTAGCACTAGACTCTTTTTGCCATTCTGATCGGTAACCTGTTTCCAAATGAAACCTTCTTCAGCCAGGTTGCGGAGTCCGTAGTTGGCTGCGATGTCAAATTTGAGGATGATGGCGGAACCTTCAGTGGGGATTCGCCCCATGATACCCATGCCTGCGAGAGCATTGACACTTAATAGGGCTTTTTTGTCGACTGGCTTTTCTTGGGAGTCTGTAATTGTGCCGTAGGAAGTTAAAGTGTGTTGTATAAGAGGTTTCTCAAACACAAATCCTATTTTTCCATTTTTTTCTCCTAAGGTAGCATTGAACCCAAGAGGAATGTCAACTTGAGGGGCGATAAACACATAGGGCACTACCTTATCGTCTTTGAAAGTGCCTTTGAAATAATACGTCAAAGGAATCCGCACGGAGGCAACATTGTACCCCATAAAGAATTCCCTGTGAAAGACGTCGGTTGTCGTCAATGAAACTTGATAGTTCATATCGTACGACATCTTGGTGCCTTTTTGCGAGAATAGACCTTCAATTCCTATGGAAAACCTTTGGAAATAGCGTTCTGCAACGAAGCCTGCAGTATAGCCAAAATTCCCTAAGTAGTTCACTTCAGAAAGCTCTGAATTGAGAAGGATGCTCCATGGGCAACCCAGCTTTAGTCCTACAGTGTAGTTGCTGAATGCCAGATTGGTCCCTGGTTTCGTCGACTTCAACGGCTTGCGAAATTGTCGTTGTGCGCTCATCGAAACGGTGAGGAGCAGAAGCATCACTATAAGGAAAGGCTTTTTCATTTAGGGCATGTTATTGTTCGATCCATTCGCTTTTGGGTGAGAGTCCTGAGTGCTTCTTTATTTCGATGGTGTTGGGAGCAAATGCTTGGGTGGGTTGGTATTCGTAATCCAGTATTTTTTTACCGAAGAGGTAGTCTTTTACTCCCAGAAATTCTCCAGTATGGGAATCAAACGCCATAGTGCCTGAGATGAGAATGATGACGGTAGGGTTGCCGTTGCCATCTTCGATTTTTCCTTGGTAATAGGTGGTGAACAAACTGTCGTGTCCGATGAGATACACTTTTCCCAAATCCATATTGTGGACGTTGTGATAGGTGTCCTGTGTTTCCATCTTGTGTTTGAAAACACATTGGTTTTGATCGTAAAAGAGGTGGGAGACAATGGAACCATCCCAACTGCCTTCGGGAGATGCTGCTCCGGAAGGCATGGTGGTGTTGTTAGGACCATAAATCCATCTTTTGCACGGTCCATATTCCATGCCATTTACTGTAAAACAGATACTGTCTTTCCAGCTGGGTGGAATGGGACCAAAGTGGATGTTCTGTTCTCCGAAAAGTTCCACTAGATCATTGTTTTGTATTAGGTTCCCGTTCAAGTCCTCAAAAGTGAATTCATCTTGGATGCTCACTAATTCCTGAGCATTGTTGAAGTCGATATCTAAGGGAGAGCAGGCTGAAAACCCTAGGGTTAGACCAATGAAAAGCGCAAAAAAGCGTATTGTTTTCATAGCTTTGGGTGGGTTAATCGATAACAACCACTTTTTTCGTAATTAGACCTTTCTTGTTGGCGATGGTAAAGAAATACACGCCTGGGGTAAACTTGCCCGACTGGTAGGTATAGGCCAGGTGTCCAAACTCGTTGTGGACGGTAAATTGGTCGATCAGGGTACCAGTGATGTTGTATATCTTGACGAGAGCCTCGCCCATCAGGTTGTCGAACGAGAGAGTCATGTTGCCCTCGTTGGGGTTGGGGAAAATGTCAATGTTGCCTAGGTCGGAGGTTTCATGGATTCCGTGGTATCCGCAGTGAATCCAGATATCTTTTTCTTCACCTCCGCATTCGCATTCGCCGGTGCTTCGAGTTTGGGCATGCAGCCTGATGGAGTCGCGTTCGAACGTGTAAATGTAAAGGTAACATTTGTCACCGTTGTCGTATGGGATGATCTCCCATTTTTCAAATCGATGTCCGTCTTTGTCGAAAAGGGTCCAATTAGTTTCGTGAGTGGATCTTGGATCGGTCTCAATCTTGTAGTTTTCAACGGTGTATTGGAATTCCGATCCACCTACGACCCATTGGTTGCCGATGATTTTTTCAAAACTGGGGGTGTAGTCGAGCTGGAGTTTCAAAGTGACAGTGGAGTCGCAGCCAAGATAGGTGTCAATGGTTTTGGTGTAGTCATTTTGTTCAGTGAGCGAATAAGTTTCGTTGTTCCAACCAAATTGCCATTCATATTTGTCGCATTGGTTGAGTGCTTGGATGGTGTCGTTGGTGGAGTGATTGACGGTGAGGTCGAGCACATGGGTATCCTGACAGGACTGGTTGGGACCGAATGGATGTTCCTCATATCTGGTGATATGGTGGTCGGTGGAGTTAAAAGGCTCGCCGTTGAAATCCCATGTATACGAGTCACAGGCTGTTTTTGTTTCAGAAAAATAATGCTCCTGGTGGAATTGGAGGTTAAGCGTGTATAGGTAGTCGCATTCGTTAGCAGGTCCTGTTACGATGATGGTATCCCTGGTATCTTGATAATAGTCCTTATCGGCAATGTCCCAATGATAAAAGGGCGTTTGGTCATAGGGGACACATTCGTATTTGTCGGGGTTGTAGTTGGGAGGTGTCTGGTAGTTGCTGACGTGAAGTTCAAGTTGGTAAACCTGCAAACAACCATGGTAGTCGACGCTGTCGTAATAGGCCACATCGCCATCTTGGCTATATTCGTTGCCGTCGAACCAAGTAAGGGTCTGGGAGGTGCAAATGTTACGCCGGTCGATGATGATTGGGTTTTCTGAATACACGGTGAGGTTGACTTTTACGATGCTGTCACAGCCATGGGTGGTATGGAGGTTGACGGAGTGTGTGCCTTCGGTATTGAAGTATTCTCCGTGGAACTCGTACCATTCGCCAGGACAGATGGAGGCAGTGGTGGTGTGTGCGTTCTCGTAGGAGGGATAGTGATGCAGATGTAGGGTGATCGTCTTCTCGCAGCCTTGTGCGGTGGTGGTTTGATGTTCATAATTGCCTTCTTCCGTGCAGTTTTGGTCGTAGAACTGGAAGGTTTCCCCAGGACAAATGTACTCGTGAATATCCTCGTGCTCGGGTAGGTTGACAGTGACCGTGGTAGTGATGTTCTGGGTGCTCATGCCATCGCTGACCGTGCAGGTGTAGGTAGTGGTGGTGCTTGGAGTGGCGATGGGATTGGAGATGAGGGGATTGCTAAGGCCTATGGAGGGACTCCACGAATAGGTGAAGTTGCCTGTGCCACCGACGGCTTGGGCGCGGAGTTGGCTGGTCTCGCCCAGACAGATGGCTGCTGGGCTGGCGCTTGCCGTGGCGGTCATGTTAGAGCCTTGCACCAGCACAGTCGTTTCATCGGTGCTGCTGCATCCACCTTGTGGATGAGTGACGGTGAGGGTGAAGGTGGTGCTTTCGTTGAGTGCTACAGTTTGGGTGTTTTGGGCGTTGGGGTTCGTGACTTTATTGGCGGGTTCCCAGTGATAGTTGAAGTTTGTCGTGCTGCCATTGCCGCCTGACCCGCGCAGTTGTGCGGTGCCGCCGTATTGGACAGTTTGGTCGGAACCAGCATTGGCGACGGGGTTATCATACACTATGACGTTTTGAGTCGCGGTGCTGACACAGGTGCCGTTGCCGCAGGTCACGGTGAGACTGACATTGTGACTTCCCGCCGTGCTGAATTGGTGGGAAGGATTTTGTTGAGAGGAGGTCTGTCCGTCGCCGAAGTCCCATTGGTAGGTCATGGCTTGGTTGGCGGGGTTGGTGGTGGAGGTGTTGGTGAATCGTGTGGTTCCTCCCAAACATACCGCGTTAGCACTGAAACCGGCCGTAGGTTTTGGAGACACCTCGACATTGGTGGAGGCGGAGACGGAATGGGTGCCAACGGTGGTGGTGCAGGTGTAGGTGCCTGCCATGGCCATGGTGCAGTTGGGGATGCTGGGATTTTGCTGGGTGGTGTTAAAACCGTTGGGTCCCGTCCAACTGTAGGTGGCCCCTTCTTGTGTGTTTACTCTCAATGTGATAACATCGCCAACACAGTAAGGACCTCCGTTGCTAACCATGGCAGGAACAATGCCGCAGTCGGTTTCACCAGGACCACTGTGTTCGGTCTTTTGGAAAGTGATGCTGGTGGGAGTCCATTGTTCGTACTTGGTGATTACCATGATATAATACTGCCCAACTTGAGATGTGTTGGGTATCTGACAGGTCTCTGTCGCTGAGCCACTTGATCCGCAATCAATTAGTTTTCCACCGGTAAGTTGGGTGGGACATGGAGTTACGGGGTCTGAGAAAGGTCCCCAGCAGCAATAATCGATATCAACATTTGCCGAGTTGGTCATTCTGATGGTGAAAGCTCCCGCTACACCAATTTTCATGTGGAACCAGAAGGGTGGTCTGGCTGTATAAGGTGACAGACAGCCGTAATCAGGCCCGCTTTCACAGGCACCCCCAGGATTGGCTGCTACGTCAAAGGTAACAATATCGGTAGTGCAAAACGGGTCGGAGGTGGCGCAAGTTTGGTTTCCAGGACGGTTGCTCGGGTTCTCGATGAGCATGATCTTGAAAAGCAATACATACAGGTCTTGAGGTAGGCTTTCTTTCCATGTGATGAAGGTGTTGCCCCGTATGTCCTTGCTGGTCCCGAGAAACCTGTTGAACTCAGAAGTGATCTCAGTTTTCGTTTGGTTAAAATAGGATTGGAATTGTCCATCATCCCAATGGTCTGCCGAATGAAGGAGAACGCTGTTGTTCTCTTCGTCAATGGTATAAGTAAAATGACTGTCGTTGGCAATATTCGACAAGAAACAAAAACGTAAATCAGGATTCTCGATTTTTTCGAGTTCCAGCTCAATGATATGGTTTCTGACTTCCTGTCCGAAGTATTTCAGAGGCAGCATGGCCAATATGGCGATTGCCAAAATGAGTGTAAAATGTCTTTTCATTTTAAGGCCTATTTAGGTACAAACTGCAAATATAGAAAAAAAAGTTGAAAAGGAAGTCTCTTTTTTTAATAAGGTGAAAAAAACAGGGCGGAAGCTATCGCTCTCCGCCCTGAACTTTTCTTTTTCCGTTTTCCGTTTACACGATTCCCGTAAATCCCATAAACGCCAAGGCTAAAATGCCAGCAGTAATCAAGGCAATCGGGGTGCCTTTCATGCCCTTCGGAGGTTCCATCAAGTCGATGTGCTCACGCACGCCGGCGAAGATGATAAGCGCCAGAGCAAAACCGAGGGCAATACCGACGGCATATACGATGGACTCACCCAAGCTGAGCATGTGGGCCACGCCGCCGTAGTTGAACTCTTTGGTGACCACGGTCAACGAAACACCCAACACAGCGCAGTTGGTGGTAATCAGGGGCAGAAAAACGCCCAGTGCGGTATACAGTGAGGGACTGATTTTCTTCAAAATGATTTCCACCATCTGTACCAAAGCGGCGATAATCAAAATGAAGGCAATGGTCTGCATGAACTTGTCCAAACCCAACGGGATCAGAATGTATTGGTTCACCAGCCATGTGACGAGGGTGGCGAGGGTCAGCACAAAGATGACAGCAGCACCCATACCCAATGCGGTCGAAGTCTTCTTTGAAGTGCCCAGGAAGGGGCAGATGCCCAAAAACTGGGAGAAGATCACGTTGTTGACCAAGATGGTCGATAAGATGATGATAAGGTATTTCATGGCTTAGTGACTTTCTTTCTTGAGTTTGTTGACAATAGCGATAACGAAGCCGAGGCAGATGAAAGCACCTGGAGGCAGGATGAAGACCAAGATGTTGGCCGTCTCAGGCAGGATGCCCAGTCCGAAGATGGAGCCGCTGCCGAGGAATTCACGGATGCAACCTAACAGCGTGAGTGCGAGGGTGAAGCCCAAACCCATGCCCAGACCGTCCAATAAGGAAGGCCACACGGGGTTCTTCGATGCAAATGCTTCAGCGCGACCTAACACGATGCAGTTGACCACAATCAAGGGGATGAACAGACCAAGGGTTTCATAGATGTCGGGGACAAAAGCCTGCATCACCAGTTGTACCACAGTCACAAACGAAGCAATGACCACGATGAAGCAGGGAATACGCACTTTGTCTGGAATGAATCCTTTCAGCAAAGAGATGAAAATATTGGAAAGCACCAGCACAAAAGTGGTGGCCAGGCCCATGGACATACCGTTGATGGCACTGGTGGTCGTTGCCAGCGTAGGGCAGCACCCCAACAAGAGCACCAGAATCGGGTTTTCCTTGACAAGGCCTTTGGTGAAGGTTTGCAGGTTATTACTCATGGCTTCCTCCTTTCATGAATTGTGATTTGTTGGCTTCAAACGCTTGATAAGCCTTGTCGACAGCCTTTGAGAAGGCCCGAGAGGTGATGGTGGCTGCGGTGATGGCATCCACGTCGCCTCCGTCTTTTTTGACTTTCAATGTAAACGAAGCGGGATTCTTGTCGATAAACTGGTCTTTGAACTTGCCCGTCATGTTGGCACCGAGACCAGGCGTCTCGCTATGTGAGAGTACCGAGGTGCCTTTGATAGTGCCATCGGCGAGGATGCCGACCATCAGGTCGATCTTGCCGCCGAAGCCGCCTTCCGAAGTCTTGATGGCAGCACCTTTGAAATTGCCGTTGTCATCATAAGCCAGGTTGCACGGGAATTGCGAGGCTACCCCTTCATAGGTAAAGCTCATGGTGTCAGCCTGATAGGTGACGTTCCCTTCTAGGGGCAATACTTCTTGGATGGCTTTTTGGTTTTTCTTCATGTCCACTTCAGCGATGGTGTCTTTGGTGAAGCCATACACCAGTCCGAGTACACCGCCTGACACTGCCGTGATGACGAACAGCGCCAACAGCATGTTAATCAAGGTAGATTCTTTTTTCTTAGCCATGGCGATTACTTTTTAGAAGGTTTGACAACACCGAAGACTTCGGGCTTGAAGGCCTTGTTGATGAGCGGAGTGAAAGCGTTCATGATTAGGATGGCGAATGACACACCTTCGGGATAGGCACCCCACAGACGGATCACCACCGTGATGACACCGATGCCGAAACCGAACAGGATCTTGCCTTTGATGGTCATGGGTGAGGTCACCATGTCGGTAGCCATGAAGAAAGCACCAAGGATGAGACCACCGTATACCAGATGATACCACGGAGCGATGTAATGGGTTGGGTCGATGAGGAAGAAGATGCCAGAGAACACGAATACGGTGAGCAAGATGCTCAACGGAGTGGCGATGTCGATCACCTTACGGCAAATGAGATAAATGGCACCGATGATGAGGGCGATGGCGCATATCTCGCCAAAGGCACCTCCACGGTTGCCGAGCACCATGTCGACAAACTGCATCTGGTCCAAAGACGAGGCTCCTGATTCCTTCAACAAGCCAAGCGGGGTAGGACCCGTAATGGCATCGGTGAAGAAACCTTTCTCGAAGATGGGAGAGACTTGTGGCCAAGTGGTCATGGCGGTTGGGAACGATACGAGCATGAACACACGGCCTACCAAAGCCGGGTTAAATGGATTCTTGCCCAAGCCGCCGAAAGCCATCTTGCCAACACCGATGGCAAAGACGCTGCCCACGATAGCCATCCAAATGGGGAGGTTAGCCGGCACGTTGAAGGCGAGTAGCAATCCCGTGAGGGCGGCGGATCCGTCGTTAATGGTCAAGGGACCCTTGATAAGAAACTTCTGAATAAGCCATTCGGTTAGCATGCAGGTGACAATCGTGACGATGGTTAACCGCAAGGCATACCAGCCGAAATAATAAATGGCCACGAGCAAGGCAGGAACCAAGGCGAGGAGGACACGGTACATGATCTTCCTCGTATTTTCCGTCGAATGCACGTGTGGCGAGCCTGATATTGTATAATTCATTGTTGAATTGTTTATTGGTTGAATTGTTGAACTGTTCTTCTTACTTCTTACTTCTGACTTCTAGCTCTAATGATTGCCCCTGTCTTGGCTTTGCCGTAACGGATGTAATCAAGAAGCGGGATATTCGCTGGGCAGGTGAACTCACAGGAGCCGCATTCGATGCAGTCCATGATGTGGTTTTTCTCAGTCTCTTCGAAGTCGTTGAGTTTGGCCACTTTATGGAGCAGGAAGGGTTGCAGTCCCATGGGGCAGGCTTTGGCGCAACGTCCGCATCGGATGCAGTTTGTCTGTCGGCGATCCTGTGCTTCCCGGAGGGTCATCAGCAGGATGCCTGAGGTGCCTTTCATGGTGGGGAAACTAGTCACAGAGACCGACTTGCCCATCATCGGACCACCGTTGATGACATCGGTGATGTCTTCTGGAAGACCACCGGCGGCTTCGATGAGGAGGTCGGCGGGTACCCCGAAGCGACAACGGAAGTTCGAGGGCTTCTTCACCGACTTGCCGGTGACGGTGACGATACGTTCGATGAGGGGCTTGTTTTTCTGCACCGCCTCGTAGGTGGCGTAGGTAGAGGCCACGTTGACGACTACACAACCAGTCTCGATGGGCAGTTTGCCAGAGGGGACCTCACGGCCAGTGATGGCCTTGATGATCTGCTTCTCACCGCCTTGCGGGTATTTGGTCTTGAGAGGCTGCACCTCGATGCCTTTGTAACGCTCGGGGTGTTCCTTGATGGTCTTATCAAGCAACTCGATGGCTTTCATCTTGTTGGTCTCGATGCCGATGATGCCTTTGTCGGTATTGACGGCTTTCATCAAGATTTTGACACCCATGAGGAATTCTTGTGTCTTCTCCAACAGGAGACGATAGTCGCAGGTGAGGTAAGGTTCGCATTCGGCAGCGTTGATGATGACGTATTCGGCTTTTTTGCCTTCGGGAACCATCAGTTTGACATGGGTGGGGAAGGTCGCACCGCCCATGCCGACGATGCCGCATTCCTTCACTTTGTCGATGATGGCTTTGCTGTCGAGTTTGATGTCGGTGAGCAGCTCATCGGTGTTAAGGATACCGAGTGCCCATTCGTCATTTTCCTCACGGTCAATGAAGACTGCGGGTTTATAATATCCAGTATGGTCCATCACCACGTCGATTTTGGCTACGGTACCAGTGGCGGGGGAGTGGACGTTGGCTGAGATGAAGCCTTTGGCGGTGCCGATGAGTTGTCCAGTCAGCACCCGGTCGCCTTTGTTGACGATGCATTCAGCCGGTGCGCCGAGACATTGTCCCAGGGGGACGATGATCTGCTTGGGCATCGGGAAGTCTTGTATGGGCTGGTCAGCCGAGAATTTGTTCTCCTCGGGATGAACGCCGCCCTTATGGAAGGTCTTTATAGGATTCATGCTGTGACGGGTTTTTCAAGTTCAACTTTTGGAGCTTCCTGTGTTTGGGGAGCTTCGGCGGGCTGTTCCTCCTTCGGCTTGCGAGGTGGGAAGTTGACAGCGTGGATGGAGCCTCTCGGGCAGACTTCTACACACTTGCCGCAGGCCTTGCATTTGGTAGGATCGATGTAGGCCAAGTTGCCTTTCATCTCAATGGCCTCGAAGGGGCAGGTCTTGAGGCACTTCTGGCAGCCGATGCAGCCAACAGAGCAGTTCTTGACGACCAAAGCACCTTTGTCGGTGTTGGAGCAGCACACATAGA
>CAMHFN010000023.1 GCA_946184615.1 uncultured Bacteroidales bacterium
ACGGCCATTTTTCGAAACCCTGTATTTTTCCGGATACAAAGTAAAAAAGGAGTTTAAAGTATATGATTTATTGAAACCGACCAAAGAAAATTTTGAAAGTTCTGACTTGTCTGATTTATTAGAACAATTAGTTTATGTTATTGCATGTCAATTTACAGTACATAATGATAAAGATTTTTTTAAGCCAGAATACATTATTCCTCAACTAATACTCGAGCTCATAATTACATCTAATAGAAATACGACTCATTCTGATTCATTACCATGGGGTATAGCTTTCACATCAACACATTTAGCTGATGATTTTCCGTATAAAGAAGATTATCTTAAAAACATAGCAATACCAGTTGTCGATACAACTAATGAATACTGCAGTTATTTAAGTTCATTGTTTGAAATTTCAAATCCTATCAATTACCGTTATGAAGAATTAAAAGAAAGGGATTCAGGTCTTTGTTGGGGTAAAATCGGAACTGATGAATTTACAGCACTTAAAGAGAGCTACGATGCCACAAAAATGGGATTTCTTGAAAAACGGTTAATTGAGAATGCTACTTATAACAAACTATGATTAACTCGGCGGATATGCTGGGTTTTATGCAATAATGTGCAAGTCCTATGCAAAATAGGGCAAGAAGCTGTTTGTGACAAGTTCAAAGAAATGCCCAAAGAACAGCATGAAGAACTGAATAGCATCTGTTTGTGACTAATAAGTGCCATTATTGGCAGTTTTTGGTAATAAGGGTTTGTAATCCCCCCGAATCCTATCCTGTCGCAGGCATATCGTGTCAATGGTGATACATTTTGATCACCATTCCGATTCGCTGCTTGTACGGCAATACCCTTGAGCATGCTCGGTTTTTTTAAGCAATTCATAATTGTATTTATAAGTTAAAATTGTATTTTTGCAACAAATTAAAAGAAAAAGATATGACAAAAGAACGATTGGTCGTCAGGAATTTTGGCCCGATAACTGATTTGGATATAGGAATCCGTCCGCTCACACTGTTTATTGGGACGCAAGGAAGTGGAAAGAGTACGATTTCAAAATTGTTGACCATCTGCAGAGATATTAGATGGCGACTTCAAATATTGAAAGAAGAAAATGTCACGAAACCTTTTGTGGATTTTGGAATCAATGAGTATTTTCAAGATAACAGTTTTATTTCATATGTTTGTGGCGATGACGAAATAAAGTACGAAAAGGATTCGTTTACTTATACAAGTGGCAAGGATGATAAAGAGACGATTATTAAAGCTTTGTCGATTCTTATCACGAAGACCTCCATGTCATTTTTAAAAAAGGATGGATTGACAGAAGATAATTTATCGGATCCACATACGCTTAATGTTTTGAAAGCAAATTATAGGGTCGGCCTATACATTTTAGCAGAAAGGAATCTTGTGGGAAATCTTTCTGATTCGTTAGCGTCAATTATGCTGCATCAGATTCCATTGTCCAATCCTTTGTTGGAATATATGAGTATGTTTGAGAAGGCTAAGAAAGAATTCTCAACATATGACATCCCCTTCTTTGGAGTCAAATTTGTTAAAAAGGAAGGGAAAGACAGGATAGAATTAACAAACAAGAGCAAGGATTTACCATTAAGTGCTTGCTCTTCAGGGTTGCAGTCAGCATTACCAATGCTTATGGTAATAGATTATGCGCTAAAAACCGACTGTTTTGATTCATTTGTTGTAGAGGAACCCGAACAGAACTTGTTCCCTGAGAACCAAAGGGAAGTTCTTGGCTTTTTTGCAATGAGATTGGTTAATAACAACAGGAAGACCCAGTTTGTTCTCACCACGCATAGCCCTTATTTGTTATCTTGTCTCAATGTGCTGATGCTTGCGCATAAACTGCTCGGACATAAAGAAATGCGTAAACAAGTGAAACAGATAGTGAATCCGAGCTACGCCATAAATCCAGAAGATGTGGCAGTATATTCTCTTAACCATAATGCCACAAATGAGCCGTTTTGCAAAAGCTTGATTTCTGAAAAGAATGGATTTATTTCGGTGAACGAGTTGGATTCCGTTTCGGAAATCATTGGTGACGATTTTGATCGGCTTTATAATCTTTATCGTCAACTTAACAAGAAAAAGTAGCAGATTATGGCAGTAAATCAACAAGCCATCGACAGGCTACGACTAGACGAGGCTTTTGCCACAAAAACTCATAAGCCGTTCGATGAATGTTGGACGGTAAGGATGGATAGTGAGCTGATGGTGATAGATGATGACGAAGAGAAATACTCCCATTTTACGGATAATCCAGATGACGCACAGAAAGCTTTATTGGTGATCAACGAAAACAATAAACAGATAGTGTTGCTATCAATTGATAACAAACTCATCAAGGATCATGAGGGTGGCATTGCTGATTGCGCTTTATTTGACAACGAACAATTCCATTTTGTAGAGTTTAAGACAAATGCTTATGGCAATAGCGACGAACAAGTGCGTGAGACATTTGATAAGGCTATCAGTCAGTTGAGGGAAACCATCCGCGTGTTTAAAGATAGATTGCAAAAGGTTAATATCCAATTTGAAGATGCTGTCGCTTTGAGCTGTTATGTAGTAGTATCTCAACGTTTTCCTAAAAGCAGGGCTATTAAGCAAGAGTATCAGATTAGTTTTGCTGATGAAAACGACAACATTGCTCTGTTTTTCCCAGAGAAGATTTATTGGGATAATTTAGAAAAGTAATTTATCGAAGGGCTTGGCGGAATATAGTACATCCGCTCCAACGCGTCAAATCTGGCGTTCGTTTCCGCGTTGTAGAGGTTGGGTAGTTGAATTGGTTGGAAGTTGTTTAAAGTATTATCCCTTTTGGCTGTTTTGTTTGCATAGTTAGCAGCCATTAAGGCTATAAAGGTGCCAATCAAAGCACCGCCAATGATACATTCGGTTATCAGTTTCCCGGCATTAACCTTGTCGGCCTCGCTGATTTGTCCACCAAGCGCAAGTCCAAATTCTGTCATTCCGCGCACATCATCCAATGTGAGCGACAGATGATGGCCACCGTTCAATCTGTCCGCCTCAACGGCAATGCCCTTTATCATGCTCGGGCAGTTTTTCAGCAATTCGTTATCGTATTTGTTCATAGGTCTATTGGCCATGATAGTCAAATCTTCATGTGTGTCAACTTAAAAACATTATCCTTTTCCGGTATTATTTTTAGCACCTGTATTTTTGGTTCTCTCCCTTTCGCAAAGTCAATAATAGTTTTTACTATCGTTTCAGGGCATCGGCATCCAACGAAAATTTGAGATATGTATTCTCTTCCTATCGGCAAATAGATATTCTGATCCTTGCTCCAATATAAGGGATTGTGCTTGTAATCTCTATCATACCAAACCATCCTCCATTCGTTTTCCTCATCATACGCTTTCGTTTTTCTTAGAAATCCATCAGCAACAATCCCCCGATAAAAATCAAAGTCTTCTTTGTATTCCACTTTTTTAAACACAAACTTGTCCGCAAAGTTATCTTCCAAAATGTTATTGAAAAAACGGTAACGAATACAAATTCCCTTATGCATATTTCCATAATATGCCCATTTTTTACTATCTTCCCATGCCCTATATCGGCCTTCTACATGGCCGAAACATCCTATTCTTAAACCGTCAAAGACCGACTTATCAGGAAAGATGTCATGCGCAAGACCCTCTTGTGAAATTGGGCAATCAGTAGGGTCGTTAAATGTTGATGGCTTCGTTAATCGAATAGTTCGTAACACCGAATCAATACTGTTTTCATCAACAGTATAAAACTTAAAGAAGTCCTCGAATTGATACTTTTTGCTTTTGCTTCCTTTGATGTGGTATTCAATACTTCTTCGATAGTATTCTTCAGTTTGAACTCCATACAATCGAACAAGCAAAAAATAGCAATGTGCTAAATTAGAAAGCCGGGATTCATCTTTTGATTCTTCATACAAGTAGACCGCATTCTCCAAACATCTTTGTCTTATCGGCGATAATAGCTGAGGCTCTTTTGCCAGTTCATAACATTTATCTCCTTTCTCTATAGAAGTAGTATTCCAATTGTTCAGTATTTTGTCTAATTCATCCATTTTTCCGTAATAATGGTTTGTTTCAAAACTATTAAGGAACAATTACGCTACACAATCTATATAATGTTTCAAATTCTGACGACGAAAGGATATTGTATTCGCCATTTGATTGTTCAAAAAGGACTTTGTTTAGGGTATAACATCTTCTTAATTGAGGTTGAACATTTCCGTTTAATCGGTTATAGAATTCAGCTATTTCCTGTTCGTTATTTGGTATTTTATATCCTTTTTTCCCAATAGGGCTAATTATGAGAACGCCTTTATCCCTTAACTCGGATATCTTAACTATTGGATCACCCACTTCAATGTTCCTTGCTTTAAGATTGGTTTTTATCTCTTTTGAAGAAATGTATCTAAACGGATTCCTCTTTGTTTCTTGAAGGATATACAGTATCAACTCACAACCCACCGTATCCAATGAATGATTGGACAAATAGTTTTCCGCCGATTCAACAGCTATTCTTGTAATTGTAGCATTAAATTGATTGTTGAACTCTGTAGTTACAGCAAACATTGGAATGATCTGCCTTGGGAACCAATCAATAGAGGTGTTTTTTTTAATAAAACCATTGTGAATAACATCGGATTTCTTTTCATCAAACTTGCCACAATAATATTTGCCAATTGTTCCTGCATAGAAGTCAGCGATTTGCAATAAAGGTTCCTCATTTTGGTCTTCAGCCAATGTAAATGTGTTATTTGAAAATAATGTCGGTCCCCATCCGCTTTTTTCCATGTAATTCTTCAACTCTAGTCGAAATTCCTCATAACCAGTTTTGTCAAATACGATATGAATATCACTTTCGGAAGATTGCAAATGTTGTGCGATAAGTCTATTAAAGTATTTAATAAAGACCGTTTTGAATGACAATCCGGAATTTGGATTAATTTTACTCTTGTCTATTACTACGGCATATACATAATGCTTTAGTCCTTTTAATTCCGTAAAGATATTTATTGTTCTGGCAAATCCGCCATCATCATTTGGAATATGACTAGACTTTAGATACCTGTTTTGTTTAAAGTATTTGTCGTGAATATTACTCAGAACTATTCGTGCAGTTTCTATTTCATCACTTTCAATAACTACTGCCGCATAAACTAAATATGGCAACACTCCGCCTTTTTCAACATCTAAGCTAGGAGTACCTGTTTCATCTATAAATACATATTTTGACTTTTCCATACAAGGATTCCTGAAAAAGGCGTGCCAAATACCCAGAACTGACAAAACGGCAGCGTTTCGATTGCCCTCAAGCAGTTATTCTTCAATAACCCTTATCTCATCCTCCGTCAATCCATACAATTCATAGACTTTTTGATCTATTTTTCGCTCTAAAGCATTGGTATCAGTCATGGGATTGTTTCGCTTTTTTGTGAGTATTTGGTCTACTATTTCGATGATTGGCTGTTGCTGATCTAAAGTTGTAAGAGGAATAGGAATCTCTTTTAACTGATACAATTTAATATGGAGCCCTTCTGGAAACACTTTCTTATGCCAAAACCGGACTGCTCTTGAGTTTAATAAACCTAATATGTACTTAAAGTCGAATGACTTATTGAGTTTGTAAATTAGATTGATAGTGTCATTGCATAAATATCTTTCTTCATCTAATGTAGCGCATATTTCTATGGCAATATCCTGAATAACAATCTTCTGAGGCACGAGGAAGTATTCTATCTTTCTCGGGCCCGAACCGACTTTCTCCATAAATAAATCTGGTCTATACCATATCCATTCTTCACTAACAGGGGCGTTATACCTTTGGATGTTTCTCCCTCTTATTAGTTTATAACTATCCTCAGCAAATGGTTCTTTGCTTATAAACCGTTTGTCGTTGCTAGTCTTTATTCCCAAAGAAAAATCAGCAATTGTACCCAAAGAAACGACTTTCACTTTCGACAAATTAACATTTATTTCAAAAGAAAATGGATAATTTTCGTATCGCCTGATGTTCTCATACGATAGAGCATGATCCATTACCGAAAAGTTAACCCCATCAAAGTTTTCTAATACTATCGTATTATTAACCACATGCTCTTTTGAAAACAAGATAACACAAGTTTTTACTGTCGCATTGGCAAAAACCTTGTCTGGCAAATCAACCAGTTTTAACACCTTTGTCTCGTTGACTAGAAATTGTCTGAACAAGGAGAAACTATCAGTCCCCAACCAACTATTTGAAAAAATGTATGAGCATAATCCTTTTGTTTTAATTAGAGAATGTGCTCTTTCTGTAAAAATGCTATATAAATCACTTTTGTTCTTTATTGTCTTATAACTCTTCTGATATTGTTTTCTAACATTATCATCTGTTAGATTTGCAATATTTATATACGGCGGATTCCCAATAACAATATCAAACCCTCCTCCATCGAAAATATCCTTAAACCATGTGTGCCAAAGGAAGAACTCTTGGTTGGCAGAAGGGTCAAGGGCAGACAGTTTGGAAAGAAATGTCGGGGTGCCACCAACGCTTTCGCGGATGAGGGTCTTCACCTCTTCGTTGATGGCTTGGCGCATTGTGGATTTCTTCTGGTGGTCAGTGACGGAGAAATACTCGCGCAACAATCGATGAAGGTTCTTTCGGCTCAAATCGCTGTCGAGTCCAATCACTAACTGCGTGGAAGTGGATGGACGGCCAACGGTTTTTCCTGCGATACGGCTGAGGTCGTAACCTCCGTAACTTTCTATCAGACTATTGCCCTGCATGAACTTATAGTCGAAATTAGGCAAAGGTTGCGGCTCATCACTATCCACCACAATGCTGAGCCAGAAACGCAGTCGGGCAATGTCGATGGCGCCACGTTCGATGTCAACACCGTAAATGTTGTTCTCGATAATCTCCTTTTTCAGTTGCAGACGAGTTTCCTCTGTTCCAAGGGCTTCGCGGCAACGCCACAACTCGTTAAGCAGTCCCATGGGGAAGGCTCCGCTGCCAATGGCAGGGTCGCAAATCTTCACTTCGTGGAGCATGGTACTAAGCGTGTCACGATAAGGCTCCAACTCAGGCTGCATCTCATGGGTCTCGACGAAAGTTCGAATAACGGCATCAGACACATCGGGCAATTTGGAGACAAGATGTGCAATCAGCGACTCCTTGCACATATAACGGACAATCTCTTTGGGGGTGTAGAAAGCACCTTTGGCTTTGTTGTCTTCCAAAAGGCTCTCAAAGATTTTGCCCAACATCTCAGGGTCAACGCCAATTTCGGCATCGTCAGGGTCGTTTTCATCGACGGTGAAGTTGTAGGAGGCCAAGAATCTGAAAAGGTCTTCGAATAGGTATTTGGGTAATACGATCTTCAATTCATCGACTGCATCGCGCTCAAAAAGACCACCATTGAGATAAGGAACGCTTGCCCATTTGCCGACCAAACTTTGCTGCCAACCATTCTTGGCAAACACTTGCTCGCGTTTGGCGGGTTCAGTGTTGAGAATGCCAAAGAAGAGCGGTTCAAGCACACTTTCGAGATAGTCGTTTTGGCGGTTGCTGCTAAGGAAGGTGTTGTACATGAAGTTGGTATCCCCGCAGAGCCAGCCTTTCTTTTGCAAGAAATAGAGGAAAACAATGCGTCCCATCAGTTTCTTCACATAGTCGTGATAAACGGCACCCGACTTCCCTTGTCGTGCCAACTCAGCCACAATGCGATCGTAGTGGATATGGTACTCGTCGAAGAACTCATCACTGAGGGCATCTACCGAGAAGGATTCCTTCAGGTCGGACAGTTTGATGCGACCGTTCAGCCTGGCAATCTTCTCCAACCTTTCAAGAGGTGTCTTGTATTGCCCCTGCTCGTCACCCATGATGTACGAAAAACGTTTTGCGGAAGTGCTACCCTCTTTGAGGTCGCAGATATAGGACAGCCGCCAGTGTTGCCCATCATCAAAGACGGCGATGGCACCGTCAACATCGTATTTCAGATAAGGACTGATCAGCTTGCGCAGTCCTACACGCTTGCGGCGCACATCGCTGCCTTCGGCCACTTGGGTGTAGAAGAAGCCCAACAAACGACCATCTGTATCATCCATCTGACCGATGAAATAGCTTTTGTCGCCTTCGACATTGGTGTCGAGCAACTCTGGTTGCGAGGCCACATCGTTGCAGCCGAAAAGGCAATGGACAATCTCGTTGCAGTATGTTTTGTAGTCGAACGGTGCCTTAAAGATATGGCGGAGAGTTTCGGAGTTCATAATATGGTTCATTTGAATGTTTCACTTAGAATGATGTCAGCTGAGGTGAGTGCCACTTGCTTGGTGACAGTCGGTGTTTCGGGCTGGCTGTAGCGTTTGTCCAATTCTTCAAGTTGTTCCAGTATCTTGATGGAGGGCAAAGGCTCTTTTTTCTGCTTTTTTGAGATGCGATTCAGGGCATCAGCCAGTTGGTTATAGGTTCCGCGTTCTACAATCTGTTTCAGGCGGTCAACGGTAAGGCGACCCTCATCATCGAATAAGGGACGTATCTCACGCAGGAAAGCGGCAGCTTTCTTGGCATCATTGTCTTTGCTGCCGATTTTCAGCTTTTCTTCCTGAACCTCGCTCTGCTGGTCGATGGTGTACTGCGCCAAAGCCTTCTGTACTTGCTCGTAATGAAGCTGCAAGCTATCGCCAAAGGGTACGGCTTTTTCATCTGGCTCCGCATGGAAGAGGTCGGCGGCTTCGAGGAAAGAGAGTTCGCGGGTGGTGTCGCTGACGAGGTAGTAAGCTTTTTTAAAAGGCGAGGATAGGTAGGATATGGTACCCGTTTGATCCAAGGTCCGGGCGCAACGGCTCTTGGGAGGAAGCTGTTTGATGTGGCGATAGAGTGCGGGATTGGTGTCGTGTAGTGCCTGCACTTCGCGCCGCAGTTCCAGACTGCGGTCGGTTTCGTCGGGGACATCGGCATTGAAGAGCTTGAACTCATGCACCATCTCATCGTGTGAATAGATTCTGGTGTCCTCGCCAAGAGCGGAATGGAAACTCTGCAATTTGATGAGGGAGTTTTTCTTCAAGCTGATGATGGCATCACCCGGGTCGGAGGGATAGAACATATAGTTATGGATAGCGTCAGCAGTGGAGCCGATACGGTTCACACGGCCGATGCGCTGCATCAATCGGGTGGCATTCCAAGGGCTGTCGTAGTTGACGATGACATTGGCTCGATGCAGGTTGACACCTTCGGCCAACACGTCGGAGGTGATGATAATGTTATAGTCGTTGCGACATTCCTTCTTGTAGTTCGCATCGAAATTAGCCTTGATGGTGTCGCGCAGGCGATTGCGGCTTTTGGCGCAAACGGCAAGAATATCGCTGCGATGCAGGCGCTCTTTCAATTCCTTTTCCAGATAATTAACGGTATCCACGCTTTCACTGAACACCACGAGCTTACCGCCAGGGTTCTTCTTTTTGTCAAACAATTCACCTTGCAGCATGGTGATAAAGAGTTCCAGTTTGGGGTCGGATTTCACTTTCTCCCATCGCTTGCACAGCTTGTCCAACACCTCGGCATCGTATTCCAACATGGGCAGAAAATCGGGTTTGAAGTCAGCGGCGTGGAAAAGAATCTCCTTTTGGCCGAAACCCTTACCGATGGCCAGCTCGATGATTTCGTCCAGCTCTACCCCATCGGCTTGCAGCTTTTTCACATTCAAGTCTGGCGCAATGATGACCTTGTCTTCCTCGAACATCTTAATCATTCCCTTGGTGGCATCGAGCAGGGTGTGAAGCGAGCGGCGGAAAGCATCGAAGCTGCTTTCCAAGCGTTTCACCATGTGGGTCTGATAGATGGAAGCCAATGAATCGGCCATGTGTTTTGCCATCTTGCCTGAAGGAACCTTGTAGGAAGGGCAATACTCAATGGCACGATAGCGGGCGTAATTCAGACCGCTACCGTCGAACATGTCGGAATTCGCGTCTTTCAGATTAGCCGATGGGGTATCCACCAACTTGATGTAGGTATCGACAAAGAGTTTCAGCAATTCAGGCGACATCTGATAGGTGCGGTCGGTGGGGTCGAGCAGCTGTGGGAAATGTATCTCGTTGGCATAGCGAGGCTCATGCTGGATGTTGCTGCGGGTTCGGCGCACCATCACCTTCTCCAACACCTTATGCCGAAGTTCTTGGTTGATGGCATCGATACGACTGGTCAGGAACTCGGCACTCATTGTGCGACGCTGCGACATCAGGCTCTTGAACTCCTTAATCCAAGGGGCAAAGGTGTCGGCAATGTTGGAAACGCCGTCGATCGTGCACCGAGCGGTGTCCTGGAACAACAGCAATTGGTTCTTGATGTCCTCGGGCGTGTTGTTGAGCGGCGTGGCCGAAAGCAGCAACACGCGCTTGTTTCCCTTGACATTGCCCTTGTTCAACCGTGCCGACTTGCAGATGCGTTGCAGCAGGTCGTAGTTGCCTGTGCTGTCGTGACGGAAGTTGTGCGCCTCATCAACGATGATGAGGTCGTAGTAACCGGGCTGGTTGTGGTTGTTGGTGCCCTCAATGACCTTATCCAAACTGCCATTGCTGACAAACTGGCTATAGTTATTCTTGATGTCGAAATCGCGGAACGTGTCTTCCCAGTTGCTTTGTACTGCTGGAGGGAAGATGACAAGAATGCGGGTGTTGTTGCCGTTGGCGGCGATAAATCGCTGGGCAATCATAGCGGCCACCACGGTTTTGCCCAGACCCACCACATCGGCAATGAAACAGCCACCATGCCGCATCATGATGTCGTATCCCTGCACCACGGCATCTCGTTGATAAGTGAGGTCATCGTAATTGTCAGGCAAGCGGGGGATGAAATCGTCTTCGACTTGATTGCCGAAATGGTCGATGAGCATCCGCATGTAAAGCTCGTATGGTGTAGGCTGATGCTCGGTTGGCGCGAGGTGGGTCTTCCCGACGATTTGGTTGACATCGTCCAAGGTTACAGGGATAGCGTCTTTCCATAGTTGCTGAAACTCCTCTTCGCAATAATGCACGTCGTCGTAATCTTTCATGGCCACATTCAGTTCATAACGTGGCGGCTCGGTGATCCCCAAGCCTTGTGCACTGATGTTGCTGCTGCCCATGATGACCCAACCGTCGCTATGCTCGGAGTGGTGCCTGGGCAGACAGAGGTAGAACTTGGCATGAAGGTCCTTGGTGGGGTAAATGCGGAGTTGCAACCGTCCATCGGCAATGTCAGCGCAAAACTGACGGATACCTTCATCGACTTCGGAGGAATACTCCGACTGATAGACATCACGAAGGAAGTCCTCGCAGTATTGTTCGAGACTCACTTCTTTGTCACCGAAGAAAAGTTTGCCGGAGGCTTGTGATTGACGGAAGAGATTGTCAATATTGATGCCTACGAGGATGCGGATCTCCCCCACCCTTTCCAATTCTTGACGCAGTTTGAAGTATCCGCTGGAACGAAAATAGCCAACCACGGCATGAAAGATGTCGAAGTTGGCCATTTCAGAGGCGATGCCGTGGAATTTGTCCATCAACGTCGTCCCAATATTGTTGAAGAACTTGGTGCTCATGATGTATCTCGGTTGGCGCTTCGCCTTTCCGAAACATCACAAAAAAGATCCGTGAACTTCTGTCTGGACCGAGGTTCTCGACTACCTTCACTACAAACAAGAAAGCCCACGGATATACCGTGAGCATTTCTGCTTCCTCGCGTAGTGAAGTTGAAATTGTCGAGATTTCGGTCCACTTGAAAAGCAAAAACGCTTTATATCAATATGTTATCTAATCAGTTGTACCTCTGTTTATTTGTTCTTTTTGGGGTTGATGAGGGCAAAGTTAGTGAAACTTTGGATAATAATAAACAAAAAACGCTCAAATCCTTAAAAACAATTTGCTAATAATGATTCGAAATAACTGTTTTGTTGAAGAAAAAGAAAAAAAATAGTATGAAAAAGTTGCAAGGAATGAAATAAATCGTAACTTTGCAGTGTCAGAAATGACTAATCCGGTATTTTCCGCGTGGGGTAAGCCTACACCGACACTGCCCAAATTAAACAGAGTTGCCATATGGCAACTCTTGTTTATTTAAAGTATTTCTTCATAAACAATCCATAGAACGACTTGCTCTGCGTCAATTCTCTAGAAATGGAAATGCTCTTGCCTCCTTTGAATATGAGAACTTCTATTGCCTTTTTGTTTTGCTCAAAGTAGTGCTTTATATTAAATGCTAACAGGCTAGCTTTGTAATTGACCATCAAATGAATCAAAACCCGATTACACTGACCTATAGAATCCTCAAGTCGATTGGAAACCGAATCTCTTCCAGTAATGGTTTTTAATTCATAAGGACGATAGGTTCCTTTTCGCTCAAAAATAAAATCTGGGGTTCGCATTCCACTTGGATTGGGAAGAATATACACCTTGTATCCGTGGGTGACAGCCTTACGGGCAGCATTGAGCAGATTGGTGTAATCGTCTTCACCTTTACTTCCAGTAGAAAAGATACCAATTTCACCCTTAACTATGTGGAAATTGCCCAAACGGGCAATCCGTTCAACCAGTCGGGAGTAATCAGCACCTTTCAGTGTATGTAGTTTGGCTAATTCTGCTGCAATATCGCTCATAATCCATTATTTCGCAGCAAATATACAAATAATTATATTATATCATAAATATAATATTGTTTTTAAAATTAATACATTAACACTAAATAGATTAACTTCAGTGTAAATTACTGAAATTCAGAACTCCAACCGCATCTGAATCGCCATGTTGAAGCTCTTGCGGTGCAATGGGGTGATGCCATACTCGGCGATGGCCTGCTTGTGCTCGGGCGTAGGATAACCCTTATTCTTCTTCCAATGATACTGAGGATACTGCGCATCGTATTCCTCCATCAACAAATCACGGGTGGTTTTGGCCAGGATGGAGGCCGCCGCAATGGGTTGGTATTTGGCATCGCCACCCACCACACAGACGTGTTTCAAATCATGGTATTTGTTGAAACGGTTGCCGTCGATTAACAAGAATTCGGGACGCACTTTCAACTGGTCGATGGCACGGTGCATGGCCAAAAACGAAGCATTTAGAATGTTGATCTCGTCGATTTCAGCGGCCGTCACAATACCAATGCCGTACGCCAAAGCCTCTCTCATAATCAAATCACGCAACTCCATACGTTTCTTCTCAGTCAGCTTCTTCGAATCGTCCAAGTCGGGATAATCCGTACCTGGCTTCAGGATGACCGCCCCGGCCACCACGGGACCCGCCAAACAGCCACGGCCAGCTTCGTCACAGCCGGCTTCAATCACATCGGAATAATGCGTCAGAAGATTCATAAAAACAAAGGAACATAATGTGACGCCAACACCGCCAGAATCAATGCGATAAAGGTGATATTGGACCATTTCAGACGGTCAAGATAGGCCAAATCGTACGAAAACAAGATGCTCAACGCAAGGAAAAGCACTCCCGAGTGCATCGGATCACCTCCCACGAACAACAAGAAAACACCAATGAACAACAAGACCACCGTCATCGTAATCTTGACACGGACCGCCACCGATTTCTCAAATGAATAGTTCAACGGCATCATCAAAGGCATAAGGGAGACCAGCAATAGGAAACCCAACACAATCAATCTGAGCAAGGAAAAACTTTCAACAGTGAGACGGAATCCGCTAAAATAGTCCGCATAACCCTGTAAAACCGACATCAAATCACCTGTCAGAAAACGCACTCCAAAATAGAAGAAATAGGGCAACAACAGTCCGATAAACGGAATAAAATGCAGCCTCAACGAGCCCTTGTGGATGATGCTCAACGCTACAATACCCCAAACAGCAAGCACCAACGAGGGGAACCAGCACATCGTGGCAAACGAAAGATAGAAACCCGCATTGAGCAAATAAAGCTCAGGACGGGGCGATTGATAGATGGCAAACAACGTGTGAATGAACATCAGCAAAAAAGCCGAGGATATCAAAAAGGGATAAAAAGTGGTCTGCACTGGCAACAGGTTCATCAACAGCAAGAAAACCACTGCTCCAATCGTGTGCACCATGCCAATAATCTGATTCGCCGCTAAAATGAAATTGAAAAACACCGCTTCAAAACCCATCAACAGCATGGCGAAAATGAGCATCGCTGGAGGCCAAAAATCAAGACTGTTGGCCACGAAGTTGTATAACGGTGTCACAGGACTACGCCATGTCACGTCCACGTTGCCCGTGATAAAGGATGGTATCCACAAGGCGAGGACCAGCAAAACGATGAGCACGTATTGGATGAGGTAACTATTTCGGAAAAACTTGATCAAGGAACTGAGATGTTAAAATTGAAAAGTTAGAGTTGAGAGGTCGAGGCCGATGTCGTTACGGTGGTTTTCTCCTTCAAATTTGATTTTTGTTACATTTTGATAGGCTTTTTCACGGGCTTCCATGATGTCATTCCCTTGGGCCGAGACGGCAATGACACGACCGCCAGCGGTGACCACCTGACCCTCCGCGTTGAAGGCCGTACCCGCATGGAAAGCGATGCAATCCTTGAGTAGGTTCAATCCCGTCATGACCTTGCCTTTTTGATAGGCCTCGGGATAGCCGCCTGAGACCAGCATCACCGTGACCGCCGTCATCGGACTCTTGGCATAATGTACTTTATCGAGGCAACCATCAGCGCAAGCATAAAGAAGATCGGCAAAATCACCCTCGATACGGGTCATCACGGCCTCGGTCTCAGGATCACCCATACGGACGTTGTATTCAATCACGTAAGGATCTCCCCCACAGTTCATCAAACCCAAGAAGACAAATCCCTTGTAGTCTATGTTTTCAGCCTTCAAACCTTTCAACGTGGGTTTCACAATGCGGTCTTCCACTTTTTGCAAGAACTCGGGCGTGCAGAACGGCACGGGCGAAACGGCACCCATGCCACCGGTATTCAAGCCCTTGTCGCCATCGCCGATGCGTTTGTAGTCCTTGGCTTCGGGCAGCAACACATAATGTTCGCCATCGGTGAGCACAAACACCGAACATTCAATGCCGCTCAGGAACTCCTCGATGACCACAGTCGCCGAAGCATCGCCAAACTTGCCATCCAACATGTTACCCAGTTCACTGACGGCTTCGTCTAGATGATCCAGAATGAGCACACCCTTGCCAGCTGCAAGGCCGTCGGCTTTCAGCACGTAGGGGGCTTTCAGGGTCTTCAAGAAAGCTATGCCCTCGTTGAGGCTGGCCTGATTCACTGTCAAGCAGCGTGCCGTGGGGATCCCGTTGTTTTGCATGAATACCTTGGCGTAAGCCTTGCTGCCTTCCAGCTGGGCGCCTCGTTTATCGGGACCGATGATGCGGACCTTCTGCAACTGCGGGTCAGCCTTGAAGAAGTCGACAATACCATCCACCAGAGGCTGTTCCGGACCGACCACCACGAGGCCAATCTCTTGGTCAAGACAGAACTTCTTGATGCCTTCAAAATCCCCAACCTTGATATTGACATTGGAGCCGACTTCGGCGGTACCTGCGTTGCCCGGAGCGATGAAGACGTGTGCGCCTTCTCCTTGGGCCAGTTTCCAGGCCAGGGCATGTTCGCGACCGCCCGAGCCCAAAACCAAGATATTGCGTTGCACAGCCGTGACATGTTGGCCTTGAATCGCCTTCCAATCCACGGCATCTTTACCAACTTCACCAGGATACATAATAATTTGTTCCATATTTATATTGTTTTTTTTATACTATTCCATATTACTTTTGCTGCGTTATCCCAGGAGAAATCCTGTACCCGACGACGACCTTTCTCGACCAATTCCCTACGAACCTCAGGGTCGAGCATCTTCACCATACCTTCAGCAATGGAGTCCTCATCGAAAGGATCCACCAACAGGGCGGCATCTTGAGCCACCTCAGGCATGGAAGTCACATTGGAGGTGATCACCGGCGTATCGCAACGGAAAGCCTCTAAAATGGGAATACCAAAGCCCTCAAAATAAGAGACATACACCGATGCCAAGGCCGCTGCCGTCACCTTGTGCAAGTCTTCCGCACTCAGCCGACCGACAAACATCACATCCTCCTTGCAACTCATGGCCTCGTAAGCCTGCTGGATCGGCTCCGTCCACCAACGCTTCTCCCCCACAATCACCAGTCTCACGTCGTTTTTACTACGTTGTTTAAACCTATCAAACGCCGTGAACAAACGGGCCAAGTTCTTCCGAGGATGCAGCGAGCCCACAAACATGAAATACGGATGGCCGAAACTGTAATGCGCACGGACAATCTTTTTTTCCGCCTCGGAGAGGGGCTTGAATGTCTCGTTCACCCCATTGTAGGCCACATCGATCTTATTGGGGTCCACTTCATAGCAATCCACGATATCTTGTTTCGAGAACTCCGACACCGTGACGATACGTTTGGCTTTTCTCGCAAATTTAGGGAAGAACTTCTTGTAATGCCAGAGATGGATCTTGGGCATGTCACCCGGGAAATGTTCGAAGTTCAAGTCGTGGAACTCCACCACCTGCGGCACCTTCGAACGTAAGCTCAAATAGCCGTCAGGCGAATAGAACAAATCCGCCTTAATCCGTCTCAAAGCGCTGGGGACCGACAACTCAAAAAACCAGATGAAGAGGAAGGGATGCCGCGCTTGGGGGAAGAGCACCACCGGCTTCACGTTGTCCGCAAAAAGGAACAGCGGGTCGGGCTTGCGGTCGAAGATGAAATAGAACTCCACCTCTGGATGGGCCAGCACGATCCGTTTCAGGGTCTCGTAGGCCACCCAGCCGATGCCCTCCAGCTTGCCTTTCAGCAACAGACGCGTATTGACGGCGATGCGCATTGCTTAGTAGCGATAGATGTCAGACTTGTAAGGACCTTCCACAGGAACGCCGATATAGTCGGCCTGTTTTTGGGTCAGTTTGGTGAGCTTCACGCCGATCTTCTCGAGATGCAGGCGAGCCACTTCCTCATCAAGGTACTTGGGCAGACAGTACACACCCACCTTGTATTCGTCGCGTTTTGCCCAAAGGTCCATCTGAGCCAGGGTCTGGTTGGTGAACGAGTTGCTCATCACGAAGCTGGCATGACCCGTGGCACAACCCAAGTTGACCAAACGGCCCGAGGCCAGCAAGAAGATGCAGTGACCATCGTCGAAGACATACTTGTCGACCTGAGGCTTGATGTTGATCTTTTCTTTGAGATGTTCCGTCTTTTCGAGGCGATCCACCTGGATTTCATTGTCGAAGTGACCGATGTTGCACACGATGGCTTGGTCCTTCATCTTGAGGATGTGTTCGAGGGTAATGACATCGCAGTTTCCCGTGGTCGTCACAAAGATGTTGCCTTCCTTGACGGCTTCTTCCATCGTGGTGACCTCGAAACCTTCCATGGCGGCTTGCAGGGCGCAGATGGGATCGATCTCGGTAACGAGCACGCGGGCGCCATAGCTCTTCATGGAATGTGAGCAACCCTTGCCCACCTCGCCATAACCGCAAACGACGACCACTTTACCCGCAATCATCACGTCGGTGGCACGCTTGATGCCATCGGCCAACGATTCACGGCAACCGTAGAGGTTGTCGAACTTCGACTTGGTGACCGAGTCGTTCACGTTGATGGCGGGAACCAGCAACTCGCCACGTTCCTGCATCTGGTAAAGACGATGCACGCCCGTAGTGGTCTCTTCCGAAACGCCCTTCCAGCCCTTCACCACGGTATGCCAGAAAGTGGGATGCTCCTTATAAGTGGCTTTGATGACGCTCATCAAGGCCTTTTCCTCTTCGCTTCCGCAAGGCGCATCCAACAGCTTGGGATCGTTCTCACAGGCATAACCCTTGTGGATGAGCAGGGTGGCGTCACCGCCGTCGTCGACGATCAGGTCCGGACCCGTACCGTCAGGGAAGGTGATGGCCCGTTTGGTACACCACCAATAGTCTTCGAGGGTCTCCCCTTTCCAGGCAAACACTGAGGTTCCCGTCTCGGCGATGGCCGCTGCGGCATGGTCCTGGGTGGAGTAGATGTTGCAGCTGCACCAGCGCACGGTGGCGCCGAGTTCCACCAAGGTCTCGATGAGGCAGGCCGTCTGGATGGTCATGTGCAGCGAGCCCATGATCTTGGCACCCTTGAGCGGCTTGGTATCGCCATATTTCTTACGGAGGGCCATCAAGCCCGGCATTTCATGTTCAGAGACCTCAATCTCTTTTCTTCCCCAGTCGGCCAAGTTGATGTCGGCCACCAGATACTGGAGGTTTTGATCCAAAAGTTTATTGTTCATTTTTTACCTAGTTATTACAAATTGATGAATTTGCAAAGTTAGGTAAAAAAACGATTCACCACCCATTGTTATCCACTTTTCCCTATCTTTACCGCCGAAATGTTTATCGGTGAATTGATATCGTTGGGCGTGGCCCTGTCGTGGACTGCCACCGCATTGTTTGCGGAGGTGGGCTCCAAACGCATGGGCTCGTTGCCATTCAACACCATCCGCATGACGATGTCCCTCGTGTTTCTTTGCGTCACGCTATGGCTGGTGATGGGGGTGCCCTACCCGCGTTATGCCGATGCCATCACTTGGACCTGGCTGCTGCTTTCGGGGGTGGTGGGTTACGTCATCGGCGACTATTGCCTAATGCAGGGCTACATCCACATTGGGTCGCGTTTCGGACAACTTTTCATGACCCTCTCGGCTCCCACCGCTGCCCTCACCGGGCGTCTACTCCTCGGCGAACAGATGCGCCCCATAGCCATCGTTGGCATGGCCGTCACCTTAAGCGGCATCGCATTGTCGATCCTGTCGAAAAGCGACGATACAAGCCGTCATGGCATCCGTTTCAAGCTTCCAGCGAAAGGGATCTTCTACGCTGCCATGGCGGGCATCTGCCAGGGCTTCGGCTTGGTGCTCAGCAAAGGAGGCCTGACGCATTACGACGCTGCTCTTGCCGCTGCAGGCATCTCGGGCGACGCGGTCTTCGCCAATGCCGTTATACCCCTGCCCGTGAGCGTCAGCATGTCGTTCGCCGCCACCACCATCAGGGCATATATCGGGTTAGTGGGTTTCTTCTTGGCGTTGGTGCTATTCAACAAAGACGGCCTCGCCCAGCTCCGTCATGCCTTGAGTGACCATAAGGCGATGTGGTGCGTGTTGGCCTCCACCATCTTCGGACCGTTCATCGGGGTCAGCGCCTCACTATTGGCCACCCAATTCACCTCGGCAGGCATTGCCCAGACGCTCTTTGCGCTCACCCCCATCCTCATCATCGCCCCGGCCGCCCTCCTCTTCCATCAGAAGGTAACCCTTCGCGAGGTACTGGGAGCCGTGATCAGTGTGGTTGGGGTGTGTCTGTTTTTCATCTAACGGTTAACTTCCATTGCTTGGTTCTTGGTAATCATCAATCTTGTCAAAGATAGCAAGCTCATAATCTTTATATTGTTAAGAAAAAGAAAAGGGAATCGTTTTTTGTTTGCAAAGCTACAAAGGGGCACCTTGGTCTGTCAAGGGGGAAGGAAGCATTAATTTATCAACAAAAATGGATTATCGTAGTTCAACGGCTTTTGCGGTCGAAATCCTCCCTAAACATCGGTCCCGGTTCATTTGCGTGTATCAACCGAACAGTGATGGCATTGCTGTAGCCCAACACTACATCGATAAGCTTGGACTTGAGCCACATCCCGAAGGCGGCTATTATCGTCAACTCTACGGCAACGATTCAGCAGGAAATTAGCGCCCCTGTTGCCCCAAGTTGCAGGGGTTGCTCCGTTTTTTGGGGTGGTTTTGGGCGCTTTTTACACCTAGCTTCTTTAATCAACATTGATTGTATCCGCCGCCAAAGAAAATCATCAATAAAACTAATGTTTAACCAACTTCTTGTATCCTTGCATTACCATCCTCTCCCCTCTATCTCTTGTTGAGGAGCACAAGTCGAGCTTAAAGAAAGCGTTGGAACAATACCAATAATCAAGTGTCAACTATTTCTATGATAAAACAATCCAAGGGGCGAATAAGACTTGATACAAAGAATCACTTTTTCAATACATTGGATTAAGTTCGTGATAAGGGTCGAAGAATAATGGATAAATGCGACCATAATCTGCAAGGACAAAATATATTCTTGGAGACCTGATGCCTTTAGTCCTATCAGCGACCTCGTTCTCAGCAGTATAAAGGGCAAAATGATAAATCTCCGGCAATATTCCTTTTGTAAGATTTGGATAAATTGTTGACACTTCAGCATCTGATGTCAACAAATCAGATTCCAAATCTGAGTCTGTATCAAAAAACTTATTGGCCATTTCTCACACGGTCATGACGAGCCTTGTAATAGTTATACATCGAGTCCAGCGAGATTTCGCGCTGAGAGTAATCAAATGGCGACAGCCCCTTGCGCTGATCAGCCCATGGCGACTCAACATGAGTTAAAAAGATGAGTTGGTTCTGTGATTTAGAACCATAAAGCATGACGACAGAGTCGATACATTCAATTTCATCTTTTGTTAGATGCATTTTTTGGGCAAGTGCTTCCGCTTCCTCAGCCAAATTCTCATCAGTACAACCGAAATCCTTTGCGTGTAAGTGGCCACACATATCATCTGTTTTGTCCTTATATTCATAGTAAACAGCAGGATAGACAGGACCATTGACCCATGCCTGTGGATTTTCAGCAAATAAAGTATTCTCGCGACCGAAAAAAACCATATACCACGACTGTGTATAATACAGAATCTTTTGAATCTTTAAAGGGCTTACGGACAACCCCTTGGACAAAAGAGAAACGCCCAAATACCTTGCAACATCTTTAATATCTCTCATTTCTTTTGTCATAATATCTATGGTTTTGTTTTACAAACTATCACTTTTCCGCTACAAAAATAAGCAAAAAAAATTCTCCGAGCACAAAAAAAAGCTACATTTCCCAATTTAGAATCAATTTAGAAAAAGATTCTCCATAGATAATGACATTTTATTCGAAAGGAACCTAAAGGGAACAAAGAAAGATGAAGTGTCGGCGAAGGCAACTCATCTTCTCTCCGCATGATAATCCCTATACCTATCACACCGACCCCTAACCTGATAGGCTGCAAGGGTCTCGGGATAACGCTTGACCACGGTATTGAAGTTGCAGAAGCGCAGCTGGGCTTCGGCGGCGAATTCATCATTTGTGAAGGTGTTTAGGGCTTTGAAATGTTCTTCAGGAAGGTATTTCGTAAACTAGGGTTTCTCTCGCATCACCAGATAATTGATGTTCCTCCACTTCTTGCTGGTCTTGGGATTGGGATCGCCAAACTCATGGCGTTGGCCATCGGCATCGGTCGCCCAGCCGTAGGCATTGGCTCCGACCAAATAGATGGCATTGTCTACGCCTAGATCGACCAAGGCTTGTGAAAAATCGTGGAACGACTCAATGGTGAGTGTCTCCACCGTGAAGATTTCACCATTCCGGTCGCATAGTGCCTTTCGTACCAACTTGCCTTTCTGCTCGTTTTCAACCAACTGTCCGTTATCCACCAAAGGGAATTGACGGAAGAAATAACCGCCCTTCTCGGTGGCCTCTTCAAAGAGGGGTGAGTTGTCGGCCACGCCTACCGTCACCGTGTCGTTGATGATGGCACAATAGCCTCGCTTGGAGAGTCCCCAAGCCTTGGGCTCGCCTTTCAACACGAAAGCCCCAACGATGCCGCCATTGTCGGCCCGGATGTCAGCGGCTTGGGCCGTGAAAATGATGCCTGGATCGTTGCGGTCAATCGCTCCAAGATGAAGGCTCATGGTCACCTGATGGGGAATGTACAGCCGCATCGGAATGTCATTGATAACGGTATCCGATCCGCGTCTCATTGTCGGTCTGGACAAGATTGCAGTAGTTGCCGTCCGAAGAGATAAACACGATCTTCTCGGGTGCAATGCGCACCAGATCCGTGGTGGTCGATATGATCAGATATTTCTTCAGCATGACGAGGCAAAAGTAACAACTCCTTTGGAATGCAAAGTTATGGATTTGGTCCAAATGTACGAAATAGCCCGATTAATGTATGAAATAAAAAGTTAGAAGTGATAATTCAGCATCACCTCAAAACTACGCCCTGGCATGGGCCTCCAAAGGACGTTTTGATAGTCCTTGTCGGTAAGGTTGTTGCATCGGACCTCCACACGGTACTTGTTCCACTGCTTGCCTACCGTCACATGGTGCAGCACATAGGCTGGCAGGTCAAAGGCATAAAAGTCGGCATACGAAGTGCTGCGAAGACCTGTGACTTCCAAGGTATAGCTTAGATCCCATGTCGTCCAACGCACGTTGGCAAAGAGGTTGCCATGGTGGCGTGGAATGTAGATCAGCTGCTTGCCCAAGTTGCCATGCGATTGGGCGTTTTCGCTCTCGTCCGTGGTATAGGTGAACACATAGTTGCCTGAGAGGCTGTACTTCCAATCGCCATGGGTGTAACTGAAATCGACATGATTCTCAATGCCTCGGGCAAAAACCAAAGCCACATTTTGGGGCACCCAATAACGGTAGGAAGTGGGTACCCATTGAATCCAGTTTTTCACCTTCGAGAGATACGCCCCAGAACGGAGGTCCAACTTCAGGCCCTGCACGTTCATGTTGTAGCTGACCGCCAAGTCCAACGTGCGACCGTTTTCAGGCAACAAGTCGGGATTGCCGCCAGGGTGCCAATACAAATCGTTCAGCGAAGGGTTGCGGTAGTTGTGGCTGTATCCCAACGTCATCCCAAAACCCTTGGGGAAATGATAGGAGAATGTCGCCGTGGGGAATACGCCCATCGATTGGCCATCAACCACATCGTAGCGCGCCGTCACACTCAAATCAGCCTTCTCGAAGGGATTCCCCTCTATGGCGACATACGACGAGAGCATGTCGCGACGTTTCGTATCTTGATAGTTGTTGGAGTTGACCCGTTCCCGATCCCACTGGATCTTGCCTTTCAGTTTCCAGGATGCAAAGAGTTGTTGCTCCACATCGGCAATCTGATGTAACACCACCGCCCTGTTTTCGGAGTTGATGCGAGTGATCAGCACATCGGCCGAATCGAGCAACATGCCGTGCACTTCTAGATAATAGCGTTGGTTTTCCAGAAAGGCTGCCGACTTCAGCTGTAGCTTGCCTCCTTCCCAAAAGAGCTTATAAGTCAAGAAGTTTCGGGAGAAATTATCTCGGGTCCACTCTTCGGTGTTTTTGTTTTCAACGTTAGGCATGATGGGTGGCAGGTTGCGGTTGTTCCACTGATTCCACGAGGAGAGCGACAAGATGCCGTGTTTTAGCATGACACTGAACTCAGGCATGATACCATAATCCACAAAATCAGCGTTCTGCTGTTTCATGGTCTTGGGTGGCATGAGACCCGTATTCAAATACGTAAAATCATTGTCGGAGGAATTACGGTAAGCCTTCACCCGGAACGACACCTTTTTGCCACAATATCCCGCAGTGACAAAGCTGCCCAAGGTATTGAAGCTGCCGTAGGTCTGCTTCAAGTCGAGGATCAAGCCCTTGCCAAAAGTATTCTTGCTGTCGATGTTGACCGACCCACCCAGTCCCCCGCTATTGTTGGAAGTACCACTCCCCCACTTCAAGTCGATATCGTCGGCCAAAAAGACAGGAATGGTGCTGAAATCGACCTGTCCCAAAGTCGGAGCATTAAGCTGGAAACCGTTCCAAAGCACCAGGGTATGGCTTGCCGTTGTGCCTCGAAACGAAGCCGTGGAGACCCCTCCAGGTCCGTAGGTTTTGATAAAAACGGGACTATGTTGAATTAAAAGTTCCGATAGTGTTGATGTACTTTTTGTTTCCAACACCAACGAATCCACTTTTTTCATCACCAGCGGACGGAGTTCTTCGTGCTGTGTACCATCCGCTGTGACGTTTACCGCATTTAAGGTAATCGTATCTTGTGCTGGAGATAACCACGCCCACAGCACCAATACCACAAGCCACGCTATCTTCAACCGAGCTGTCATCAATTATCAGCCTTTCTTCTCTTTCACCACTGGTTTTGTCTCAAGAATCTTTTTTTGATCAAACTTCTTCTCTACCTCCTTCTTATCCATCTCCTTTTTCTCTATCTCCTTTTTATCCATTTCCTTTTTATCCACCTTATCCACAGGCTTATCGTTATACTTCTTCACACGTCCAGTCTGTTTTCCATCCTTATACGTGGTTTCGGTTTTAATGGCACCACTCTCGTAATACTCCACCGCAGGCCCATTTTGGACGTTGTTCTGATACATCTTGGAGGTTTTGACTATTCCCGTCTTGTAAAAAGTCTCTTGCTTACCCTCAAATTGTCCTTCTTTATACTCGATGGTCATCACCTTG
Source organism: uncultured Bacteroidales bacterium (assembly GCA_946184615.1). Lineage (GTDB taxonomy): Bacteria > Bacteroidota > Bacteroidia > Bacteroidales > F082 > Limimorpha. Next base: position 24,325 of record CAMHFN010000023.1, read on the forward strand.
TTCCCGCTTTGATCAAACCAAGTGGTCAATCCCTCTCGCTGGCCATCCTTGTAATTGGCAATCTCACGGTCGTTTCCTTGGTCGTAACACTCAATCTGTTCCCCGTCAAGAACGCCATTCTTATACGTATTCTTTTTGGTAAGACGTCCGCCTCTGACCCAAGTCATGGACGTGCCATTAAGCTGATCAACGGAATATTCGCACTTTTTCATCAACGCTCCCGTTTCGTCAATCTCAAGATAGACACCGCTTTTCTTACCGTTTTGATACTGAACCACTTTACGAACGAGGTTCCTATTGTCAATCTCATACCAAGTTCCTTCCTTCTGGCCATTCTTCACTTCACCTTCGATAGTATTGCTACCAACAATTTTCGAGTATTTTCCATCAGGTTCATTGGAAACGTTAAGAGTCTCTACATTCTGCGCCGTCAACGTGATGAAAAACAACGATGCAGCTATCATTAAAAACAATTTTTTACGCATAATGTTAATTTTTTAAATTTGCATCAAAATTACAAAAATAACAAGACATGAAAGCTGTTGAAGTAAAAAATTTCAAATTATACACTACTGCCGTGATTAGCATTGAGTGGAAAAAAGAGTTGCTTAATGTCAATCTTGACCTGGCGATGATGTTGAAAATGATGGAGATCGAAGGTCTCACCCAAATGGACATCCAGAAATACAGTGACGAAGGGAAACCTATCCCCTTCAAAAAGGTCGTGTTGAACCTCTTCACCGACGACAACAAACCGGGACAATACTACACCGACGAGTCCTTCTGCGAAGAGGACGACCCGACGGTGTTTTATGTAGAATTAAAGAAGTAAGAAGTCGGAAATCAGAATATTCTAACTTCTGTCTTCCTACTTCTGTCTTCTTATAGACCTTTAATATACTCGTCAATGGCTTTCGCGGCCTTTTTACCGGCACCCATGGCGAGGATGACGGTAGCGGCACCGCTGACGGCGTCACCGCCGGCAAAGATACCCGGACGCGAGGTGGCGCCCACCTCATCGGCCACGATGCAGCCCTTACGGTTGAGGTCGAGGTTACGCGTGGTGCTTCCAATGAGCGGATTCGGTGAAGTACCCAAAGCCATGATAATCATGTCCACATCAAGGACAAACTCGGAGCCTTCCACCGGGACAGGGCTGCGACGACCCGAAGCGTCAGGTTCACCCAGCTCGCAACGGACGCATTTAAAGCCTTTCACCCAGCCGTTCTCGTCGCCCAACACCTCCACGGGAGCCGTGAGCAGGTCAAACTGGACCCCTTCTTCCTTGGCGTGATGCACCTCCTCCACTCGGGCAGGGAGCTCAGCCTCGGAACGGCGATAGACGATATGCACTTCCGAACCCAGACGCAAAGCGGTACGCGCGGCATCCATGGCCACGTTTCCACCACCGACCACAGCGACCTTCTTACCCACGAAGTTCGGGGTCTCGAAGCCTTCCTTGTAGGCGAAGAGCAGGTTGTTGCGGGTCAGGAACTCGTTGGCCGAGACCACACCGCAAAGGTTCTCACCAGGCACATTGAGCATCATCGGGAAACCGGCACCAGAACCCACGAACACCGCTTCAAAGCCTTCACGGTGCATCAGCTCGTCGATGGTGATGGTTCGTCCGATGACCACGTCCTTTTCGAACTTGGCGCCCAAACGACGCACACTCTCCACCTCCTTCTTCACCACGCTTTCTTTCGGCAGACGGAACGACGGGATGCCATACATCAACACTCCGCCTAGCTCGTGCAAAGCTTCGAAGATGGTGACATCGTAACCCATCGACAACAGGTCCTTGGCACAGGTCAATCCCGAAGGCCCTGAGCCGATGATGGCCACCTTATGTCCATTCGGAATGCTCTGGCTGTCAAAATGCAAGTCATGCTCAATGGCATAGTCGCCCACGAAACGTTCCAACTTGCCAATGGCAATGGGCTCGAACTTCTTGCCCATGATGCAGCTCCCCTCGCACTGGGTCTCCTGCGGGCACACACGACCACAGACGGCTGGCAGTGCCGAATCGCAACTGATGACGCCTGCTGCCCCTTCAAAGTCACCCTTGGCCACGCGAGCGATAAAGCCCGGGATATTGACGTTGACAGGGCAATGCTTCACGCACTGCGGATCTTTACAGTTCAAGCAACGCTGGGCCTCCATAATCGCCATGTCGGCGGAATAGCCCAGACACACCTCGTCGAAATTATGGGCACGGACCTGGGGATCCTGTTCCGGAACAGGAATTCGATGTTTTTTATCGAAAGATTCCTCCGAGATACCACCGATATGGCATTCATGGCCCTCGGCTTTCTCCTCTGCAATGATTTGTTTTCGAGTCACCACGTTGTTATACATGGCTTGACGCTTCATCGCCTCGTCGAAATCGACATCCTTACCTAGGAACTCGGGACCGTCGATGCACGTGAATTTGGTCTTGCCAGCAATGCTCACACGACAAGCACCGCACATGCCCGTGCCATCCACCATGATGCTGTTGAGCGAAATGGTGCAACGGATGCCCAGCTCTTCGCAGGTCTTGGTGACGAACTTCATCATGATCATCGGTCCGATGGCCACGGCCTCGTCATAGATCTTGCCGCTGGCCACCAACTGGCGCAACACGTCGGTCACCAAGCCCTTACGACCGGTAGAGCCGTCATCGGAGGTCACATACAGATGGCAGTATTCCGAAAGTTCTTTCTCATAAATCAAGAGGTCCTTGGTACGCGCACCAATGATGCAATCGGCCACCGCGCCATGTTCATACAGCCACTTCACTTGCGGGAAGATGGGAGCAATACCCACGCCGCCGCCGATGAACACGAAAGAGCGTTTACGAAGCTCTTCGGCGGTCATGTTGGCAAACTCGGAAGGCTTGCCAAGGGGACCTACCACATCGTGGAAGCTGTCGCCCACTTTGTATTCCGCCATCTTTTTGGTAGATTCTCCAATGGCCTTGAAAACGATGGTCACCGTCCCTTTGACACGTTGGTAATCACTGATGGTCAGCGGGATACGCTCGGAGTTTTCTTCCATCTTAATGATGAGGAACTGACCTGGCAGGGCTGAATGGGCAATTCTAGGGGCGTAAACATCCATCAGATAGGTTTCCGCCGCAAAAGTTTTCTTTTGTACAATTTCGAACATGGCAATAAAGGTTTAAAGATGGGCAAAAATAAGAAGTATTTATTAGAATTCCAAAAGAATTTCTTCTTACTTCTTTCTTCTTTACTAAAAGATCTTCATGGCGATAACGGCACAAGCTTCGGCGTCATCCAAGGCATTGTGATGGTTCTTCATTTCATAGCCGAAATGTTTGGCCACCGTGTGAAGCTTATGGTTTTCCAAGTCAGGAAGATATTTTTTCGAACCCTCGTGAGTGCAATAGAATTTATAGTTGGGATACGGAATCTTGTAAAGCTCATGCAAAGCCCGTAGCACATGCTGGTCGAAGAGCATGCCGTGGGCCACAAAAGGCAGACCCTCCACCTTGTCCACCACTTGATTCCATAGATAAGGGAAAGCCGGTGCCTTCTCGGTGTCGGCCTTCTTGATGCCATGGACTTTGGTGTTATACCAGTCGTAATGATTCGGCACAGGCTTCATCAAGCCATAATAGCGCTCCACAATCTCATGATTGCGCACAATGACCAGCCCCATACTGCATGCGCTCGTAAAAGCTGCGTTGGCTGCCTCGAAGTCGATGGCCACAAAGTCATCCAAATGGCTTTCAGGGAAGTAAACCGGCTTTTCCTTGGGCTTCTCCTCTCTCTTCCGCCAACGTCTCTTTAGGGGTTTGTCTTGTTTCGTATCATCTGTCATGGTATCTCTTTTTGGGGTTGCAAAGATAAGCCATATTTTTGCTTGCCATTCCGAAAAAGATCTTTATCTTTGTAAAAGATTGTAAACCCTCATTCATTTTCATCACGCCATGAAAAAAACAAGCTTTCTCTTTCTGCTGTTCCTCGCCATCGTCTCTCTTGGCTTTTCCCAGGAAAAACTCACGGACAAGGATTTGGTTAACGTCATTTATGCCATGGGGCAGATGTATCCTGACGGATTCACGTTGGACTTGAACACCATGCGCCAACCTACTGAAGGACTGATCGTCTCTTACAAAGCCACACAGAACAGCTTCGACCGCAAGAGCCTTCCCGCTGTCATCAAACACGCCCGTACCCATAACAACTTGGTGGGCGGCTGGTACAATCCAGAGAACGGAAGATACTATTTCGACAGCAACAGGTCTTTCCCCGAGGATAGTTTGGCTGCCGCCGTGGCCTTTGCCCGCGAAAACGAACAACATACCGTTTATGTCACCTCCAAAGGCATCAACATTTGGTCCAACTACGAACAGAAAGACGTCAGGGTGATTTTGGACTGCGACATGGGCAGCTCCACCGACGACCTCTTTGCCTTGATGATGCTCTACCGTTACATGGACATGAAACGCTGCAACCTGTTGGGTGTGATTGTCGACCGTATGGGCAAAGCCAACGCCGACGTGGTGGACGTAATGAACAACTTCTACGGCTACCCCGACATCCCCATAGGACTGGAGACCCAAGGCGTGAAGACTCCGCATGTTTTCATCACCTATCATAACGCCCCTTACGCCCGCACCACGGATGGCATACCGATGTTCAAACGCAGCGTGGGCGATGACGGGACCTACATGGAAGGCTACAAGCTTTACCGCAAACTTCTCAGCGAGCAACCCGACAAATCGGTGACCATTGCCTCCATCGGTTTTGTGACCTCCCTGGCACGCCTGTTGGAATCGGGCCCCGACGAGTTCTCCCCTCTCAATGGCGTTGAACTGGTCAAAGCCAAAGTCATGAATATCTTTGCTATGGGCGGTGTGTTCGGAGAGGCCGTCGAACCCGACTACAACTTCAAGGCGGCCATCGACTTCTCCCTGAAGTTCTTCGAGCTGTTGCCTAAAGAGGTCGACATCATCTTCTCTCCTGGTGAAGTGGGCGATCCGCTCGACTACCGACCCGAGACCGTCATCGCCGACATGAATTGGACCGACACCCATCCCATCAAATGGATTTACCAATTCCTCAATTGCGACACGGGACAGAAGATGTGGGATCCCCAGGCTGTCATCCATGCCGTGGAAGGCGACGGATTCTACAAACTCTCAGAACGCGGGTGGGTGACCCTTACCCCTAAAGGAGAGACTCTCTTCACCCCCGACCCGAAAGGCAACGCCCGTTACCAATATCCCGGCGATGCCGTCTGGTGCGACATGGTCCTCAAATATATCAGGCTGATGGCGATACAGCATTGAAGAAGTAAGAAGTAAGAAGAAACCCGTATAACATTTTAAAAACAACATTATGAAAAAGTACGTATGCGACGTCTGCGGTTACATCTACGACCCAGAAAAAGGCGATCCCGATAGCGGCATCGCTCCCGGAACTCCATTTGAAGCCATCCCCGACAGCTGGAGCTGCCCATTGTGCGGCATTGGCAAAGACAGTTTCTCAGTGATGGAATAATGGACACCAAGGCCTTATTCAACATCGGTTACGGACTTTATGTCCTGACCACGAATTACGACAACATCGACAACGGTTGCATCGTCAACACGGTGATCCAAGTCACCAGCAACCCCTTACAGATTGCCGTAACCGTCAACAAGGCGAACTACACGCACGAGCTCATCAAGGACTCGTGCGTGTTCAACGTGTCGATGCTGACCACGGAGACCCCAATGAAAGTATTCGAGCATTTCGGCTTCCAGAGCGGACGAAACGTAAACAAATTCGCTGAATGCGAGGGAGAACACCGTGCGGTAAACCATGTGCTTTACATTCCTAAATACACCAATAGTTACTTGGCATGTAAAGTCAACAAAAGTATCGATTTTGGTACCCATACCATGTTTATCGCCGATGTGCTCGATGCCCAAGTTCTCTCAGACAAGCCTTCGGTAACCTACGACTACTACCAGAAGAACATCAAGCCCAAACCTCAGCCTCAAACTGAGAAGCCCAAAGATGGCAAACGTCGTTGGGAATGCAAGATTTGCGGCTATATCTACGAAGGAGACAGCCTCCCCGACGATTTTGTATGTCCGCTTTGTAAACACGGCGCAGAAGATTTTGTAGAAATTATCTAATCATGAATCAAATTAAATTAACCGATAACATCTACTACGTCGGTGTCAATGACCGTCACACCGACAAATTCGAGAACCATATCGAACTACCTAATGGTGTCTCCTATAATTCCTACCTCATCGTCGATGAGAAAATAGCCTTGATTGACCCCGTGGAGGCCAACTTCTTGGAAGATTACCTCTTCAAGGTGAAGTCGGTGCTCCAAGGTCGCAAGGTGGATTACCTTATCATCAATCACGACGAGCCCGACCACAGCAGCACCGTAGCCGCGGTCATGAGAGAATGGCCCGAGGTGCAGGTGGTAGGCAACGCCAAGACCTTCTCACCGCTGGAAGCCTTCTACGGCCCTATCGAAAACAAGAAGGTGGTGGCTGAAGGCGAGACTTTGAGTCTCGGAACCCATACGCTGCAGTTCTTCATGGTGCCCATGGTGCACTGGCCAGAGTCGATGGTGACCTACGAGCAACACAGCAAGATAGTCTTCAGCAACGATGCTTTCGGCGGCTTTGGTGCCTTGAACGGCGGCATCTTCGACGATCAAGTCAACCTCGCCTTCTATGAGGACGACATGCGCCGCTACTACGCCAACATCGTCGGCAAGGTGGCCATGCAAGCCTTGAAAGCCATTGAGAAGCTCGGTGGTTTGAGCATCAAGATGATTGCCCCTTCTCATGGCCTGATTTGGCGTTCCAACCCCAGCTGGGTTATTGGCAAATACACACAGTGGAGCAAACACGAAGGCGAAGAAGGCGTCGTCATCGTCTATGGCTCGATGCATGGCAACACCGCACGCATGGCCGAGATCGTGGCCCGTGGCGCTGCCGAAGCCGGCATCAAGGAGGTGAGGGTCTACGACGTGGCCAAGACCGAGGTCTCGTTTATCCTAAGCGACATCTGGAAATACAAAGGCGTCATCATCGGTGCCTGCGCCCATTATGCCAACATGTTCCCCGACATGACCTTGCTGACCCACGAGATCAACGAGTTCAAGCCGAAGAACAAATGCTATGGCATCTTCGGTGGCATGAGCTGGAGCGGTGGTGGTGTGAAGACCCTCACCAAATGCGCTGAAGAAGGCCAATGGAACCTTGTCGCCGAAAACGTTGAGGTGAAAGGTGCCCCCATCCGCGAAGAGGATTGGGATAAGCTCTACAACCTTGGCAAGGCTGTGGCAATGGCAGTGAAAGGTTAGCGATTCAGTCTCCCATTATCGTCATCATTCCAAGGCTATCGACGACATTCGGTTCGAGAGCATTGGTAGGCAGTCTGCAGGAAACTCTTGAGGGTTCCTATACTCTTGAATCTATCCAAGAAGAGAAAGAAACTATCTTTACTGCTTGTGCCGTGGTGTTATTTTTGGAACAGATCCTCCATCGTGACTGTCCTATCGAAACGGGAGGCCTATTCGTTCCGCTTCAGACCGTAGGTGGTAACCAGTACAGACATGACGGTTTTCTTGTCCCCGACAATCTCCTGCACCCGCTCCATTCGCTCAAGAAGGGTCTTGTTGTAAAATCAGCCAAAACAACTTGTTTTTTGGTTGTTTTGGCTGATTTTGAAAGATGGAGGGCTTATTTCTTCTTGGCAGGAACGTTGAAAAAAAATAGGACGACCTTTCAGCCGTCCTATTTTCGTTATACCTAAATTAATTTAGGTAATCATCTGTACTCAGCGAGCACGTCCTTCACTCTGTCGGGAGTCATACGGCCGTAGACCTTCTCACCGACTTCGATGACAGGGGCCAGACCGCAAGCGCCGACGCAGCGGAGGCAGTTCAAAGAGAACTTGCCGTCGGGAGTCACCTCGCCGACACCGATGCCCAGCTGACGTTTCAGCTCGTCCAACACCTTCTCGGCACCACGCACGTAGCAAGCAGTACCCAAGCAAACGCTGATCGGGTGCTCGCCTTTAGGCGTCATGGTGAAGAACGAATAGAACGACACGATGCCATACACTCTCGAAACCGGAATGTTCAATTCCTTGGCCACGAGTTCCTGGACTTCTGCCGGCAGATAGCCGAACTCGCCCTGGACCTTGTGCAGCACGTTGATGACCTCACCAGCTTTGTTACCGTGCTCTTTGCACACGTTCTTGATGAAGTTGATCTTCGATTCTGATAATTTAATAACTGCCATAGTATATTTCCTTTCTATTGTTTACTGGTTATTAATCCTCGCTGATCTCAACGTGTTCCGACTTGTCGAAATAGTGGGTGTGCAGCAGTTCGTGTGACTTGTGGCCACAAGGCTCACCAAAGTACTCTTCGTAGATCTTCTTGATGGAAGGATTCTCGTGAGACTTACGGATGGGTTTGCCAGCATCCTCGCGGTAGATGGCTTCCGTACGTTTCTTGATGATCTCGCTGTTGCCATGGTGGTAGGGCTGACCAGCGCCGCCGACGCAGCCGCCGGGGCAGGCCATGACCTCGATGGCGTGGAACTGCTCTTTGCCTTCGCGCACTCTCTCGAGGAGCTTGCGGGCGTTGCTCAGACCATGGGCGATACCGATATGGATCGGCGTGCCGTCGAAGTCGACCCAAGCGTCACGGATACCCTCGATACCACGGAGTTCGGTGAAGTCGATCTTAGGCAGCGGCTTGCCAGTGAACACCTCGTAGGCGGTACGGGTAGCAGCCTCGATCACACCACCGGTAGCACCGAAGATGACGGCAGCACCTGTGGATTCGCCGAGCGGATCGTCGTAATCCTCTGAAGGCATATCCTTAAGGTCGAGGTTGAACTGCTTGATCAAGCGAGCCAACTCACGGGTCGTCAGAACGT
>CAMHFN010000024.1 GCA_946184615.1 uncultured Bacteroidales bacterium
CCGGTGGAGTAGGCCTCAGCGCCGTTGTCGGTGAGGTTCTTGCGGATTTGCTCGGCCAGCTTGTCCTTGTCGGCATCGACGAGACTGCGGGTGAGCGAGGCGCAAACGATTTTGCCGTTGTCCATCTTAATGGTGGCCAGGTTCGAGGAGGTTTCCGTGGTGCCTTCGAAATCGTTTGACATGGCGATGACGCCATTGGGGTAACGTGCGATGGCGCAGAACATATTGTCTTGGGTAGTGAGGTCGATCACTTGCTTGGGCATCTCGGTGGGTTCGCAGAGGATGGCCATCTCGGGTTCGATGCCTTCGAATTCTTCTTTCACGATTTCCTCATATTCTTTGGCGTATTCCTCAAACTCGGCTTTCTTGTCTTCGGGGATGACCACGATGGCCATGGCTTCTCTTGGGATGGCATTGCGGAGGCTGCCTCCATCGATGCAAGCCATGCGGAGACCGTATTTTTCAGCGGCCATCAGCATCATGGTGTTGAGTACTTTGTTAGCGTTGGCGCGACCGAGGTTGATGTCCATGCCAGAGTGTCCACCCTTGAGGCCTTTCACAAAGAGCTTGTAAGCAACCATGCCGGCGGGGACGTCTTCATATTTTGGAGTCCATGTCCCGATATTGTCAATACCGCCAGCGCAGCCTACGTAAAGCTCGCCCTCGGTCTCGGAGTCCATATTGAGCAGGATATCGCCTTGAAGCACGCCGGGTTTTAGCAGGTTGGCACCAGTCATGCCTGTCTCCTCGTCGATGGTGAAGAGGGCCTCGACGGGACCGTGTACCAGATCGGTAGCTTCGAGTACCGCCATGGCGGCGGCAGCACCTAGACCGTCGTCAGCACCGAGGGTAGTGCCGTTGGCTTTCACCCAACCGTCTTCGATATGGGTCTCGATGGGGTCGTTTTCAAAATCATGCGGGTTGCCGTCGTTCTTCTGTGGCACCATGTCGAGGTGAGCTTGCAGAATGACTCCCTTGCGGTTCTCCATACCAGGAGTGGCAGGCTTGCGGATGATGACGTTGCCGCATTCATCGACCAAAGTCTCCAAACCATGGTCCTCGCCCCATTGCTTCATAAAGGCGATCACTTTGGCTTCTTTCTTCGAAGGACGCGGAATCTGCGTCAGACTGTAAAAGTTTCTCCAGATGCCACTGGGCTGTAATTCTTGAATTGTCATAGGTTTATTATTTAGTTAAACGATTGTAAATCTGTTAGTTTCTTGTATATTCCATTCAATGCAATCAACTCGTCATGAGTGCCTCGCTCGATAATCCTGCCTTTCTGCATGACGATAATCTCGTCAGCGTGTTGGATAGTGGAAAGACGGTGTGCGATGACGATGGAGGTGCGTTGGCTCATCACCTTCGACAAGGCGTCTTGTACCAAACGTTCGCTCTCCGTGTCCAACGAGGAAGTGGCTTCGTCTAGTATTAGTATAGGTGGATTTTTTAGCACGGCGCGGGCGATGCTGAGACGCTGCCGCTGACCACCGCTGAGGTTCATGCCACGGTCGCCAATGGTAGTGTCGTAGCCATGCTCCATCTCCATGATGAATTCGTGGGCGTTGGCTACCTTGGCGGCTTCAATGACGGCCTCCTTTGACACGTTCTCCATGCCAAAGGCGATGTTGTTGAACACCGTGTCGTTGAACAAGATGCTTTCTTGGGTAACGATGCCCATCAATCCGCGCAAATCACGGATCTTGTAGTCTCTGATGTCATGCCCGTCAATCTGGATGCAGCCTTCGCAGACATCATAGAAGCGGGGCAGAAGGTCGGCCAAAGTGGACTTGCCTCCGCCACTCTCACCCACAAGAGCAATGACCTTTCCTTTCGGAATCTTTAGGCTGATATTATTTAAAACATCGTCTTTCTCATAATGGAAGCTGACGTTTTGATACTTGATTTCCTCCTTGAAATCTTTGATTTCCAAAGCATCTTCTTTTTCAGTGATCACCTCGTCCTCATCCATAAACTCGAAGATTCGGTCGGCAGAGGCCATGCCTTTCTTGATGTTGAAATAACCTTGTGCAAACGATTTGATAGGGGAAATAATCTGTGAAAAAACAATTATATAACTGATGAATCCCGCTGCACTAAGGCTGCTGTTGCCACCCAAAATCATGAGGCCCCCAAACCATAGCACAATGAGCACCACGATGGCGGAGAGGAACTCGCTCATGGGTGAACTCATGTCACGCTTACGGTGCACCCCCAACAAGGATTGGGAGTATTCGCTGTTTTGCTCACCAAATTTTCTCTTCAGATATCCTATGGCATTGAACCCCTTGATGATACGTAGTCCCGATATGGATTCTTCAATAGTGGCGGTGATGCCAGCCAGTCGGTTCTGAGTCTCTTTGGATTCTCTCTTTAAAGCTTTTCCAATCCTGCCAATGACGAATCCCGCCACCGGTAGCAGAATGAGTACAAATAACGTGAGTTTGGCACTCATGCTAAGCAGGAAAGCGAAATAAAAGATGATGGTTAAAGGGTCTTTGATGAGCGTCTCGATCCAGTTGAGGATGGAAGCTTCAACTTCTTGGACATCGTTGGTGATGCGTGACATCACATCGCCTTTTTTTTGCTTGCCATAGTAGGAGAGGGGAAGCACCAAAATCTTGTTGAAAAGGTCTTGACGAAGGTCTTTGATGGTTCCCACACGTACCTTGGCCATGGTGTAGTAGGCAAAGAAGCGTCCGATGTTGCGGAAGAGGAAAGCAACGAGCATGACCACACAGATGAAGATCAAAGCGTAGCGATGCCCCTTCTCTACGATGAGGTTACTCATCACGTAGTTGAGGTAGTTCATCAGGTAGTCGGAAGTGAGGGCAAACTCAGGCCTAGCCACTGCTTCTACGACTTCAGTCTGAAAGAGCAGGTTCAACAACGGAACCAGCAGGGCAAAAGAAAACAGAGAGAAGAAAATGGTGACCAGGTTAAAAAACAAATTCAGCAGCAATGAGAACCAGTAAGGCCTCACATAACCGAGAATCCGTTTGAACGACCTGTTTTTCTTCATCTGTTGAGTTTTAATATTCTTGCTTCTTACTCCTGGCTTCTGACTTCTTAACTAATAATTGTATCCCGTGTAATTCTCTGGTGTGATGGTCATCAGTTCCATCTTGATTTCCTTGCTGACGGGAAGACCTTTGATGAACTCGTCAATGGTCTCCTTGTCGATGTGTTTATTGGTCCTTGTGAGTCCTTTCAGTAACTCGTAGGCGCCTTCAATCTCCTCGCGGCGCAATATCGTCTGGATGGCTTCGGCCACCACAGCATAGTTCTGTTGGAGGTCTTGGCGTATCTTGTCCTCGTTGAGCAACAACTTGTCCAAGCCTTTCATCAGCGACTTCAGGGCAATCAAGGTATGAGCGATCGGCACACCGATGTTGCGGGTGACGGTGGAGTCGGTGAGGTCGCGCTGCAAGCGGCTGATGGGCAGTTTGGTGCTGAGGAAAGTGAGGATGGCGTTGGCCATACCGAGGTTGCCTTCTGCGTTCTCGAAGTCGATGGGATTTACCTTATGCGGCATGGCCGACGAGCCGACTTCGCCCGCCTTGATCTTCTGCTTGAAGTACTCCATCGAGACGTACATCCAGATGTCGCGCGACAGGTCGATCAGGATGGTGTTGACGCGGCGCAAGGCATCGAAATAGGCGGCCATATAGTCGTAATGCTCGATTTGTGTGGTGGTCTGCTGGCGTTTCAGCTTGAGACTTTTCTCCACGAATTGTTTGGCGAAAGTCGGCCAGTCAATGTCGGGATAGGCCACTTTGTGGGCGTTCATATTGCCCGTGGCACCACCGAACTTGGCTGTGAAGGGCACGCTGTTGAGCATCTGGAGCTGGTCTCTGAGTCGTTCCACATAAACATAGATTTCCTTCCCGAGGTGGGTGGGACTGGCGGGTTGGCCGTGGGTGCGGGCGAGCATCGGGATGTCGCGCCATTCCTTGGCCATGCCTTTCAGCTTGTCGATGACCTCCTCGATGGCGGGCTTCACCACCAACTTGTGGGCTTCCATCATGGAGAGCGGCACGGCGGTGTTGTTGATGTCTTGTGAGGTCAGACCGAAATGAAGGAACTCTTTCCATTTCTCGAGTCCCATCTCGTCAAACTGGCGTTTCAGGAAATATTCCACGGCTTTCACGTCGTGGTTGGTGGTCTTCTCGATCTCCTTAATCTCTTCAGCGTCCTCGGTTTGGAACTCTTCGTAGATAGCTCGGAGGTCTTCGTAGTCGCCTTCAAAATCTTCCAGTTGGGGCAGGGGGATCTCACACAGGGCGATGAAATACTCCACTTCGACCATCACACGATAACGGATGAGGGCGAATTCGGAGAAGAAGTCGTCCAGTTCGGCGGTCTTGGAACGGTAACGGCCGTCGATAGGGGATATGGCGGTTAGGGGGGAAAGGCTCATTATGCTGAAATGTTGATTGATTGTTTTTGTTTTGTCTTTTGGCATGTTTTACGTGACAAAAGTAGGCAAAATGGAAAAATGTGCCAAACAATTTGACGCTTTTTTTCTTTTTGGAATTATTGTTTTTTGTTTGTATATTAATGTTAGTTTTGTATCTTTGCGGAAAAAAGATGCCGCTATTTTTGTGGTGGTAGTCAATAAAACCAATACATCATGGGAATATTCAAGAAATTCACAGAGCAACGCACCGACGGAGTCACCTACGACGGTCAGGGGTCGGAGCGAGTGGGCTTTATCGACAATGTGTTTCATAACCTGGAGGCGGGGGTTCTGCTGTTGAGGCATCCTTACGACAACCTCTCGACACGCGCCAAAGTCACCGTACAGGACGGTCAGGAGATGGTGTTCTACAACGAGGGACTCTATTCCGAGACCTTTACCCCCGGACCTCATCAGCTTTCAACCAACAATGTGCCATTCCTGCAAAAGTTGGTCAACCTGCCGACTGGCGGAACGAGTGCGTTCAAGACAACCTTGTTCGTCATCAACACCACACGTCAGCGTCTCGCAGGCGATGACGGCGGTTGGGGAGTGGGCCTCACCGTGAGGGACTATACCTTTGGTGACGAGGGCGTTACCATCAAGATTGGCTCTTACGGAAGCTACGAGTTCCGCATTTGTAACTCTCGCGCGTTTATACAGGAGTACTCAGGCACTCAGCATGAGATTAGGCTTACCGACTTCTGCGACAAGTTCACATCGGCGGTGGCACAGCGTGTCAAACCGCTTTTGTCGCAGTATTTCAGCAAGCAGCGTGTCTCAGTCACCGAGGTGAACAACTACCTTACCGATGTGTCTGACTTCGTGAAGGTGCAACTCAACGATTACTTTGTCAAATATGGCATCGAGCTTACCGAGTTCGACGTGGAAGCCATCAATCCCGATGAGGATGACGAGCAATATCAACGCATCATCGCCGCCCAGACAGCAGGTTCGGAGATGGACTTTGAGTCGAGGGCGAGAGCAAGGGCACGTGCCCGCGAGGGTTACACCTATCAGCAGGAGCGTCAGTTCGACGTCATGCAGAATGCCGCACAGAACGAAGGCTCAGCTGGCCAGATGATGGGCATGGGCATGGGTCTCGGCATGGGCTTCGGCGTGGGAGGCGCCTTCGGACAGCAGATGGGAGGTATAGCTAACCAAGCCATGCAGGCACAGCCTGTGTATAACCAACAAGGTTCAATGCCGCCACCTCCACCACCGCAAGTGCAATACTACGTGTTTGTGAACAACGCACAACAAGGTCCTTATCCGATGCCTACCTTGCAACAAATGGTACAGCAAGGTACGCTGACGAAGCAGACATTGGTTTGGAAGGCTGGCATGGCACAATGGGCCGCAGCTCAGGATTGTCCTGATTTGGCCGCATTGTTTGCACCTACACCTCCACCAGTGCCCCCGATGCCGCCAACACCTTCGGCAATGTAAAATTTACAATGAAAAAACAAAAATAGTTATGGCAACAAAAAAAATTTCAAGACTGACAAGCATAGTTTTGCCAGCGATAGTCTATATCGTGACAATAGCCTTGTTCTTCATCATTGTGCAAGGTGAAAAATCGTCAATCTTTTGGATAAACCTCTGTTACACGCTGTTCCTTGAGACGGCTTTCTTCGGATGGATCATTTGGGTCAGGAAAGAGGATACTAACGAGGTTTCGCCCTTGCTGAGTGTGATAATAGGCACATACGGCCTGTATTATGTCATCGCCGGTGTGGTAGTGATGGTGCTGTTCTCCATCCTTCATCTTATATGGCCTGACTGTACATCCCTTATCTGGTGGTATGTGGCAGCGTTGTTGGTAATCACCGTTTTGTGGATGATTCCCGCTGTCTTCATGACACACGCCGACTCGACCCATCACCAACAAATCAAGAACTTGCAGATGAACACTGCTGATGTCAGAAGCCTTTCGACGCAGATGAAAAGTGTCTTAAACAGTGCGACAAACCTCACCAGCAGCCAGAAGATAAGGCTTCAACAAGAGATTGACTCCATATCGCCGGCACGCATTAATGACAACAATTTCATGATAATCAAGAAATTCATCGAGGCTATCCCGAATGGCGAATACGACTATCTGATAAACGAAATAAAGAACATTAAATCTTCATTGTAATGGCAGTACTTAAAATCTATAAATGTAAGGAATGTACTCGCCCGTTGTCGATGGCCTCGATAGTGGGTGGCGTAGTAACTTGTACGAAATGCGGTACCGAGAACAAGATTGAACAGGAAAAACCGCAGGTGGTCAACCCGTTGACTTTCACTAAGTCGATGGCAAACGAATACATCGACGTATTCAAGCAGCAGACCGAGGAGAACCCCAAGGATACCAACGCCCTCTATGCGATGGGTCTTGTCTATTTGGGTCTAAAGAACTACGAGCTTGCCCAGCGCAACTTCAAGATGGCCGTTGACCAGACGCCTCACGATCCAGACCCTTATTATTATTATGCCTTGTCGCTCTTCGAGGGACACAATCCCAAGCACATCGACCCGCATGTGGCCGACCGCATTGAGGAATGGCTGCACACCGCATCCAACAGGCTTGAGAAACGCAAATACTTGATTCTCCTTATGGTGTTGCGCCAGTGCGCATATGTCAGCAATGGCTTGCAGTTCAAGGGCGAATCACCGCTTGAGTTGATGGACAAGATTCACAGCATGGCAGCCGAGCAGGACGATGTGAGCGAGATTCGCGAGCACGTTAAGATCACCGATAGCCAGGCATTGCAATGGCTCGACGAGATACAGCGGGGCGAGAGAAAACAAGAATCGGATGACGTACGTGCCGACCGCTATTACGATAAACAATATTTCTATAGCGGACCTGTCCCCGCCAACCGCGTGAACAGCGATACTCAACTCTCCAAGCCCGATGACCTTCAATACAGTATAGGCCGCCTCATCGACGAGAACGTCCGTAAGGACTTCTTCGACTATATGTATGAGCCGGTAAAGCCAGGCAGGTTGACAAAGCCTATCTTCCCGATAGGATACATCATCAAGCATGTCATCCTTGGTCCAGTGATAGCCTTTGTGATGTTTCTCATCATGCTCCTGATAGGTTGGGGTCTTGTCGATCACGACGCACCCTCGAAAAAGACCGTCGAGCAAATTTACGAGGAGAAGTATGAGCCAAAGACCGACAACACCAAGAAAGGCAATACTAACAAGAATCAGCCAAAGAAACCCACCGCTGCCGAGAAAAAGGAAAAGATGCAACAAATATACAACGACAGCGTCGAGGAAATGCGCAAAGACAGCATTTTTAGAGCCAATACATACGTTTGGATCTATGAGATAGCCAAGGTGGATAGCGTTGGCGAAGTTACTGGCAAAACGGAAAAGCTCTATTTCAAGACCCCTACCGAAGAGCAGATGGCCAATGTGGTAGAGTATGGCGGTGTGGACAAGTCGTGGAAGTCGATAGTGGCTCTCATCTTGGTGCTCTTGCCAATAGTAATCGCAATCATAAAGATTATCATTGAGATTGCCGAGACGAAACACTACAACGAATATGTTGACAAGGAGAACCGGAAACGCTCTGATGAATACCGCCATGCCTTGCACATGTTCAATGAAGGACGCCCATCTATAGACGACTACATTTCTTTCTGCAAGCATTACCTCAGCAAGGAGAGCCCTGTGTTGCCTTATACTGGCGACCCCGTCAGCAAGGCACTGCGCGACAACCACATCGACGAACTCGACATGCGCGGCAAGATACTTTTCGTCAACTATTTCGACGATACCGATGCCGATGGCAACTACTCAGAAAAACCAGAGGATGTCTTCGAACGCATCTATTACGTTATTGCCATACCGCAAACCGATAAGCTTACGTTGCTGTACAACTATTGGGAAACCAGACACAACAATATCACCAGTTGCGATGCCGAGAGCATATACTACAAGAACATACTTGGTGTGTCGAAGAAAGGCAGTACCATCGTGATAGAGAAGGTCGGTGGAACCACTTCGTCAATAATATTGCCTCCTGAAGGAGAACCCTCGATTTGCTCATATCAGAACGAGTTCCCGGAATACATAACCTATAGCAACACCCGCACCAGCGACCCGCAGGTCTTCCTTGATGCGCTGGATGCGTTAGTGGCTTCTAACAGGTAAAGTTGGAAGAAATTAAGCCTCCAACAACTTGTCATTCGATCCCAAGACATTCACAATCTTGTGGATGTAGAGCTTCTTCATATTGTCTCTGGCGGGACCGAGATACTTTCTTGGGTCGAACTCGGCGGGTTTCTCGGCGAAGGTCTTGCGGATGGCGGCGGTCATGGCGAGACGGCTGTCGCTATCGATATTGATCTTGCAGACGGCGCTCTTGGCGGCCTTGCGGAGCTGCTCCTCGGGGATGCCTACGGCGGCTTTCAAGCAGCCACCATTGGCGTTGATGGTATCGACCTCCTCTTGAGGTACCGATGAAGAGCCGTGCAGCACAATCGGGAAGCCAGGCAACTTTTTCTCGATGGCTTCGAGCACGTCGAAAGCCAAGGGAGGTGGCACGAGGCGACCTGTGGCGGGATCCACAGTGCACTGCTCTGGAGTGAACTTGTAGGCCCCGTGCGAGGTGCCGATGGAAATCGCCAAGCTGTCCACACCGGTCTTGGTCACGAAGTCGATGACTTCCTCGGGCTTGGTATAATGGCTTTCTTCAGCGGCCACTTCATCTTCCACGCCGGCCAACACACCGAGTTCACCTTCAACAGTGACATCAAATTGATGGGCGTATTCCACCACTTTTTTGGTGACGGCCACATTCTCATCGTAGGGCAGGGCTGAGCCATCAATCATCACCGATGAGAAGCCCATGTCAATGCACGACTTGCACAACTCGAAGCTGTCGCCGTGGTCGAGGTGGAGCACAATCTCAGGATGGGCACAACCGAGCTCCTTGGCGTATTCCACTGCTCCTTGGGCCATGTAGCGCAGCAGGGTTTGGTTTGCGTAGTTGCGAGCGCCTTTCGACACCTGGAGGATGACGGGGGATTTGGTTTCCACAGCAGCCATGATGATGGCCTGCAGCTGTTCCATGTTGTTGAAGTTGAATGCGGGGATGGCGTAGCCGCCATCGACTGCCTTGGCGAACATCGCTCTGGTGTTCACGAGGCCGAGTTCTTTATAACTGATCATAGAGTGTGATTTAAATATTTCAAATGATTTAGATTAAGCCTACAAAGATACGACTTATTTTCGTAATTCCAAATACAAAAAAAGCCGCTCGAAAGCGGCTTTTAGGTAAAAATGCCCCTAGCTTATTTTGCAGTCGTTGGGAAGACAAGAGTCTTGTCGCCTGTTGCAGCAGAATTGTAGATGTACCCTTGTCCAGCCTCAAGAACCGAGAGGGACCCTCTCCAACGGGTGCCGTTGTACGTGGCCATGCCGTTGTTTTGTGACTTGATCACATCGCCAGTGGTGACGGTGAAACCGGCAAAGGCCTCACTGAGGGTCATGCTCGTGGCGATCGGGAAGGCCATCCAGTTGTTCCCACTCTTGATGGTGATGGGAAGTCCATCGGGATCGATGGGCATGCCTTCGAGGGCGATCTCACAGGGGGCATTGACGGTGACCATGTACATCTGGGTCAGGTCAATCGAGTTGAGGGACCCTCTCCAGCGGGTGCCGTTGTAGGTGGAGTAGCCGCTGTTTTGCGACCGGATGTTGATGGAGGTGGAGCCGGGAAGGGCATCCACGAGAGCGGCCTTGAGATCATCGAGAGTGGTCTCTACGTTGAACGAGACCCAGTTGGTGCCTGCCGAAAGTGGAATGGTCTGACTCTGGAGGCCTCCACAGTTTACAACGAACTCGTACTCGAAGCCAACGTTAAGGTCGAAGCTGGCGCTTGAACAGATCCAATCGCCGTTTGAATAGCTTACGTCAAAGGAACACTCGGACATCCATTCACTCATGATCTAACTCAAGATGACCGTGCTATGGTTTTCAAAGGGCAACACGAAATAGGCATACGCCCCATCCGCCTCGGTAATGGTGAGCCGTTGGGTCAAACCGTTTCCAAAGTCCACCACCAAATAATTGTCGGTCCAGCCGTCACCATAGGAGTCGTATAGGTCGAACGAGAGGCTACAGAGATCGCTGCCCGACAAGAAATGAGCCACTAGCGACCTATTCCCAGTCACGATGAAATCGTATTCCGCATGGGTTGAGAGGACTGTGCCGTCGGGGTCAGTCCAATCCAAAAAAGTATAACCTGCGTTGGCCACTGCTTTCAGCCTGCAGAGGTCGCCTTTGCCGTACTGTCCTGCTCCGCTTACCGTTCCGACCGATGGATTAGCAGCTGTGGCCACGATGTCATACACAGGCCGGTTGAGCAGGATTTGGTTCTTCACATGGAGTAGTGTGCCATAGTAGCTTGGTGTGCCAATGGGGTCGAAGTTGTTGTTGTCATTACGGATATAAATGGCTTGGGAACTTTCAGTTTCAAACACACGGCACGCCATATCGGGCGGATCTGTGGAGTTGCCGGTATTGTCATCTACAATAAGTGCGAGATTGGAGGTTCCGTCGTAGGCGAAAGGTGTGTCCAACATAATGGTGGTCCAACCCCCAGGTCTCATGGTTACCGTGCCACTAAACACTTGATCGGCCAAGGTGGCACCCACCCAGTCGTTGGTGTTGTTGAAGGCCTCCTTATTGGTGTGCACCATATAGATATCGTAGTTGCGAGTCTTTTCCTCACCGGCATTGAAGAAGGAGATGCTGGTGATGGTTTGACTAGAACCTATTTCTTCATTTGTGTAGATTTGTTGTGATAAGGTGTAGTTGTAGAACGAATAGCTTGGAAGGTAGATGTTGGTGGCTACTCCTTCTCCAATAAAAGTGCCTACACCGGTCGTGGGCATAAAGACGGCTTCGAGATGGACATCTTCGGTGACGGTGAATGTGTATGATTGGTCGTAGCTGACCACTTCGCCGTCTTTGCTCCAATGCAGAAAACGGTAATTGGCGTTCGGATATGCCCTAACCGTGGCCGGGTTGTTTAGATAGTATGTTGCCCCTCCAGTCACAGAACCGCCTTCTTCTGGGATGGCAGTAACGGTTACGGTATGGTCCATACATTGAATATTGCTGAAGTAGCTCCATTGCTCATCCGTTTGGTAGGCCTCTTTTGAACTACAAGGTACATAGACTGGGATGGTCGATGGTACGCCGTTAAACGCCCCTTCGGCTAAAGTTGGAGGAGTTTCAGGGAGTGCAAACACTGAAATCAAGTTGCTGCAACCATCGAAGGCCCCCTGGCCTATCGTAGTTATAGAGGAGGGGATGAACAATTGATCAGTGAGGCCGCTGCAGCCACCGAAAGCATAATTGCCTATGTTGGTCAAGTAGGTTGAGTTAATATAAATACTCGTGAAACCAGTGCAACCATTGAACAGATAGCTAGGAATTCTTTGGACTCCGTGGCCAATGATGATGCTGCCTCCACAACCTTCAAAAGGGGAGGTGCCGGAAGAACAATCGGAACAGTTCACTGCGTAAAAAACCACCCCAGTAAAGCCGGAGCAGTCTTTAAAAGCAGATGATCCTATGGAGGTTACGGAATTACCGATTGACAGCGTACCAGTGAAGCCACTGCAATTACAAAAAGCGCCATTCCCTATGGTGGTAAGTGCATCGGGGAGGCTCAGCGAGCCTGTGAAGCTGCTACAGTTTTGGAAAGCACATTCACCTATGGTGGTAACCGTATTGGGGAGGCTCAGCGAGCCCGTGAAGCCATCACACGAATAGAACATGTAAGCGGGAATTCTTTGTACTTCATCGCCAATGGTGAGGGTGCCACTGCAACCTTCAAAAGGTTTATCCAGATAGGTGACGTCTGCACAATTGACTGCGTTATAATACACCTTCGTAAAATTACCTTTAAACAAGTGAGCAGGAATGGATTGTACCCCAGTGCCGATGGTAATTGTGTGCACAGGAAAGGGAGTCGCATAGCCATCATACGTGCAATTAACGGCATTATAAATCACATCTGTGATGTTGTCGCACCCCGAAAAAGCCAAAGACCCCAAGGAGGTTAAAGAACTGGGAATACTAAGCGTTCCATTGATGCCCTGGCAAAAGTTAAAGGCTTGAATTCCAATTGAAGTTATGGAATTCGGTAGATTCAATGGTCCCGTGATATCCCAACAACAATCAAAGGCATGGTTCCCAATTGTGTTTATTGAATCTGGGAGGACCAGCGAGGAGAATTCGTTGCAAAAAAAGAAAGCATAATCGCCTATGGCGGTTACGGTGCTGGGGATGTTTAGTAGCCCCGTAAGGTCGCACATGTAAAAGGCCATGTCGCCTATTTTAGTCACTGTATAGGTGATTCCGCCGTGCGTGACAGTGTTGGGTAGAGTGATGTCTCCTGTGGGTTCAGTAAATCCTTCCCATGGTAATTCTCCATTGATATTGGGATTGGGATAGGTGAACTCCACATAATGGTTGGTGGCATCGATGACATTGTAATACAAAGTCTGTCCTGAAGGGCACACCGCAGAGAAGTCGTAAGCAAACGCTGTTCCCGCACTCCAAAGGAGGGTGACGAGGAGAGCGAATACTCTTTTTGGGGAATGTAAATGGTTTCTCATGATCTATGCTTTTTTGTTTGTTTTACTATTTTACCATCCGCCTCCGCTGCCCCCAGCGTTGACTGTGGTGTACATGGAACTGACGGTCACTGTAGTTTGGTTGCCTCCCGTGTAGGTGGCATTCCCAGTATAATAGCCGTTCCAGTTGGTGCCTCCAGAGATGGTGCCGTTGTATTTCACGGTATAGGTTTGTCCTGTCTGTAGTTGTGGGTCGGTAAAGAGCATCACCAAGCCGCCGCTTCCCCCACCTGGTCCGGGCCAACCACCGCCACTACTGATGGTAGGGCATTGGTAAGTGCAGATGGCGGTGCCGTCCGATTTGAGAATCTGGATGGCATAGCCCGACTGGGTGTTGATTCTCAAACTGGGTTGTGTGCAGACGCTGGATGTGGGGGTGCTGGTGCCGCCACCTGTGCCGATGACGGTTCCACCGGTGATCTTGAACTGGTTGTTGTCGCAGTCGAAGCCTTCCTCAGGGGATCCTGCTCCGTTTGAAATCAGTAAGCCACCGTTGAGTTCCATCTGGCCATTGCAATCGGTGCCGTCGTTGGCATCGCTGTGGGCGTAGTAGGTCCCGCCGTTGATGATCAATCTCGTGGAAGCATTCACCGCGTCGTCTTTCTTAGAATAGGCTTCGATGTCGCCTCCGTTGATGGTTAGGATGGCTTTGCTCTCGATGCACTCGCCACCTTCGTTCTGGGTTTGGGTGCAGTTCACTCGAAGGATGCCACTGTTGATGGTGAGGTTGCCTTGTGCCTTGATGGCTTTGGGGTTGGCGTAGTCGCCTCCGCCTCCGCCAGGACCTGGCCATCCACCCCCTGCTGTAACAGTGATGCGTTCACCACTGGTGGTGACATTGAGAATCAAGTCTTCATTATTGGCATTTTCCATGCCAATCTTCATAGTGCCACCCGCGTTGATGCCCTTACCACCTGTTCCTGTACTCGTGAGGTTGAAGGTTCCTGCGAGGATTTCCATGTTCCCGTCGCATTTCAAACAAGAGGAAGTATAGGAGTCCTTGGTGCTGCCCGTGACCGTGTATGCTGCTCCATTGCCGTGGGTCTCAATGGTGAAGTCGCCACCGCTGATGGTCAGGTTGCCGTCGGCACTGATGCTCTTGCCACCTTGGTTGGTCGTGGGCAAGGTGATATGGAAGGAGCCTCCTGAGATGTTGATGTCGGTGTCGCCCTTGATGGCGGTGCAATAGGAAGGGACCTGACCATTTTCGCCCTCTTCAAGAATCGTAGTTCCTGAAGAGACAATGGTGAAGTCGCCATTGGTAATGGTGATGTCAGCGTTTGATTTCAGACCTTTCGAAACATCGCCTGAATGGTTAAGGACAAAAGTTCCTCCGTTGATGATCAATTCTTTATCCGTTTTAATACATTTTGCTTCACCACCACTGACGTTAATATTGATTTCACCGCCGTTGATGACTAACGTGCTATCGATCGAAATGGCATTGATACTATCAGTGGGAGTGGTAATCGTGATGTTGCCACCATTAATGGTGCCATCATACTCGCAGGCTATGCCGTCATCTTCACAAAAAACGACATTGATGTTGCCACCTTGCATAAGTAAACGCTCCGTGTGGATGCCGTCCTTTAACGACTGGGTGTTGATGGTTCCAGCGTTCATGGTAAGCAACCCCTTTACTTTGATGGCGTGTTGCGAGGTGCTGCCCACAGTGAGCGTGCCGTTGCCTTGGATGAGAAGGTTGTTGTTGCTCGTGAGGGCCGACTTTGCGTCATCATCGCCAGCATTATAGAGTGTGTTTTCAGTGTTGTCAGCAATGATTAGGATGATACCTGCATTGCAGGTCAGATCCATGGCCTTGCCTGTGGGGTTGTTCAAATGGACATCGTTTAGCAATAGGGTTGGCGTGGTGGTGCTTTCGATCTCAAAACGCCCTGGCTCGGAAGTGCCCGACAAACAATAGACGATATTGGATGCGGTCATCGCTGTAATGGATACTTTGGCTCCGTTTATCGTCACGGCGACTTCCCATGAAGGATAGGGATTGATTACTGTGGCGGTGCTGCCGTTATAATTGACGAACACCGTGTCTCCTAATTGTGGTGCCTCTTGGTAAACGAAAGTTATGCTGTCGAAGGCTGTCAATGGAAACGAGCTGGTGCCGAGGTCGTTATTGATGTAAAGCGAGGCGGGGGAATTACCTTGGAAATAGAGGTTGTTAATCTCGTTCACGTTGTTTTGGTAGATGACCTGTCCCGACTGATGTAGGTTGATGTAGTACTCCTGGGCCTGAAGACCAATGCAGCTTATGAGCAAAGCTGCCAAAATAGCCAATTTTCTCATAGCTTCATCATTTTAAAGGTTTGACCATTAATATGGAGGAGATACATCCCTTCAGCCAGTTCACTGATGTCGACGATCGTGCCTTCGGTGGCTTCGAACGATTTCATCAAGCGGCCGTCGAGCGTGTAGATATGGGCCATGCCACTGTTTTGGAGGTTTTTGATGATGAACTTGTCGCGAGTGGGGTTGGGGATTAGTGAAAGGGCCGATGTCGTGTTTTCGTTTACGTCAGCATATTCAGTGCATGCTAGTTTCTGGATGTCAGCCAATAGGAATGATGCGGTGGTACCCAGGCCATCGTCAATGACGAGTCGTTCGCCGTTTTCAAAAAAGAGCTGTCCTTCATGGGTCAGCTGATAGGTCTGTTCTTCACCATGGGTGGTGGTGACCACCAAAGTGACATTCTGTGAATGTCCAGAGAATAAAATGCCCGCTGTAAAGAGAAGCAGGAATAGGGTTTTCTTCATTTTCATGAGGATTAAAATTAGTTTTGAAAACTACAAAGGTACATATTAATATTAAAAATAGCAAAAAAAAACGTACTTTTGCCGACTAATGCTTAAAAAACGCCCGAAATATCGTCTCAAAACGCACTTGATGCTACTTGTGGTGTCCCTCTTGCTGATGGGAGGGTGCAAGATCTTTGAACGTTGGGATATGCTATCTATCTTCAAACCCGAGGTTGAACCTTATGAGGGAGTTTGTGTAGAGCCTGAACTTGACTCGATGGCCCTGAGTCGCTATTACGATTCACTTCGATTGGTGGAGAGTCAGCGCTTCCACGATTCGTGCGAGTTCGTCCTTCAAAGAGAATGGGACTCCGTATTGAGGACGTTGCCTCCGGAGATTTCGTTTACCAAGTTGTTGGCCGACAGCATCATTGACTATGCAAAAACGTTCATGGGGGTGCGTTACGTTTCAGGAGGTAATGGCCCCTCCATCTTTGACTGTTCCGGTTTCAGTAGCTATGTTTTTAGGCATTTCGGATATCAGCTGAAGCGTACGGTCACTGGACAGCTTGAAGATGGATGGAAGGAGATCAAAAACACAGCCGAGCTTCGACGGGGCGACTTGGTTTTTTATGGCAGTCGACGCAATCCCAAGAAGATGGGACATGTAGCCATTGTGGTTGACAACTGTCCTGATGATCATTATTTTACCTTTATCCATGCCACAGTGAAACTTGGAGTGACCATCTCCAAATCGGATGAAAAATATTATCGAATACGCTATATAACTGCTTGTAGAATCCTTCCTGAATAAGATGAAGTCTTTTTACGGTTTTATTATTGCTCTGCTCGTTGTTTTCCCCTTTTCTAGTGGGGCACAAACTGAACACCCTGCCCTTGGCACCAAGGTAAGTTCGACGGACAACTCGTTCACTATCACTCTTTTAAATAGGAAACAAAACTATTCGTATGCCGAGGCTTCGACTTTGGACAAGGATATACGTTCGCCGAAATCTGTCAACATCCATCCCAATGGGAAGAAATATTACGTCAACTCTCTGGAAGGTGGAAAAACAGTGGTTTATGCAACGGGTAACAATGACAAACTAAAGGTCATCGAACATGAGTTCACGGAGGCCGACTCGTTGTTGTGGGCGCCATCCTCGGGGCTCTATCCGTTCACGCATTATAAAAAGAATCTCAATACCTTTCGGGGCAAACCCGTGGAGAGTGCCTTTTCACACGGTGGACGGTACCTTTGGGTGCCATATTATAGGAGAAGTTATGACCTCAACGCTCAAGACCCCTCTGCGGTGGCCATCATTGATACCCAAACGGATTCCATCATCCGATTGATGGAGACGGGCCCATTGCCCAAAATGGTGGCCGTGTCGGGCGATAACCGCTATGTGGCCATCACCCATTGGGGCAATAATACGGTGGGCATTATCAATATCGATAGCGACTCGCCTTCAGATTGGCATTACGAAGACTGTGTGACGGTGCAGAAAAAGCTTACGTTGAATTTTAGCCTTGCCGTTTCTGTCAATCGCGATGTCAACAGCGGTCTCTGCTTAAGAGGCACCGCGTTTACTCCCGATGGACGCTATTTATTGGTAGGTTGTATGGGGGGCAATGGCGGTATCGCTGTGATTGACCTGAAGGACTTTACATATCTTGGCCATGTTTATGGCATGAAGACCAACTTAAGGCATTTGGTGATTAGAAATGGTTATATCTATTTGAGTATCAATAAGGAAGGATATATCCAACGAGTTCCCCTGGATGTTTTTTATGAGGCTATAGGCCGGATAGAGAATGGGAAGGTGACGCTGAGCGATTGGGAGAACTGCAAGGTGGCTGCTGGAGCACGTACCATCGACATCACCCCTGATGGTCGTTATGTGGTGGCGGCTTGTAACTTCAGCAGCCGTTTGGTGGTGGTGGATACCGAGTCGTTCAAGGAGATTGCTCGTATCAGCGCCGATTCCTATCCTGTAGGCTTGGACATTTCGAAGGATGGTCGTTATGTTTATACGACCTCCCAGGGCCGTGATGGTGCAGGGGGTAACTGCGTGGATATCTATCAAATGGAGTATTGATTTTATGACGTTACATCAGTTTTATATCTTCCTTATCGTCATGGCAGTCATTGCCTTGGCAGTGTATGTAAGCCTCTTCTTTGTGGATGCGGGCTATGGCAAATTCTACAATAAGAAATGGGGCCCGGCTATTAATAACAAGTTGGGCTGGGTGCTGATGGAGGCCCCTGTGTTCATCGCCATGCTGGTGCTGTGGCTTTGTTCCGAACGTCGCGACGATCTTGTGAGGTTGGCATTCCTGTTTCTGTTCGAGTTGCATTATCTTCAACGCTCGTTTGTATTTCCCTTCCGTTTGAGGGGCAAGAGCGTGATGCCTCTTTCCATCATCGTCATGGGAGTGACTTTCAATGTGTTGAATGCCTTGATGCAGGGTGGATGGATCTTCTATCTCTCACCAGATGACTATTATGGTATCGACTGGCTGACCACTCCGAAGTTCATCGGAGGCTTCTTGGTATTCATCATAGGGATGTATATCAATATCCAATCGGATGACATCATCCGAAACTTGCGCAAAAAGGGGGATTCCCAGCACTATCTCCCTAAGGAGGGACTGTTCCGCTATGTCACCTCGGCTAATTATTTCGGTGAGGTTATCGAGTGGGTGGGCTTCGCCATCCTCACTTGGTCATGGGCAGGGGCGGTGTTTGCCTGGTGGACCTTTGCCAACCTGGCACCACGGGCGCATCGCATCTATGAGGCTTATAAGAAGGAGTTCGGCAACGAACTTGACACGAAGAAAACGAAACGTATCATTCCTTTTATCTGGTAACTATGGAATCAAAGATATTCACACCCTGTCAGATCGGTCCTGTCACCCTGCGTAACAGGGTGATCCGCTCGGCCGCTTTTGAGAACATGGCCCATGGCAACAGGCCTTCGCAAGATTTGTTCAACTATCATGTGGCGGTCGCGAAAGGCGGTGTAGGCATGACCACGGTGGCTTATGCCGCCGTGAGCCGTTCGGGGTTGTCGTTCGACGGACAGCTGTGGATGCGCGAGGAGATCGTGCCCGAGTTGAGGCATCTTACCGACGCTATCCATGCTGAGGGTGCTAAGGCCTCCATCCAACTGGGCCATTGTGGTAACATGACGCATCGTGCCACCTGTGGATGCATGCCAGTGGGAGCCTCCAATGGGTTCAACCTGTATTCTCCCACGTTTGTGCGTAAGCTTCGCAAGGAGGAGATCTACGACTTGGTGAAGGACTTCGGCCATGCTGTGAACCTGGCTCGTGAGGCAGGGTTCGACTGTGTGGAGATCCACGCCGGTCACGGTTATCTGATCAGCCAGTTTCTGTCGCCCTACACCAACCACCGTCACGACGAGTTCGGTGGCACTCTCGAGAACAGGATGCGTTTCATGCGTCTGGTCATCGAGGAGGTGATGCGACAGGCCAAGGACGACATGGGCGTGGTGGTCAAGGTGAATATGCACGATGGCTTCCGTCGTGGCATGCAACAGGAGGAATGCCTCAAGGTGGCGCAAGAGTTGGAAAGGCTCGGCGTACATGCTCTGGTGCTGACGGCTGGTTTTGTGAGCAAAGCTCCGATGGAAGTGATGCGTGGTGCGATGCCTTTGAAAACCATGGCCTATTACATGGATATGAGGAAGTTTTGGTGGCTGAAGGCTGGACTGGCCGTGGCAGGTCGTTTGATGGTGCCCACGGTGCCTTACAGCGAGGGCTATTTCCTCGACGATGCCAAGGTGTTCCGAGCCCATTTGCAGTTGCCTCTGATCTATGTGGGAGGTCTCATTTCGAAGGAGAAGATGGAAGAGGTGCTCGATGCGGGCTTTATGGGCTTGCAGATGGCGCGCGCCTTGGTGCACGACACCGAGTTTGTGAACAAACTCCAGCGTGGCGAGATCACTCGCAGCGGATGCAAGCACTCCAACTATTGTATCGGAAGGATGTACACTTTGGAGATGAAGTGCCATCATTGTGTGGGCGAATTGCCCGAGAAGTTGCAACGTGAAATCGACGAAGCAGAAAGGACGCTGTGATGGCTTGGGCGTTGATCACTGGAGGCAGTTCGGGGATGGGCTTGGAGTACGCCCGTCAGCTTGCCAAGAAAGGCTATGACCTTGTGTTGGTGAGCAACCGGCAGGAGGAGCTGAAGCAGGCTTCAGAGGAACTTTCAAGGGCTTACTCTTCCCAGATAGTTACTCGTTTTCAGGATTTATCCGCCGAGACCGCTGCTGATGCGCTGATGGCCTTTTGTCAGGAGGAATCGATCGAGGTGGAAGTGCTCATTAATAATGCGGGGATGTTCTTTTTTGCGGAGCTCACTACGGAAAACGAGGCTCGTGCTTTGGCGATGATGAGGCTTCACATGTTGACTCCCACGAGGATGTGCCTGTTGTTCGGTGAGGCGATGAAGCGGCGCGGTCACGGTTATATCTTGAACATGTCGTCGATGGCAGCCAAGTTGCCTTGTCCCGGCATCACGGTGTATTCCGCCACCAAAGCTTATTTGAAGAGTTTCAGCAAGTCGCTCTTCTTCGAGATGCGTCCCTATGGGGTAGGGGTGACCACGGTATGTCCTGCAGCCATTGCCACGCCTCTTTATAAGTTGAAGCCCTCGATGATGAAGTTGGGGGTCAATGTCGGATTGATAGGAACTCCCCAGTGGTTGGTTCGCAGGGCTTTACGTGGCATGTTCCACAATCGTCGTGTGGTGAAGCCAGGATTAATGAACTATTATCTTCCGCCTTTGATTGCCATTTTGCCGAAGTGGTTGGTGGCGAGGTTGTGGAAGAGGTTCAGGTCTTGATGATTTATTCGGTCATCTTTTTAATCTGTAGTTTTCAGTTGCTCCACCAACTCCAAAATCTTATTTACGGCTTCGTCATAGTCTTGGCAACGGTAAAGTTGGGTGTGTGGGTTGGTGAGATGGCAGTATAGGATAGGATACCAGCACGGAGTGTGGAGGGCACTCTCGATTTCGTCATCGTCGCCCTTCTGAAGGTAAAAGAGATGAAGGTTCTTGCCAAGCATGGCCGCCTGCATGAGCTCGGTGACTGAGCCAGGACAGGAGGAAGCATCGAAAAGAAAGATGGCATCGGTACAGCGTTCGATCATTTCTTTCTCCCGAAGGATGATTTGTTCCCCACTGAGCTTGTCGGTAGTGAAGAAATAAGGGCCCACGTAGGCTGCCTGCGTGCTGAGCAAAGTGTCCCCTTCGTTGAAGTCAGCGAAGAGTAGGGCAGGGTCTTTTAATAGTATGGACCGATAGTCTTTCGGAATCATGTCAAAACAATCAGCCCTCCGTCGATCGAAACGGAAAGCACCACCGCAAAAGATATAATGTTTTGTGCCCATGAAGTTTTAGGTTTTAATTTAGAAGACCTTTAAAGAAACAAATTTAAATCTTTTTCAGAATAATTCCTATCTTTGCACGTTTTTTTTGAATAATACTTAGAATATGGATTTAAGTAAAATTGTTTCAATAGCAGGCAAACCCGGACTTTACATGATCAAGTCCCAAGCCATCGGAAGAATCATTGTGGAATCGCTCATCGACGGCAAGAACATCCCAGCTTTTGCCCATGACCGCATGAGCTCGCTCGAAGAAATTTCCATCTTCTCCGTCGACGAAGACAGACCGCTCAAAGAAGTATTTAAAGGTATCCATGACAAAATGGGCGATCAAGTGGATTTCGATGTAAAGAAAGCCACTAATGAACAACTCCGCGCTAAGTTTTTAGAGGTGATGCCTGACTACGATCAAGAGGCAGTGTATCCTTCGGATATGAAAAAGGTGTTCCAATGGTATCAGATGCTAATGGACAAAAACCTGCTCGACTTCACTGAAGAAAGGCAAGAAGAAGCTGCTGAGACCAAGGACGAAAACACGGAAACCCCAGCGGAATAAATGAAACAAGCCACTGACTTCATCGTTTGCGAGGCCGTTGACTATGGACGCGCTGCTTTGCTGCGACTTCGATCACAGGATCCCTTGCCGGTCATCAAGCCAGGACAGTTCGCCAACGTCAGAGTTGATGGTTCGCCTTCCACGTATCTGCGTAGGCCCATCTCTATCCATGAGGTGGACTATGCTTCCAACGATATCACGCTCCTCGTCCAAAAAGTGGGAGAGGGAACAAAAAGGCTCGCAGGAATGAAGTGTGGCGAGAAAGTCAACCTTGTTTTCCCATTGGGAACCGGCTTCACGATGCCTTCTGAAGGAGAACGGGTGCTGCTCGTCGGGGGTGGAATCGGTATCGCACCTCTTTATTATTTAGCCATCCACATGAATGTCGAAGGGCTGAAACCGACCTTGCTTTTGGGTGGAAAAACCAAGGATGACCTTCTGCGATTGGAAGATTACCAAAAACTGGGCGATGTTTTGGTGACGACAGAAGACGGTTCTCTCGGAGAGAAAGGCTTCGTTACCGCCCATTCGGTATGGAACCATCGCGAGTTTGATAAAATCTATGTCTGTGGCCCCAAACCCATGATGAAGGCAGTGGCCAGACTAGCCGATGAAAAAGAAGTTTGGTGCGAGGTCTCGTTGGAAAACTTGATGGCTTGTGGCCTGGGTGCTTGCCTCTGCTGTGTGGAGGACACGGTCGATGGGCATGTCTGCGTCTGCAAAGAAGGGCCCGTTTTTAACATAAGGAGGTTGAAATGGTGAACATGACAATCGATTTGGGTCGTGGTTTGGTGCTGCGCAACCCCGTGATGACAGCCTCGGGTACCTTCGGCTACGGCGAGGAATACACCGACTTCGTGGACTTGTCCGAATTGGGCGGCATCATCGTCAAAGGCACCACCCTCAACCCTCGAGAAGGGAACCCCTATCCACGTATGGCAGAGACTCCATCAGGGATGCTCAACTGCGTGGGGCTTCAAAACAAAGGCGTGCGGTATTTCATCGACACCATTTATCCCCGCATCAAGAATTTCGATACCAATGTGCTGCTGAACCTCTCGGGTTCGACCCTTGAGGATTATGTGCGTGGTGCTGAGATGATAGACACGCTCGACAAGATTCCCGCCATCGAACTGAACGTTTCTTGCCCTAACGTGAAACAAGGGGGTATGGCCTTTGGAGTGACCACTACGGGCATCTCCCAAGTGGTTTCAGAGGTTCGTAAGGTTTATCAAAAGCACCTCATGGTGAAACTCTCGCCCAATGTGACTAACATTGCCGAGATTGCCCTTGCTGCTGAAGCTGCAGGCGCCGACTCGGTCTCCTTGATTAATACCTTGATGGGCATGGCCATTGACGCGGAACATCGCAAACCGAAGCTTTCCGTTATTACTGGTGGCTTGTCGGGTGCCTGCGTGAAGCCCGTGGCTTTGCGCATGGTGTGGCAAGTGGCAAAGGCAGTGAAGATCCCGGTAGTGGGTCTGGGTGGCATCAGCAATGCCATCGATGCCGTGGAGTTCATGCTGGCTGGTGCGTCCGCCATCGAGATTGGCACTGCCAATTTCATTGATCCAGCCATCTCAGTCAAGGTCGCCGAAGGGATGAAAGAATACTGCGAAAGACACGGTTTCCAGAGAGTTTCTGAATTAACAGGAATTTTGGATGCCTAGTGTTCATTTAGAGCGTACGAAGTGCCCCAACGGCACTAAGAAACTCCCTTCGGTTCGTTTCTAAGGTGCCTTGTGGGGCACCTCGTACGCTACGAAGGTATTTCCTGCTAAACTCAATTATGGAACAAAATTGACTTCAGGAGTAATCCGAATACCAAATTTTTCTTCCACCGTGTTTTGGATTTTGCGAGCCAGCGCCACGATGTCCTGACCTTGGCCTCCGCCGTAATGCACGAGGACGAGCGCTTGCTTCTCATAAACGCCAACGTGCTCATCGCGCCAGCCTTTCCAACTCACGGTATCGGTGGGACCGGAGTGCTCGATGAGCCATCCTGCCGGGACCTTCACCATACCTTCGGCGTCGGGGTAATGGGGAATCTCCGGGTATTGCCTTTGCAAGGCTTCGAACTGCTCGCTCGGAATCACGGGATTCTTGAAGAAACTGCCAGCGCTGCCAATCTGCTTCACATCGGGTAGTTTGGCACTCCGGATGGCGCAGATGGCATCATGCAACTGCTGCAAAGTGGGAGTGGGAATGCCGTTTTGCTCCAAATAAGCCTTGATATTGCCGTATTCCAGTTTTAGTTCACCTTGCTTAGATAATTGAAAATCTACAGAAATGATGATATACTGTCCCTTTAGTTCGTGTTTGAAGATGCTCTCGCGGTAACCAAAACGACATGCTTCATTGGTGAAGATATGTATTTGCCCGGTAGTCAAATCCATCGCTTGGCATTGCAAGAAGCTATCCTTAAGTTCCATGCCGTATGCTCCGATGTTCTGAACAGGAGCAGCTCCCACCTTGCCAGGGATATGGGCGAGGTTCTCCACCCCATAAAGGCCTCGGTCGACCATCCGTTTCACGAATTCGGGCCAATCCTCTCCGGCTTGGGCTCGGACAATGACATCCCCCTCGTCTTCATGGATGATATCAATCCCTTTGTTGTTCATCAAAAGGATGATGCCGTCGAAAAAATCATCGGTAAACAGGATATTGTTGCCGCCACTCAGAATCAAATGCTTTTCCGCCGTAAACTCAGGCGTCTTGATGAGCCGCAGCAAGTCGTCAATAGCATTGATCTCAACGAAAAACTTCGCCGTGGCACTGAAGCCAAAGCTGTTATAAGGCTGAAGGTTTATGTTTGTTTTCATGGTACAAAGATAATATTTTTCTTACTTCTTGCTTCTTACTTCTGTCTTCTAAAAAAATATTACTTTTGCAACAATGAAACGCGTCATCGTATCGGTCATCAACGACCTGGTCACCGACCAACGGGTCAACAAGTCGTGCCTCACCTTGCGAAAGATGGGGTATGAAGTGCTGTTGGTCGGCCGGAAACAACGCAAAAGTCCACCGATGGACGATAGACCGTACCGCACGAAACGTATGAAGCTACTCTTCGAAAAGGGACCTTTGTTTTATGCGGAATACAATATTAGGCTGTTTTTCTTCCTGCTTTTTCATAAAGCCAACTTATTGCTATCTAACGACCTCGATACGTCGTTGCCAAACTATTTCATCTCTAGGCTAAAGGGGATAAAGATGATTTACGATAGTCATGAGTATTTCACAGAGACCCCTGAATTGGTGGGAAGGCCTCATGTTCAAAAAGTTTGGAAACGCATCGAGGGCTTTGTGGTGCCGCGTCTCAAGGAGATGATTACCGTGTGCGACTCCATCGCGGAGCTTTTTGAGCAAAAATACCAAGTGAAATGTCATGTGGTGCGTAACATCCCTCCCAAGGCCGCCTTGCCTCCTAAAGGCGATAAAAAAGCTCTGAACTTGCCTGAAGACAAGCATCTGTTAGTGTTGCA
Organism: uncultured Bacteroidales bacterium; assembly: GCA_946184615.1. Classification (GTDB taxonomy): domain Bacteria; phylum Bacteroidota; class Bacteroidia; order Bacteroidales; family F082; genus Limimorpha. The sequence goes on from CAMHFN010000024.1 coordinate 25,329, forward strand.
AGGTTCGGGTATCAATATCCAACGAGGGGGGGAGGAACTGGTGGAAGCCATGCGCTATCTTGACGATTGTTTGTTGATGGTCATCGGTGGTGGTGATGTGTTGCCGATGCTGAAACAAATGACCGTGGATTTGCATATCGAAGACCGTGTGCGATTCTTTCCTAGGATGCCTTATTCCCAGATGATGTCTTATACCCAACTGGCGGAACTGGGTTTTGTCCTCGACAAGGACACCAACCTCAACTATCGGTTCTGTCTGCCCAACAAGCTCTTCGATTTTATTCAGGCAGGAGTGCCGGTTGTGGCTTCGCATCTAGTTGAAATTGAGAAAATTATCAAGAAATACGATATCGGACTGTTCATTCCCGACCACGACCCGAAGTCGATTGCGGCTACCATTAGGCGAGGGCTTGACGACCAGGAGGCTCGCATGAGATGGAAACAAGGACTTGCCCAAGCCGCCGAGGAATTGTGCTGGGAGAATGAACAACAAACGCTGATTGAAATCTATAAGCATTATGAATGACACTGACTATCACCTACATGTCATCAGTTTCGATGTGCCTTATCCTGCCAATTATGGTGGGGTCATTGACGTGTTTTATAGGGTGAAAGCGCTCTCTGAAGCGGGCGTGAAGGTGCATCTGCATTGTTTTGAATATGGCAGGGGAGAGGCCGAGGTGCTTGACCGTTGCCATGAGGTGAAGTATTACAAGAGGGACACTTCTTTATGGAAACATTTCAGTCGTGAGCCGTACGTGGTGTCTTCTCGTCGTTCCGAAGCCTTGGTCAAAGATCTCTTGAAAGACGATTATCCGATTCTTTGTGAGGGTTTGCATACCACGGCGGTTTTGAGTGATTCTCGTTTTCAACATCGGAAGATTTTTGTTCGTGCGCATAATGTGGAGCATGATTATTACCGCCTTTTGGCCGAATCGGAGCCGACGTTTTGGAAACGTTGGTTTTATCGTATGGAGGCGAGGAAACTGGAGGACTATGAGCCTGTGTTGAAATACGCATCGGGCGTTTTCGCCATTACACAGGCCGATACGGAGTATTTCAATGCCCATTATGGGAATGCGGTGCTTGTGCCGGGATTCAGTTCGGTGAGCAAGGTGTGCTCTGAGACGGGGAGGGGTGACTATGTGTTGTATCACGGGAACCTCTCGGTGGCTGAAAACAAAAAGGCAGCTGAATGGCTCATCGAGAATGTGTTTGCTGGGTTGGAGGTCCCGTGCGTGGTCGCTGGATTGAATCCTCCTGAGAGCTTGCATAAGCTATGCGAGCCATACGCCCATGTCTCCCTTAAAGCGAATTTGGGCGATGCCGAGATGATCGATTTGATTCGCAATGCGCAAGTCAATGTGATGGTGACTGACCAACCTACAGGTCTGAAGCTCAAGCTTTTGAATGCCCTGTATAATGGCCGTTTTTGCCTTGTGAACGACGGTATGGTTCGCGGAACAGCTCTGGGTCAATTGTGTGTGGTTGCGGAGACCCCTGAACAGTTTATCGCTGAAATCAACCATCTGATGGATGAGGATTTCACTGAGGAAGACATGGAGGAACGTGACGATGCCTTGAAGGAATTGTATCAAAATGATAAAAACGCCCTCCTCCTAATCCACTCGATTTTTTAACTATTCTCTTTCCCTCACTCCACTCTGGAGCAAATCACCTGATGGTTCTCGCATTTGAGAATTCTGCCTGGATATTTTTGGATGAGGCCGTAGTTGTGTGTGGCCATGAGCACGGCGGTACCGCTGTCGGCGATGCGAAGCAGCATCTTAAGCACATCGAGGGTGGTTTCAGGGTCTAGGTTTCCGGTGGGCTCGTCGGCGAGGATGACATCGGGGTTGTTGAGCAAGGCACGAGCGATGGCTACACCTTGCCTCTCACCACCTGAGAGGTTGTACGGCATGCTCTTCCTTTTGTCCTTCAGTCCCACTTTTTCAAGCACCTCATCGATGCGGTTGCTGATCTGTTCCTCGTCGTACCATCCGGTGGCTTTAAGCACAAACTCCAGGTTGGCTTCCACGTTACGGTCGTCCAAAAGCTGGAAGTCCTGGAAGACGATGCCCAGTTTTCTCCTTAGGTAAGGGATTTCCTTGCGGCTGATATCCGTAAGGTTGAAACCAGCCACGTTGACGACACCATCTTCGGCAGGGAGCTCGGCATAAAGCGTCTTGAGCAAAGAGGACTTGCCGCTACCGGTCTTTCCGATAAGGTACACGAATTCGCCTTTGCCTATGCTAAAGGTGACGTTGGATAAAACGATGTTGTCACGCTGGTAAATGGTGGCGTTTACTAATTCGATGATGGGCATGGAGAAATAAGTTTAGAGTGGAGAGTTATGAGTTGTGCATGGGCTTTAGGAGGTCGTTGACGGTTTTGACGGGGTTGAAGGTTTCGATGGGGACTTCCACAAAGAGGGTGATCCAGTCGGCCATGGCACCATTCCATAAGCCAGGCAGTTCTAGGGCTTTCAACTCTCGTCCGTCTTTGGACTTGCTGGAAACAAAACCGGTGCTCGGGTCGACAAAATCTGTGAGGTTGAAGGCTTCGCCTTTATAGTTCCAGCAGCCACATACCAAATCCACGGGGTTGAAGTGGGTGGAGCCTTTGAAGATGGCTTCCTGGTCGGCCTTGCCGTGGTCAATTTGCGAGGACTCGATGATTTGCAGCGATACCTCGTCGTCCATGTTCTTCACCCAGAATGGACCGCCGCCAGGTTCACCTTCGTTTTTCACCATGCCGCATACGCGCATCGGACGGTTCAGACGGTCGTAGAGGAAGTCGATTTTCTCGTATAGGTCGTATTGTGCCACAAAACCAGGGATGTCGATCATGAGTTTTTCTTTGGCGAAAGCGATCATCTCGTCAAGTTCGTCGTTGGTGACATCACCGTTGTCGAGGATTTCAAGGTACTCGAACGTCTGTTGCTGTAATTTAAAAAGCAGTCCGGCAAGCACCTTCTTATAGGTGACCGTCGTCTCCACCCGGGTCTCTGGAACAATGTTGTCAATATTCTTGATGAAAACGATTTCTTGTGCCAAATCGTTGAGGTTCTCAATCAGAGCGCCGTGGCCACCGGGACGGAAGAGTAGTCTGCCGTCTTTTTCGCGGAAAAGGTTACCCTCGGCATCGATGGCGACGGTGTCTGTGGAAGGTTTTTGGAAAGAATAGGTGATATCGTATCGAATACCATATTTCTGTTCATAATCCTTCTTTAATCGGTTGATGGCTTCCAGGAAAGGCTTTTCGTGTTCAGTGGACACGGTAAAATGCAGACGGGCCATGCCTGTGGTGTCGGTGGCGTAGCGCGCGGCTTCCACGAGATGCTCTTCAAGGGCAAGACGGTTACAATGCTCATAGTGATGAAACTTGAGTAACGCCTTAGGCAGCTTGCCATAGCCTAAGCCTTCTTCAAGCAATAAGGCTTTCACTACGTCCACTTTACGGCCATTCTTCACTAGGTTGTCAATCCCCAAGCCATACCATTTCAAGCAGGCATGCTCAAGGTCTTCAGCGAAGGCGAAGCAGTGGATGTGGGCAAAGAAAATCTCGGTGAACTTGGTGTCTTCTCCAGTGTCAATAAAGGAGAAGAGATCTTTGAACATCCTTGAGGCCGCACCTGAGGCGGGCACGAACTTGGTGAATTGATAGTATTCCTTGTCCTCGTCAAAAACCTGATTCATGGCTTTGACCTGTTCGGGGCTCATTCGTAGGATGCCATCGCCAATGGTGGCAGGACGGATGAGTTTCACGTAAGCGGTGCCTCGTTTCAGCTGGGCCACCTGGCGTTCCACTTGTTCTTCGGTGACGTTGCGTTCGGCAATTTGTTGCAAATCTTCCTTGTTCATCTGCATGATTAACATTGATTATATTTGATGCAAATTAAATGTTTTTTTCGATTATTTGCAAAGTAAAAGTTTTAAATCTTGAGGTCATGAATAGAATTTTAAGAGATGGCCTGAAGGCCAACAGCTTTCTTTGTTTGTTGGACTAGTGGTTTTGATGTGGCTTCCGCTTCGCCTTAACGGAATCGTTGTCAAAATAAAAGCCGCAGCAAAGTCAATCCTTTCCCTACTGCTGCTTTTTCATTAGTAGAGCAGCCCGAACATCCAAAGGGGGATTTTGTTTCCATAGCCCACCTCGGTTTCGTCGATGGCTAAATAACTATTGGGGATATCCTTGATTTGGTCGAAGCTTTTCTTGCGCCCGCCTACTTCAAGGAGGTACTTCCCGTCCACAAGAAAATCACCCTTAGGTGGATAGGTCACCTGATGCGATTGGCTTAACTGGTTGAAGAAGAACAACTCTCGCATCGTGCCAAGGTTGGGCTGCATTGTGAAAGCATTCATGAGGTTGGTGTTGTTGAGGTAGATCTTTTCGGGTCGCGACAGGTCCGACAGTTTTCTGGGCGTGTCGGTGAGCAAAGAGAGTAGCCCTGCCTTTTCCAAGGCATACAGCATCTTCAACCCTTGGTTGCGGTCGGTGTCCAACT
>CAMHFN010000025.1 GCA_946184615.1 uncultured Bacteroidales bacterium
TCATGCAAATTGTCGATGTGGTGAAACGCTACAACATCGACACCATCTATAACCTCGCCGCCATCCTCTCGGCTACGGCTGAGAAGAACCCCATGCTGGGTTGGAACGTCGGCATCGGCTCCTTGGTGAACTGCTTGGAAACGGCTCGTATCTTCAACTGCGCTGTCTTCACACCTTCATCTATTGGCGCTTTCGGTGCTTCCACACCGCACGACAACACGCCTCAAGATACCATCCAACGTCCTAACACCATCTATGGTGTGACCAAGGTCACGGGTGAGTTGCTGAGCGACTACTACTTCACCCGCTTTGGTGTGGATACCCGCAGCGTCCGTTTCCCGGGCTTGATCAGCAACCTGACCCTGCCTGGCGGCGGTACCACCGACTACGCCGTGGAGATCTACTACGCTGCCGTGAAGGGCGAGAAGTTCTACTGCCCGATCAGCAAGGGTACCTACATGGACATGATGTATATGCCTGACGCTCTGGATGCCATGGTCGACATCATGGAGGCCGACCCGAGCAAGCTGGTACACCGTAACTCGTTCAACGTGACGGCCATGAGCTTTGACCCGGAGATCATCTACAACGCCATCAAGAAGTACTATCCGAACTTCGAGATGGAGTACAAGTTCGACCCGATCCGTCAGGCCATCGCCGACAGCTGGCCGAACAAGATGGACGACAGCTGCGCTCGCAAGGAGTGGGGCTGGAACCCGAAGTACGACCTCGACAAGATGACGGTCGACATGATTGAAACCTTGAAGAAGAAGTTGCTGTAATCAAGGAGTGGTTTCTTGTTGAAATCGAATAGCGGGGATGAAAGTGTCTCCGCTTTTTTTATTGCATTCTATAAACCAACTCCAAACTCACGTACCTGCTATTTGCCTTATAGGAACTGTAAGAGATGTAATAAGGGTTAAACGTGTAGTTGTCCTCCTTGTTCCAGTTGAAAATGTCGTAGGCATTCAAAAGTACCGACAACCGTTTGTTGAGGAAGTCGGCACGGAGGCCGCAGTCGATGCCGTAAGCCGTCTGTTGTGTGGCGAAGAGAGTTTGTGTGGGGGAGTTGTAATAAGCCGTGGCATGAATCTCCAGCTTGTCCCAGAGCTTCGCCCAAGTGCTCAACCGAAGATTGTATGCCCATAGGTCGCTGATGATGACGCTATCTTGGGTCTTGTCGTACATGGTCTCGATATAAGAGTCGAATACGTTGGCATCCAAGCGTACGTTGAAGGTGGCATTGGGCCGATAGGTGAGGTTGAACTCACCGCCCGCCTCGTAGTATTTGTTCAAGTTGACCGGTTTGGTGTAAGGCACTATGCGACCGAAAAATGCGTCGTAGGCCACATCGCTCACCTGGTTGATGGCGTGGATGGAGTTGTTGTAATAGCCCCGAAGGTGAACCGATCCGAGGCCTTCACGGTATTTCGACCAGGAGACCTCAAAGGCATCGATCAAGGTGGGTTTTAGCAGAGGATTGCCGGTTAAGTAGCTTTCTTCCTCGTAGTTGACGCGGCGTGTGAAGTAGCGCATCCAAGGGTAATCGGTCTTGCGGGTATAGCCAAGGCTGAAGTTGTGTTGAGACTCGGTGCGGTAGGAGAGGTGCAGCGAAGGAAGCAAGTGAGCGAAGATCATCAGGGTGTCGTATTCGGGCGTGTCGAAATAGCGAGCCTTGAGAAAGACCGTTTCGTAACTGAGTCCGGGCTTTATGGTCAACTTTCCAAAATGATGTTGTATCATGACTACCGCCGATACGTAGTCCCTGCTGAACTTGCGGTTTTCGGAACGCATCCAGTCGGTGACGTAGCCATCGGTACCTAGAGTGTCGTACAATCCAACGTTGTTGTCGGGATTGAAAGTGTTGCTCAAACTGACAAACAATTCACCGTTTTCATGATAAGGATAGGTGTATTCCAATTTGGCTTCGTTGCCAACATCGACAAAGTCATTGGTTTGTCGGATGTTGCGATTCAAGAAGGTTTGTTCCTTGAAGGTGCGGATCTCCTTGGCGGTGTTGCCTCCGAAGTCGTAGTCCGAATTGAGCTGAATTCCTAAGGTGTGGCCATGCTGTTGGAACCGATGAAGCCAACTCATTCCTGCTGAACCGTATGACATGAGCTGGCGATTGTCGTTAAAGATACTGTATTCGTATTCCCCGATTTCGTGGAGGTACTCTTTTCGGTAGGTGTTTGAGAGTGAGGCCGTCTTTTGGAGATTCGGGGCAATGTTGAAATACATCATGAAATCGTTGCTTTCGTTGGGATGGTATTCGCCTTTGAGGAAGACCTCCACACTGTAGTAACGTGCCGTGTCGTTATCCGAGACCCGTTTGTAGCTGGCGGTGTCCATCACACCAGCTTTGGAGTCCTGATGGTCGACAAAAGCATAGCTATAGCTTTCGGTGTGCTTGGTCGTGTTGGAGTAGGAGGCCTTAAGATTGGCCGTGAAGGAGAATCTTTTGTTGTTCCAGATGTAGGAAACCCAAGGGGATACCACAGGCTGGGTGTTGGTTTGAATTCCAACGCTGAGATGTCGTTCTGAAAAGCCATCGCTGCTCGTGACCATGTTGATGACCCCGGTGTTGGTTGCGGTGGTGAAACGTGCTGAGGGATTGGTCATCACCTCAATACGGTCGATGGTCGCCGCTGACATCTGTTGCAGATAGTTTTTCTGGCTCTCTTCATCGAAATGCGAAGGCTTCCCATTGATGAAAATCTCCACTTGGCTCACACCACGCAAGCTGACATGGCCTTCGGTGTCGACTTTCACGCCAGGCACATTTTGTAGGGCATCTGATACCGTACCTTTCTGTCCTTGAGGATCACGGTTCAGGTGATACACCACCGTTTCGCCCTCGTTGACGAAGATGGGGCCTTCTTGGGCACATACGGCAAACCAGAATAAGCATAGCGATAAAACGATGAAAAGCCGACGGACCATGATCTCAAAACTTATTTCAGCAAAGGTAGTGAAAATCTTATTGGATGCAAAATATTTCGTACTTTTGCAAATTCAAAACCAATCATCATGAAGAACGAAAAACTGAAGCAGCAGATTATTGCCTATTTGTATCTGGTGCTGGGCTCCGCCCTGTTCGCAGTGGGCGATGTAATGTTTGTAAACCCCTATCACATGGCTCCGGGCGGTGTGTATGGTCTTGCCAACGTGTTCAATGCCCTTTGGGGATGGAAAATCTCCTTGGCGGGCATCTGCATGGATATTCCCTTGCTGATTCTTGGGACCATCATCTTGGGACCTAAATTTGGAATCAAGACCGTGATTTCGGTGATCTTGATTCCAGTGTTTACTTATATCGTTGAAACATGGTGGGGTTATGCGCCTGTCATCCACGATGGTCCGTTTTTCGATGCGGCTACTCAGTCGTCGTTGTTCTTCATGGAAGGAGAGGTACAGCGTTTCTTCATGCCTGACTTCTTCTTGAACACCGTGGTTTCAGGCTTGATCTATGGTGTGGCCATCGGCGTGATTTTCCGTTCAGGTGCCACCTCTGGAGGCTCCGATATCATTGCCATGATTGTCCATAAATACACCAAGATTAGTTTGGGTACCCTCGTGTTGATTGTGGATAGCATCATCTCACTGACCACTCTTGTGGCCTTCGAGGATATTCGTCTCCCCATCTATTCCGTCATCCTTATCTTTATCGAGAGCAAGATCATCGACCTGGTGGTGGAAGGCGTGAAGAGTTACAAAACAGCCTTTGTGGTCACTGACAAGGTGGAAGAGGTGCGTAACTTTATCATCAAGGATCTTGACCGTAGCGGTACCGTCTTTGCAGGTAGCGGGCTTTATCAAGGTGCGGAACGTAAGATGATTTACGTCACGTTGAACCGTAGCGATTTAGTGAAACTGAAAGCGAATTTGCGTTTCCTCGACCCCAATGCTTTTGTCAATGTGATTGAGAGCTCCGAAATCATGGGTAATGGTTTCAAGGCTCTACCTACAGAATAATCTAAAGCCTTTATCCTATGAAAAAAACATTATTTGCAGTAGTCGTATTGTTGACGGTGATGGCCTGTCAGCATACGGGTAAAGGAGGCAAGGACAAAGCCTCGAAAGAAATGGAAACACAGATCAAACAACGCGTGGAACAAATGATCCAAATGCACGACGTTTTTGATGCCGACAAAATCCTCACTTCCGATCTGTATGCGTTGCAGTCCATGGCACAAAGTGTCCATTTTTGGGCTGACTTCTGCTGGGGATTCCAATGGGATCTGGGCACTATGGACGTGTGCTCCGAGAAGCCAGAGGTGAACATCGAGGGTGTCAAGTTGATTGACTCGTTGCATTGCGATGTGGATATGCGCTATGTCGACAAGGGTTGCTACGATGATCCTTATACATTGCATCTCCTAAAGGAGAATGGTGAGTGGAGAATTGATGATGTGACGTATGCGGATGGCGAAAGTACATTACGTGACGATCTTAAAATGTTTTATGAGGACATGGAAGAGACCTATCGCACCACGGATCCTGAAGAAGTGATGGAGTTCTTTTTACAAGAGGAACCTTTGGAAGAGAACTATGCGGATCCAGATTGCATTTATTATAAGAATCCAGAAGCGATTTATAATCTTATGCATGAATTAAAACAATGCCACCAACTCTTTATGCAAAACCCTGGATACACTGCAGAATATGGTGAGCAGATTGATGCGATGATTAGGCGCATCGGGAGTCATATCTAAAACTACGTATATCGGAGTATTTGTTCAATAACTACAGGGAAATACGCCTGCTCCAGATGGTGGATCTTAGCTGCCAAGGAGTCAGGCGTTTCTTTTTCAGTTAACGCTACATAGGCTTGTAATAGGATTTCACCATTGTCGTAAATTTCATTCACATAGTGGATGGTGATGCCAGAAAAGGTTTCTTTTGCCGCCACAACAGCTTCATGGACATGCTCTCCATAAAAGCCTTTGCCGCCATACTTGGGAAGCAAGGCGGGGTGGATGTTCACGATTTGATGGGGGTAGACTTGGATGAGGCTTGCCGGAATCTTCCATAGAAAACCGGCCAAGACGATGAGGTCTAGCTTCAAGTTGGCCATCTCTTGCGTGAATTCGGGACTGCTAAACGTTGCTTTGGTGACCATCCGTACCGGGATGCCCAGGTTTTTGGCCCGCTCGATGGCGTAGGCCTTGGGGTTGTTACAGACTACGTTGACGATCTCAACGTCGGGTGTGTTGGCGAAATATTCAGCAATACGCTGCAAGTTGGTGCCATTGCCAGAAACGAAAACCGAAAGGCGTTTCATAAGAATTATGGTTCTTAATTATTGATGATTCGTAGGGTTATTTGGTCGTGAGCTTTTAGGTCAAACCATATATAATAGTACTCCCCCGACTTGCGGAACTCATAATAGCGGTTGTCCTCGAATCGAATGGGCGTAGGACAGAGTAGCGTGAAGCCTTTCACTTCCTCACCGACATTATGCAAACGGATATGCTCAGCATCGATGATTTCATAAGTGACCTGAAGCAGACCGCTGTAGTAGTCGAGGTAAGTCTTAATGGTCATGGGCAGCATTTTGTGATCGTTACGTAAGTTAGCGATGCGTTCGAGGGCATGATTCATGCCGGACAAGGCCACAATAGTGCTGTCAGCATCGTAGGTCCAGAAGGTCCTTCCTGGCCATACCCAGGCAGGGTAGATATGGGTGATGTGGACATCATGATGGTCGACGAGACATTGCAAGCGTTTGTCACTATAGTAGAAATCCCAATCGTTATCAGTGACGGCTTCTAAGGTGGAGGGGGTGCACCAAGAGAGAAAATGGTCCTGTCCGACGATGGAGGTCACCTGTCGGTTGGGCAGGGCGTCACCAAAGCCTAAATAGGGTTGCATCAAATTGTTGTCGAAGTGCCATTGCTCCATGCGGTTTTCTTCGTAGTAAGCGTTCCATAGGTATTTGATGCCATGCTGTTGCCATTGGTCGGCAGCATAATGGTCTGACTGACGGATCAGCCCGTCACATACCAGATCCTCGCGATTGTTGCTTCTTCCGTTGTTGTAGCCGTGGTCGATCCAAGTGGTTGACTTGAAGTGGCGCTGCATGTAGTCCAAGGCTTCCTTGAGGTTGTCGGGAGTAGTGGTATATTGCTCAGGAGTATGTAAGCAAATATCGAATTCTAATTTATATAACTGATGCAGTAAATTATTAAATTCTCGGTCGGTTTTAAGCGTGCTGTGCAATCCTTTGAACGTGCCATGACTGACCGATTCGTTGGTTACTTGGTCAGGGTTGTTGTAGAAAACGCTTTTGGTGACAGGGATGCCGTAGTACACAAAACCTCCCGTGGCATCTTTGGCTTTGGTGATCTTCTCACTACCGAAGAGAACGGCACGATGGGTACGGATGTCAGTCCAGTCGGCATGTTCGGTAAAGATGATCCCCGACTCGTAGCCGTATGGGATTTGCATGATTCGAGGCAGGTTGGAAACATTCTTGCCTTCATAAAGGTTGATGGAGTGGTCTACGTGCATGCCCTTGTAAACAGGACGTCCTGAAATGTCTTCGAAATGGTCCAAAAGGGAATCGATTAAAGGATAATGGATCATTGGATGGTCCCTCCAATAGTCGAGGTTGAAATAAGCTGTATGGTTTTTTGTGTCGAATTGGGTGGAAGAGATGTCGGTTTGGTGATAGGATGCTATGGTATAGTTGCCTTTACCCACCTTGAAGCCTTCGCGGTCTAAATAGTATTCGGACTGAAACGAAGCGGTGTCGATAGCCATGTTTCTCCGATAGAGGGTCAACGTGCTGTCGATGAAAGGGATAACAAGGGCTTGTCGCAGCAACAGGCAGTCTTGATGGAAGGAAGTTGATAGTTGAAGGTTGATGGTTGAAAGTGAGCGGATGGGAGGTCCTATTTCTGTAGAAAACAGGTCGTTTTCTGTTCTCCAATTCCCGTTTTCCGTTTTATGGAAGGGCTGATACTCTGATAGGGTGTCGCCTTGCAGGATGTATTCGGTCAACATGCCGATAGGATAGGTGAGCGGCGCTTGGAGCGAGTCGTTCGACCTGATAACGAAGCTGTCTTCGGTAATGCTGTCGTGTTGGAGCCCGGGAAGGAAACTTGGCATGGACCAAGGGGTTAGGGTGATTGCCGCATCGTCGAACCAGAGGTTCTCTTTTCCTCGGTTCCAAATGAAGGTGTTGAGTTTCCCGTTGCCGATGTAATCAGCGGGAAAGTTTAAGTTGAGGCTTGCCTGCGACCAGGTAGCTGTATCGTCGACGAATTGGGCGAGAGGGTACGAATTCCAGTATTTGTTGCCTGTTTCGTCGTCGATGCTGAATGCGATTACCGCTCGGGAATCGGCTCGATCCGTTTTGAAGCGTAATTCATACTGGAGGTTGATGTTCTTCTGGGGGTGCAATTTCCCCGCTTCAATAGCGATGCCCAAACCGTATTCCATGGTGGAATCGCACGCACAGACGTAGTGACCGTCGAGGGCGGTGCTGTCGGCAACGATATGCAAGTTGAGCCATGGCGGGTACCAGGTGTACTGATTCTCGAAGTCGTTGCTGTATAGCTGGGCTTTTGCTGCGAGCCCAGCTATCAGCAGGAATACTGTGACTATCAGTCGTCGCATGAAGTTCTATTAGTCAACGCCTTTGTGAAGGAAGGAGTTCTCTTCGCTGATGCCTTGGCTGGTGGCAGAGTATTGAGAGACTTCCTCCTCGATTTCGAGTTCTTCGTAGTTCTTGTTACGACGCATGTAAGCTGGCTCGCGTTCCAGTTCTTCAAGGCCTTTCTGGGTCTTGAAATTGAGACTCAGGGCTCTGAGACGGTTGCGTTTTAGCTCTTCTTTCGGGTCATAAGGCTTCTCTTTGGGCTCTTCCAGTACCATCACTTCCACTTCGTCTGTTGCTGGTTGGGCTGAAGTGTGGAATTCAGCGACGTTAGAGATCTCGAAGCTGTCTTCGTCGTTGTTGCCGTTGTCAAATGGGTTGTCAAACACTCTCACTGTGGGGGCGGGTTCTGCTTGTTCGTGTCTGTAGACGGGGGCTTCGACGGGCTTGGGGTCGGCGGTCTCATTCAGCGTGTGGACGACGATATGTGGGGTGTCGTCTTCTTCAATTTCGGGCTGAGGTTGCTCGGTGACGTTGAAGTCGATGGTTGGCGCAACCACGGCTTCTGGTTGAGTTTCTTCCTCGTCAAGACGATGTACAGTACGGTTGGTGTTGTCCGTTACCGTGGGTTGTGTAACGATGGTCGGCTGAGGTTGGGACTGGGGTTCGGGTTGGGGTTGAGAGGTCAGAATGGTGTGAGTAGTGCGTTTGCTGTCAAAACCCGTGGCAATGAGGGTCACGCTGATGTCTTCGCCCAGGGACTCATCGACACCGTTACCCCAGATGACATCGGAGCTGTTGCCGCAGATGCTCTGTGCATATTCGGTGATTTCCACCACCTCGTCAAGTGACACTTCATCGGAACCGGAGGTGATGTAGATGAGGATGTTCTTGGCACCTTCGATGTTGTTGTCGTTGAGCAGCGGTGAGTTGATAGCTAGTTTGATGGCTTCTTCAGCACGGTTTTCACCTTTGGCACGTCCGGTGCCCATGATGGCTTTGCCGCTGTCGCGCATGACGGTCTTGACATCCTCAAAGTCGACGTTGACATAACCGGTCACGGTGATGATTTCGGCGATGCCTTTGGCTGCCGTGGCAAGCACGTCGTCAGCTTTTTTAAAAGCATCGGTGAGTTTCATGTTGCCGTAGGTGTCGCGGAGCTTGTCGCTGCTGATGACAATAAGGGTGTCGACGTGTTCTTTGAGTTCTTCGATACCGGCTTGTGCCTGTTGTTTGCGGCGGCGTCCCTCGCATTCAAAGGGGATAGTGACGATGCCGACGGTGAGGATGCCTTTGTCTTTGGCGATACGGGCCACCACAGGAGCGGCTCCAGTGCCAGTACCACCGCCCATTCCAGCGGTGATGAACACCATCTGAGTGCTTTCGTCAAGGATCTTGTCGATTTCTTCCTCGCTGCTTAGGGCAGCTTCACGGCCCACGGCGGGATCGTTGCCGGCACCGAGTTGACGTTTGCCGAGGTGGATCTTGGTGGGAACGGTGCTGCGCATCAGCGCTTGATAGTCGGTGTTGCACAATACGAAGTCAACACCCTGGATGCCCTCTTGGAGCATGTGGTTGACGGCATTGCCTCCTCCGCCTCCCACGCCGATCACTTTGATGTAGTTGGCCGGTTTATCGTACATGGGTCTGAACATGTCGTTGGTAAATTCTTCCATGGTCTTTATGTTTTTTTTGTTATTATTCGTCTACTTCGTTTTCTTCGGAGAAGATTTTGGTGATGATCTCAGTGATGTTGAAACCGCGCTTCCTTTCCCTGGGTTCTCTCCTTTTCCTTCTCTTGTCATCAGCCTCCTGGCTTCTGTCTTCCATTTCCTGAACGGGGTCTTCTGTCTCTTTTTCTTCAACGGGCTTGAAACTCGTGATGGGGGCGTTGCGGTGTTTGGCTCTGTCCATCTTCTCCTCGTATTCAGCACGAGCGATGCCTTCAATTACCAGGCCGATACCGGTAGCGAACATGGGGCTGGCCATCTCTTTTGCGGTACCTTCGGTGAGGTGCTCGTTAGGATAGCCGATACGTACATCAAGTCCCGTCTTGAATGCGGCCAACTGCTGAATGTGTTTCATCATAGCACCGCCACCTGTGAGCACGATGCCAGCGATGAGTTTATGTTGGGAGTTGACCTTTTGGATTTCGTAGTTGGCAAGTTCGAAGATTTCTTCCATGCGTGCCTGAATGATGTTGGCCAGGTTCTTGAACGAGATCTCTTTGGAGGCTCTGCCGCGGATGCCTGGAATGGACACCAATTCGTCGTCGCGGTTCTCGCTAGCTACGGCGGAACCGAATTTCACCTTTACTTCTTCGGCGCAACGGCGGAGAATGGCGCATCCTTTACTGATGTCATCGGTGATAATATTACCGCCGAAGGGGATGACTGCCGAGTGGTAGATTTTGCACTCATGGAAGATGGCGATGTCGGTGGTGCCGCCACCAATATCGACTATGGCGACTCCTGCTTCCATCTCTTCTTCGTCCAGCACGGCCTCAGCCGAGGCGATGGGTTCTAGAATCATGTGATTCATCTCCAACCCAGCTCTCTCGATACATTTTTTGATGTTCATGGCAGCCGAGGTCTGTCCGATGATGACATGGAAGTTGGCTTCCAACTTGCTGCCCAACATGCCTTTTGGGGTGGTGCCGATTTCACCGTCGACAAAATATTCCTGAGGGATGACGTCGATGATTTCCTCACCAGGGATCATGTTGATTTTAAACGTGTCTTGGCGGAGTTTCTCCAGCTCTTCGTCAGTAATTTCCGTGTTGCGGTTGTCGCGCATCAAAACGCCCCGGTGTTGTAAGCTTCTGATGTGCTGTCCCGCAATACCTACATCGACCGACTTGATGTCGACGTTTGACTGTGCCGCAGCCTCGTCCACTGCGGTCTTGATAGCGTTGACGGTTTCGTCAATGTTGGTGACGATACCTCTGCTTACTCCTGTTGATGCGGCTTTGCCGTAACCTAGGATTTCAATTCTTCCGTTGGCACCTTTTCTGCCCACGATACATGCGATCTTGGTGGTGCCGATGTCTAATCCGACAATGATTTTTCCTTCACTCATAATTTTATTTTTTTGTACACACGATTTGATTTTTATATTTCAGACTCATTGATTTATAGGCTTCCAACTCCGTAGTGCCCTGGTATTTTCCCAACAGGACCTTGAGCCGGTGGAGTTTATTGTCGATCGCGCAGGTGTCACCAAGGATCACCTGAACGGGGAGGTTGTTGACGATGATTTCATACTCGTTGTCTTTATTGCGGTAAATCTGTCCAATGTGGTCTTTGAGGAATTGGTCTTTGTCAATGGCTTGGGCGATAGCTAGGGCTTCGGCAAGGCCGGCTTCCCAATACAGGCTGTCTGCGATATTCCCGCTTTTAACAGGTGTTGCGAAGTCGTAGTTGCCGCTGGCGATGATCATGTGTGGTGTGTAGCGGGGACTTGTCGGGATGATGACTCCATCATGGGTAATGTAAACCGATTGTCCGCTATTGTTGTATATGCGGAGTGCGGGTTCGTATTCTTTCGCCGAGACGATTAACGTATCGTTAAGGTCGATATAGGCACTCGCTTGGGCAATCCACGGGTTTTCATCGAGTAGATGCCGTAGTTTCATCATGTCGACAGAGGCAATGGAAGCTTGTCGCTCTATGCCGCAAAGGGTCTTGATATGGGCAATAAGGCTGTCTTTCTCCACAAATCCCACGGTATGTTCCATGGAGAGGTGGATGCCTTTCAGAGGACTCTCAAGATACCCCTTCCGTCCGAAAACGAAAAGCACGATGAGCGCTGCTCCGGTGATGACCCAAATTGCGATGCGCAAGATTTTCTTTACCATTGGCTTATCATTGTTTTCAGGGGTTCTACAAATCGATCGATATTGCCTGCCCCCATGGTCACCAGCAATTCAGGCTTTCGCTCGGCGATGACCTCAAGCAGATGCTCTTTGGGACAGAGGCTCTTGTTGGTAAGATTCACTTTTTCAAGTAAAGCCTGTGAGGTTACCCCTTCAATGGGCTTCTCACGGGCTGGGTAGATGTCAAGTAAAATCAGGTTGTCGGCCATTGCCAAACTTTCGGCAAAACCTTCCATGAAATCGCGTGTACGAGTGAAGAGATGCGGCTGGAAGACGAGGGTGATCCGTTTGGATGGGAACGACGCTCTGATGGCCGACAAACAAGATTTTATTTCTTCAGGATGATGTGCATAATCATCTATATAAATGTATTTTTCGTTTCTAATTTGAACATCGAAGCGACGTTTGACGCCTTGGAAGGAGGTCAGAGCATCTGCGATTTCGTCTGTAGGCAATCCGATCTGCGAGGCGGCCGCAAAGGCGGCTGTGGCATTCAATACGTTATGGTTGCCTGCCATGGGTAGTTTTACGGAGGTTGCCATGCCATGGTGAGTGATGGTGAAATCCGTAATACCTTGTTCTGACTTTATGATGGCAGCCCTGAAATGGCAGCTTTCTCCGAAACCAAAGCGAACGATAGAGGGAGCTTTTATGTCAAGTCCTTCTTTGACGATGACGGTGCGCTCGGTGAGTTGGGCGAAGTCGTTGAAACTGTCTGCCAAGTGTTTTTTGTCGCCATAGATGTCGAGATGGTCAGCATCGATGGCGTTGATAATGCTAATATTGGGGGCAAGATGTAAGAAGGAACGGTCAAACTCGTCGGCTTCGGCAACCAAGGTGCTTTTGAGGCCACTGCCTAATAGTAGGTTGCTGTTGAAGTTGTTGGCGATGCCTCCGATGAAAGCCGTAGTGTCGCGTCCGCAGGTATGTAGGATATGGGCGACCATGGCAGTGGTGGTGGTCTTGCCGTGGGTGCCCGCTACTGCGATGGTGAAATGATTCTTGGAGATCTCACCTAGGGCTTCGGCTCTTTTTTGTAAAGGGAGATTGCGACGGCGGATCTCAATGAACTCGTTGAGGTCGGAAGGCACTGCGGGAGTGTAGACCACTTTGTCGATGAGGGCTGGCAATAGTTCAGGTCTGTCTTCATAATGGATTGCCATGCCCTCATCTTCGAGTTGTTTGGTGAGCGGGGAAGGGGTGAGGTCATAACCCGACACCATGATGCCTAGGCTCTGATAATATCTCGCCAGGGCGCTCATGCCGATGCCACCTATGCCTAAAAAATACACGTTTTTCATCCCTTCTCTGTTCATATTCTTGCTTCTTACTTCTTACTTCTTACTTCTTTTAAAATGATCTCAACAATGTCATCTGCAGCGTTCGGGCGGGCGAACTTGCCGATGTTCTCGCTTAAGGTCGCTTGTTTGGCTTTGTCGTCAAGCAGTTGTAACAATGCCGGGATAAGCTCTTGTTCGGCTTTGTTGTTGCGCACCATGATGGCGGCTTCGGCATCGACTAGCTGTTGGGCATTTTTGGTCTGGTGGTCTTCGGCCGCGGTGGGTAGCGGCACGAAGATGACGGGTTTCTTCACCAGGGCAAGTTCTGAGATGCTAATAGCACCAGCGCGTGAAATAACGGCATCGGCTACCGAGTAGGCGTAATCCATTCGGTCGATGAAGACGGTAGGCTTCACTTGTGCTTCCAGCCCGAGAGCTTTCACCTCTTCTTGTGCTTGGGTGATGTAGGTCTTTCCTGTTTGCCAGATGAGTTGCAAGTCGGTGCCTTTGAAGGCGGACAGTTGGGCGCTGATACCCTTGTTGATGCCCAATGCGCCTTGACTTCCGCCTACCAACAGTACTACGGGTTGTTCGGCATTGATGCCGAAATAGGCAGCGGCCTCATGACGATCGCATTGGCCATTGATTGTACCTCGTAACGGGTTGCCAGTGAAGTGAATTTTCTCTTTTGGGAACCACTGTTCCAGTCCGTTGTAGGCCACACAGATGGCTTTGGCTCTTTTCCCTACGTTGCGGTTGGTCTTTCCCGGATAGGAGTTTTGTTCTTGAATGAAGGTCGGGATGCGGAGTGCGTTGGCAGCAGCCAGTGTAGGACCACTGGCGAAACCTCCTACACCGATGACGGCATCGGGTTTGAATCGTCTCAAAATCCTTGCCGCCTTATTCAGGCTGTCGAAGAGTTTAATGGGCAAAACCAAAGCACTAGGATCTTTGGTGAACCCGCTGATCCAGAGACCTTCAATTGGATAACCGGCCTTGGGCACACGTTCCATCTCCATACGTCCTTTTGCGCCGATGAAAAGAATCTCCGCATCAGGGCATCTGCGTTTCAGTGCGTCTGCGATCGCTATCGCGGGGAAGATATGCCCGCCTGTTCCACCTCCGCTAATGACAAATTTCATATTCGTTATTCAGTTGTAGTTTCCAATAATTCATTATTTAATGCCTCACTCCCCACTTCCAACTCCTCACTTTCCGTTCTCCGTCCTTCGTTTTCCGTTTCCTCCAGGCTTCTTGTGACGCTCAAAATCATTCCTACCGCAAATCCCGTCATGAGCATGGATGAGCCTCCTTTGCTGATAAAGGGCAGCTGCTGTCCCGTCACAGGGAGTAAGCCGGTGGACACGCCCATGTTGATCATGGCCTGCATGATGAGGATGAAGGCGATGCCGAACGATAGCATGGCACCGAAGCTCAGCGGCCGTTTCTTCATGATCCTGATGGATCGGGTGAGCAAGATAATATAGAGTAGCATGACAAATCCTCCGCCTACCAAGCCGTATTCTTCGATGATGATGGCGTAGATGCAATCGGAGAAGGGTTGTGGTAGGAAGTTGCGCTGGGTGCTTTTGCCTGATCCTTTTCCGAACAGGCCACCGCGAGCGACAGCGATCTTGGCATACGTTTTCTGTGCGTTGCGATCATCTATCTGTAACGGCATTTTCTCTCCTTTGGCATTGAGGGCTTTTTTCGCCTCTTTCTCCTGTTTCATGGCCTCGATACGTCCCTCCCAGGTCTTCACACGACTCACCCTTGGCTTCTTGGCAGCACGTTCCTGCAACTTGATGTCTTCGGGATGCTCCTCGGCAAGACGTACAGCCTTTTCATACCGATGCTGTCTCCGGGTAGCCACAATGTCATCGGTGAGGATGTAAAGGCCCATACCTAACACCACGATGCCTATTAATGCCATAATATATTTGAACTTGATCTGTCCGATGAACAGCATCACAAGGCAAACAACGAAAAGCATGGCTGCCGTGGAGAGGTTCTCGGGGAAGATGGGGGCTACGATAAGGACAATCGGTACAAAGATGGGAAGGATCAGGTCTTTGAAATGGTAGTCTTTCGTATTCCACACGACGATATATTTGGCTAAGTAGGTAATCAGTACGATTTTAGCTAACTCGCTGGTTTGGAATCCCATGATGCTTCGAGAGGCACCGTTGATGCGGCTTCCGAAGAAATAGGTGAAGATCAGTAGGATGAAGCAAAGCAATAGAATCAACTCAATGGCTCTGGAATAACGTCGGTAGTTGATTCTAGAGGCAAAGAACATCATGGCGAAACCTGCCAACAAGGTGGCGGCATGCTTGATCAGTACCTGTTCGTTGTAAGCCCCGATGCGCTCATGGGCTTCTGAACTGGTGGCGCTGTACACTGCAATCAACGAGATGATGCCAAGGATGAACATCACCACCCATATCACACGGTCGCCTTTTAATATTTTGTTGATCCAACTCATAATTTTTTCACCTCTTTCATAAAGCGGTCACCTCTTTCGGTGTAGTCCATCTCTTGGTCCTTGCAGGCTGGTGAGAAGAGCACGAGGTCGTTTTCCTCAGCGATGATGGAGGCCATGCTGACGGCTTCTTCAATGGAGTTTGCCGCATGAATCTCTTTCACTACGCCCTGAAAAGTCAATTTGATGCTTTCGTGCTCATTGCCGATGCTGATGATGGTCCTCACTTTCTTGCGGGCCGTGTCAATGAGCTCGCTGTAGTTGTTGTGGCAGGAACCACCGACAATCCACACCACGGGATTGATGATGTTCTCGAAGGTGAACCAAGTGGCATTGACGCTTTCCGCCTTTGAGTCGTCATAATACAGAACACCGTCGATGGTGTCGATATACTGTTGACGGTGCGGAACACTGTCGAAGTCACCCATGCATCGCTTGATGTTCTCGTTTCTGATTTCCACGATCTTCGACGAGATCCCCGAAGCCATGTTCTCCGAACGTTGTTTTCTTAGCGTTTCCGCTTTGGCAAATAAATATCTCATTTGTATCTAACTTTTTTATCTTTTATCTCTTATCTTATCTTGAACGTAATCAACGTAAAGGCTGCTAGCAAAATGGTGATGATCCAAAAACGGAGGGTGATCTTTACTTCGTGATGTACGGTGTTGTACCCTTCGCCATGGCCTTTGAAGGTGACGGTGCTATTGGGCCAAGTTTTCTTGAATTCGCTATAACTGGTTCTGAAGTGGTCATGTAAAGGGCCTTTCTTCCAAATACGGTGTTTCTTGCCTGTCCTGACAAAACGTTTCACATCGAGGTCGGAGAGGATCTCGAAGAGGAACACGCCGCAGAGTAAGGGCAGCAGCAACTCTTTGTGCATGATGATGGCAGAGACGGCGATGATGCCTCCAATGGTCAAGCTGCCCGTGTCGCCCATGAAAATTTGGGCAGGGTAGGAGTTGAACCAAAGGAAACCGATGAGGGCTCCGACAAAGGCTGCCATGAACACCACAAGCTCTTCACTGCCTGGAATGTACATCAGATTGAAGTGACTCGCAGTGACAGCGTTACTTGAGATATATGCCAAAATGACTAGCGTTGTGCCGATAATGGCAGAATTGCCCGAGGCCATGCCATCCATACCGTCGTTGAGGTTGGAACCGTTACTGACTGCAGCCACGATGAATACGGTGAGAAGCACGAGGAATACCCAAGCCAAGTTGTACATCCATTTGGGACCTGCCCAACGGAAGAGGTCGGCATAGTTCAAGTCGTGGCTCTTGACAAAGGGGATAGTCGTTCGGGTGGATTTCACATCGGGGCTTTTCACTACGATTTCCTTATTGTTTTCAATCTTTAGTTGCACGGTTTCGTTGATCTGAACAGCGGGACTGAATCGGAGTGTGAGGCCGACGGTAAGACCCAACAGGATCTGTCCGCCGAGCTTTACTGCTGGCTTGAGGCCGTCTTTCCGCTTCTTGAAAGTCTTGATGTAGTCATCGGCGAATCCGATGATGCCGAGGATGAGCGTAGTGGCAATCATCAAGATGGTGTAGACACTGTGGAGACGGCAAACGAGGAGCACGGGGATGAGGATGGCCGTGATGATGATGACACCGCCCATGGTGGGGACTCCTTTCTTCTGGGTGTTGTAGGGATCAATGGCTTCATCGCGTTGCGTTTCAACGATTTTCTTGCGTTTCAGCATTTTGATGAAGTAGTTTCCAAACCATACAGAGACGATGAGCGCCAAGATGACGGATACAGCTGCGCGAAAAGTGACGTAGTTGAAAACCCCCGCTCCGGGGAAGTTGCATTTTTCCAGATAGTTGAACAGATAGTACAACATGACTTATTTCTCCTTTAACGCTTTTGAAAGCTCTTCTTTATCGTCAAAATGTTTTTTCTCTCCTTTGATAATCTGATAGTCTTCGTGTCCTTTTCCCGCCAACAGGATGATATCGCCTTTTTGGGCTAGTGCCACGGCAGTACGGATGGCTTCGCGACGGTCGGTGATGGAAAGGACCTTTGACTGGTCGTTGGCATCAATGCCTTCTTTCATCTGTCGGATGATTTCATCAGGATCTTCGTTGCGAGGATTGTCGCTGGTGAGGATCACGCGGTCGCTGAGTTTCACGGCAATGGCTGCCATTTCGGGACGTTTGCTGGCGTCGCGGTTGCCACCACAACCTACCACAGTGATGATTAGTGGAGTGTTTTCCACTTTCCACTTTCCACTCTCCACTTTCACTTCGTTGATGGTCTTAAGCACATTCTCTAGGGCATCGGGGGTGTGGGCATAGTCGACAATACCGACGATGCCACTGTCGCCATGTACCATGTCGAACCGTCCATTGGCTCCGTGTAACTTGCTGATTTCTATCAATAATTCGTTTTTGTTAAATCCCAGGGCGAGGGCTGCACCATAGATGGCTAAGATGTTGCTTGCGTTGAAGCCGCCGACTAGTTGAGTGTAAAGCTCGGTGCCGTTGACTTTCATAAGCATGCCATCGAAATGGCTTTCCAGTACAATGCCTTTATAGTCGGCATCGTGTTTCAAAGCATAACTTAGTTTGTGGGCCTTGGTATTTTGCAACATCACAGCTCCGTTCTTGTCGTCAAGGTTGGTCAGTGCGAAGGCCTCGGACGGCAGGTCGTCAAAAAATTTCTTCTTGGCGTTGCGGTAGTTGGCCATGGTCTTGTGGTAGTCGAGATGGTCGTGGGTGAGGTTGGTGAAAATGCCTCCTGCAAAATGCAGCCCTGCGATACGGTGTTGGTCGACAGCGTGTGAACTGACTTCCATGAACGCGTATTCACAGCCGTGGTCCACCATCTTGCGGAGCAAAGCGTTGAGTTCCACGGGATCAGGGGTGGTGTGGGTGGAAGGGACGATTTCATGGTCGACGATGTTCTCGATGGTGGAGAGCAACCCGCAAGCATAGCCGGCATCGCTGAAAAGACGGTAGAGCAGGGTGGCGATGGTGGTTTTGCCATTGGTGCCCGTCACCCCTGTCAGTTTCAGCGCCTTAGAGGGATTGCCATAGAAATTGGCGGCAGCCACCCCCAGAACGTATCCGCTGTTGTCGACACGGATGTAGGTGATGTTGTCGCGCAAGGTCTTGGGCAACTGTTCACATACGATGGCAGTGGCTCCTTTGTCCAAGGCGCTCTCGATGTAGGCGTGGCCGTCGGACTGGGTGCCTTTCACGGCGAAAAACAGGGTGCCGGGAGTCACCTCACGCGAATCGAACGACACTTTTTCAATGTCTTTGTCTTTGTCGCCGATAAGCTCCGACAGATTGCAGTTAACTAGGATATCTTTGAGTTTCATTTCTTTGCCAGTGTTAATGTGATTAATCCCCCTGCCCGTAGTGAGTCCCCCGCTGGAACGGATTGTTGGATAACTTGTCCGTACCCTTCGAAGGTGGTGTTCCATCCCATGCTCTCCAGGACATAAACCGCGTCGGTGATGTTCATTCCTTTTACGTCGGGTACACGCATTGGGTCATATTGTAACGGGTCGGTGATGGGTTGGTATTCTTTGGCATTGGGAGAGGGTTCTGGGGTGTCTGCTTCGATGGTGCCCTTGATTTTGGTGGCATATACGCGGTCGGCGATTTCTTTCCAAGCGGGGGCGGCCACCTTGCCGGCGGAGTAAAAACGGCCTTTGGCCTTGCTGATAACCACGATGCAGCTATAGACGGGCTGTTCGGCGGGGAAGTATCCGACGAAGGTGACGTTATAATCGCGTTCCCATCTGCCTTCGGCGTTTAGCCATTTGTAGGCTTTCTTCTCCACGTTGTAGAGCTGTGCCGTCCCGGTTTTTCCAGCGATGCCATATTCAGTGCCTCTGAGGGCTTTGGCGGTGCCACGTTCCACCACACCTTGCATCATGCTTTGGACGGAGTCAATGGTCTTTTGCGAAGCAATATGTTCCTTGAGCACCACGGGCTCGATGGTCTGGATGGTGACACCTTCTTTTCGGATCTCTTTGACAAACATGGGCTTCATCATCTTTCCTTCGTTGGCGACAGCATTGTAAAGGGTAAGGATTTGCAAGGGGGGCAATCTCAACTCATAGCCGATTGACATCCAGGGTAAGGAGGTCTTCGACCAGTTGTTTTTGTCAAACAAGGGGTGTTTGATATAGGGTCTGGCCTCACCGGCCATGCCTGTGTTCAGCGGGGTGTTCAGTCCGAGGTTGTAGAGTCCGTTGACATACCGTTCGGGGTTGTTGCCAAAGTAATCGGTGATAAGTCGGGCTGTGCCTTTATTAGAGGACTGTTCAAACACTTCGCGGATGGTCACGATGCCGTCTTGGTTGACTGGATGGTCGTCGTACATCTTCTTGTTAGAGAACGTGAGAGGGGTATGGGCCCTGCCAATGTTGACATTGCGAGTGTTGATGTTCAGTTCTGGATAGGTGTCAAGCAACACCAGCATGGAGGCCAGTTTGAAGGTGGAGCCGGGTTCGATGCCTACGCCGAGAGCGAAGTTGTATAGCTCTTGGCATTTGTTGGTGGTCTTGTCGCGTTGAAGGTTGGTGATGGCTTTGACTTCGCCAGTGGCCACTTCCATGACGATGGCGCAGCCTTGCTCAGCCACGTTTTCGACGAGTGCGTGACGCAGTGCGCGTTCGGCAATATCTTGGATGCCGATGTCGAGGGTGGAGACAATGTCGTTGCCATTGACGGCTTCGATGTTGTTCTCGTCTTCGATGGGGATCCAAACGCCATGGTGCAGGTGACGCTGCTTGTGATGCCCGTCTTGTCCACGTAGGATGGAATCGTAAGCACTCTCAAGTCCAACGAGTTTGCCTTCGTTGACGTAGCCGACGGTACGTCCTCC
Organism: uncultured Bacteroidales bacterium; assembly: GCA_946184615.1. Classification (GTDB taxonomy): domain Bacteria; phylum Bacteroidota; class Bacteroidia; order Bacteroidales; family F082; genus Limimorpha. The sequence goes on from CAMHFN010000025.1 coordinate 20,088, forward strand.
CAGCGAGCCGTAGGGGTGGATGCGCTTGAACTTGGGCTGCGTCTTGGTAAGGCCGCCTTTCAGATTGCCTTGGTTGAGTATGGTGAAGGTCTCCATCTCACGGTACTGTCCCAAAGTGACGTTAAGGTCGACAAGGAAGTAGCGACGGTGTTTGTTGCGCGTTTCGATGAGCCCTTTTTTCCAAGTGGCGGCGTTCTTTTTCGGAAACATAGTAGCCAACTGTTGGCTCAGTTCATCGATGCCATTATAAAAGACGACGCTGTCAATGACGGAAGGGTCGATTCCGACTTCGAAAATGGGCACGTCGGTGGCCAGTAGGCTGCCGTCGCAGGCAAGGATGTCGCCCCGTGAAGCTTGTAAGGTGTCGAAACGGGTCTCTACCTGCTCGGCCAAGGCACGAAGCTCGTCACCTTCCTTGGTTTGCACCAAGATGGCTTTGACCAAAATAAGGATACCTACGGCCAATACCCCGATGTAAACCAGGAACGTCCTGATCATGCTGCTCGATTTGGGATCCCGTTTCATTTGTTGTTGATTTGCTGTGTCGTTGAATCGTTTATGATGTTTTCCGTTTTTTCTTTTACCGTCCTTGTCTCCAGGGACTCCTTGATGCCCTCATTAGCCAGTTTGTCAATCATGACGGTTTGGGTCGACTCTTTGGTGAAGGCGGATTTTGCATACGTATATTCCACCCTAAGGTCGCGGAGCCGGAGCGAGTTGTTTTTGATGGTGCGGCTGGTGCTTTCAGCGATGTAGGCATTGGTGATGATCAGCATTAGCAGCACGGTCAAGTAAACTAGGAAAGGGAAGAATTTGGAAAATTCCTCGCGGGTAAGGAAGCTTCCCCCAAGGATGTTCATTACCCTCCCTCTTTTTTGTGTCTTTTTTCGTTCTCTTCTCATCTTACCTCCTTTCCGCGATCCTGAGTTTCGCACTGCGTGCCCGGCTATTGGCGGCAATCTCCGCCTCGGAGGGGACGATGGGTTTCCTGTTTATTATTATATAAGGTGTCAGAGGGTTGCCGAAGAAGTCTTTTTCTTCGATGCCCTCTGCATTGCCTGTGCGTGTGAAGTTCTTTACCAAGCGATCTTCGAGGGAGTGATAGGAGAGGATAACGAGTCGGCCTCCCGGGTTGAGTACGTCGGCGCATTGGCCGAGGAAACTGGTGAGGGCTTCCATCTCGTGGTTCACTTCGATGCGGAGGGCTTGGAAGATTTGGGCTAGTACTTTGTTCTCATGACCGCGTTGAAGCCGCCCTTGAACAGCTTCTTTGAGTTGCGTGGTGGTCTCGATGGGGGACGCATCACGTGCCATGATGATGTCAGATGCCACCAGATGGGCATTCTGCACTTCGCCGTAGAGACTGAACACGCGGGTCAATGCAGCGTGGTCATAGGTGTTCACAACGGTGGCGGCATCGAGCGGATTTTGTTGGCTCATACGCATGTCGAGCCGTCCTTCGAATCGGGTGGAGAAGCCTTTCTCAGGAGTGTCGAACTGGTGCGATGAAACGCCTAGGTCGGCGATGACACCGTCGATTTTGCCGTTGTGGTAAAGTTGGATGAAGTTTTTGAAGTAACTGAAGTTTTGGGGGATGAAGGTGAACCGCTCATCGTTGATGATGTTGGCTTGCGCATCTTCATCTTGGTCGAACGCATACAAGTGACCGGTGCCGAGCCGTTCCATGATGGCCCGTGAGTGTCCGCCTCCGCCGAAGGTGACATCGGCGTATACGCCTTCAGGCTTGATATTCAAGCCTTTAATGCACTCGTTCAACAACACCGGATTGTGATACATTTTACTTCTTTTTATAATCTTTTTTTTGTAACTTTACGCCCCGAAACTGAAACCTGCAAACAGCTCTTCGATCCCCTTGGCCAGCTCTTCGTTGCTGAGGCTGCCTACGTTGGCATCGTAAATCTCCTTGTCCCAAATTTCCATGCTGGTGACCATGGAGTTGATGACGATGTCTTTGTTAAGTTTGCCTCGCTCGAGAAGTTCTTTGGGAATCAGGATTCTGCCGCTGGCATCGAGTTTGACGCGTCTGCTTCCATCGGTGTACGCTCTCACCATCTGTTGGGTGCGCTTGTCGAAACGGTTCAGCTTCTTGAAGATCTCCTCCTGTTGTAACCAATCGTTCATGGTGTAGAGCTCCAAGTAGGTGCCGTGAAGCCCGGGCCGCATGACAAAATAGTCTTCGGCTAGCTCGCCAAGCTGCTCCCTGAAATCAGAAGGGAACGACAGACGGCCTTTCGAGTCGAGCTTGCAGGTGAATGTTCCGATGGGATTACTCATATCTCTGTGCGATTTTGATGCAAAGATAGGAATAATCTTCCCACTTTGTCCCACTTTGTCCCACTTTTTTGGGAAAATAGGGGCATTTTTTATCAAAAAAGTTATCAACAGGTATGTTGATACATGTGAATTTGTTGATTATCAACGTGTTATTATTTTTTAGTGTGTTGATATCCATGTTTTTAAAACTTTTTCTACCTTTGCCTCAAAATTGAAATCTATGGAGGATACCTACGGCAACTTAATCGATCTCAGGAAGATATTCGAGTCGAAAGCTCCGAAGCTGATGAAGCGGATGCCCAACTGGGTGTTTCGTCGCATCCAACGCCTGTTGCACGAGGAGGACATCAACACCATCTTGAGCAAATACGGACACCTTCAGGGAGTGGACTTTGTCCATGCAGTGGTGGAGGATTTCAATCTGAATGTGGTGGTCGATGGAGCAGGGAACCTAACGGCTTCAGAGCGTATCTTGGTGGCTTCCAACCACCCGCTCGGTGGCCTCGATGGCATTGCCCTGATTGGCACGGTAGGTACCTATCGGAACGATCCAGTCACCCCGGTGAACGACTTTTTGATGTTTATCAAAAACCTTCAGCCTATCTTCATCCCAGTCAACAAAGCCGGCAAAGGTGTCGCCGACAAACAGGAGAATCTTAGGTTGTTCAATGAGACTTTTGCTGGGGATCGCGCCATCTGCTATTTCCCCTTTGGCCTATGTTCTCGCAAGGTAGGAAGAGGGAAGATCCAAGACCTTGAGTGGAAAAAGACGTTTATCGCCAAGTCGAGAGAGTACCATCGCGACATCATTCCTACCCATATCGATGGAAGGAACTCCAACTTCTTCTATACTCTTGCAAGGTTGCGTAAGCGACTGAAAATCAAAGTGAATATCGAGATGGCCTTTCTTCCTGATGAGTTCTTCAAACAACGAAATAAAACCCTTACCATCGTGTTCGGCAAACCGATTCCATGGCAGACTTTCGACAACCGTTACACCGATATGCAATGGGCTGAGAAATTACGCTGTTTCTCCTATAACCTAACCCCAGGGAATAACCTTGTTTTTGATCCTGACCAGACGTATTTGATTCCGTAATTTATGAATGAAACCATGAAAAACATAATAGATCCTATACCTGTAGATGTAATCCTCGAGGAATTGACCTCCGAGCGGTTTATCAGGAAAACGAACAACGGTAAAAATGAGTTGTATATCGTAAATGCTTTCAATGCGCCCCATGTGATGCGTGAAATTGGCCGACTTCGGGAGATCAGCTTCCGCGACTCAGGAGGGGGCACCGGATTGGATTGCGACCTCGATGCGTTTGACCTTGACGAGGAAAACCATTTCGAGCAGCTCATCGTTTGGAATCCTGAAGATAAAGCGATTATGGGTGGTTACCGATATATGCTTTGCGATCGGATGAAACTTGTCGGCGAGGGTCGTGTCGATTCTCCCACAGGTGAGCTGTTCCGCTATTCAGAAAAGTTTATTCGGGATTATCTACCCTACACCATCGAGTTGGGCCGCTCCTTTGTGCAACCCGAGTATCAGCCTTCCAAGTCGTTCTCCAAAGGCATCTACTCGCTTGATAACTTATGGGATGGATTGGGCTATCTGTGCAAATCCATACCCCAAGCGAAATATTTCTTTGGCAAGGTCACGATGTACCCTCAACTGGAACGTGGATCACGCGACTTGATTCTCTATTTCATGAAGAGCAATTTCCCTGACCCGGACCGTCTATTGGAACCTTGGCCCGAATTGGAACTTCCTCTGACGATGGATGAGGCGGAACTTAAAGCTATTTTCACAGGAAAGGATTATAACGAAAACTATCGTATTTTGGTGAAAAGCGTTCGCGAACGGGGTGCCGCTGTCCCCCCGTTGGTCAATGCTTATATGAACCTTTCCAGCACAATGCGCTCTTTCGGTACTGCCATCAATGCGCCTTTTGGCCATGTGGAAGAGACCGGCATCCTCGTTACCATAGGGGACATCTTTACGGAAAAATACGAACGTCATGTTACTTTCGACCCTAACGATAAACCATCACACTTGAGCTAATTTTATGATTATCAAAGACGCACATTTTGTTTCCAGCAATAGCCGTTTCGACAAGCTCCCCAAGGATAACCTGCCTGAATACGCCTTCATTGGCCGCTCCAATGTGGGTAAGTCTTCGTTGATTAATACCTTGGTTCAGCGAAAGGGGCTCGCCAAGACCTCTTCCACGCCAGGCAAAACTATCGCCATTAATCACTTCATGGTCAATCATAGCTGGTATCTTGTTGACTTGCCAGGTTATGGTTATGCTCAACGCTCCAAAAAGGCACGTGAGGAATGGCGGGTAATGCTGGCCAACTATATCTCTCGTCGACGTAACTTGCTTTATACTTTTGTGCTGGTCGATTCTCGCATCGAGCCGCAGAACAGCGATATCGGGTTCATGGAATGGTTGGGCGAAAATCAAGTACCTTTCTGTATCGTGTTTACCAAAGCGGATAAAATAAGTAAAGCCGAATTAAATAAAAGTGTTGACGTTTACAAGAATCGTCTGCTGGAAGAGTGGGAGGAACTGCCTCCGATATTCATCACATCGTCGGAGACGAAACTTGGTCGCGACGAGATTCTTGTTTTTATTGAAACACAAAACAAGGAATTAGAAAACTATTTGAAAACCAATGGTTTGTAATAATTTAATAACTCAACAACTATGACTGGTATTCTCGTATCGTTAGTTATCGGAGCCCTCGCTGGATGGCTTGCCGGTAAAATCATGAAAAAAGGCATGGGCCTCTTAGTATGTATCATCGTCGGTGTCATCGGCGGTTTCCTGGGTAGCTGGATTTTCGGTCTTCTGGGATTGAGTGGCGGTGCCTCATTCTGGGGACAGCTGCTGGTGGGTACCCTTGGTTCAGTAGTCCTACTCTTTATTCTTTCCCTTTTCAGGAAGAAAAACTAAATATTTATTTTAGGACGACTCTCGTAATCCCCGTCCCACCGGTCTCGAGTGAGGCGTCAGCGAAGTTTTTCACTTCGTGGTCGCGGCTGAGAAATTCTCGAATCAGCTTGCGTAAGATGCCATTGCCTTTTCCGTGAAGGATGCTTACCTCTTTGATGCTTAGTAGTTTGGCCTCGTCAAGGTATTTGGCTACGGAATCCAATGCTTCTTCGGCACGTTTGCCCCGTACATCCAAGGTCAGGTCGAAGTGTTCGGCCTTTTCGCTGAGTTCATCGGCGAGTCCCGACTGCCATTTGCGTTGGACTTTGCGGCCTTCGGCACGGCTCACTTTGCGAAGTTTGTCAGGCGAGGTGCGAAGTTTCACCGAATCGAAAAGGATAGTGGCATCCGTGTCGCTGATGGACACGATTTCGCCAACAATTTCCATCTCATCGATACAAACCGTGTCGCCTATTTTAAGCGTGGTGTCGGTTTCAGTCTTGGGCTTTTTCGGTTCAGCCACTTTTTTTGCGGTCTCCGCAATCTCCTCTTTGGTCTTCTTTAACTCTCGACGTATTTCTTTGGTGCGTTCTTTTTCGGCTTGGGCTTCCTTGATCTCGCGTATGGTTCGCTCGATGCTGCTGTTGGCTCGGTCGATGAGTTCCTGGGCTTCGTTGGCGGCATCGCGCAGCAACTGTTTCTTCTTGCCTTCTAATTCATTCAGCAGTTTTTTGTATTTTTCCACCACCTCGGTAAGCAGGGTGTCGGCTACTTGAAGTTCTCGCTCTTTTTTGCGAATGGCTTTCTTGTCAACCTCCAGTTGTTGTAGTTGTTGCTCAAACCTCAGATGTTGCTCTCCAGTGATGTGCGTGGCGTTGTCAAGAATGTCTTTCGGGAAACCTATTTTACGGGCAATTTCAAAGGCAAAAGAACTGCCTGGTTTGCCGGTGATCATGATGTACATGGGCTGCATGAACTTGGTGTCGAAGAGCATGGCGCCATTGATGATGCCTTCGTGATGGTCGGCCAGCAATTTCAAGTTGGCATAGTGGGTGGTCACGATGCCGAATACCTTCTTTTGGTTGAGTTCCAAAAGGATGGCTTCGGCGATAGCACCACCTAATTGGGGCTCTGTACCAGTTCCGAACTCATCGATAAGGAATAAGGAATGTTCATTGGCATTTTCTAATAGCGCCTTCATGTTGCGCAGGTGGGAACTGTAGGTGGAGAGGTCATCGAGAATGCTTTGCTCGTCACCGATGTCGATGAATAGGCTTTCAAAAAGGCCACATTCCGAGTCGACATGCATGGGCACGCACAGACCGCATTGCAGCATGTATTGGATGAGCCCCGTGGTTTTAAGGCAGACGGATTTGCCACCGGCGTTGGGGCCTGAGATGACCAAGATGCGGTTCTCTTGGTCTAGGTTAAGGTCAAGAGGGACGATGATCTTGCCTTCCGATTTCAGTTTCTGTTCCAGAACGGGATGTCTGGCTTGTATCCATCGGAAACAAGGTTCGTCATGAATCATCGGTTTGACTGCTCCGATGCTTTGGCTGTAAAGGGCTTTGGCACGAATGAAGTCGAGTCGTCCAAGCAGGTCCCACGCTTGGAGGAGGTCGGGCAGGGAAGGACGGATGCGGTCGGTGAATTGGGTGAGAATCCGCTGTACCTCCCGTCGTTCGGCATATTCCAACTCTTTGATTTCGTTGGAAGTCTCCACAATTTCAGCTGGCTCGATGTAGACCGTCTGTCCCGTGGCTGACTCGTCGTGGACGAAGCCTTTGATGGCGCGTTTATCGCCAGCGTGGACAGGGATGACCATGCGTCCGTCGCGGATGGTGAGTTCGGCTTTGGGGTCAACCCATCCCGAGGTTTTGGCATCGCTCATGATCTGTCGGATGCGCCGTTCAATGCCGCCCGACTTGCGATGGATGTCACGTCGGATCTCAGCCAGTTCAGGGGATGCGTTGTCGGGCATCTCGCCTTTGTCATCGACGAGACGATTGGCTTCGTTGAACACGACGGGATCGACTTCGATGCCATCGGTGAGGGCGCAGAGCTCAGGGTAGTCCTCACGGGCCTCGCTTTGACCGAACTTCAGGATATAGCTTAGGGCATTCAGCGATGGTTTGAAGGCGAATAGGTCTTCCAGACTGATGCTCGTCCCTGGAATCCTAATATGTTGGAACGCTTCGCGCAGGTCATGGTAATCCCTCACGGGAAAGGGTACGCCATTTTGCAGCAGCTGCATGAACTCCACGGTCTGGTCAAGGCTCCGTTCGATGGCTTCGCGATCATTGCTGAAGTCCATCGCCTCGGCGCGTTCTAGTCCCATGGCGCTGATGCAGTGCCCCTTGACGGCCTCACGGATGTGAGTAAAACCAATCTTCTGCTCGAAGCGTTCCGGATAGATCATATTATGATGATGCTATTTTGTTGAGGCTGTTTTGACTCAATTGAAACCGAAGCCACGGAGAACGGTCATCACGCGTTCGTCAGTGGGATCGTCGATATCCTCAGAGCCAACACGGACTGCCATTTTGCGGTCGGGGTTGTAGGTGAAGAAGGACAATTTGTACTTCCCGACGTTGGGAATGACTTTCCAAGTGTAGTCGCCCGTGACGATGTCTTCCAAATAATCCTCTGCAGGATATTTGGTGAGGAATTGATCATAGTCTTCCTCTGTCCAGTCCTTAATGTTGAAATCGGACCAGTCTTCCAGGTATTCGATACCCATCTCGGAGTAGGCGTTGCTAACCTTCCATCCCTCGGTGGGAAGGTTCATGTGCCAGTCGTAGTGGTCCCAATTCGTGGTCTCAGGAGCGGCGGGCTCTTCAACGACGGGTTCTTCAACTACAGGTTCGTTTTGTGCTTGGGGTTCATTGGTTTTGGTGTTGTTGTTGCCGCATGCGGCGAACAGCATGGCAGCGGCTGCTGCGATAAAAAAAGCTTTTTTCATGATAAAAATGTTTTGGGTTTTTGCAGGTGCAAAGATAGCATTTTGTAACTTTTCTCTTGAAAGAAAAGTTACCAAAAGTTCAAGGCCAAAAACATCGGCCTGCCGCACAGCCTCTCTAAGTGGGTGATTCTCAAGGCGGGGAGTGCCTTCGTGCCGAAGGCAAACGCTCCGCTAAAGCTCCGCGCCCCGCCCTGAGTCTCAACCCACTTAGTTCGGCTCTTGGGCCGGCACTGCTCCTGTTTTTGGCCGTTGCCCACGCGCCCAGCCCGTGACGGTGGGTTGTGCTTATTGGAAGCGTCGGGTACGTCATTGCGAGCGTAGCGAAGCAATCTACAAACTACTTTCCGCTCTTCCGACGGTTACACTCTCGGCAGAGCATCTGGCAATTGTCGGCGATGGTACGACCACCATCGCACCACGGCGTGATATGGTCGGCTTCCATTTGTGACAGTTCGAAGTGTTGACCGCAATCAGCGCAGAAGCCCATCTGCCTTTCGTAGGCCGACAGTTTTTGCGCATCGGTGAAGGCTCGAATTGACAAGTATTTCTCTTTGCATGTGAGGATATAAGGATAGATGCCGTTCTTTTTGGTTACGTCGTCGTCGAGGATGAGGCGTTTCACTTCATCGTCAATGGCTTTGTAGTCAAACACCTGGTCCTTGTAAAGTTTGTAGAGCATCCCCCACTCCACGCCTTTCATGATTTTCTTGCGTTCCTTGGTCGGGTGGAACGAGGTCTCAATCCACGTGATGACCGACTGGAAGAACTGCCACAACGGTGCGGCACTGGCATCGTGTTGATGATTCGACATGTAGACCTCAATGTTGCCGTCGGAAATCCAGTCGATGGCGGTTTCAAGGTAGTCCTGACGTATGGCAGAGCCGTTGAGGTAGTCACTGCCGATTTTTGCAGCGGGTGCACCGTTCTTGCTGAAATAGCGTTTGGCGTCGCTCACCCAGCTGCCCGCATACACTGCGTTGCGCAGCTCCTGCTCAGTGAGCGCCTCTCCCGCGATGTTGATGGTACGAAACCATTTCAGTTTCTCGCTGTCGGTGCCGCTGCAGATGTAGATTTGCAGTTCGTAGTTGAGGATTTGCTCCTGCTCATCGGGCTGGAGGTTGTGGAAATAGCGGAAGTTGAAGGCGAAGTCGCCGTTGACGTATTGGCAGA
>CAMHFN010000026.1 GCA_946184615.1 uncultured Bacteroidales bacterium
TCTCACAATCCCTTGAAAACCAATACAAAAAGGAGCAAAACCTTTCGAAGTTGGTTACACTGTTCACGATTTTGGCAATCGTCATCTCGCTGATGGGCGTGTTCGGCTTGGTGATGTTCGAGACGGAGCACCGCCGCAAGGAGATTGGCATCCGTCGTGTGCATGGCGCCACGGTGCAGCAGATCCTGGCGATGTTCAACTCGCGCTTTGTTAAAGTTGTGCTGGTGTGCTTCGTTGTCGCCGTGCCCGTGAGCATCGTCATCATGCGGCGTTATTTGGAGGGCTTCGCCTATCAGGTGCCGCTGCATGTCTGGGTGTTTGCACTCGCGCTGTTTGCCGTCTTGGGTGTCACGATTGCGGTGGTTACCTTGCGGAGCCTGCGGGCGGCCACGGTGAATCCGGTGAAATCCTTACGTAATGAATGATCTTGTAGGAACGCATAATGCGTCCCTACAATTAAACAATTCAACAATCAACAATTCAACAACACATGGCTCGAATCTATAAAAAAGGCAAGACCTCCCTCGTGTCTTCCATCCTGAACATCTTGGGCTTGACGGCAGCCTTCGCCGCGCTCTACATCATCCTCGTGCAGGTACACCACGACCTCACCTACAACAAGGCGCTCAAGGACAGCGACAGGATTTATGTCCTTACCATGCCTGACCGGTTTTCAAACAATGTTTATTCGACATACGTCAATCGTCAGATGTCGGAAGCGGTCATTGCTGCTGTCCCCAGCGTAGAGGCGGGCTGCTGCGCTGCCAATTTAGGGAGCCTCGAAGTTTCCGTACGCTTGGGCGAAGGACAGTCGTCAATCGAATTGAGAGTCACCAGTTTCTCCAAACCCGCCATCGACGTGTTTGGATTTGAACTTGTTGCCGGCAATTTGGACAATTGGATTAGTAACACGGATGCGGTTATGTCCGAGTCAGCGGCCAAACGCTTGGGCTTGCAGGTGGGCGACCATTTCCAATATGGCTCCTGGAATTGGACAGATGTCACGGTAGCGGCCATCTACAAGGATATGCCTGTCAACAGCGACCTTTCCTCCATCGACTTTATTCTGAATCTGGGCGAAGCGGGTATGAGCGATTGGACCCAATGGGGCTGGAATTATTTCATAAAACTCGCTGAAGGCGCTGACCCAAAAGAGTTCGATGAAATTGCACACCAAGTCGCCTTTGACCTTTTTAAGACAAAATTCGACATTGACGAAAGCGATATGACCGAAGAAAAAGCAGCGGATATTGAGGAATATAAAAAAATGATGTCACCTCATCTTATGAAGTTGACGGACAATTATTTTGCCGATAATGTCGGGCATCCGGGCAAGTCGGGCAATCGCACCACGACCATCACCTTGCTTGTCATCGCCATTTTCGTGATGCTCATCGCCTTCATCAACTACATCAACTTCTTCTTCGCGATGGTGCCGTTGCGTCTGCGGAGTATCAACACACGCAAGATATTGGGCAGCAGCCGTTTCCAGTTGGTGATGTCGTCGGTGGGCGAGTCGGTGCTGATGGTCGTTATCGCTCTTGGACTGGCGGTGGCCGTGGTTACGCTGTTCAGACAATCCACCTTGGCTGCACTGATTGACACACCGTTGAACTTCGGCCAGAATTTGGGTATTGCGGCTTTGACCATCGGTATCGCCTTGCTCATTTCGGTGTTGGCCAGCCTCTATCCGGCCTTGTTCTCCACCTCGTTCAATCCCGCTTTTGCCTTGAAAGGCACACTCGGCACCACGCAGAAAGGCAAGGCTTTCCGCATCGGCTTGATAGGCTTGCAGTTCACCGTGAGCATCGTGCTGATTATCTGTGCGATTTTTGTTCATCAGCAACGCGATTTCATGATGAATCACGACATGGGTTTCAACCAGGAATACCTACTTCAGTCGCATGTGACATGGGAACTCGCCAACAACCGTGAAACTGTCGAGAATCGGTTGAAAACCGATGCTGCCGTCAAGGACATTGCTTGGGGCGACGGCCCGTTTGTGGCCAACAGCCGTATGGCCTGGAGCCGTCCGTTCAATGACAACGATGTGCAATGGCAGGTTTATCCAGTTTCTTGGAACTTCCTGCGTTTTATGGGCATCGATATTGTGGAAGGCCGCGACTTTACTCCCGCCGACGAGCAATCGGAAAACGGTGTCTATATCATCAATGAGACCGCACAAAAGAAGTATGGCATCACCACTGAAGACAGAATCAAGGGTCATAAAGACGCCCCTGCCGAGATTGCCGGTATTTGCAAGGACTTCAACTTCTCTGCTTTGCGCGATGAGATTAGTCCATTTGCATTCTATGTCTATGGCAAGGAGCCGTGGAGTCCGTGCATGAGGCTGTTCATTCGTACCGAAGCCGGCGTTGATACCCAAGCGTTGATGGAACGCTCAATAAAAACCCTCAACGACCTCGACCCGACATTAGGCGACGGTTTTTCGGTTTGGATGAGACCGTTTGAACAAGCCATTGAGAACCAATACAAAAAGGAGAAAAACCTTTCGAAGTTGGTCAATCTGTTCACGATTTTGGCCATCGTCATCTCGCTGATGGGTGTGTTCGGCTTGGTGATGTTCGAGACGGAGCACCGCCGCAAGGAAATCGGCATCCGTCGTGTGCATGGCGCCACGGTGGGGCAGATTTTGGCGATGTTCAACTCGCGCTTCGTAAAAGTCGTGCTGGTGTGCTTCGTCATCGCCGTGCCCGTGAGCATCGTCATCATGCGGCGTTATTTGGAAGGCTTTGCCTATCAAGTGCCGCTGCATGTCTGGGTGTTTGCCTTGGCGCTGTTGGCCGTCTTAGCTGTCACAATTGCGGTGGTCACCTTGCGCTCGTTGCGGGCGGCCACGGTGAATCCGGTGAAGTCGCTACGGACGGAATAAGTAAGTTTTTCCCAAAAATATTGTAAGATTTCGGTCGTTTCCACGATATCATAGCAAACGACCGATGGTAATGACGACCGAAGAGTTCAAACGAGACATCCTGCGACTGCAACCCCGCTTGCAGCGGACTGCCGAACACATTGTCGGTGACCCCGACAATGCGGCGGATGCCGTCCAAGAAGCCGTCATCACCTTGTGGAAGCAACGATCGACGCTTAGCAGCCCTGAGATGGAAAAGCTCAGCTTGACCGTCGTCAAGCGGCGTAGCATCGATCTACTTAGGAAGCAAAAACCCACCGTACCCATTGATGAGGAATGCCTGATGCTTGCTGAGCCACCGCAGGATGATAACGAGGAACGCTACCGACTGGCCCGAAAACTCGTCGAACAACTGCCCCAACGCCAACGCGATGCCATCCTAATGAAATATGAGGACGGTCTCAGCATGGAGGAAATCGAGAAGGCGACAGGCATGAGCAGCACCCATCTGTATGCAACGCTGTCGCGCGCCTACAAGTCGTTGCGTGAAGCCATAAAACAATATAAGGAGGAACAGGGATGAATACTGAAAACGAAATCAACGAGGAAGTCCGCCAGCTGCTCGACAGCATAGAAGAACACGGAAAAAATACACGGAGACAGCAACAACTAAGTGAGCTGATAGACGGCCTCTCTGAAAAAGAGAAACCTCTCCACTCTCCACTTTACCTCCCTCCGGTCGGTGAGGGCTTACGCCGTTCCACTCTCCACTATTTTTGGTGGGCTATGGGTGCGGCAGCCGCATGCCTTCTGCTTTGGCTACTCGTCAAACCGAACGCAAAACAGCAACCCGAGATGGAAAGGGCAATCCTTGTTGAAGAAAACAAAGCCGTTGATTCAACCAAGAGCGAGGTGAACGATGTCGTGTTTGAACAACCTGTTGTTAACGAAACCTACTTGGCAGAAGAGACACCCATTGTTCCACAAAACGCCCCGATGAAAAAAGAGAAACCGAAGACTCAAATTATCGAAGAAGTGGTCGAACAGCCCACTCTGGCAGAAGTAACGCCAACGAAACTTGAAGATACAGCAAATATTGAATCCAATACCATAACTACCACAAACGAAACGCCTTCAGCCGTCCAAAAGCCCCAGCGGAGAGTCATCCGGAGCCTCAACCTGGTGTGCTATGAATGTCAGAAGGATCCCGAATTCTTCACCAAACCTGTCATGGAAGACAGGACCTTATTCGGTCAGCCACAAGACCCGAACATGAAAAACGGATCGCTGGCCTTGGAAATCAAACTCAATTAAAACTTGGAAACCATGAAACGCATCATTTTATCATTAGCCATTCTTTTGGCTGCACAGATAGGCTTCGCTCAGGAAGAAGTCGCCATCGAGCAAAACATCAACCAGCGCATCAACACGCTGGTAATCAACCCCGGATGGGATGTCCATCTGATTCACCATGAGGCCGACAGCGGCTACCGCGTGGCCATCATCACCGAAGACGATTTGGCGGCACGGGCCTACAACGTGCAGCTCTGCAACGTGAAAGGCCAAACTTTAGACATCCTTGAGAACACCCAGCTACCCCAAGGCACCATGGTGGAGATTGAAGGCCCCATGACCTTCGGGCAAATCAAACTTTTGAACAATGCGACGGCTGAAGCGGATTATGTCGTTGCATCCGTGCCGTCTGTACCGAAAGACTTGAACAACCTTAACCTTTCCAAGAATTCAAGCTTTCACATCCGGCATTATCACATCCCTAATCCCGACAACTCGCCAATCATGGTTATTTGGGACCATGCCCAACTGACTATCGATACCCTTTCGGGAGAAGGCAATGTCATGATGAATGTTTATGAAGGAGATTTTCAATACGGCACCAATATCCTGCGAGGCAAAATCACGCTGAGAGAATATGGGAACACTTCTGAATGGCCATATATGCAAAGGGATTGTAGAGTAATCAAGGCCAAGGAAGTGGATGGCGAACTGGTTACGACCGACCGCAGAAAGATATGGACGGACGCTCTTGTCGTAGATGCATCTTTCGGCATCCGAAAAGGTGACACGCCCAAGGATCCCGACAGCCCCTTTTTGCAATATAATACTTTGTCGATCAATTTCGGGTTGAGTACTTATTTCAATTTCAGCAACCATTGGGGCCTGCGTACCGGAATTCAGTGGAACGAAAATAGGAAGTCTCTGTGTCATCAGGTAAAATACGAAGACGGCGAATTGTTGGTGATTGATGGGCAAGGCGATTACCAGCGCAATCGGCTGTATAACCTCTATATGGGTGTTCCTGTCGCGCTCTACTATTATCTGGGGAAACAGCAAACCGAGAGCGTCTCATTGGACTTCTATGGAGGTCGTCTTATCGGGGAGTGGTTTAGCGCCAGTGTTAACCCTACTCGGATGATTGGTTTCAAAAACTGGTCAGGTGAATACGTCGATGACCTCTTCAATCCTTGGAAACTGGAGGTGGGTCTCAGCTTCAACACCCAGCACTTGGGTGTCCTTCACGGCATCAGGGTCTTCACCAACCTGCTGCCTGAGTACAAGCCAGGGGTCACGACGGACAAATTCAGGAGTGTTGGCATTGAGTTCAAACTTTAACGGGTGGCCACGGTGAATCCAGCGAACTTGTTGAGGACAAAATAATCACAAAATAGTTGTGATTAACCGAAAAATAGTTATATCTTTGCAATTGCTATTATTTAAGCACTTGATATAATAAAATGGATATAACTAATAATATATTGTCATTTGATATTGTCTCGCCAGAAGGCAAGGCCAGGGCTTTGGCGGAACGGGTGAAGACACGTCGTTTGGAGATGAACCTAACGCAGGAAGGGCTGTCCGTGCGCTCGGGATTGCCTTTGGCGACCTACCGCCGCTTTGAGCGGACAGGCAAGATTTCCTTGGATGGACTGCTCCATATCGCCTACGCCTTGGATGCCTTGAACGACTTTGACCGATTGTTTGAGTCACACAAATATGCCACTTTGGATGAGGCACTTCATGCCACCACAACAAACAGAAAGCGGGGGAAACGCAATGAGTGAGATAGTTGAAGTAACGATAGGCTCTCGTAAAGTCGGGCGGATAGCCTTGGACAGAGACGGTCGCGCTTTGTTCGAATACGACGCGGACTGGATTCGGAACGGCTTTTCCATCTCGCCGTTTCACTTGCCTTTGGAATCGAGGTTGTTCACCGCCGATGCGAAGCCTTTTGACGGCAACTTCGGCGTATTCGACGACAGCCTGCCCGACGGCTGGAGTGCATTGGTGCTCGACCGTTATCTGAGATCGCAAGGCAAGTCATTGGCTTCGTTGAATTTGTTGGAGCAACTGATGTTTGTAGGCAGCCGTGGACGTGGTGCCTTGGAATACCATCCCGACTTAAGCACTGTTGACGAACAGGTCATCATCGACCTCGACCACATGGCGGAAGAGTCGCAGCGGGTATTGAATACCGACTATTCCGACGACCTCGACAAGGCTTGGCGGCGCGGCGGCTCCTCGGGCGGCACGAGACCCAAAGTGTTTGTGCATCACGACGGCGCCGAGTGGTTGGTGAAGTTCCGCGACCGCACTGACCCGCCCAATGTGGGCAGAATCGAATATGAGACCTCCCTGCTGGCTCGCGAATGTGGCATTGAGATGGCCGAGACCCGACTTTTCGAAGGAAAATACTTCGGCTCAAAGCGCTTCGACCGTACCGATGACGGCAGCAAACTACACGTTATCAGTCTCTCCGCCTTGATGAACATCGACTATCACCTGCCCACCGCTGATTACGGCCATCTGTTCTGGGCTTGCAGCCAACTCACCCATTCCGTCAAGGAGCTGTGGAAGGTGTTCCGGTTGATGGCGTTCAACCTCATCATCGGCAACTGCGATGACCATGTGAAGAACTTCGCCTTCATCCGCCGCAACGACGTTTGGCAGCTGGCTCCTGCCTACGATGTACTTCCTTGCGAAGGCATGGGCGGCTTCCACAGCCTTTCCGTGAATGGCAACTACAAAGACCCCGGGAAAACGGATGCTGTTCAACTAGCCGTAAAGTTCGGCTTGCGGAAGGATGAGGCCGAAGAAGTGTACGAAGAAATACGAAAATGCGTTATGATGTCGAATTAAACGCTGAATCGGATTCTTGACACGTTGAAGGTTTCTGTGCTTTCAGAAAAAGGAACGTGCCCATTATTGCCTGCTGAGAGCCAAGGTGAACGATGGCCACCGGGCTGAGGGTGTTTATGTATGGAAGGTGATGGTTGAGGGAAAGGAAGTGGAAATTGGGAAGTGGGTGATGAAATAATTAATAAAAAACATTTGATTATTTAACCATAACTTTAGGGTATTTCAAATTATTTCTGTAATTTTTCCATAAATATGGTATTTTTATGGAAAAAGGAGAAATCATACTTTACCAGCCAGACAATTCCGTTCAACTTGAAGTGCGAATGGAGTCAGAAACCGTTTGGCTGACACAGGCCCAGATGGCTGAATTGTTTCAAAAAGACAGAACAGTAATTACTCGCCATATCAATAATGTCTTTACTGAAAAAGAACTTGAAAAAGAAAGCAATGTGCATTTTTTGCACATTCCATTTTCTGATAAACCAGTGAAGTACTATAGTCTGGATGTCATTATTTCCGTTGGTTATCGTGTAAAATCTCGACGAGGTACAGATTTCAGAAGATGGGCAAACAAAATCTTAAAAGAATACCTCCTTCGTGGCTATGCTATTAATCAGCGGATTGAACGTTTGGAACATTTCCAAACGAGAACCCAACGTGACAGCCCAAATTATCACCAAGACAATTTCCAATCAGTTCCGATTGGATTTGAATCGCCACAACAGTCAGTATCCGGCTATTAATGTTGAGGAGAGAAACAACATCCATGATCGATTTTTGATCATTGACGAGACAGTCTATCATATCGGAGCCTCATTAAAAGATCTCGGAAAGAAGCTTTTCGCTTTCTCTAAAATGGAGCTGTCTTCAGAAACCATTTTGGGAGTGATCTAAAACGTAGTTATCACAACACGATATATTTGGTAATTAGACATAAGGACAAACGACATTTTAATAGGGACAAAAAAAATATCGGTAAATTGTTACCGTATTGATATCCAGTTGCATAACAACAGCTGCTTCGAGAAAAGATGGGACAAAAAACTGACCCCCTCCGACAACCCCTTGACAAGCGTTATTATGAAGTAATTTTGCCGAGTACTTCAAATGATAACGAGTATGAAAACAAACAATTTCAAAAAGCGGATTTTGGTCATCATGGCCACCGCTTTGCTTTGCTGTGGTTCAGCAAAGGCGCAAATCACGCCTTCGGTGTATGCCGGTTTGGGGAATTATACCCATCTAGGAGGAATGGTTGGAATAGGAACCGAAATACAGTATAAATTCGTTTCTGTCAATGCCGCCATAGGGTATGATGGCTGCAACCAGGCATTCTTTCATAAAGGGCATTATGCAGGCAAGGAACGCGTCGGCGACAATCCTTTCCTAGGATTCGATGTCGGCGTGAAGTGCTATTTCTACAAAGGCTTTTTCGGAGGCGTGAACTATGGCCTTTTAGGCAAATACTGCCTGGAGGAGACGGCCGAACGGGTCAGGGTGGACAATATTTACGACTTCTCCTTTACCTTGGGCTATAAATGGCACTATTACAAAGGGCTTTATGGGATGGCCTGGCTGGGGGCGACTTCCAATAAGGAGGCGAACCAGTTTGTGTTTGTCTTTGGCAGCAGAAGTTTTACACCCAGGTTGGGCTTGATTATTGGATATGAGTTTAAACATTAAAAATCACATCGTTATGAAAACAATTGCAAAACCAATATTCCTAATTGCAGTCCTGTTTATTTGCGGGTCATGCAGCAAAATCGTGCAAGAGAGTCCCGAAACCATCACCGTCAGCGGCCATATCACCGATGAGGATGGACAACCTGTTGAAAATGTTGGCCTTGCCCTGATGTGTATCACACGCATGAACTTGTTGGGCTTTTACTATGGTACAGGCATTCACACGAAGACGGAAGAAAACGGCTACTATTCCATCCAGTTTGACAACAACGACGATTATTCCTATCGGTTGGATATCGAAAAGGCTGGGTATGACTACGTGCGAGGTTACCACGTGGAACGTTGGATCGCCTCGCAGGAACACGATGTGGTGATGAGGAAAAAAGAGGAATACATCGACCTCGGTTTGCCGAGCCGCACTATGTGGGCCAACTGCAATGTGGGAACCAACAAACCTGAACGCCTTGGCGAATCCTTTGCGTGGGGAGAAGTTGCTCCCAAATCCACTTACAGTTGGGAAAACTACAGACACTGCAACGGAGCTGGTGACCAGTTGACCAAGTATTGCAACAATCCTGCCTACGGCTACAACCATTTCACCGACACTTTGACGATATTGGACAGACCCGATGATGCCGGTTGGTGCAATTTCGATTCCAATCAAGGACCGCAGATTCCAAGCAAGAAACAGTGGCAGGAACTGTACCAAAACACCACGCACACCTGGACTACCCTAAACGGGGTGGAAGGTGTCCTTTTCGAGGCCAGCAATGGCAACAGCATCTTCCTGCCTGCTGGCAACTACTGGTTGAATTCGTTCGACACAGACGATCCGACTAGTGCGTGGAATTTCAGCATCGGTTCCGACCTTGACAGCAGCATAATCAACAGTCCCCGCTATACTGGTCTTTTGGTGCGTCCGGTGCATCCTTACGGATGGCCGTTCTGTAAGTAAATCATAGTGGAAAGTCCGCATGTCTTTATGCTTGGGTTTTATTGCAATAATCCTTACTTTTGTTCGTTGAATAAACAAACGAAAACCAACCTAAAAAATTATAACTATGAAAAAAGTATTATTCATTGCTATCGTTGTTTTGATGGCATTCAACTCGTGTAAGAAAAACGGTGTCAATCTCACCGAAAAACTCCCCGAACTGAAAGGTGAATGGATCTGGACTCACACCACGGTGGGCGGTTTTGTTGGATACGTGTATGCCGATCAAGAGAAGCCTCTCGTCATCGATTTTAAGGGCAACAACACCATCAGTGTCATGTACAATGGCGAAACCATTGTGCGCAATGTGTCATTTTCGTGCGAGGAAGCCACCGACAGTCCCTACGGTAACTATCTGATTGCTTTGCCGAAGGAAGTACGTAGTAAGGTTGCCGAAAGCCTTGGTATTCCCGAAAGCAACATCATCGTTGATGGGTATATCAAGCTTGATGATGCTGTGGATCTAAGTGAACCATGCTTGACTTTGTACATCACCGACAAGGATGGTCATAATGTGGGTTATGAAGGCGGCAGCGATTTCCACTTCTGCTCGAGTTTTGTGCCGAACAGGATTGTTTTATTCTAAGCTCGATACTCAGGCTCAACCACAGCCAAGCCATCACAGAAAAACTAACGGCAAATGCTGATGAAGGCTGAGATCAACGATGTGGAAGACACGGTTCTGTTTGACTCGGGGTCAAGCATCGCGGCGATTTTGTTTTATACCGACGAAAACAAACCCAAGGGAATGGAGTTTTACAAAGTGCCGTTGATGGGTGCTGATAAAAAGACAAAGATATGGATGACCTATATTCCCGTCACCATCAAGCACAACATGTATGTCTGTGAGTTGTTCGGCAACGCCATGTTGTTGGAGCCGAGCCATTTTTGCGACAAGGAAGCTACCATCAACGGTGTCGAGTATGAGTGCGTCTTTGACACGGGAAACGGGCAAGGAATCCTTATCCAGGACGCTCAAAAGGTTGAAAACCATAAAGAAAAGGATTTGCTTTACGAAGGCTCCTACGGAAAGGCTGTCGGTGGAGTGACGGAATCCCAGCATTTCATCATCGTCCCCGACACTAAGGTGGGTTTTGCGGAACAAGAGGAGACCCTCCCCGTCATGTTCATGGAAAAGAGCCTTGCTTTCAACAATGTGGGCCTGCAATATCTCAAACGCTTCGACTGGATTATTGATGACTACCATAACAAGGTTTACGCCAAGCCTCATGTGGCAGACACGATGGAGTTGAGAGAAGTAGTCCACTATGGTTTGGTGACTGCTGATGGCACTTTAAAGATTGCAACCCGTCTTATCGATGGTAACGAGGTCTTCAACATTGGTGACAAAATCATTTCGGTTAATGGGGAAACAATCAATGAGGACAATCTCTGTTATTATTACGACCTTTTGACCATGCAAAAAGACTGGTCGGAGTTTGAGATAATAGTGGAAAACTAATTAATGATTTCCGTAATGACAGGCACCGCTGCGCAGCACGAGAAGGATGTGGAGGTTGGAAGTGGGTGAAGGGGTGAATGAAAAAGGAAATCTTAAGAAGGGTCTTTGCGGTTTCGAAAATAATGTGTATTTTTGCACAAACGGAACAGAACCATGAAGTGCTTTCAAAACATGCTTAGAATGTATCGTTAAATTTGTGAAGAAAGAGTTTTAAAATCCTTCCGAAGCAAGTTTATAGTGGAAATCTTTCTTGTAATCTTTTGATTCTCAAAGGCAGTCTTTGAGGAAATAATGGATTGGGATACTATCTCGATTTATTTTCCGTTTAAGGTTCATAAATAATCCAATGATGAAAGCATATCCGATTCTCCTGGTGTTCGGTCTTATGATGACCGCCTGCGTCCCCTCCCATAGAAATACCTCGATGGCTTCCCCGTCGTTATCTGCCATCGATAGTTTGATGTGGCGGCAGCCGGATAGTGCTTTGAAGGTAATGATTTCGTTTACCGAGAGTGGCAAGGCGGATAGCTTGGATGAGTTTGACGGCCACTATTGCCAACTGTTGATTTCGGAGCTGCTGTATAAAAACGATTATGCACAAAGCAATCGACTGGACTTGCTGAAGGCGGTGGATTACTTTGACAACAGCGACAATGCGTTTTTGTCCGCCCGGGCGCATTATATAAATGGTGTGGGGTACGTTGAAAAGGACAGCGTGGTTGAGGCCTGTACGGAATACCTGAAGGCGTTGGAAATCATGGAAACGCATTTCCCGAATGTAGAAATGCAAGATTTTGCGACTCTACGACCCAAACATCTGCCTCGTTTCATGACCCTAACCTACAGCCGCATAGGGGAATTGTTCGCCAGCCAATTTATGCAGGAACCTGCTATCGACTGTTTCAAGAGATCTCTTGCTTTCGACAACATCGAGCCTGGTTCGCCGAATAACGGATCCTGTTTGTTGCTTTTTATTGGGAAACAATACTATAAGCTGAGACAATGTGACACAGCTGAGTATTATTTCGATGAGGCGTTGCGTCAGTTGCACGATACCAACAATGCGGTTTTCAGGGATTTGGTCTCCTATAAAGCCTTGCTTGATTATGACGTTCACCATCATGTCGAGGCTCCCCTCAACGATTTGAAACGTATGATAACCCAAGCTTCTGACGAGAATGAACTGCTGGCGCGATACACTACTTTGGGCGCCATTTATTCCCTTGAAGGACAATATGATTCGGCATTGTTTTACCTGACCCCTGTGTTTGAAAACAACAACGACGTAGTGCGGCAAAGGGCAGTGGCGCCCTATTTGCGAACCATTTACCAAAACTTGGGCGACTCGCTAAAAGCTGTCCAATATGCAGTCTTTATTGCGGATAACGAGCGTTCGGAGGGCGAAAACAAAGTACAGGTATCGATACTCAACGACCTGTTTCAGCAGCATCTGCAATGGGAACTGGATCGAGCCAAGGAAGAGGAACGCCAACGAGCAGCAAGACATAGCCGCTGGATTTGGATGGCGATTGCGGGACTACTTTTGCTGGTGGCCATTGCCATCGTGGTGGCAAGGCGAGGTTATGGCAAACGGCTAAAGCTTCAACAAGAGGAATTGGGCAAACAGCTGGAGGCAGCGCAGGATGCCTTGAAGGTGAAAGAAAAAGATGCTCTTTTCACCAAAGTGAACGCCATCTATCAGGACAAACTCGGCAACAAGGCCAAACGTATTTTTGAGGCATTCAACGAGACTCATCCTGATGCCGTTGCTAAGCTGAAGACATTTTATCCTGATTTGACCGACACGGAAGTTGATATCTCTGTCCTTTCTTATTTTGCGTTTCGTTTAAAAGAGATCGCCGACATCCTTGAATTGCGCGAAAACACCGTGGCGAAATACCGTTCCAGCATCAAGAAGAAGGCTCAGATTGATTCAGTTGAGAATTTGATGGAACGGGTTTTATAGTGGAAATGGTTATTGTTGTTTATTGATTCATAACCAAATCAGAGTTGTCCCAGGTATTTCGCGGCTATGCTCTCTCATAGATCAAGTTTTTATCACGTTCAATGGTTTTCATTTATTAAGATTTAAAAAAATCATGAAATAATTATTGTAAGTCGATAATTATTTATAATTTTGCAGCAAATAATCGTTTCAAAACCATTTGACATGAAAGACAAAACCATCAAAAGAATCCGTTGGTGCTGCTATGTGGCACTGGCACTTTGCGCCCTGTGGGGCATCCTCTATTTCTCAAACATTATCCGCTCACTGTTGGGGTACGACGAATGGCCGATAAGACAAATCAACTGGTCGGAGCATCGAGCGTATAAAATAGGGTTGCTTGTGGTTTATTCGGTGAGCATTGCGGCCATGATTGGCATTTGCGTGAAGGTGGTGATGAACATCCTGAAAGGTCTGCGCGAGAACACAGTCTTCCCGAAAAACAATGTGAAGTTGCTGTTTTGGTTCGTGGCAGTAGATTTCCTTTATTTGTTGGCCTTCAACAATCTACGTGTGCTTTGGGATGGACAGACGGTGTTCATGCTTCAGCACAATAACTTCGTTACCCCGTTCTTCTTGCTCTTCTTTGCGTTCATGTACAAGATTGCCGCTGATGCGGTGGAGGAAAACAACTTAACTGTTTGACCCATGATTATTGTGAATTTAGATGTAATGCTCGCCAAACGCAAGATGCGTTCGAACGAGTTGGCAGAGAAGATAGGCCTTACCCAGGCTAACCTTTCCATACTGAAGACCGGGAAGGTGAAGGCCGTTAGATTGACTACGCTTGATGCCATTTGTAGGGAACTGCAATGCACACCGGGGGATATACTGGAATACCGAGAAGATGATGTGTAAAGAGATAAATCGGACCTCCTCGAATTGCGCGAAAACACCGTGGCGCAATACCGTTCCGGTATTAAGAAGAGGGCTCAGATTGATTCAGTTGAAGATTTGATGGAACGGGTTTTATAGTGGAATCTATTATCGTAATTTATTGATTCTCAAAATCAATCTTTAATGAAATAGTGGAGTGGTGGGTTTCCGCCGTTTTTTCGCAAATAATAGGCCTACCTTTGCGTTTTGAAATAACGAAAGTGTTTTTTATGAAAAAGTTAGTTTTGCTATTATGGCTATTGTCGTTGGTGGTCCCAGCGGCAATGGCGCAAAGTCCAAACAAATCACACACCATCAGTGGCTATGTCACCGATGGCAAAAGTCAGGAGACCCTGCTGGGAGCCTCGGTGTACGACGCCTCCACCATGAAAGGCACCGTGACCAACAACTTCGGTTATTACACCTTAAAATTAGCGGATGGTCCCGTTAGTTTAAAGGCTTCTTTTGTGGGTTTTGAGCCCTACGAGGCAAATTTTATTTTGAAAAACGACACGGTAATCAACATCGCTTTGGCGCAGTCGAACCAGTTGAACGAAGTAACGGTTACGGCACGGGCCATGGAGAGCAATGTGAAAGGCACCCAGATGAGTGCCATCGAGCTGCCGGTGATGCAGCTGAAGAAAGTGCCCGCTTTGTTCGGCGAGAGTGATGTCATCAAGACCTTGCAGCTGCTTCCGGGTGTGCAATCGGGAACGGAAGGCTCGGCGGGAATGTATGTCCGTGGCGGCGGTCCCGACGAGAACTTGATCCTCCTTGATGGCGTGCCGCTCTATAACGTCAACCATGCCGCGGGTTTCTTCTCAGCCTTCAATGCAGATGCTATCAAGAACGTCACCCTTTACAAAGGCAGCTTTCCGGCCCGATTCGGTGGACGACTCTCCTCAGTGGTCGATGTGCGCATGAAAGACGGCGACATGTACGAATATCATGGCAATGTTAGCATCGGCCTTATCGCCTCCAAAGTGAACGTGGAAGGCCCCATCATCAAAGGAAAGACCTCGTTCAACTTCTCGTTCCGACGCACCTATTACGACTTCATCACTGCCCCATTAGCCAGTTTAATGGTAAAGCAAGGGGTCGAGAAAGGTACCGCGTCTGCCTGGGCAGGTTATTATTTCTATGACCTCAATCTCAAAGTCAACCATAAGTTCTCCGACAAAGACCGTCTCTTCCTTAGCATTTATTCGGGTGATGATAAGGTGTATGCTAATATAAAGTACAAGGATCTTCTCGATAACCACTATTATGGAGAAGGAACCGGCCTTGAGAAGCTGAACATCGACTGGAAATGGGGCAACCGGGTGGCAGCCCTTCGATGGAACCATGTGATCCAACCCAACCTCTTCATGAACGTCACTGGGGCTTACACACAATACCGGCATTACATGGGAGCCGGCTTCTCCAGTGAGACAAGCTACACAAACCAACACTATTTTGAGAGCATGGATATGGGTGTGCATTCAGGAATCTATGATGGCAGTGTCAGGGCTGATTTCGACTACAAGCCTTTCGAGAACCATGACGTGAAGTTTGGCGCGAACCTGACGCATCACACCTATAGCCCTACCATTGCGGCCATCCATCTCAAGCAGGAAGAAAACGACCAGAACGGCTACGTCTTCGACAGCACCTCTAACGACGCCCGTATCAGGGCACTGGAGACGGACCTGTATCTGGAAGACAACTGGGACATCAGCAATTTCTTCAAGCTGAACGCTGGTTTGCATTACTCCACCTTCAGCGTGGACAAGAAGACTTACCACAGCCTCCAGCCTCGAGTGAGCATGAGGGCTTTGATTACCGAGGACTTCTCGCTGAAGGCGGGATATGCTTACATGAGCCAGTACATCCATCTCCTTTCAAGCAATGCCATCAGTCTGCCTACTGACCTTTGGGTGCCAGTTACGGGTAGTGTCGTCCCGATGAACGCCCATCAGGTGGCTGTGGGTGCCTTCTACGACTGGAAAGGCTTTGAGTTCTCGATTGAAGGCTACTACAAGAAGATGCAAAACGTGATGGAATACAAGGAGGGCTCCTCATTCTTCACCTTGGATCAGAGCGATTGGCAAGACAAGGTGGTGATGGGCGACGGTTGGTCGTACGGCATCGAGTTGTTCGCACAGAAACAGGTGGGCAAGTTCACGGGTTGGATTGGCTACACCTGGGCCCATGCGAACCGCCTCTTCGACCGTGAAGGCCAGGAGCTGAACTTCGGCGAGGTGTTCCCCGCCAAGTATGACCGTCGCCACGACCTGAACATCGTGCTGATGTACGAATTCAACGACCGCATCGACGTGGGTGCCACCTGGATCTATAGCTCGGGCAACTGCGCCACGCTTCCGATGCAGAGCTATCATGGAGTTGGATACAATGGACTAGGGTCCAGCTATTATGACCCGCCTACGGTTTCCCATATCGAAAGCCGCAACAACTACCGCTTCAACAGCTACCAACGTCTTGACCTGGTGGCCAACTTCCATAAGCAGAAAAAACACGGCGAACGCATCTTCAGCATTAATATCTACAATACCTTGTGCCACAACAACCCGTTCATCGTTTATCCTCACGAACATGAGGTACAGATGGGCGATGGGACGACAAAGAGGATGAAGACCTTACGCCAAATATGCATTTTCCCCATCATCCCGACGGTGAGCTGGCAATATAAATGGTAGTTTTAAGAAGTAAGAAGACAGAAGTAAGAAGTAAGAAGACAGAATCATGAAACAGTTAAAGATATTATCAATTATTTTGATCATGGCGGGATTGACCGCTTGTGAAAAAGAGATCATGTTTACTGATATCGCGCCAGAGGAACTATTGGTGGTGAACGGCATTCAACATGTGGGCGAACCGGCACGGCTTTACGTCGAGAAAAGCTCGTTCTATACCGATGAGGTCGAAAAGGACTTCCGAGTGAAGGATGTCCATGCCGACCTTTATGTGAACGGGGTCTTCAAAGAGTCGCTCCGAGTGAGGGATTCCATCAGATATGAAGAGCAATATTATTATGAAGCCGATTCGCTTGTCCCCGAACTAGAATACGCTTTCGTTTATTGCGAAGGCGATTATATTCTTTGCGAGGGTGATGCGCTTCGTTTTGAGGTGAGTTCAAGCGAGTTTGAAAAAACCGCCGTGGCCGAAACCACGATGCCCTCCGCGCCCAACGCGATCAGCTTTGACACGATACGCATTGCGGGTAACACCGATGGGTACGGCGGGAAGACCATCTATTTTTCCTTGGTGATTGATGATCCTGCCGGCAAGGACTACTACAATCTCTTTCCTCGGGAAGGCTTGGAAGGCTTCACCACCACCGATCCCGTCTTTGCCGACTTTATGAATGTAGAGCATGTGGAGGACTTGTTCGGAGGTGGTAATTACTATGCCAATGGTCCCTATAACCTGTTCAACGATTCCTATTTTGACGGGAAACAATACGCAGTCGATATAGAGATGTCTATCCATACGGATGTCTATCTCGAGCCGTTTGTCCTGGAAGTGTCGAAGGTGGATTACGGTCTCTATCAGTTCAAGAAATCCTATTCATCTTTCGTTACCATTGACGATGGCCCTATGGGTTTGTTCACCGAACCAAGCCAAGTCTATTCGAATGTCCGTAATGGTGTTGGCGTAGTCTGCTCGCAAAGCCAGCCGGTGACTTTTTCGATGGATTTAAGCCGAATAAAATGAAAGAAATGAAGTTCCATTCGAATAGTCGAAAGTGGTGAGTTTCATTATTTTTTAAAGAAAAATCTTCTTTTTCAAAAAGATTCATTATTTTTGCCATCGTGCGTCTTTAAACTCTATTATCCACTGAAACTATACAAAACGTGAACTGGAGCAACTACATGTTGCGTGTTGAACGCAACTCTTACCGCGATTGGGGCGTTTTCCTACACGGTCAGCCTTGTGCCAAAAACGGCCCACGAGCCATTGAACGGCTTCATCAAATACGAATGATCTAGATAGCATCACCATGAGAGGCAAAAACAGCGGAATCGTTTACGACGGATGGTTTGAGTTTGGCGATGTCATCCGTCAGGAATTGAAAGGCCCGAAAGGCGAAGGCAGTGTGATTTATCCCAATGGCGACCATTTTGAGGGCTTTTTCCACCTCAATTACGCCCACATCTATGGTCCTGCCTACGCCGCCGATGGGAAATACACCTTTGCCGACGGCTCGGTCATCGAACACGCATGGATCAACACTTCCGATGACCTGGAAGTCATGGACCTGATAGGCATTTATCCCGTCAAGAGAGCCATAGGACCTGACACTATCACACCTTTCTATCGCCACAAAATCAACGGCATCGAAATCGTCCTTTCCGAAAAGCCCTACGCCATCGAATGGCATAATGGCGAGAGGATTCAGGATCTGGAAATGGATTCATACGAATACAGGAAAATCGATGAAAACCGTTCCGTGCTCACCGTCAAGCTGAAAAACGGCATTGTTGTCGAACAACGCAGCGGCGACACGGAATTGAACAACTACGACCACAGGGTGTTTAAGACCCATCTTGGCAGTGATGTTTATTACCCCGACGGCAGCTCCATTGATTTTTGGGGCTACCCTCTAAAGCAACTGAAGCCTTTCCATGGCTATATGACCGTCCACACTACCGACGGCAAATGTCACGAAGAAAAGTGGGACCAAGGCGAACTGGTGAAACTGGAAAACGAAAAATGGGACGTCCGAGGGGCAAAGGTCCTCCAACTTCCCGACCCGTTCAATAAAAACGACATCGTGGAATGCTGGGTGTGGAACGGCCATATCGATTATTTCTATAGGCGCTGGATTTATGATGGCGACATGGCCGACGACCGTCCTAATGGTATCGGTGTGCTTGTTGGCGACAGTGTGGACACAAGAGGCCGTCGCTACGAAGGTGAATTCAAGGACGGGCTATGCCACGGACATGGCGTTTTCACCTATCCCGAAGGCGGCATAACGCAAGACGGCGATTGGATGGAAGGCGTGTTTCAAGAAGACGAAGCACCTGATGCTCCTATCATGCTTAATGTATGGCTTCATGGAGATGACACCGAAAAAACAAAGGTGGAAGCCAAAGTCGGCAAGTTTCCATATTTTACAGGCTTCGGCGGTTTGCGCATCGATCGCATCGAGAAGCGTTGTATCACTTTCGCTTACTACGGCGAAATCAAGCTGCTCACCCCAGGTGAGACAATCCACTTTTACAACGAGATTGATGGCCGTGAAGACCACGATGGCTGTGTATATGAAAGCTATGAGTATTATTTGGACATCACCTGGAAACCCTAATTTAAACAGATGTACATGAACTGATGGTCGCCTTGATTTGTCTGTCCTTTTTGGCCTTACTCGCAACTCTCCTGAGTTCCGCAGTCAAATGTATCGCCTTATAGGTTTCACTGTGATGGGCGAGGATATTGTCTTCTCGCCTGAGATTCAAAATCTGGTTTTGATCAACCCCGATGTGGAACATATCGACAATTACGCCGAATTCACCATCAATGGGGAAAAACGCAACTGCGAACTGCTGGTTCTCCTTACCAAGACTTGGGCTGAAGCCTACGCGGAGGTGGGCGACGAAGCGTCTTTCTTTGACTTTAACGAGGTGGTGCTTGTTCCTATTGATGCGTTGGATACCTATTATCCCGTCGAGGAGGTGCCCGACTTTTGGGATGTAGTAGGGCGTAACACCGATTATGTGTTCGCTCCCGAAGAATGCATGGCCGACAACTTCAGCTTTACCGTCGTCTATGGCCTTGACGGACAGGATTACCAAACACCGCAGCTCATCGCCAATATCTACAATGCCTTGTGCAACTATCAACCGGGAAACTGACAATACCTAACTACTCGATGAAGGCCTCAAGCTTCCTTTTTTGGGGTGGAGTGTAAAGTTTCTTTACACCGTTGTAAAGATTCTTTACAGTCTTTCAAAATCTTTAAATCTTAAATCTTTGAATTTTAGATAGTTACTGTTTTGGCACAATGAATGCTATTCTTTGCCCGTTTTTAATTAGAAAAAAATGAGCAGTTACATCAAATTCCTTTCAAGAAACAAACTCTATTCCATCATCGAGGCCATCGGTCTCATCGTTTCCATTGCCTTCGTCATCTTGATTGGCAATTATGTGTATCAACAGTATTCCGTGGCTTACGGCAATCCTTATCGAAATAGGGTTTATGCCATTGGAAACCAAGATTATATGTCGCTATCCTGGTGGGACAAGGCCGTTTTTGAGGACAAACTTCCCGAAGCCGAAACGGTTGCCCGCATCTCTGGCTCCGACTATGACGGCTATATCACCTTCGGCGACGAACAGCCTGTCAGTGCCGTCATCACCGAGGCCGACCCCGAAATTTTTGAACTTTTCCCAAGCCTGACCTTGCTCGAAGGCAGCATGGACGAGTATCATCTCAAAGGGCATTGCCTTATCTCCGAGTCGCTTGCCAACCGCGGCTTCAACGGCGATGCCATCGGCAAACCCATCCGAATCACCTATTTCGATGATAAAATCGAGAGCATGGTCTGTGGCATTTTCAAGGATGCCCCCAACTCATTGATGCCTAACTCCGACGTGCTGCTCAACCCCGAGTTTAACACATTGCCCAACCAAAAGCCTTTCAGTTCCATTGGACAATATATGACCTTGATTAAAGTCCGTGAAGGCACTGACCGAGAGCAACTCGCGAAAAAAGTCGAGGCTGTAGGGTTGCCCAATTATTCTGACGGTTTCGTGAGTGCCATGCCGATTTACACGTTGCCGGAAGTCTTTTTCAATGACAACCAATGGATGTTCAAAGGAGGTAAAAAGCCGGTGATGCAAACACTGACCGTGGTGGTGTTGCTGCTGCTCGTTTCGGCCATTTTCAACTACATCAACCTCAACATGGCCCTTTCGGGAAAACGCGCCAAGGAAATGGCCACAAGGCGGCTTCATGGTGCCACGAAAGGGAGAATTGTCTTGAAGTATATTCTTGAATCCGTGTCGTTTACGGCGGTGTGCTTCGTGCTGGCGTTTTTGTTGGCCTGTGCCTTGTTCCCGATGATGAACGGTTTGCTGAAAAACGTTGGGGGCGGCGATATGAGTATCGATGCATCATTGGGGCAGTTTGTACTGATCCGATTCGACTGGACGGTGGGCGTTGTGGCAGTTTATCTTGCAGCCATAGTGTTGGTGGGCGTGCTGTCGGGCATCGCGCCTGCCGCCATTGCCTCGCGTTTTGAACCGATTGACGTGGTGCGCGGCACCTATCGGCTTCAAACCAAAAGAGTGTTCAGCAAGATTTTCATTGTGTTCCAAAACACCATCACCATCGTTTTGATTGCCATGGCGATTCTGATGGAGGTACAGATGCGTCACATGATGAACCGTCCTACCAACATGCGTTCAGAGGGCTTGTATTCGCTGCAATGTTGGGTAAAAGATTATTCTGATATTGCGCCGCTCATCGACCGTTTGGAAAAGATCCCGAATGTGAATGCGGTGGGCTACGGTCGCGGTTTTGCTGGGCAGATGAATATGGGTACCACTGTAACCACGCCCGAAGGCGAAAGGGTGAACATGCAACTTATCTTATGTGACGAAACATATTTCAATATGCTTGATTTGCAGGTCGTTGAAGATTTCGGACTGCGTACCAATTCGGTATGGATGTCGAGGACTTTGGCCGAAAAACTCGCTTTGAGCGACTCAACGGCACATTATTACACACGCAACATGCATATCAACGGCAGCAACCCCGAGACCGTAGGCGGAATCTATGAGGACATCCCGACGCGCTCGGCGGCATCTTCTGAACCCAACCAGTTTTCGGCGGTCATCATTGCACGTGCGGAAGACTTGATTTGGGGCAATGGTGTAATGATTGATGTTTCAGGTGATTACAAAGAGACCGAAAAAGCCATTATGCAAGCCTACGCCGACTATTCCGAGGAAAAGAACGGCACCTACGTGGAACCAGCGCAAAACGGCTATGTGAAAGACCTTAACAATTTGTTGCTGCAACCTGCAAAAATGGCCATGCGCCTGCTGGAACTGTTCATGTTGCTGTCAGTGCTAATTTCCTTGCTCGGCCTCATGGCCATGAGCACCTATTACAGCGAGCAAAGCACCAAGAGCATCGCCGTACGCAAGGTGTTTGGCAGCAACGTCCAGCGTGAGTTGTGGCGCACGGTGAAGGACTACATGGTTTTGGTTGGTATCGCGGCACTTATCGGCATCCCGCTTGCCGTTTGGTTCTGTGGCCGCTATTTGGATCGTTTCGCCTATCGCATCGAGCATTACGGTTGGATCATCGCCGTGGCTGCCATCCTCGGTATGTTGATGGCCTTCCTCTCGGTGCTTTGGCAGACCTTGAAGGCCGCGCGGACAAATCCGGCGGAGGCTTTGAAGAAGGAATGAAAACGCAAATTATGTTTTTTCGGTAATTATTTTTCGGTATTTTTGCCGCCATGAGTAAACTCAAATCTAAAATCCTAGTCGTCGACGACAACGCCGGCATCCGGTCGGCACTGAAGATATTGCTGCCCATGCGCTTCGCCGAGGTGGAACTCATCGCCTCGCCCAAGGTGCTGATGGAGACCATGCGGACTTTCAAGCCTGATGTGGTGTTGCTCGACATGAACTTCGAGACCGACATCAACACGGGCAACGAAGGCCTCTTTTGGCTTTCGGAACTGAAACGCGACTTCCCCGAGGTGGAGGTGGTGCTCTTCACGGCCTACGCCGACATTGCCCTCGCCGTGGAAGGCATGAAACGCGGTGCCTTCGACTTCGTGGTGAAGCCTTGGGACAACGCCAAACTGCTCGCCACGCTTGAAGAGGCCTGCATGAAACACCGTAAAACCGCTGGGAAGGAGCCTGTCGTAGCATCTGCACCCATAATGCGTTGGGGGGAGAGCGAAGCGATGCGGCAATTGCGCGCGATGGTGGAGAAAGTGGCACCCACCGATGCCACGGTGCTCATCACGGGCGAAAACGGAACGGGTAAAGATGTGTTAGCCAATGAGATACACCGACTTTCCAATCGCGCCACCAAGCCGATGGTAGGTGTGGATATCGGGGCCATCACGGATACCTTGTTTGAGAGCGAGCTATTCGGCCATGTGAAAGGTGCCTTCACCGATGCCCATGCCGACCATATCGGTAAGTTCGAGCAGGCCAACGGCACTACCCTATTCCTCGATGAGATTGGCAATGTGCCTCTGGCACAGCAGGCCAAACTGTTGCGCGTCATCCAAAACCGCAGCATCACCAAGGTGGGCGACACGAAATCCATCCCCATCAACATCCGCCTGATTTGCGCTACCAACATGGACTTGGCGACGATGGTCAAGGATGGCCGTTTCCGTGAAGACTTGTTCTACCGAATCAACACGGTCACACTGAACCTGCCGCCCTTGCGCGAGCGTCCCGACGAAATCGTCACCTTGGCAGAGATGTTCGTCAAGCAATATGCCGAGAAATACCACCGTAAGGCACAAGGCCTTTCCGACGAGGCGCTGAATCTCTTGAAACGCTGCCGTTGGAGTGGCAACATCCGCGAGCTGCAAGGCTGTATCGAGAAAGCAGTCATCTATTCCGAGGCGGAACTCATCCGCGCCGCCGATCTACAACTCCGCGCCTCGGAATTGATGGATGAAACAGCTCCAAAACCGCAAAACCAAACCCTTGAAAGTGCCGAGGAACAAGTCATCCGCAATGCGATGAAGACCTATAACGGCAACCTGACCCTCGTAGCCAAGGCATTAAAAATCAGCCGTCCGACCTTATACCGCCGCCTAAAGGAATACGGAATATGAGTGTCTGGATTTGGATATGGGTTGTAGTGGTGGCCATCGTCGCAGCAGTAGTGGTGACTACTCTCATCGTGCGTAGAAACGATGCCCGAAAGGTAGGCTTCATGATGGATGCCCTAGAGGACGGTGAGTTAAACTTCCACTTCAAGGAGAAGTCGGCACTCAACCGTGCCTTGAACCGCATCAAAGGCATCTTCGAGCGGCGCGACGCAGCCAACGAGGAATCGTCACAGAATAAGCTTTTTCGCGTGATGACCCATGAAATCATGAACACCGTCTCCCCTATCGCCTCCTTGAGCGATGCTTTACTCACCGAGGAAGGCATGGACATGAAAGCAGGCTTGCAAACTATCTCGGCATCATCGAAAGACTTGATCCGTTTTGTGGAGTCTTACCGCAGTATGACGCAAGCCCAGCCGCCCGTCCGTAAAGCCGTGATGGTTGACGAGCTGATGGATCGTGTGCTACTCCTCAACAAGGCCAAGATCGCCGAGCAAGGGGCTACTCTGACCTATCAAGCCAACACGCCCGACCTGCTCATTTATGCCGATGAGGGTCAAATCATGCAGGTGCTCAACAATTTGATTAAGAATGCCGTACAAGCAGGGGCCACTTCCATCCGCATCACCGCCGACCTGAACTCGGAGGACCAAACCGTCATCCGTGTGGCCAACAACGGCAAGGCCATCCCGTTACGCCAAATTGAAGAGATTTTTGTACCGTTCTATACCACAAAACCCAATGGCACCGGCATTGGACTAAGCCTTTCAAAGCAAATCATGGTCAGGCACAACGGCAACCTTGTCCTTGAACAAAGCGACAGCAATTTGACTATATTTGCGCTGATTTTCAAGTAACATCCTATTATCTATAAAAGCTCTTTGGCAAGCCACTCCAGCGCTTCTTCAAACGGCATTTCAGTCAGGACATCAGGCTCGATGGGATCATCGCAGAACACTTCGCCCGTGCGCGCGATATCTTCACCCGTCGTGAGCACCAGTTGGGAACCTCCAGGAAGCGGGAAAGGCTGGTTGCATGAACAATAGCCAGCGGTGGGCGACCCAAAGGTACGTGTGTTCTCCAATCCTCGGAAGCAGATTAAGACCGCTTCGCCGGAGCTGGCCGTCCATTCGTTGGTCAACAACGCCACTTGACAATGAATCGGGGGCTGTTGTTCCATGCCAACCGATCTCATGACAAAGGCGGTATTGACACTCATGGGCCTTTGGCGCGAAGAGAACTTCAGGATTACATCATCAGGCAAAAAACGGTGAATAGCGGCAATCATCGGATACATATTGCCTCCTCGATTGCCCCGCAGGTCGATGATAACGCCTTGCACTTCATCTGGCACGGCATTAAGCACCGCGTTCGCATATTTGGCCCCCTCTTCCATATTACCTGAGAATTCTGGTAACTTGACGAAAGCGATGTCGTTCTCCAGCAATTCCACCGTTGGCATTTCCCAGGTTGAGGTGTCGTTCACCGTCACTTGATCGGTGGTCAACAAAAAGGTATGCTTTCCACCGGCCACTTTACCTGCTTTGATAACGATTTCTTGTGCCTCCTCCAGGGTTGTAGGCTGTGCTTCCAGCGCTTCTTGCTTGGCGGTTTCCCATTCGGGACCTTGGGCATAAATGCCATGTTTGTCCATGATACGGACGGCTTTCTTGACATACTTTGCATTGGGGTCGCTGCAGGAGGCCATGACAAGAAGGGTCAGTAAAAGGATTAGGGTTTTTCGCATGATAAGATAATTTGTCGGCAAAAATACGGCATAAGCCCCGTTTCAGCAAGTTTTTGGGGAATTTGTGAAAGAATTCTATCTTTGCAGTGTAAAAACAAGAAATTGTTGCATGAAAAAAGAAACCTACGAAGCACAGAAAGCCTTTGCTGGTGAGAAGAAGCCATCCATGCTTCGCCGCTGTGTCGGGCATGACTATGCAGGCCGTCAGGTTTACATGATTACGATGGTGACGGAGGGGCGTCGTGCCCTATTTGGGCATGTTGTAGGTAAAAGCGATGCTCTTGAGGGCAGCCTTTAACGAGGGTTTGCCTCTGATTTACTTACAGGAAAACGGCCTTACCGATCTTGTCAAGCCAAGCGGAGCCCGCATGGAGGCGTGCGCCCGAGGCCAACTGCTCATCCTTTCTCCATGGGAGCACCACAACGAGCAGATAACCATCAGCAGAAACAAATGCCTCATACTCAATGATTTGACACGACGAATTTGCGAGAATGATTAGTACCTCTTTTCCGTTCTAATGAAATGTCCCTCTTGAACAGCTGCAAATGTTGCGACAATGGCTATAATGACCATTGGAACAATCGATTCCAAAAAAACCGTCATAGGAGCTCCAACAAAAAGCAGAACCCCAGTTACTTTATTTGCAACAGTATGAGGAAAAACGCATCTCCTGTACATCACTAACGCAGAGATTTGATTGATGACCTTAATGACGACAATCACTCCGCCCCAGATCCACAGCCATTTTGGAAATGCCACAGCAGGTATCAACTTAAAACAGCAACAAACCACGAAAACCAAATCTGCCAAACTATCCAGCAACGCACCTGTTTTGCTTTCGCATCCGAGTTTTCGGGCGAGATAGCCATCTGCCATATCGCTTAGGCCACAGACGAAATAAATGACCCAGAAAGCACAACTCTCGACTCCGAAAAACAGAAGGCAAACGGCCCCTAAAAATCGAAGTGCCGATATGACATTGGGCAGATGTTTCATCAACAATCTTTACCCAATTACAAAGCTCCTCGGATAGAAGTCGCTGTAGAAACGGCCATCGGTGGCGGTGAACTTCAGCACGCAATAGTTGGGGTCGGTGACGCCACCTGGGTAATATTCCGTGTCGCCATCGCGCCAAATCATCT
>CAMHFN010000027.1 GCA_946184615.1 uncultured Bacteroidales bacterium
GGACCTACTGATTATGAGTCAGTTGCTCTAACCAACTGCGCTATGGGACCGCAAAGATTTGCATGAATTCTTTGGTATTAACTGAATTTATGCTTATATTTGCCTTGCAAAAGTACAACTTTTTTTTGATATGCCTCAAAAAATAAAAAATATCATCTTTGATCTCGGTGGGGTAATCCTCGATATCGATGAAACCTTGATCTTTAATGAATTGAAAAAATTAGACCTCGATGGATCACAACTCCTTCATAATGAGGCCTTCCAATCCCTGGACGAACGTTTCGAAAGGGGCATTATCTCGGCAGCTACGTTTCGAAAACAGGCAAAGAAACTGCTGAACCGCCCCAATATGTCTGACTCTACCTTTGATGACATTTGGAACTCCTTGCTGCTCGATATTCCCCGTGAACGGATTCATGCGCTTGAGGAAATCAAGAAACATTACAACATCTTTTTGATGAGCAACACCAATGAGATCCATTACGACCTGTATGTACGTGATCTTCAACTTCGCTTCGGTTATAAACAGTTCGATGACCTTTTCAACAAGTCGTATTTCTCCTTTGATGTGCATTTGTTGAAACCAGACCCGCTCTTTTTTGAATATATCCTTGACCATCAGGAATTGAAACCTAACGAGACGCTGTTTATTGACGATACGAAAGCCAATATCGAAGTGGCACAAAAACTAGGGCTCCCCACCTATAACATCCGTCGGGAGGAGTTGGTGCGGAATTTGTTCGTAAACGGAGTGCTGCGACCGGAGGTTAAGTTGGATTGATCCTATGGAAAGGTCACCTCAAGCTCGTCCAATATATAGGTGACTTCTTGGGCAGTCTTGGCTTCCATCAGTCGTATTTTGAAGGGCTTGAAGTTGGGCAGTCCTTTGAAATAAGCCCCCCAGTGTTTTCGGATCTCCATAATGGCGATGTGCTCACCCTTCCATTCCACAGAACGCTCCAACTGTATTTTTGCAACCCTTATACGTTCGTGCAGATCAGGTTTGGGTATCTCCTCTCCGGTTTCAAGATAATGGTGTATTTCGTTGAAAATCCATGGATTGCCGTAAGTGGCGCGTCCGATCATCAGCCCATCGACTCCATAGGTGTCTTTATAATGCTTTGCAGAGGGACCGTCTATCACATCCCCATTGCCAATGATGGGGATGTGCATTCTTGGGTTGTTTTTCACCTCGCCAATCAAAGTCCAATCAGCGGGTTCACCGTATTTTGTGGTACGCAATCGCCCATGGATGGTCAGTGCGGCGATACCCACATCCTGTAAGCGTTCGGCAATGTCGACAATCTCTTTGTGCTGCTCGTCGTAACCCAGTCGGGTCTTTACTGTGACAGGAATGCCAACGGCTTTCACCACCGCCTCGGTGATGGCCACCATCTTGGGAATGTCATTCATGATGCCTGAACCGGCACCTTTTGAGGCCACTTTCTTCACGGGACAACCGAAGTTGATGTCAATGATGTCGGGATGGGCACTTTCAACATATTTAGCAGCTTCCACCATAGGGGCTATGGCATTGCCGAAAATCTGTACCCCAAATGGACGCTCAAACTCATCGAAGTCCAGCTTCTTGATACTTTTAACACTGTCGCGAATCAAGCCGTCCGACGAAATGAACTCGGAATACACCAGATCGGCCCCGAAGAGCTTGCACACATGACGGAACGGAGGGTCGGAGACATCCTCCATAGGAGCCAGTAGCAAGGGATAATGCTCAAATTCGAGGTGGGCAATCTTGTGCATGGTGGATATTTTCCGCAAAAATAGTACATTTGCAGTTTCAAACTGATTTTTTCGATGGATGAATTCAAGAAAAACCTGAAAGCATCGGCGGGGATGAGGGTCTTCATCTACCTCATGGCTTTCTTTGTTTGCACCTTGATTGGAGCTGGCATAGCCGCGGTATTCACTATGGGCAACAACACCACCATGTTGAAGGTTGGCCAAGGGCTTAGTTCCGCGCTGATGTTCATTGCGCCCCCCTTGATTCTCTATGCGTTTACGCGCACACAGCCTATGCGTCAGTTGGGCTTCCGAACCCCTGCTAAAGGGTGGATGCTTCTCATCGGTGTCGCACTGATGTTTGTTTCGCTTCCGCTGACGAATATCTTGGGCACCTGGAACGAGAATATAAATTTTGGTCAGGTTTTCAAGACCTTGGAATCCTTGTTAAAAATGATGGAGGACACCGCAGCTGACTTGACGCAGCGGATGCTGGAGGTCGACACGATAGGAGGACTGTTGGGTAACCTGCTCGTTATCGCTTTGATTCCTGCTATCGGCGAAGAGTTGACCTTCCGTGGGGTATTGCAGCAAGCCTTGACTAGAGGCTGCAAAAACGCCCATCTGGCCATTTTCCTCAGCGCTTTCATCTTTTCCTTCATCCATTTCCAGTTCTATGGTTTCCTGCCGCGCATGTTTATCGGCTTGATTCTCGGCTACATGTTCTATTACTCGGGATCGTTATGGACAAGCATCCTGATGCACTTCATCAATAATGGTACGGCCGTCGTGGTTGCCTACCTCGATTATAAAGGACTTGTCCATGTCGATTGGGAACATTTTGGCAGCACGTCCAATGTAGCCTTGTTGATGGGGAGTCTGTTGCTTACCGTCGGAATGATTTTTATAGTTGCAAAATATCGATATAAATATGGAAGAGAATAAAGATATGGTTCGCACTGAACTTGATGAGTTGGGTGAATTTGGACTGATTGACCAACTGACACAGGAATTCCCCTTGCGCAATGCCTCCAGCTTGAAAGGGGTGGGCGACGATGCCGCAGTCATCAATCACGAAGGCTATCGCACCTTGGTTTCGGTAGACCTGTTGGTGGAGGGCATACATTTCGACATGACCTACACGCCTTTAAAACATCTTGGTTACAAGGCCGCTGTGGTTAACTTCTCTGATATCTATGCCATGAACGGCACGCCTACTCAGATTGTGGTGGGGTTGGGGGTCTCCAACCGTTACTCGGTGGAGGCGCTTGATGAGCTGTATGCCGGCATCCGTCTGGCTTGCGAGAACTATCATGTGGACCTAGTGGGTGGCGACACCACCTCAAGCCAATCGGGACTGGTGATTTCCATTACGGTCATCGGCATGGCTAAAGAGGAAGACGTGGTGTATCGGAGTGGTGCCAAACCCAATGACTTGCTCTGTGTGAGCGGCGACCTGGGCGGTGCTTATATGGGGCTCTTGATTCTCGAGCGTGAGAAAGCCGAATACTTGGCTAACCCGAACATGCAACCTCAGCTTCAAGGCTTTGATTATGTACTGGAGCGTCAGCTGAAGCCAGAGGCCAGAAAAGACATTGTCGCGCGTTTCAAGGAACTGGACATCAAACCCACGTCCATGATCGACATTTCCGACGGACTGGCTTCAGAAGTGCTGCACTTGTGCAAAGAATCAGGGGTGGGTTGCCAGCTTTATGAAGGAAAGATTCCACAGGATCCATCTACCGTGAAAATCGCCAAGGACTTCCAAATCGTTCCTAGTGTGGCGGCTTTGAGTGGGGGAGAGGACTATGAGCTGTTGTTCACGGTTGACCAAAAAGAGTACGAGAAGATTCAAAAAATGGCCGAGGACGTGACGGTGATTGGCTATATGACCGCCGACAAGGGAATCTCTGAATTGATTACCCCGGACAACCATGTCATTCCGCTTAAAGCCCAGGGATGGAACCATTTTGATAGAAGTCAAAAGTAAGAAGTTGCAGAATCAAGTTCATAGCATATTGGCGATATTGCCTAACAAACCCGGGGTTTACCGTTACTACGATAGTGACGGCACCCTCATTTATGTTGGTAAAGCGAAGAACCTGAAACGTCGTGTATCCTCCTATTTCAACAAGGACCAGACAGGCAAGACGCGTGTGCTGGTGAGTAAAATTGCCGACATCAAATTCATCGTGGTGGAGTCGGAGTCGGAGGCCTTGCTGCTGGAGAACAATCTCATCAAGCAGTACAAGCCGCGCTACAACATTATGCTTAAGGATGACAAGACTTATCCTTGGATTTGTATTAAGAAAGAGCCTTTCCCCCGGGTGTTTCTGACGCGTAAGAAAGTGAACGACGGTTCGGAATACTATGGCCCTTATCCTTCTGTGCGCACGGCGCGTTTGCTGCTCGACCTGCTGGGACAGGTGTATCCCATCCGTTCTTGTAAGACAACGCTTACTGAGGCCAATGTCGAAAAAGGGAAATACCGTGTCTGTCTCGACTATCACATCCATAAATGTGTCGGCCCTTGCGTGGGGAAGATCTCTCGTGAGGCCTATTGCCAGATGGTTCAGGAAGTGAAGGAAATCATCCGCGGCAACCTGCAAGGAGTGCTGAAGTCCATGAAAAGTCTAATGATGGATCACGCATCACGGATGGAGTTTGAGGAAGCCCAAGTCATCAAGGAGAAATACGAGTTGTTGGAGAACTATCGTAGTCGTTCCACGGTGGTTAGCACCACCATCCATAATGTGGATGTGTTTTCTTATGTCGATGCAGAGAGTCTCTTTTATGTGAACTATATGAGGGTGGCAGAAGGGGCGGTAGTGCAGTCGCATACCATGGAAATCAAGCGTAAGCTCGACGAGTCGGCAGAAGAGTTGCTCACGTTGGCGGTGATTGAGATAAGAAGGCAGTTTGAAAGCCCTTCCAAGGAAGTGGTATTGCCTATGGAGCTCGATTTCGACTTAGGTGATGTGGTGGTCACTGTGCCGCAGCGAGGCGACAAGATGAAGTTGTTGGAACTCTCACGCCGTAATGCGCTTCAATATCGGATGGATGTGGAGAAACAACGCACCTTGGTCGACCCGGAACGGCATCAAAAGCGTGTGCTCAACCAGCTCAAGGAGATGCTTCATCTTCCTGTGGTGCCTGAAGTTATCGAGTGTTTCGATAACTCCAATTTCCAAGGCGACTATCCTGTGGCAGCCATGGTGCAGTTTGTGAACGGCAAGCCCAACAAAAACGCCTATCGTCATTTCAATATCAAGACGGTGGAAGGAGCTGACGACTACGCCTCGATGAAAGAGGTAGTGCGTCGCCGCTATTCACGCTTGTTGGAAGAGGAAAAACCCTTGCCCAGCCTTATCGTCACCGATGGTGGCAAAGGACAGATGGAAGTGGTGCGGCAGGTGCTGCAGGACGAGCTACATGTCGACATCCCCATTGCGGGTTTGGTGAAAGATGACCGTCATCGCACTCGAGAGTTGCTTTATGGTTTTCCGCCTCGTGTGGTGGGTATCAAGCCCGATTCGGAAATCTTCAGGCTAATGACGCATCTTCAGGACGAGGTGCATCGTTTTGCCATCACCCATCACCGGAAAAAGTTTGAGAAGGGGTTCATGCACTCCGAGATGGCCGACATTAAAGGCATCGGCAAGGCTACGGCGGAGAAGCTTTTGCTGGAACTGAAGTCAGTAAAAGCAATCAAGGAAGCCACGCTCGAAAGCTTGACTTCCTTGATAGGGCCTGCTAAGGCGAAGTTGGTCTACGACCACTTTAATCCTGTTACTTCAGCTGGAAGTTAACGGGCAGGATGTAACTCACACGCACGGGTTTACCACGTTGTTTTCCAGGTTTCCATCTTGGCATGGACTTCACAACGCGCACGGCTTCTTCGTCGCAGCCTCCGCCCAAGGAACGCATCACGTTGACGTTGGAGACGGAACCGTCGGTTTCGACCACAAAGCTGATGAACACACGACCCTGAATGCCGCTCTCACGGGCCATCTGGGGATACTTGATGTTCTTGGCCAAGTACTCGGCGAGTTTCTGGGTGCCGCCAGGGAAGTCAGGCATCTCTTCCACGATGGTGAAGATTTCAGCTTCCTGGATGTCTTCTTCCTCGATTTCGGGGGCAACATACTCCTCGATGACTTCGTTCTGGTCCACGTCAGCGTTAATCTCAATGTCCTCCACTTCCACGTCGTCTTCCACGACTTGGATCTGGGTGGTCTGCTTTGGAACTTCCACGGGCTGTGGTTTTTGCTCCTGCTTGGTAATCTCAACCATTTCTTCTTCAACGACTTCAACGGTTCTGCCGACATCGGCAAACTCCATCTTGTCGTAACTCTTGATTTCGAAAACGGCCCAAGCCACGGCCAAACTGATGATCAAACCGATCTGGATGAACATCAATTTCTTGTTCTCAAGATTCGCTTTTGGTGATTTTTTCTCTTCCATGATTATAGTTTTTTGATAATTTGCAAAAATTCGATGCGAAATTACTAATTATTTATTTATCCAACGCTTCATTTTTCAAATTATTTCTGTCACGAAGTAAAAAAACAGCAATTATCGCACCAAAAATGCTTCCGACGACATCGGCCAACCAGTCATACATATTGCCGTTTCGTCCTGGGACTAGGAATTCTTGCATGACTTCGGTGAGAGCTCCGTAGACGATGCCGAGACTCAAAGTAATCCAAAAGGCTTTTCTTCGGTAGTTTTTCCCGTTGTTCATAAACGGTTCACGATAGCC
Organism: uncultured Bacteroidales bacterium; assembly: GCA_946184615.1. Classification (GTDB taxonomy): domain Bacteria; phylum Bacteroidota; class Bacteroidia; order Bacteroidales; family F082; genus Limimorpha. Next base: position 6,503 of record CAMHFN010000027.1, read on the forward strand.
CCACAGGGTAGCGTAGGTGAATACGGCATACATCAGCAGATGCACCACCTTGTCAATTCCAATAACAGGTTTGACATGGGGCAAAAAAGAACCCGGTAGCCCTGTCAGCAGCAGGATCACCACTGCACATAGGACTCCCGGGTAACTATTTCTCGTGAATCGGTCCAAAGGGGATGATTACTTGATCTTTTCTTCGTAAGCGGCGGCGTCAAGCAGGTTGTCGAGTTCGGCAACGTCGCTCACTTTGATTTTCAGCATCCAGCCTTCACCGTAAGGATCGGTGTTGACGAGCTTGGCGTTCTCTTCGTCGGCCAGGGCTTCGTTGACTTCAACGACTTCGCCGGCAACGGGCATCAGCAATTCAGCGGTGGTTTTCACAGCCTCCACGGCACCGAACTCTTCTTCGGCTTCGAGGGTCTCGCCCACGAGGTCAGGGTCGATGTCGACAAAGGTGATGTCACCCAATTCGTGTTGTGCATAATCCGTGATGCCGATGTAGCCGAATTCGCCTTCCAGACGGATCCATTCATCGTCTTTCGTGTACTTCAGGTTTGATGGAATGTTCATTTTATTTGTTGTTTGTCAGTTAGTGTTTTGCGTGGCCAAAATTACATAATTTAAACATGTGTGCCGCAGTTTGCCGAAAAAAAACTTTACTGGGCCAAATTGAAGCGAATCATCATACCAGCGAAGGTGGTGGAAGTGGGGAACGAGGTCGAGACAAACGGGGTGTTCATGTCGCGTTTGAAGAACGCTTGGGCATTCAAGCGCGAGCTGAACTGGTAGTCGGCAGTGAGGTAGATGTTGATCTTGTCCTGCCCGGCTGACACCTGACAGTTGTTCTCGTCAATGCGTCGCAACGTGGTCTTGTCTCTCTTGAAGCCGATGTCGAGTTTCAACACCAAGTCGTTGCTCACGGACTTCTTGTTGTTGCTACCACCTACTCCAGCCAGTGAGATGACGTTGATCTTCAATCCTTTGATGCGGTATCCAGCACCCAGCACAAGCTCGCGTCCGACGACTTCGGTGAGTTGGTTGTTGGAGAAACTCATGGTCAGCGACCTTGATTTCTTGAGCTGGACATTGGCGGTCATGGAGTTTTGAAGACCTAAGTCCACTCCGATGAGCGGCATAAACTGCTCGTTGAGGACCATCTGGTTGATCTCAATCTTGGGGATGATGTTGCTGCTGTTTTCGAAGGTTTGTACGGGGTTGCTTTCATCGTAATAGACGTTGCTTGCCCAACTGCTGATGGTGTAAGTCGACCGGTAGGTGTGGGTGAGGCTGACCGTCTTGAAGAGGGAGCCTATCGCTGGGATACTCGTCAAGCCATTGTAGGTCACACTCCAGTTGGGGAAGGGAATCTTCTGGAATGGAGAGAGTTTGATCTGGGAGGGATCCTGCCCCGAGTAAGCGGAGAGGAAAGAGTAGAGCAGCACTTCCATAGATGAGGAGTTATAACCTCTTGGGAAATAATCGCCGGCGATGGTGTCGAAGACGTATTCGTTGACTCCACTGACCCATGCCGGATTGTTCTTGGCTATACGGTCAGCGATGATAGAACGGTTCGCCAGCATTTGGTCGAAGACGGGTGAGTTCTCGTCATCACCACGGTCAGCGAAGGCGGTCTTGATCAGCATGGTGGAGGCACTGAAGTTACCCGATTGGGTTGGAGTGAACACCTCGAATTCGCCAAAACTGTTGGCCCTGAAATAATGCTGGTAATTCTCGACATAGGTGCTGTTGCCCTGGATGTCGATTTTGAAACCGTTAAAGGGTTCGCAGTTGATGCGATAGTTGAGGTTCTCGGTGGTTCTCCTTACATAGGGGTCGCTCAGGATGGAGTCGAGGGTGAGCCATCCGCTACTGACTGCTTCATCATAGATGTTGCCTGGCAGACCGGTCACAAACTTCCATCCAGGGGCCCAGGTGTCGCTGCTCATCCCCAGGTAGTCGGGCTTGGGCATGAAGCCTGGTAGATTCTGGCCTCCGTTGAGAGAGTAGGTGACCGAAGCGCGTTTGACCAGGGTGACCAGTTTCAGCGTTCCATTCAGCAGAACCTTGCCGATGTTGGTGTTGGATCTCATTACGGTGCTGTCAGCGGTCTGCTCTTTCTGGTCGTTTTGGTCTTTCTCGCCAATTTTCTTCTTGCCACCCTTTGTTGTGCTATTGTCCTTCGAGGAGGCTTTCTTCGGATTGTTGAGGTTCTTCAGGTATGGGATGGAGTTGTAGATCTTGGTGAAGTCGAGCGTTCCGTTGCCTTGAATGGTGTTGGAGTTCTCGATTTTGTTTCCCAGACGGTTTTGGATGGACTGTGCCGAGGCGTTCCAGAAATACTGGCCTTGGTAGCTAGCGGTGGCGGTCACCCAATTCAGCAAAGGCAGTTTGTTAATGGGTATGGTATAGTTGACGTTGACGTTTTGCTGGAAACGCGACATAGATCCGAGATGGAGCAACTCATTCTTGATGGTGTCTTGGTTGAGTTTCCATTCCTCCGTGCCTTTGTCGGGGTTGCCGGCAGGCTCGTAAACGTATGCTTCGGCGCGAGCCGAGTAATCGAGGCTCAATCCCTTGGTCAAGTCGTAACGGAATTGGAAGGCCCGGTTCCAGTCCCATTGTTTCGAATAGGTCGGGTTGATGATGATGGCACCACCGCTCTTGTTTCGGAGCAGACGTTCCGAATACATACGATTCATCTCGGTGTTGAAGGTGATGCTCTTGGGCAGGTAGTAGAAGTTGATATCCTTTATCAAGGCGAGATATGGACTGGATGCCCATTGCGCCTTGGCAAAGGGGGCAACGTTTTTCGGGTTGCCTGCGTAGTTGTACCCTAGGTTGCCACGATAGTTCTTGGTGGTGTAGTATTGGATGTCGGGATTCTCTTGGTTGGTCTCACTGTAGGAGAAAGAGAGGTTGAAGTTCTCGATATCGTAGATATGGACGCCTGGTACACCGCCACGGCTCCCTCTGTTGTTGGGATCCCTCAAGCTGGGGGTGGACTTGCTCTCGTTTTTGTCTTCTCCTCTTTTCTTGTTCTTTCCTGCCGTGCGTTCTTTCCTGACGTTCATCAAGTTGATGTTCTTGTATTGCGTCATGTTGTGGACAATGGAGGTGAGAGAGTCTCTCTGTCCTTGCGTGTTCATCACTGCAAGAGCATCGTTAAGTCGGATGTCGGGGTCGTAAGGATTGTACATCGGGGTGGTCACGTTCTTGCCGTAGTCTACATGGAGCGGGATCTTCACGCCCGTGTTCTCGATGAACTTGCCCAATTCGAGGTCGGTCGACACGCTGAACTGGGTGTTGGCTTCGAAGGTGTTGTCGATGATGTCGCTGTCAAGAGCGCCGAAGCCTCCCGATTTGTAGGCTCCGCTCACCACGAGACGACCCAAGTCGGCCAGGGTAGCTTCCATGCGACCCGTGCCAGCAAAACCACCATTACTACTTAAGTCAGTGAGTCTCAATTCGTTAATCCATACCACCACGCTCTTGTTCAGCCCATCGTCAACGGAACTCTCAAGTCCTTGGCGCTTCGGGTTGCGGATACCGATCATCATGGCTTGGACATCGCTGATAGTCGGGTTACCGATGACTTTGATGGTGTGGTAGTAGTCTTTGCCTTCGTCGGTGCCTTTTTTGAAACGCTCGGAGTAGATGAAATTGAGTTTCACGCCGCTGCCAGGCTGGTTCATGGCGGCATTGCGGTTCGACTTCACGGTCACGAGGTCTTCAAGCAGGATTTCGATGTTGTTGATCTCCGGCCAGATGCCGTCTTTATTGGTGTATGGGGTTCCCCAAGGGGTCACCTTCAGGGGGATTTCGTATTCGTAGTAGTTCTCAGTGAAGTCGGTACCCAGACGCATGAACACGGTGAGGTCTTGGTCGTAAAGTGGATCATCCTCTTGGGCTTGTTCTGCGTGGACGAACATCTTCAGGTATTTGTACTGTCTCAGGTCGAAGTCGGCGGTTTTGTAGATGGCCCTTCCGTCACCGTCGACGAGGTTTTGGACAGTGATTTGCAGTGCCTGCTCATTGAGTTTGGTCACGGCGGTAGTTCCCACGATCTGTTCTTGGGTGATGCCAGGGGGAATGACGTAGGGGATGGGGGAGCGGCGTCCGTTTTCCTCAATGTTCACTGCGGAGATGTCCATGGTGGTGCCGTTGGCGATATCGTTGGGTTGGTATTCGCCAGGGGCTTGGATGTTCTGTGTATACGTTCTCCATTCGCCCTTCACCAGGTCGAGGGTGGCAAAACGCAGCACGATGGGTTTCTGGAAGTCACGGACAAACATTCTCATGAAGCGGATGGAAGAGTAGTCCTCGATGCGGCCGATGACTCTGTCAGGTTGTTTGATGGGAACCCTGAATTGATACCATTTCACGTTGGCGGTCTCACCATTGGCCAGTTTCACGTTGTTGGCCTCAAAAATGTCGGCGATGTGGTTTTTGCCAACCACCATTTGGTTGGGATCCAGGTCAATCTCATATTGGTAATAACGTTCCGATTCGCTGAGGGTGTTGTCGCTGTTGATATCCTCGCCGTCAGGCAACGTGGTGTTGCTGGTGGGGTAGGCCTCGGTGCGGTCCGCCTCAGAAGGGGAATTGCCTTCCACGCCGTTATAGTTTCGGTAACGTTCGATGATGCTGCTGTGGATGTCGTCGTCGTTCCACTCGGACGATCTGAAGTAATGGTAGTTGTCGCCGGATGGGTCGGTGTAGGCATTTTGGTAAGCTGCTGAGCTTTCGCCGTACTGGTTTCGTATATCAGCGAGGTAGTTGTTCTCGAAGAAACTTCTTTCGTCGGAGTCGTTGAGACCGTCGTAGCCGATGTCTTGATATTGACGGGCATCTGGGTTGGTGCTGAAGGTGCCGACCAGGTCTTGCAAGGTAGGTACGCGGCCCCAAATCGTGGTGTCGACGTTGGTGACCTGTGCGTTGTCGGGCATGCCGTTTTCGTAGTATTTTCGCCCATCGCGGAGCACGTCTTCGGAGATGTCACCTAAGTTGATATAGAGCTTTCCGGGGTTGTTTTGGTATTCGGGGTCGGCGAAGGGGTCCATCAGCCAGAATTCGATGTATTCGATGTTGGTGGCTTCGAAGTCGGTAGTCTCCATGCGCCGTTGGATACCTGCCCAGCGCGATTGTGGGGCGTAAAGCTCACCGTTTTCATTGATACCGGCGGAGTAGGGGCTGGGGGTGATGTCGTAGTTGTAAGGTCCTCTCTCTTCGGGGAAGTAGGCGAGGTTGAGCACAGACATGTTGGTGGGGGTTCCGGCGGCGATGTCCTTGGAGGGGAAGAGCTCGGTCTCTAACACTTGACGTACGCTGTGACGCGACAGTTCGTCGGCGGTGATGTTTTTCGGACGGATGGTGGTGTTGCGGTCGTAGAACACATTGTGGTCGATGGTGAACCAAGCGAGTTTGGCCCTGTTCTTGCCGTAGTTCAGCCCCGTGTTGGCAGCGGCTTCGGGGAAGAGGTCGGTCTGGTGTTGTGGGGTGCTGGCAAGATGCCAGTTGCTATAAAGCCGAAGGTCGATGGTTGACTTGGCCCCTTCGAAGTCGTCGATGTAGGAAGTGCCTCGCTCGCTGACCGACTTGGACAAGCCGGGGATGAAACGGGCAAACTCACCGTCGAAGCGGATCCTTGACGGTGCCTTGGTGCTGATGCCAGGCAACCAATCGATGGCACTGGTGAGCCACCGAGCTTCCGTGTTGTAGCTGAAATCGAAACCGTAAATGGTGTTGGCGATGGCTTCCTCACCGTAGTTGATTTTCTGCGTATAGGAGCGCTCACCAAGATAGAGGACGGTGCCGCCCAAGTGGAAGTCGGGGTTGAACTCGTGTTCGATGCGGGTGCCCAAGAAGGTCTTCTTCAATGCGCTGAAGCCGGAGTTGCTCTCCAATGAGATGTTGATGGGTGTGCCGGAGTTCAAAATGCCTTCGTTGATGATGGACACGCGGCCTAAAGTATAGTCAACCGTGTAGTCGACATTTTCGACCAAAGTGCGTCCGCCAGCCGTCACGGTGACCGAGCCTTGTGCCACGTTCATGGCGTTCAAGCTGATTTCGCTTCCCGACTGTGAGGAGTAATAGCCTTGCAGAGTGAACTTGTTCTTCTCGGAGAATTGCTCCGCCGAGGTCTTGGTCATCGAGTACAGCGAGTCGTAGGCGTATTTGTTCCCTAAATCGGCATTCTCTGCAAAAATCTCGTGCATGTGGCTCCCGAAAGGCTCCAACACAGGGAAGTAGATGCGTCCGTTGGCGGCGTTGATCGTACCTCCATTGTTTTGTGCTCCGTTCAAGAAATCAAACACACCGTCACCGCCAGGGATGGGGTTGTTCTGTTGGGTCAGGTTATCGAGACCGAGCAGGTGCAATAGGGAGACTCCTTTCACGCTCTCAGGCCCCTCGGTGAAATAGCCCATCGGGGTGCTACTGGAGTTGCCGTTATAGAAGATGTTGAGCATGAAGTCGTTTGCGCTGATTTGATAGGCCCTGATGTTATACACGTTTTTCATCATCAGGTTCCAAATGGGCATGGTGGTATTCACCGTGGTGCCTCTCAGCAGTTTGGCCATCAGCACCTTGGGCGTGTTGATACCTTGGTCGGAGAACTCACCGACTTGGTACACGTGATCGCTGCCAACGATGGTGTATTGGTAGGCTACGGCCAGGGTTTGGTTGGAGTTCAGGTTGATGTTCAACGAAATGAAACCCAGTTTGGAGTTCAGGGAGTATTCGGAACTGCTCAACCGGCGGGCATTCTCGATTTTCTCGAAGTCACGGCCGGAGACCATGTAGCCCTGTTTGCCGATCCGTAACGGGTCGCCCGACATGTAGTTGGTCACCGAGCTGATGTCGCGAATCTGTGTGGTGTCGATACGGGCCACCATGTTGTTGGCGTCGTTGCGGGGATAGATGACCGAAGTGAAGGCGGGGCTGATTTCCGGGTTGTAGATCCATGCGTCTTTTCCTTCGCCCAAGTCGTTTAAAGCCAAAATATTACGCGTGTTTTCTGTGGAGGAATTGGTGTTGGTGACCCAGACCTCAATTTTGGTGATGTTGATGCTGGAGGTGACGGTGGGCAGGGTGGACAGTGCGGCTTCGTACTGCTCTCTGAAATATTGGCTCAGGAAGAAGTGCCGGTTCTCCTCATAGTCGAGGCAGCTGAGGTTAAACTCGTTGGTCTGAGCACCACCTTGCACGGAGATGTTTTGCGACTCGCTCTCTTGGTACGAGACCACAGAGGTGATGGAGGTGTTTCCGAACTTCAGTTTTGATTTCAAGCCGAACAATCTTTGTGTACCGGTGATGAGGGTGCTGTTGAGCGGAAAACTCACGTCACCGGCTTCGAGCAACTGGATGATTTCGTCTTCTTTGCCTTCGTATTTCAATTTCATCAGGTCTTCATAGTTGAAGGTGGCCTTGGTGTTCTTGTTGATGTTGAAGTTGATCTTGTCGCCGATTCGGGCAATGACGTTCAACTGGATATCCTGGTCGAAGTCGAAATTGGTGGTGGTCTGCCGCGTCAAGGAGGGATCGCCACGGTAGTTGTGCTTGATGCCGAAGGTGAGGTCGACCGACCCTTGCGGGCGGATGTCGATGGTGTTACTGCCGAAGATCAGGTCGAAAGCCTCGCCGCCGATATACAATGGTGGGATGATGGAGTTGCTCTCGTTGGCTGCGCGGGTGTTTTGCTGGCGGCGCTCTTTCCAATATTCCATCACACCTTGGCGGTTCTTGTACTGGAAGTAGTCCTTCTGCGACAGCGTGGAAGGCGTCATGTATTCAAAGTCGCCGATTTTATGCTTGAAGGTGTACTGCCCTGTACTAGGGTCGTATTCCACCTCGTGGGTGATGTTCGGCGGGTCTTTCAAATACAGGGGCGACTCGTTGTAAAGCTGTTGTATGGGATCGCCGTTGTTCTCCGGGATGGGGTAGACGGGGTCGTTCTGCTGGGCGATGCCGGGGACCAACAATGCCAGCAGCAAAAAAAGGATGATATGTCGTTTCATACGGTTCATAACAATTTGAGGGCTTCGCGAATCAACACTTCCACGGGAGTGTCTGGCGCTTGTTTTAACAGTTTGTCGAGCACTTTGCTTGCCGCGTTCTTGCTGAAACCAAGAATCACCAATGCGGACAACGCTTCGTTCTTCACGGTGCTTTCCACGGGACTTGCGGTGAGGACTTCGTTGTAGTCGGTCTTCTTCACTTTATCTTTCAGATCCACTACGATACGTTGGGCGGTCTTGCTTCCAATGCCCTTCACCGCCTGGATGGTGCGGATGTCTTCGCTTGCAATGGCTGTGCTCAGCTCGTCCACGGTCAGCGACGAGAGGATGAGTCTCGCCGTGTTGCACCCCACACCGCTCACGGTAATCAGCAACTCAAACATGTCACGCTCCCGGGCAGTGTAAAAACCAAACAGGTTATGGGCATCCTCAAGCACCTGGAGATGCGTGTAAAGCTTCACCTCCGTCTGCTCTCCGATGGCAGCGAAAGTGTTGAGTGTGATGTTGATAAAGTAGCCTACGCCGTGATTGTCGACAATGGCGTATGCGGGCGTGATTTCTGAAATCTTTCCGGAAATGAAGGCGTACATCTGGCTCGGATTGAAAATAATCTGCAAATATAGTAACTTGAACGCAATTAACGAGCTTTTTTTTAAGGAATAAAGCTTTTTTTTCAAAAATTTTTGTTTAGTTTTGCAGCGCAAAAAAAATTCGGGGAGGATAGGGTATGATCAACAGTCTAAAAATCGGCAACATTACATGGCGTCACTTCAACAACCCGAGCGAGGAAGACTTCGAATTCCTTAGGGATCGTTTTCATTTCCACCCCCTTGATATTGAAGACTGTAAGTCGGTCAATCAACGCCCGAAAATCGATATTTACGACGATTACTACTTCCTTATCCTTCATTTCCCCAACTTCGATGGACAGAATAAATTTGTAAAGATTAAGGAAGTTAAACTTTTCTGGGGTAAAGACTATATTATTTCCATTGAAAAAAATCCTTGGGGTGTATCTCAACTTTTCAACGAATACGAAGAACGTGTCCGCAGCGAGGAAGAAGTCGGCATTGAAAGTTCCGATAAATTGCTGTACCGTATTTTGGAAAAGCTCATCACCGAGTCTGTTTATCTCCTTCGCAAGGTCGGTCTTGACGTGGAGCTGATCAACCGTGAGCTGCTTCAGGAGAAACAGGTCAAGATTATCGAACGTATCTCGATCACGCGCAAGAACCTGATCCTGATCAACACCATTTTTAAACCTCAGCTTCGCCTCTTCCAACTGTTTGAGAACGGTAAAATTCGAGGCTTCACCGAGGATGTGGAGTACATGGAAGACTACTGGGGCAATATCTTGGACTACTACCAGAAGGTATGGGATATGACCGAGGATTACGAGGAGTTGATCGAAGGCCTATCGCAGACGTTTGATTCGATGCAGACCAACAAGACCAACGAGACGATGAAGATCCTCACCATCATTTCGTCCATCATCCTGCCTTTGACTTTCATCACTGGATTGTATGGCATGAATGTGGAACTGCCTTTCCAGGACAAAGCTTGGGCTTTTTACGGGTTGCTTGGCCTGATGGCCGTGGTGGGCATCGCCTTTATTTTCGCTTTCAAAAGGAGAAAGTGGATGTAATCTTTTGTAAGATGATTTGGGTGGCTCCCAATTGAGATTCCAAATAGTTTTTGCAGGTTTCCGAGGCTCGGCGATAAAAGGCTTCGTCGCTGATAAGGCGGTCGAAGATTTTGTTGAGTTCATCTTGGCTCTTGATGGTGAACGCTCCTGCTAGGTTGACCAGGTCGACGGCCTCCTTGAAGCTTTCGTATTTGGGACCGAACACCACGGGACAGCCAAAGGTGACGGGCTCTTGGATGTTGTGGATGTTGACTCCAAAGCCACCTCCGATGTAGACGAAACGGGCATATTGGTAAAGTTGGGAGAGCATCCCAATGGTATTTAATACCAAGATTTTAGTTTGTCTTTCGGGATGAATTTCTGTATAAAGCTGGTAGTTGTCCAGTCGCTCGGTGAGTTGGCGAATATGGGTCTCGCTGATGTCGTGCGGGGCAATGATCATGCAGTAATCCTCGGGAAGGGTTTCGAGATAAGGGAGGAGTAGCCGCTCATCGGGGGGCCAGGAGCTTCCGGCGATGATGCAGTTCCGGTGGGAGATGAAGGCTTCGATCTCGGGGAAATGTTTGGTTTGTTGGGCGATGTCGGCCACCCGGTCGAAGCGGGTGTCGCCGCAGCGGGTGGCGTTGTCAAGGTGAATGCTGTGCAGGAGATCCAGTGTACGGTCGTCCTGTACGAAGAAGTGGGTCACCGCTTTCAGCTGTTTGCGGAACCAGCCTCCGTACCAGCGAAAGAAAAACTGCTTGGGCTTGAGGATGAGGGAGATGTAATAAAGGGGAATGCCTTCCTCGGCAAGGGCGTTCATATAGTTGAACCAGAACTCGTATTTGATGAAGAAGGTGGCGACAAAACGGTGTCGTTTCACCCATTGCCTAGCGTTTTTTGGAGTGTCGATTGGAAGATACAGCACCTCATCGGCCAAGGGATAGTTTTTCCTGATTTCATAGCCCGAAGGAGAGAAGAAAGTCAAGGAGACTTTGAGGTCGGGGTATTGTTTTTTGAGGGCTTCGATAAGGGGTCGGCCTTGTTCGAACTCACCTAGTGAAGCAGCGTGAAACCACACCCAAGGGGCGGGGTCGGCATTGCCTTCAGGCCATTGTTTTCGCCCGTTCACCCATAGTTTGGCTTTGTCGTTGCCCCCCAAGGCGGCGGTTCTCACCGCAGTGGCGTAGAGACGGATTGCCAGCGTGTAGAGTCCTCGCATGTCAACTACTTAAAAATAGTAATAAGCATCGGGTTGCCGCTGGTAAACGGGAACCATCCAGCTGACACGGATGCCATAGTAAAAATCGTTGAAACGCTGGCTCTTGTCGTTGTATCCGTTGATGTGCGGCTCGCCGTTCTCGTCGTAAAACACGCGGAAATCGTAGTCGCGGAGCGGTTTGGTGCGGGCGTAGGTCGCCTCAAGGGAGACAGAGAAGTTATAGACCCTCGTGTTGCTCAAAATAAGGTAGCCGGCTTCACCGTGTAAGGCGAATCCACCACGCATACGGTCGTAACCGTATTGGTAATCGCCCATGAGGGGACGTGGATTATTATCTGCCTCAATTTGATAGTCGATCCTGATTCGGTTGCGAAGATAGCCCAAACCGACTTGGACAAAGATGCCGCTGTTGGGGTTGGGTAGCAGGGCAAACAACTTGCCCACCTCAGCCTGAAAATGGAAGCCGCGTTGGAAAAAGGCCAATGCGGTGGGGATGCCACCTCCACCAATGACTTCACCAGTGACGGTGGTGATGCTCTCCCCCAGGAGATCGATACGTGACCCTTTCACGCGGTTGCCAAACAGAAAATTACCATTGGCGGTGAAAAGCCAATTGCTTTTGCTTTTGTAAATGGCACTGCCGCCAAGAGTGTTGGAGAAACCATAGTCGGTCTTGGTGTCCATACCGGGGAATAAAGCGGAGTAGGTGATCTGGAACATGGTAACCGGGATGGCTTCCTTGCTGAGGTTGCGGGGAGTCTGACCTGCCAAAGGGAAGGCAGCGGCCAATACAAGAAGTAGGAAGAGGGTCGTTTTTCTCATGGACGATGATTTTGTAATCGGCAAATTTAACGTTTTTCGCAATATCTTATTACCTTTGCGGCGTTTTTTATTTTTCATCATGGAAACTGAACAATACAATATAGCTACCCTGCCCAATGGCATCCGTTTGCTCCATCGGCGTAAGAAAGGTGAGATTGCTCATCTGGTGCTCGTGGTCGGTACAGGCTCGCGCGATGAGCTGGAGTCGCAGAATGGCATGGCCCATTTCATTGAACATACCATCTTTAAAGGGACCCAAACCCGCAAGCCTTATCATATCTTGAGTTGCCTTGACAATGTGGGAGGCGACCTTAATGCGTTCACCACCAAGGAAGAGACCTGCCTTCAGGCCTCTTTCCTCAACGCGTATTATAAACGTGCGTTGGACCTGCTCTCTGACATCGCCTTCCAAGCCACTTTCCCTGAAAATGAGCTGGAAAAAGAAAAAGAGGTGGTGCTTGATGAGATCAACTCCTATCTCGACATGCCGTCGGAAGAAATCTATGACGTGTTTGAAGATGTGATGTTCAAAGACCATCCGCTTGGTCGTAATATTTTAGGTACCAATGAGTTAGTTAAAAATTTCCGACGGGAGGACATTTTACGTTTCATGGAATCCAATTATAGTACGGAGGCGATGGTATTGGCCACCATCGGTGACATCAGTTTCGAGGTGTTCCAGAAGATGGCGATGCGTTTCTTCGGACAGCGCCCCTCCCATCGGGTTCCCTGTCGCCGTCAGCCTTTTCAATCCTACGTTCCCCGCATGGTTGAGATGGAACGCCGCAACCACCTCAGCCACTGCATGATCGGTGGTCTGGCTCCGGAGTTTAGTCACCCCCGAAAGCGTACCATGGTATTGCTGAATAATATCTTAGGAGGACCAGCCATGAACTCTCGTCTCAGCTTGAACATTCGGGAGAAGTATGGTTTTGCCTATACCATTGAATCGCAATACAATGCGTATTCCGATGTGGGTTTGTTCAATGTGTATATGGGTGTTGATCCCGATTCATTGGATAAGGCTATTGATTTGGTTTATAAGGAGTTGAATAAGCTCTGTACTCAAAGGTTGGGTACCATGCAAATGCATCATGCCAAACAGCAGCTTATTGGACAGTTGGCTTTGGGACGGGAGTCGGGGATGAGCGAGTTGCTAGCCATCACCCGTTCCATGCTGATGGGTGAACCTATTGAGTCGGTGCCGGATATCATACACACCATCGAGGTCATCACTGTTGATGACTTGATGGCCCAGGCCAATGAGGTTTTCGACCGGAATCGCTTGACGACCTTGATTTTTAGGGGGGAAAGATAACCTTGCGGCTACCTTGAGTTATTTGTCAATTGGTTTTAAACCTATAGGAAACCTCTTTTAGTTCTTCGTTGGCTTTTTTAATCTTGTTTTTCAGATTCTCTTTGTAATCTGCAACCTTCTTGGCGATACCTTCATCTGATAAGGCCAGCATCTCTGCGGCCAAAATGGCGGCATTCAACCCTCCGTTCACGCCTACGGTGGCCACGGGGATTCCTGGAGGCATTTGGATGATGGAGAGCATGGCATCGAGGCCATCGAGCATACCTTTCACGGGCACGCCAATAACGGGCAGGGTGGTGTTGGCAGCGATGACACCGGGCAAGGCGGCGGCCATGCCGGCAGCAGCAATGATGACCTTTACGCCACGGTTCTTGGCCTCACGGGCAAATTGCTCCACTTCCTGTGGAGTGCGGTGTGCACTTAAGGCGTTCATTTCAAATGGGATCTCCATCTCATCGAGAAATTGTGCGGCTTTCTCTAATACGGGAAGGTCGGAGGTGCTTCCCATGATGATACTTACGATAGGATTCATTTTATTGGATTGTTTGGGCAAAAATAGGTTTTTTTTTCTGTTTGAACAGAATGAATTTTGTATTTTTGTGTTCTCAATTCTAATAACATGAAAACGGTTAAAGTCTTAGACAAGGAATTTTCCCTTTACATTCCACAGGAGAAAATCGAAACAGCCATCCAAACGGTGGCTGATCAGCTTAACAAGGACATGGTCGGTAAAAACCCGCTTTTTCTGGTGGTGCTTAACGGCGCCTTTATGTTCGCCTCGGAACTTTTCAAGCGTTTGACCATTCCTTGCGAGATTTCTTTTGTGAAGCTATCTTCGTATGCTGGCACTGAGACCACGAACGTGGTGCGTGAGCTTATTGGTCTTGACCACTCCCTTGAAGGCCGCCATGTGGTCATTGTGGAGGACATTGTGGATACGGGTCACACGATGAAATACACCATTGAGAAGCTTCACCGTTTGAATGCTGCTGATGTTCGTATTGCCACGTTGTTCTTTAAGCCGAAATCATTTCAATACGACTATCCTATTAATTACAAGGCGATGGATATTTCCAATGAGTTTATTGTGGGTTATGGTTTGGATTATGACCAGCAAGGTCGCAACCTTCCTGATATTTACAAGGCTGTCAATCCTTAAGTTATCAAAAACAATTTGAATTAAAGCGTAAATACTTAACTTTTTTCAATATGCTTAACCTTATCCTCTTCGGCCCTCCAGGGGCAGGCAAAGGAACCCAGTCCCAGTTCCTTCGCGAAAAATATCAATTGACGTATATCTCCACCGGCGAAATCCTCCGTGAAGAAATTGCTGCCGAAACGGAACTCGGCCTTCAGGTAAAAGGCATCATCGGACAAGGCGGTCTGGTCTCCGATGAGATTGTCGCCGCGATTATTGAGAAGAAACTCTCCGAAAACATCTCCTCCCCAGGCTTCCTCTTCGACGGCTATCCCCGTACCGTCAAACAAGCCGAGATCCTTGACGAAATGATGATAAAATATGGCATCGCCCTTACCGGGGTGCTGAGTCTTGAAGTGCCGGAGAATCTTCTCATCGAACGCATGTTGGAACGGGGTAAAGTGAGTGGTCGCGCTGACGACAACATCGACTCCATCAAGCACCGCTTTGTCGAATACGAAGCCAAAACCAAACCGGTGCTGGCTTACTACGAAGCCCAAGGGAACCTCCATCCCGTCAACGGCGTAGGGGAGATCCCGGAAATCTTTAAAAACCTCTGTTCGGTGATTGATGCGCTGTGACTAAAGAACCTCCCACCTGACCTCTCTCTTGAGGATCGATGGGGGATTGCCTCCAATAATCTGCTCCTCACCGTGGAATGCCGACCGTAAGGCGGTACCCGCAGCAAGGATGGTGTTTTCCGGCAACTCAGCGCCTTTTAGCAACATGCACTTGCAACCGATCCATACATGCCGGCCCACCAGGATGGGACGGTCCTCGTTGATGCGTTCTCCTTCCTTGTTGTAGACAGGGTGCTCGTCGGTGTCCATCACCAAAACATCCCAGCTTATAAGGCAGTCGTCGCCAAACTTGATTTCCTTGGCGCATACGATGGTGCTTTCCGCCGTGATGTTGAAGCCATCGCCCAATTCCAGCCTGCCCCTCACAGAAATCTTGGAACCATGTCCGATGGAGGCCTTGCCCTTGAAGTCCACCTCACCGCTTACCTGCCAAATGCTCCTGGATCGTTTACGGTCATAATGCCCTACATCGCCAAATCCAATCTTGATGCTTGCGGTCTCTGCATTCTCGGGAATCGTCACCCTGCCGTGAAGCTCCCTCAGACAAACTCTTCTCGACACCATCACGGGGCACTTGATGGCGGTCTTGAAAGGAAAATAATGAAGATTGAATCTCAAAGTCTTGGGAATGGAGCAGAGGATGTGCAGTTTATCACCGAAAGTCATGATCAATTTTTTTACAAAGGTAGGGGTTTTTTATTATTTTTGCAACACCAACAAACAATCACCATGAAATTCCAACCCTACACCCATAGCGAAGCAGCCCTTGAAGAACGCATCGCTCAGATTATCAACGTCGAGAAAAAACAAGGCAGCGAGAAAGAAGCTTTGAAGACCATCTTCCAAAGTATCGATTTCACCACACTCGAAGCTTTCGATAACGAAGAGAAAATCAATGATTTCTGCGCAAAGGCATTGGCTTTTCCGAAACAGAAACCGCATCTCTCCGTGCCGGCCATCTGCATCTATAGCCCTTTTGTGCACCAAGCCAAAGAGATCCTCAAAGGCAGTGGCATCCGCGTGGCCACCGTGGCCTGCTGCTTCCCTTCGGGACAGATGCCCTTCGACCTTAAGGTGAAAGAGGTGGAGTATTGTGTCAACGAAGGTGCCGATGAGGTGGACATGGTCATTTCACGGGGCACGTTCCTATCGGGTCGTTATGATGAGGTCTTCGATGAAATCAAGACCATTAAGGAGACTTGTGGCGAAAAGGCTCGCTTGAAGGTCATCCTAGAAACCGGAGAGTTGAAGACGGTGGAGAATATCCGCAAGGCCTCTGAACTGGCCATCCTTGCTGGAGCCGATTTCATCAAGACTTCGACAGGCAAAGTCCCAGTGGCTGCCACGCCATTGGCGGCCATCATCATGATCGACACCATCAAGGAATACTATGAGGCTACAGGCAAAAAAGTTGGTTTTAAACCCGCTGGCGGCATGAAGACTCCAGAGGACGCTTTGACCTACTATTATTTAGTGAAACATATCCTCGGCGAGCAATGGCTTACCCCCAGTCTTTTCCGTGTGGGCACCAGCCGCCTCGCTGGATTAATCTTAGAGTTGCTTCAATAAATTTAGTCTGGAAACCCTTCTCCTGTTTCCTCTCCGTTATCCTCCAATGCTTCTAAGTCAACAGGTTCCATCTTTTGTGGAGGATTAATGATGTCGGCAGTGACAAAAGCCAGACCGAACTGCGGCTTGATTAAACGGAGATACTTCTCGGCTTCCACCCGGTTGCGGAAGTCGCCCACACGCAGACGGTAATAGGGCTGTTCGTAGGAGAGGTAAACAGGCAACTCGGGGAACTTGTCTTCAAATCTTTTTTTGGTCACCGCAGCGTGATCAACGGCCTCATTGCCGATTTCCATGAAGATCTGTACCCTGAAACCAGGCATCGTGTTGTTGGCGGAATACACGTCACGCTGCCTTCGCATCAGACGCTCGATACGACTGTCCTGGTTGACATGAAGCGAACCTCTTTGGGCGAAACCACCATAAACAAAAGTGGTGAACAGGATGATCAACAAAAATCTCTTCATTTTTATCAAAGCGTTGTTTTGAGTGCAAAGATACACTTTTTTTATTATCTTTGTAGCCTGTTTGAAATTGTGATGAATAGCAACCTCGATGCCAACGGCTCCCATCTCTCCAAGGCCGAGAAAGACCTGGAAAACGTACTCCGCCCTGATGCTTTCAGTAGTTTTGCGGGACAGGAAAAGGTCGTGGAAAACCTGCGCGTCTTTGTGAAAGCTGCCGCTCAGCGAGGCGAGGCTCTTGACCATACGTTGCTTCATGGCCCTCCGGGATTGGGAAAGACCACGCTTTCTCATATCATCGCTCATGAACTGGGGGTCAATATGAAGATGACTTCAGGTCCCGTGCTTGACAAACCAGGCAATTTGGCGGGACTGCTCACTAGCCTTGAGCCAAACGACGTCTTGTTTATTGATGAAATACACCGCCTCAGCCCCGTGGTGGAAGAATACCTTTATTCCGCTATGGAGGATTACCGCATCGACATCATGATTGAATCGGGCCCTAATGCCCGTAGCATTCAGATTGCCCTGAATCCATTCACTCTGATAGGCGCCACCACGCGTTCGGGATTGCTGACAGCACCGCTGCGCTCCCGTTTTGGGATCAACCTGCGTCTGGAATATTACGACGCCAAAACGCTTTCGGGTATCGTGAAACGCTCTGCCGGTATCCTTCAAGTGCCTATAGATGATGCCGCTGCTTTCGAAATAGCGCGCCGTAGCCGTGGCACACCGCGTATCGCTAATCTGCTGCTGCGTCGTGTGCGCGATTTCGCACAAATCCAAGGCGACGGACGCATCAATGTGTCCATCGCTCGTGTGGGCCTCTCCGCCTTGAACGTGGATGAGCACGGCCTGGATGACATGGATAATAAAATCCTCAATACAATTATAGAAAAATTTAAAGGTGGTCCTGTAGGGGTCAACACCATAGCCACGGCCGTAGGAGAAGACGCCGGTACCATCGAGGAGGTCTATGAACCCTTCCTCATCCAAGAAGGTTATCTTATGCGTACCCCCCGTGGTCGCGAATGCACCGACCTGGCCTATAAACACCTAGGAAAAATCCGTTTTTCCAAAACCGGAGAACTGGACCTTTTTAATTAAAAATTTTAAAGTTCTTTCCTCAGTCTTGCCACCGGAATCCCCAACTGTTCTCTGTATTTTGCCACGGTGCGGCGTGCGATAGGGTAGCCCTTTTCTTTCAACACCAGCATCAACTCCTCGTCAGTGAGGGGCTTGGCCTTGTCCTCGTCTTCCACGCAGTCCGTCAGGATTTTCTTGATTTCGCGGGTGGAGACTTCTTCGCCCTCCTCGTTGGTGATGCCCTCGCTGAAGAAGGTCTTCAGCAGGAAGGTGCCATAAGGGGTCTGCACATACTTGCTGTTGGCCACACGCGAAATGGTGGAGATGTCCAATCCGACTTTTTCAGCGATGTCCTTCAAGATCATGGGCTTCAGTTTGGTGTCATCGCCCGTGAGGAAATACTCCTGCTGCATGTCCATGATGGCTTTCATGGTAATATACAATGTGTGTTGCCGTTGACGAATGGCGTCGATAAACCATTTGGCACTGTCGATTTTCTGGCGCACGAAGGTGGCGGCTTCCTGCATACTGCGCGACTCCCTGCTCTTCGAGAAATCCTCAAGCATCTTCACATACTGCTTGTTGACTTTCAGATCTGGGTTGTTACGTCCGTCAAGCGAGAGCTCCAACATGCCGTCTTTGATGTAGATGAAGAAGTCAGGCGTGATGTAATGACTGTTTTTCGCTCCTGAGGTGGACGAATCACCAGGCTTGGGATTCAGTTTGAGAATCTCGTCCAATGCGGCTTTCAGCTGACGGTTGCTGGAACCGGTTTTCTTCGCGATTTTGTCGTAATGCTTCTTGGTGAACTCCTCGAAACACTCTTTGATGACGGTGATGCAGAGGCTGTAGTCGTTGTAAGGATTCTCTTCTTGAAGCCGCTCCAACTGGATGAGCAGGCACTCCTGCAAATCGGTGGCGCCGATGCCTGGCGGGTCGAGGTGCTGGACGACCTTGAGGACTTTTCTCACCTCCTCTTCGGTGGTTTCGATGTTCATGGTGAACAACAGATCGTCGACCAAGTTGGCCACGGGACGGCTCAGATAGCCGTTGTCGTCGAGATTGCCGATAATTACTTCGCCAATTATTTCTTCGTCTTCGGTAAGGTTTTGATATCCAAGCTGTTGTATCAGATAGTCTTGGAATGATTCTTCGTGAACGATGGGAGCTTGGTATTCCTCGTCATCGGCACTATGGTTGTGAGCTTGGAGTTTGTAAGCGTAGTCGTATTCGTCCTCATCGGGCAAGTAGTCGTTGAAATCGAATTCGTCTTCCTTGTTGATGCCGGGCTCGTCGTTGTCGTTATAGTCGTCGTTTTCCCCGTTGTCGTCACGATCGCCCTCGTCATAACCATTATCGTCGAGGTTCTCACCTTCGTCGGAGGTGCGCTCGTTTTCTTCATCGCCCATGTTATCTTCCAGGGCGGGGTTCGCTTCGATCTCTTCCTTGATGCGCTGCTCCAATTCAATTAAGGGCAGCTGCAACAGTTTCATCAGCTGGATTTGCTGAGGAGAAAGCTTCAGCTCCTGTCTTTGTACCTGTGTTAACCTCTGATCAGCCATTCTTCTTACTTCTTACTTCTGTCTTCTTAATACAAACAATTTTTCGGTGTTCTTGGGAACGGGATAACATCACGGATGTTGGTCATGCCGGTGATGAAGAGCAGCAGACGTTCGAATCCGAGGCCATAACCTGAATGCGGTACGGAACCGAAGCGACGGCTGTCGAGATACCAGTTCATGGATTCCTCCGGGATGCCGACTTCGTGCATGCGGTCGAGGATCTTGTTGATGTCGGTCTCACGCTCGGAGCCGCCGATGATCTCGCCGATGCCAGGGAAGAGGACGTCCATGGCGCGGACGGTCTTGCCGTCTTCGTTCTGCTTCATGTAGAAAGCCT
>CAMHFN010000028.1 GCA_946184615.1 uncultured Bacteroidales bacterium
CTTCAGCAGCGTGGGTGCGGAAGTCGACCATCGTCGGCAGCGGGTTCATATAGGCGCGGTCGCCGATGTTGCCGAGGATGTCTTTCTTCACGATAACGAAGGTCACACCGGCAGGGCCGACGTTCTTCTGGGCGCCACCGTAGATGAGGCCGTATTTCTTCACGTCGACGGGACGGCTCATGATGTCGGAGCTCATGTCAGCGACGAGCATGATGGGGCAGTCCATGTCATACTTGATCTCAGTACCATAGATGGTGTTGTTGGTAGTGATGTGGAAATAGTCGGCATCGGTAGGGATGGTGTATCCTTTCGGAATATAGGTGTAGGTCTTCTCTTCAGAAGAGGCAACGATCTCGACCTTACCGAACAGTTTGGCTTCCTTGGCAGCCTTCTTGGCCCAGACGCCGGTCTGGAGGTAAGCAGCCTTGGTCTTCATCAGGTTGGCGGGCACAGTGAAGAACTGGGTGCTGGCACCACCACCGAGGAAGAGGACTTCATACTCCTCAGGGATGTTGAGGAGGTCACGCCACAGTTGGCGGGTCTCAGCCATGATACGCTCCCAACCCGGGGTGCGGTGTGAAATCTCGGCGATGCCGATACCAGTGTTGTCAAAATCATAAAGCGCCTTGACGGTGCTTTCGATAGCCTGCTTAGGCAGAACGCAGGGGCCTGCGTTGAAGTTATAAGCCTGTTTCATTTTAATTAATATTGAAGTTTTTAATAATGTGTTCAAAAAGTGCTGCAAAGGTACAACTTAAAAACCGGGAAAACAACCTTATTTAAATAAAAAAAGAAATTTCAAAAAAATATCGAAAAAAGTATTGCCAGTTCCAAAAATAGTTGTACTTTTGCACACTCAAAATTCAAAGGAAAGAAAAGCGATGAAAAAAGACATTCACCCCAAGAACTATCGTCTGGTTGTTTTCAAAGATATGTCCAACGAACAGATGTTTATGTCACGTTCGACCATCAACACCAAAGATACCATCGTCTGGGAAGACGGCAAGGAATATCCCTTGGTGAAACTTGAAATCTCCAGCACTTCACACCCCTTCTATACTGGTAAGATGAAACTCGTTGACAGCGCTGGTCGCGTCGATAAGTTCAACAGCAAGTACAAAAAGTTTTACGAGAAAAAAGAATCGAAGTAAAACTATAAAGGTGTAACGAAAAAAGAAAGCTCTCGGGGATTTTACTTCGAGAGCTTTTTTTGTCAAAATAGACGCTTGGCATTATTCTTGACCATAAGAGTGCCACATTATATATCCTAGTTTTTGCTGACAAAATGTCAGCAGCATTTCAAACCATGAAGATAATAGACGAAGACTTTATGATGAGCGATGTGATGGATTCCAACAACTCGGAATTCATCCCAGTGCTGACCATCGACGATATCCACATCTCACACGATGAGACTGTGCCTGATGAGTTGCCCATCTTGCCTCTGCGAAACTCGGTACTCTACCCCGGGGTTGTCATCCCCATCACCGTGGGACGCGACAAGTCGACACAACTGATCAAAGACTGTTACAAAAAAAGGAAACCTATTGGCGTGGTGGCCCAAAAAGACGCTAATGTGGAGGATCCTGGCATTGCCGATCTCTATCCAGTAGGCACCGTGGCACAAATACTCAAGACCTTCCAAATGCCCGACGGCAACATCACCGTCATCATTCAAGGAAAACGGCGTTTTGAGATGCTGGAAATCAAGCAATTGGAACCCTATTTCATTGCTACAGTACAAGCTTACGAAGCTTCAATGGACGTTCCACGCGACCGCAAGTTCAAAGCCTTGATCCAGTCGGTGAAAGAACTGGCTGCACAAGTGGTCTCGCGCAACCAGCGACTTCCCGAAGAAGCAGGGTTCGCCATCAAAAACATTGACGATCCTGTGTTCCTGCTGAATTTCGTCGCCAGCAACGTGGAGGCCGACCTGCCCTCAAAACAACTACTGCTCGAATGCACCAACGTGGTGGATATGGCCAACAACCTCTTGGGCATCCTTTCCAATGCCCAACAAATGCTTGAATTGAAACAGCAAATCCAAAGCAAGGTGCGCAACGACCTCGACAAGCAACAACGCGAGTTCCTCCTTAACCAACAATTGCGTACCATCCAGGAAGAGCTGGGTGGCACTCCTAATGAACAGGATGTCAACGAACTGCAAGCCAAAGCCAAAAAGAAAAAATGGACGAAAGAGGTACAGGAGGTGTTTGAGCGTGAATTGAAGAAATTGGAACGCACCAACCCACAGGCAGCGGAATACGGTATCCAACTCAATTATTTGCAATATCTTGTCGACCTGCCGTGGATGGAGTATACCAAAGACAACTTCGACCTGAAAAAAGCTCAAAAAGTGCTCGACGCCGACCACTTCGGCCTCGACAAGGTGAAAGAACGCATCATCGAACACCTTGCCGTGCTGAAATTGAAAAACGACATGAAGGCCCCCATTCTTTGCCTGGTAGGTCCTCCAGGAGTAGGAAAGACCTCCCTCGGAAAATCAATCGCCCGTGCACTGAACCGCAAATACGTCCGAATGTCACTCGGTGGACTTCGTGATGAATCAGAACTGCGTGGACACCGCAAGACCTATATCGGTGCCATGCCAGGACGCATCATACAAAACCTCCGCAAGGTGAAATCGGGCAACCCCGTATTTGTGCTCGACGAGATCGACAAAGTGAGCGGAAACAACATCAATGGCGACCCGCAGGCCGCCTTGCTGGAAATCCTCGACCCGGAACAGAACTCCACGTTCTACGACAACTTCCTGGAACTCGATTACGATCTTTCCAAGATCCTCTTCATCGCCACGGCCAATACCTTGTCGACCATTCATCCTGCATTGCTCGACCGTATGGAAATCATCGACTTGAGCGGCTACCTCCGTGAGGAGAAGTATGAGATAGCCAAACGCCACCTGATTCCCAAACAACTCAAGGAACATGGCATGGATGCCAAACAAATCACTTTCCCGAAAGATATCGTGATGCAGATCATCGACGACTACACCCGCGAGGCCGGCGTCCGTAATTTGGAACGCAGAATCGCCGATGTGATGCGTGCCCGTGCCAAAGAGGTGGTGATGGATGAATCCGTGGAGAAAAAAGTCACGCAACAAGAGCTTCGCAAGGTGCTGGGCGTGCCGATGCACCACGACGAAGACGAGGTGAAACATGTCATGCCTGGCGTGGCTACGGGGCTCGCTTGGACTTCAGTGGGAGGGGAGATCCTCTCCATTGAAGTGAGCCTCAGCCGTGGCGGTGGCCGACTCTCGCTGACAGGCAACCTCGGCGAGGTAATGAAAGAGTCCGCCACCATAGCTTACGAGTTTATCAAAGCTCACGCCTCGCTGCTGGAAATCAATCCCGATGTGTTCGATGCTTGGAACGTCCACATTCACGTGCCTGAAGGAGCCACACCCAAAGACGGTCCCTCGGCAGGTATTACCATGCTCGCCGCACTGACCTCCGCCTTCACGCAACGCAAAGTGAAGAGCCAGCTAGCCATGACGGGCGAAATCACCTTGCGTGGGCGTGTGCTTCCCGTAGGTGGTATCAAAGAGAAAATGCTCGCCGCCAAACGCAACGGAGTCACCGACATCGTGTTGTCCATCGACAATGAGCGCGACATCAAGGACATCAAAGAGGATTACATCCAAGGTCTCAACTTCCACTATGTCAATAACATGTTGGAAGTGATTGACTTGGCCTTGGAAAAAGAACAAGATCAGAACGACCTCGATTACAACAGGTATCTGCTTAACATGAGAACAGAAGTGGTTGGGTTTAGAAATTGAAAACGAAAAGTGGAAAACGGAAAGTGGAAAACGTTGCTGGGATGTTGCCTTTTGCTGCTCCTGTTGGGCTGTGGAAAGCCTGAAGATCCCAATGAGGGCTTATCCATCTTTAAATACAATGAATCTGCGGGGATCCTTACGCTTGACCCCATCTATGCCAAGGACTTGCCTCACATTTGGGCTTGCAACCAACTCTACAGCAGCCTGGTGGCTTTCGACGAAGAGATGGAGGTCGTTCCGCGGCTGGCACGTTCGTGGGAGATTAGTGACGATGGTACTCTTTACACCTTTCATCTGCGTGACGACGTACGTTTCCATGAAGATGAAGCCATTGCTGAAGGACGCGTCGTAACTGCTGAGGATGTTTGTTACTCGTTCAACCGAGTGGTTGACAAAAGCCTTAATTCTCCAGGCGCTTGGATTTTTGCCTCGGTTGCACACGACGATGGTCGGTATGCTTTTCAAGCTCTCGACGACAGCACATTCCAAGTAAAACTATCGAAACCGTTTCCCCCTTTTTTAGGGATCTTGTCAATGACCTACGCCTCCATCGTACCCCGAGAGGCAGTGGAGTATTATGGTGACGAGTTCAGAAGGCATCCTGTAGGCACTGGCCCATTCCGTTTTCAATACTGGAACGAGGGTGTAAAGCTAGTGTTTCGGAAAAATCCCCATTACTTTGAGGTGGATTCGACAGGGAAGAGGTTGCCCTATCTCGATGCCGTTTCCATCAGTTTCCTTATCGACCGACAAGTGGCTTTTCTGGAATTCATTAAGGGCAAATTTGATTTCATGTCGGGCATCGATGCCCGATACAAAGATGAGTTGCTGACATACGATGGCGACTTGCGGAAGAAGTATGAGGATAAGATTGAATTGATTACAGGGCCCTACCTGAACACGGAATACATCAGTTTTTATATCGACCCTAACGACGAATTGGGCACTGATCGTGCGCGAGCCCTGCGCCAAGCGGTGAATTTGAGCATCGATCGTGACAAGATGCTGCGCTACTTGCGCAATGGCATTGGCATTCCAGGTACAGGAGGCATGATTCCTTCAGGTTTGCCAGGACACCGCGACAGCATTGGTTACGATTACGACTTAAAACGAGCCCAGCGTCTGGTAAAAGAGAACCAACTGGAAGGCTATACTTTGAATCTAACCACCACCGCCGAGTATGCCGATATCGGCAAATTCGTTCAGTCACAAGCGGAACAGATTGGTTTGCAATGCAAAATGGAAGTGATGCCTCCAGCGACAATGCGAAGCATGAGGTCCAACGGCAGCCTTTCTTTTTTCCGGGCCTCGTGGGTAGCCGACTATCCCGATGCAGAGAACTATCTTTCCTTGTTTACGACCTCAAATTTCTCACCGGGCGGACCCAATTATTCGCATTATACCCATCCGGAGTTTGACCGTTTATACGACAAAGCCATGGCCTGCACCGAGGAAGATACACGTGAGGCCTATTATGCTGAGATGGACAGCCTCATGATGCTTGACGCACCTGTGGTAGTCTTGTTTTACGACGAGGTATTACGTTTCGTGAACAAAAGGGTGGAGGGATTGGATTCCAACCCCACGAATCTCCTTGACCTTCGTAAGGTAAAAATCACTCCTCACTCCTAACTTTTAACTCTTAACTCCCCATCATCTCATCAATCCTTGGCAAAATGTCCCCCGACTTACCTTCAAGGTAAATGTCGGTGATGTAATTCGTATAGGTCGACGGCTCCATGTTGATCTCGATGATTTTGGCTCCATGTTGTTTTGCAATACCTGGAATCATATTGGCGGGACTGACTTGTCCTGAGGTGCCGATGATGACAAAGGCATCGCATTTCTCAGCAGCTTCTATGGAGGCATAGTAAGCATTGTGGGGGATGCCTTCACCGAAGAAGATGAAATCGGGTTTCAGCAAACCGCCACACTTCTTACATTGAGGCGGAACCTCAGTAATCTGTATTTCGTTGGCAGGAAATTTAGCGCCACATTTACTACAAACGAAACGCGACATATTGCCATGGAACTCGTGTACCGTTTTGTTGCCTGCCTTCGTGTGAAGGTCATCAATATTTTGAGTGATCACGCACATCAACCGTCCCTCGTTTTCCCATTTGGCCAGCACTTCATGTCCTGGGTTCGGTTTCACCTCACGGTTATTGAAATAGTCATAGAACACCTCTCGAATGATGGCCCAGGATTGGTCAGTGTGCCTGAAATAATACTCTATGTCGAGCGCCTCAGGGTCATATTTGTTCCAAATGCCACCCTCTCCTCTGAAGGGAGGAATGCCACTCTCCGCAGAAATGCCTGCACCAGTGAATGCAACAATGTTTTTCGCCCCGGCTAGAATCTGGGCCGCTGCCTTGATTTTCTCATCCTGTTCCATGACACAAAAGGATTAGTTGTTTAACGTTTCACTCTCAAGTGGCAAATTTAAATAAAATGTTTCAAAAAGTTCTAAAAAAATTTTAAGGCAATAGAAATTAATATATTTTTGTAAAACGAATTAATATTGTTATGAAATATTGCATTTTGCTAACAATGATGTTGTTATCCCCACCGCCAGATTCTTTGATGGTCGCTTTTTGGAATATGGAGAATTTTTTTGATCCATTTGTTGACAGCACCTTGTCTTATAATGATTTTACTTCTGAGGGAGCTCAACATTGGACATCGTCACGGTTCTATCGAAAACGCAACAACCTCTACAAAGCTATTCTCGCATTTTCTCAAAGGCAGCCTATCGGTATATTGGGAGTCTGTGAAGTGGAAAACGATTTTGTGTTGAACGCGCTCTTTGGGTCGTCTCCGCTCAAATGTTACAACTACCGCTGGGTCCATTACGACGGTCCCGACAGACGCGGCATCGACCCAGCTATTGTCTATTCAAAGGACCTTCTTCAACTAGTTTACAGCGAAGCCATCCCCTATAGAAATCCCAACGATCCAAACATGGTGTCGCGCGACATCCTTTATGCCAAGTTTTTCGATTATCACCATGACACGTTGCACTGCTTTGTAAATCACTGGCCATCGAAATACCGAGGGGAATTGGAAACCGTGGAGGCCCGTGATTGTGCCGCCGCCATCGTCAGGCACAAAGTGGATTCCATCCAACAGATGATTCGCGATGCCAAAATCATCATCATGGGTGACTTTAACGATACCCCCGATGCTCCATGTATCTCAGAAGTACTAGGAGCCAAACTTCCATCAAAAGATCATAGCGACACCTCCCTCATCAACCTCTTTACCAATCCAGCCGAATTGGGATTCAAAGGAACTATAAAGCATCAAGATTCCTGGATGATTTTCGATCAAATTATTGTTAGCAAGTCATTGTTATACAATGATTCACTTTATTGCACCTCAAGTGATGCTAGAATAGTTCACAATGACTTCCTCCTGCAAGAAGACCCGACCTATCACGGTCAAAAACTGAATCGAACTTACATCGGGCCCCAATATTATGGCGGCTTTAGCGATCATCTGCCAGTTCTGCTCCTGCTTCGGTATTCGCGCAAATCGCCTTAAAATCGCAGAAATGGCAAGGCTTAACCTTAGTGTCAAGGGGTTGTCCAAAGGGAATGGAGCGATCCATCATGGACTGAAGCGTAGTGCTCAGGAAACGATCCATCGTCCCCATGAAATCATTGTTTAACGATTCATTTTCTACTTTAAGCTCACAACAAACCTGTTGGTTCCTCAACCCAAACAAAGCCGCCGTAACGTTATCCGGGGAGGTCTCTGGATGACTTTTCAAATACAAATACTTGTATATCAACAATTGAAGTGCCTTCTCGGGAATGTCAAGCAACGATTCAACCTCGTTGGGTACTTTGACTTCTCGATCATCAATATGTCCTGTCTTATAGTCAATGATGCGGTAAATGCCGTCGCAACAGTCAATACGGTCGGCTGTTCCCGAAATCCTACATTCCACGCCATCCACTATTAACGTGGTAGTCAACAAGTGTTCCACAGCACAAAAACTGACATCGTGAAGGCCAAGTTCTTCTTCTTCATAACGCAGATAGTTGTTAAGCAACTTATTGATGTTCAATTTGTTAAGGTAGTTATAACCGACATCAGGAAGACCTTGTACGAAAAGATCCCGAATGACAGCCTCCAGTTTCTTGTCCTTTGAGGGCTTGATCACTCCGGTAAACAACGGCAAGGTTATCTCCGTACCACAATACGCCTCGTAGAGCGACTGTAGCGTGTTGTGGACTACACGCCCAATCATGTTGTTTTGAGTCTCTTCCTCAGCGCTATTGTCTTCTACCTTCATCAAGTATTTCATATAAAACTTGAACGGGCATTGAAGGTAGGTCGACAAGGAAGTAGGAGCCAAAGCCTGGTAGTCGTGTTCAGGCTGAAGCTTTTGCATCAACAGGGTCATGACCTCGTCGGTCTTGTTGGCCGTTAATTGCCTAGGGGGCGTGCTCGCTTCGGCTTTGTTTGCAAAGACCTCCTCTTTAATCTGGATTTTCGGATTCTCCTTTGCAAGCTCGTACCTTAGCTGTAGCAGAAAACGACTCGGTTCACCCCCAGAGTCAGCCCCGTTGGTGTTGTAGATGAAATACATTTTCTTTGCCCCTTGCAACTGACGATAAAAGTGATAAGCGTATACGGCTTGTTTCTCCTGATCATCAGGCAAGCCACATTCTTTCCGAATGTTGTACGGAATGAAACTGTTGTAATTTTTCCCTGCCGGAAGAACGCCTTCGTTGACTCCCACCATGTAAAACGTGTCGAAATCAAGGTTTCGGGCCTCAAGCAAACCCATGAGTTGGATTCCAGTGGTAGAACTTCCATTGAGTTTGAGGCTGGTGTTCGAAGATACCAATCGGTAGAGGATTTCCAGTTCGTCAAGAGTAACGACAAAATCCGGATAACGCTCTACGATGTCTTTCAGCCGGTTGACGACCTTGCCGGCTTCACTGATTTGATTGAGCAGGAAACGCAACGCCCCGTTTTGTTCAGAGCGTTGCGCTTTATTGGCAATAAACACCAAAAGATTGCGCAACGCATCAGCCCATTCAAGAGGACTTTGTTCCTTGTTCTCAGCCAGGAGGAGCTTCATAAACTCTTGAAGGTCAGAGCTAGGGCAATACTGACGAAACTCTTCCTCTTTATAGATAAAGGCCGAACGTTTTGCGGTATAGGAACGATAGCCATTTAACTCATTGATTTCCTCTTTATTGCAAATAACTTGAACAAGCTCCAGATCCAAAATGCGAAGAATGGGCCACAGATACCACCCTTCGTTCCTTACTTTACGGCCTTTACGGTGCAAGGTAAAAAACTCCGTGACCATTCGGTCCAGTGCCGTTTGTTTCATCGGATATCCCATGGAGACGTTCACTTTCTCGAAGCGTTTATCGTCAGGAATGGAGTTCAACACGGGAATCATCAGTTTCTCATCAGCAAGGATGACGGCTATATCAGGGGCTTCTTCCTCTTGAAGCAGACTTTGCAAAGCCTTGGCTTGAATGGTGTTCCCATCCGCCCCAACCAGATGGATCTCCTTTTCTTGAGAAAGCAATTCATTGCCGAAAACAGTGGGTTTCCAAGGATAACCTTTTTTGATGTAGTGTCGGGCAAATAAGCCAGCCTCATTATGCATGTCATCAACGTAATAGCGGTCGAAATCCCAAACGACCTCCGCTTGACCATTTTTGTATAACTTGTCGATGATGTCTCGTTCGGTGGGGGTGAGGGCATTGAATCCTGCAAAGATCAGTCTCCTGTTCCGAGTCTTGGTCCTGAGCTCCGTGTCAGGAAGCCCAGCAAGATAACGAGTAATCATTCCATAATAGCCCTTACCTTGCCGCCCCAGTCGTTCCCTCAAACGGTCATAATAATGTTTCAGATGCTGGAAAAACTGCAGATACCGTTCCTCTTGAGGAGTAAACTGTTCGTTGAGATTCCAGGAGCTAAGCCATTTCTCATCATAGATGTAGGAAAACAAATGGTCCGCATCAATCCCATATTGATCAATTTCGTCAAAATCCTTGGCCATCTGAGAAGCCATACTCCCAAACACGCTGATGCTATCGCTTCGTTGGTACAGTTCCGAATCAATGGAAATCAACTCAAAAAGCATGTCGACCGTATCGACCAACTGGATGCCGCTCCATTGGGTCATGGCTTCCTCAATGGAGAGCATCTGTGGCAGCCAGATTTCCTCCGTATAAATGGCCTTGAATTCCGAACGAAGGTAAAAGGCGGCGCGCTTGTTGGGAAAGACAACGGTGAGTTCTTCCTTCTGAAGGTCGTAACGGCCTTTGATGGATATGGCAAGTTGGTTGATGAAGTTGCTGTTCACGGGCGGATAAGAGATAAAAGTTAAAAGTTAAGAGAAGAAGGCATTGATTTTTTCAAAGTCTTCGGCTTTGCCAAGGTCATACCAGAAACTTGGCGTTATTTCAACGGCTTTGATTTGATGATGCTTGGCTTGTTGCAAATATAAGTCGATAATGCTGTATTGTTGCCAAACATATTCTTCAAAGAGCGTAGGCTTAAAGATGTGCATTCCACTGAAAGCCAATTCTTTATAACACTCTTGAGGGTGGTCGACCCACTTAAATGCTCCATCATTCAGATTTTTCCATCCCACCAATTGGTTATTAGGGTCGAAAAGCAACTTGCGAGAGGTTTGACGATCCTGGGTGAGCAACCAAGCATCGTCACTCGAAGCGATGAAACGTTCATAGCAGTCTTTTAAATCCATATCACTGAGAATGTCCACATTATGGATGAGGACGGCCTGGGCATCATGAAAAAAAGGCAGGGCTTGGACGATGCCTCCACCAGTGTCCATCAGAAGGCCACGCTCGTCAGAAATATAAATCTTGGCGTTGAAAGGATGCGTTTCAATGAAATGGATCACTTGATCACCAAAATGATGGACATTGACGATAATGGTGTCGAAACCGTGGTGGACAAGGATTTCTATATTACGTTCCAACAGGGTCTTTCCACCCACTTCAACGAGTGCTTTCGGCTTATCGTGGGTGAGCATCTTAAGACGGGTGCCCAGTCCAGCGGCAAGGATCATGGCGGTTCTATTCATGGATATGCTGCTCGATATGGTTGAGTTTAACGATGACCGTGGGGTAGGTCTTTTTAATCCAATCTGCAAGGCTTTGGGCAAAAAACACGGAACGATGCTGACCACCGGTACATCCGAATGAGACCATTAAATGGCTGAAATGCCTCTCCAAATAATTGTCGATGCTTTGTCCAACGATGGCTTTCACATGATCGAGGAAAAGAGTTGTCTGTGGCTTCGCTTCGAGATATTCTATCACCTCCCAGTCGCGCCCCGTCTTGGTTTTAAACTGAGGCTCCCGACCAGGATTGGGAAGCGCACGGCAGTCGAACACGAAACCACCACCGTTGCCACTGTAATCGTCGGGGTAGCCTTTTTTAAAGGAGAAACTGTTGACGGTTACGGTGAGGTGGGAGGTAGTAGGGGAAAGGTGAGAGGTGAGAAGTGGGAGGTTTATAACTTGGGTAATGACGTTTTGGAGTTCGGGATAATCACTTAAAGTATAGCTTTCATTCCAATCTTTTAACTCTTTTAAAGCGAAAGGAATACTCTCAATGAAATGAGCCTTCTTTTGAATCAGTCCACGGAATCCATAAGCTCCTAAGACCTGCATCAGCCTGAGGTAAACAAAGGAGGGATAGTATCGGTCGAAATCAATGGACACAGGATCGATGTAGGCCGACAAAGCTTTTTTGTAATAGAGAAGCAATTCGTCACGGAGTGTCTGCGGCATCTGGGCCTTCACCTGGAAGAGCAAGGACACCACGTCGTATTGCAAAGGTCCTTTACGACCTCCCTGGTAATCGATGAAACAAGGGCGTTCGTGGGTAACCATAATGTTTCGTGACTGGAAGTCGCGATACATAAAGCCTCGGTTTCCGGCCAGGCAGATAAAATCGGCAAATCGGTTAAATTCCGCCTTTAGCCGAGTCTCGTTAAACACGATTTCGGCATGTGGCTTCACGAAATAGTATTTGAAATAATCGAGGTCATCCATCACCGCCGACTTGTCGAAGCTGGGAGTGGGATAAACCTTGGTGTAATCGAGTCCTTGATGGCCTTGGATCTGGAAACGCACCAATTGCTCAAGCGTCTGCTGAAGCAGCTGTTTGGTCCGGCTGCTGTAAGTGCCTCCGCTAAGGTCACGCTGAATGAGATTAAAGAGCGTTTCGTCGCCAAGGTCCGACTGCAGATAACAGTCGTGTTGCTCGTTGACGGCCAACATGCGGGGAACTGCGAGTCCCATCGCACCAAAATGTTCCGTTAAATAAAAAAAGGCATCGTTTTCCTCGATGTTGGCGTTGTAGGCCCCGATGACAGAGCCTTGCGAAGTTAGCAACCTGTAATATCTCCTCGACGAACCTGACTCAGCAATGGCTTTGATGTCGACAAGTTCCATCCCAATCGATCGGGCGAGTGCAGCCAAAGTGTTCTGAATACCGCTATCCTGCATGGTCTGAATCTATCTTGATAAGCGTACAAAGATACAAAACATTTTTTTTAGAAAAAGGGTTGCTATCTGCTTTTTATTATTAAATTTGCATCGCATTTGTGAACTCATATCGGGGTTTCGGCCTTGATAATACCTTTAAAACGAACGAAAATGGAAACTAAAGAGCTTAAGGCCATTGATGGCAATGAGAAAAAGAAAATCGTGAAGTTGAACCAATCATCGATTCTTCCTGGCAGTGTGCGAATCAAGGTGAACACACTTTTCGGCGAAGTCATCCCTCAAGATGAGGTTCTCCCTGACATTGTGGTTAACGAAGACATGGAAGAAGCTGAAGAAGTTGAAGAGGCTATGGCCCTGGACTTCGAAGGAAAATCGAAGGAAGAGCTGGCTGCTTTACTCGAAGAAATCGTACAAGAGCCCGATGTGATGAAAATCAAAGATCAGGTCACGGCCATCCGCGTTCGTTTTATGAAACTCAACAAGGAAGACCTCGATAAAGAAATGGAATCTTTCCTTGAAAGTGGAGGCGACAGGGAGAGTTACCAACACGTCATGGACGAAGCCGAAAAACGCTTCAACGCCGCATTCGGCATCTTCAAGGCAAATAGGGCCCACCAAAACGAGCTGATGGATGCCCAAAAGCTGGAAAACCTGGCTCAAAAACAAGCGATTCTGGAGGAACTGAAACAGCTCATTGCCTCCGAAGAGACGTTGAAGAAAACCTACGATGACTTCCGTGCCTTGCAGGAGAAATGGAAAGGCATCGGACAGGTGCCCGCTACCGAAAACGCCAACCTGTGGAATACGTATCATTTCCTGGTGGAGAAGTTCTTTGACAAAGTGAACATCAATCGGGAACTCCGCGACCTGGATATGAAGAAAAACCTCGATGCCAAGATCGCCCTTTGCGAAAGAGCCGAGGAACTGCTTACCGAACCTTCCATGGCCAAAGCCTTTAAGGAACTCCAAAAACTTCATGAGGAATGGAAGGAAATTGGTCCCGTGCCACAAGATAAAAAAGACGAAATTTGGGAGCGCTTCAAAGCTGCCACCGACAAGATCAACGCCATCCGCCGCGAGCATTATGCGAAGATCCAGGATGAGCAGAATGCCAACCTCACCACCAAGACCGCCCTCTGCGAAAAAGCCGAGGAACTGCTGACCGAGGAACTCACCTCCATCAGCGCTTGGCAGAAAAAGTCCACCGAGTTCAGCGAACTGTTCAAGGTATGGAGAACCGTGGGACCGGCTGCCAAGAAACCTAACGAAGAGATCTGGGCCCGCTTCAAAGGTGCCATGGATGCCTTCTTCGCAAAGAAGAAAGAATTCTTCGCCACGCTGAAGGACCGTCAGTCAGAAAACCTTGAACGCAAAATCAACCTCTGCATTGAGGCTGAAGCTCTTCAAGAATCGACAGAATGGAAGAAAACCACGGAACAGTTCAAAAGGATCCAGGAAGAATGGAAGACCATCGGCCCGGTGCCCAAACGTCATGCCGACAAGATCTGGAAACGTTTCCGTGCCGCTTGCGACACCTTCTTCAACCGCAAAGCCGAACACTTCGGTGGCCTCAAAGAAGAAGAAGCCGCTAATTTGGCTGCCAAACAAGCTCTCATTGAGGAAATCAAGAACTACGAGCTCAAACCCAGCCGGAACGAGAACATGGATGCCATCAAGGCTTTCCAAAAGCGTTGGATTGAGATTGGCCACGTCCCGATGAAGCACAAAGACAGCATCAATTCCGAGTATCGTCAAGCTGTTGACGCACTCTTCGATAAGATGCGGAGCAACCAAAACGAAATCACCACCAACGAATACCGTGAGATGATGGAGGTCATGCGCGAGGATCCTGAAGCCAACGAAAAGCTGCGTAAAGAGCGTAATACGCTTACCACTCGGATCCAGAAGCTCCGCGATGAGATCGCCGTTCTTGAAAACAATATTGGTTTCTTCTCCAACAGCAAAAACTCAGAACTGATGAGAGCTGAATACGAAAAGAAGATCAACAAGGCAAAGAATGACCTGAAGGTTCTTGAAGCGAAACTCAAGATCGCGAATGATTAATTGGAGATTAACCACTTTCGGAGAATCTCATGGCATTGCCGTGGGAGGCGTGATCGAAGGCTGTCCATCTGGCCTGAAGGTAGACCGCAAGTTCATCACTGACGAATTGGCCCGGAGGGCTACAGGAAAAACCTCATCGGAATCCCAACGCAGGGAATCCGATGAGGTTGAGTTTTTATCGGGTTTGCTCGATGACGTTACCCTCGGTACGCCCATCGCGTTTATGGTGCGTAACACAGACGCCCGTCCAGAAGATTATGAGGCTTTGAAAGACCATTATCGTCCTTCCCATGCCGACTACACCTATCAGGCGAAATACGGCATCCGCGATTGGAGGGGAGGAGGCAGGGCATCAGCCCGCACCATGTTGCCTTACGTGGTAGCTGGAGCCATTGCCAAACAACTCCTGAAACAGCAAGGCATAGCGGTTCATGCCGAAGTGAAAAGCATTGGCGGCGAAACAGAACCTTCCCAAATGGAGGCTTTGCTCGAAAGATGCCGTGCCGAGGGCGACTCGGTGGGCGGCATCGTTCAGGGTCGCATCACAGGTTTGCCTGCAGGTTTGGGCGAGCCTTTAGACGACAAGTTCCAAGCTTGTCTGGCCAAAGCCATGTTCACCATTCCTGCCGTGAAAGGCTTTGAGTATGGCGACGGCTTTGCCATGGCTTCGATGAGCGGCTCGGAGGCTAATGACCAGATGACTATTGATGAGAATGGTTCTGTGAAATTCCTTACCAACCATTCAGGAGGCATCCAAGGAGGTATCACCAATGGGGAAGAGGTTCTCTTCAACGTGGCGTTCAAGCCCATTCCCACGATAGGCCGGGGAGACCGTCACGATGTCTGCGCCTTGCCTCGGGCGGTAGTCATCGTCGAGGCGATGGCGGCGCTCACAGCCATACGGTTCCTTTAAGAGTACATAAAAAAAGCACCCCGTTGCCGAGGTGCTTTTTTGTTGTCAACAAATGGTTGGATTAGAAGCTATACTTCAGGCCGAACACCAGTGACCAGCATTGGCCATAGTTGAGCTTGTCGTTACGCGTATAGGCGCTGGTGGGATATTCACCATTGACTTTGTACATCGAGAACACAGGTGTGTTGTTTTCGACATGGTCAAGCGTCAAAGGAGTGACAGCGTTGTTGCCAATGGTACCATAGCAGCTGTAAGTATAAAGACCCCATGAGGAGTTGAGCATGTTGAGCACATTGTCGAAGTTGGCGCTAAGTTCGAACTTATGCGTGGTATTGCCAAAGGTCTTCTTGAAGGTCTTGGCGATGCGCATATCGAGGAGATGGGCCCAAGGTGAGCGGGCAGCGTAAGCCTCGGCATATTGACCTTTGTGAGTGCTCAGGTAAGGATCGTTGTCCATGAAGGTCTGGAAGGCAGCTTTGTCGTCTTCGCTGACCCAAAGGAGTTCGTCGGCATTCTTAGGAATGTACATGAGGTCGGTAGCGATACCATCACCATTCATATCATTGGAGTAGAAGTAGCTATTGCCACCAGCGGAGAATGCGGTATAGAACAGGTTGATTCTGACACCATCGCCGTCGAAGAGGCTCGGGAACATGTAACCAACGGATGCAGTGACCTTGTCAGGAATGACATATTGGCTGCGTTGCAGGCTGACGAAAGTAGGACCGTCGACGCTGTACAGGCCGGAGTAGGCTGATGAGGCGGCGCTGCCGGGCATGCCGGAGATCTCCTTGCTTTCAGTGTGGGTATAAGCGGCACGGATGTCGAAGTTTTTGAACGGGGTGGCGCTAACAGCGGCGTTGATGGTGTAACCATAGCCTTCTTTTGTGTTGGTCAAAACATAGACGTTCTTTGAACCATACATGTAATTGGGTTTGCCCTCTTCATCAACAAGGAGATTATAGTTGACGCGGTTGTCGGGACCGTTGAAGCGAACATCGTCACCAGCGTTGGCAATCATGTCATACTTGAGGTTCCAGTCCACGAGGCGGACACCCCAAAGGGTCTTGTTGAACATGCCTTCCAAAGTGAAGGTCAAGGGGAAGGAAACCGGAACGTTCCAGTCGATACCCAGCATGGATTTCCAGATCTGAGGCATTCTGAATTCAGGGTCGACGCCGTTGAAGTTGTTGCCGAGATTCTTTAAGTTACCGTTTTCAGGAGTGACAGTGGTGTTGAGATTCAAAGTGCTGATCATCTCGTCGACATTGGTGATATAAGTGCCGTCGGGTTTGATCAGTTTTTGCAACTGAGCCATGACTTCGGGATTGTAGTTGACCACATAGCCACCGCTGACACTATCATAAACGGGTTTGTTGCCGCTAAACACGAAAGTGGATTGGATCATGCCAGCATTTTGAGGCATGTTGGTGAAGAACACCAAAGGCAGACGGCCTTGGAAAAGGCCGGTACCGCCACGTACGGTGAGGTCTTCGGTAGCATCCCAAGTGAAGCCGACGCGAGGTGAGACCTGAACGCGGTTGGTGGGCCATTTGCCGGTATTGACGACATTGCCGCCCATGTTGTATTCAAGAAGGGCGTTGTTGGTCATCAGTTGTGAGTCGTCAAAGAACAAACCGTCGCCGCGGACACCGAAATTCAGTTTGAAGTTGTCGGTGATGTTCCATTCATCCTGGGCATACAAGCCGAATTGATTGTAGGTGATTTCTCCGCGAGGACTTGTTTCGCCATTGTTACCAACGGTGAGGACAAAGCTTAACGGAAGCGCACCGGTCAGGAAGTCTTCAGCGCTGGCAAAACGATAGTAACCGGTACCGTTACGCATATAGGAGTTACTGGCGGTTTGGCGTTCCCAGTTGAGGCCAGCGGTGATCTTATGGTTGCCCGTGTAGTAGGTCACGTTATCGGTAGCGTTGAACACTTTGTTCTTTACACCATTGTGATAGGTGAAAAGTTCATAACCGAAGCTGGTGAAAGGAACGAAGTTGCCATTGGCCTGGAAGTCTGCATCACCACTCATGATATCGAAGTGGGGGAAGACGTCGGAGTTGGAACCGCGTACGTCTTGGATATCCGAATAAGTGAAAATGAACTGGTTGCTCACCTGGGTGGAGAAGCGGCTGTTCAATTCAGTGGCAAAGGACATCACATCATTGCGTTGTGAGTACATGTTATTTGAGAAGGGGAAGGAGATGTCGCTGGAGCGGTCGAAAGCTCTGTTGCGGAAATTGTCGTCGCAAGAGTTGCCGTTCGGAGCGAACCATTGGGTGTTGCCGGTCTTGTTGAAGCGGAACATCAATTTGTTATTGTCGTTGATGTTCCAGTCAATACGGGCCAACAATTTCAGGTTGTTGTTACCGCCAGGATATTCGTTGTAGGAACCCGGATTGTAGTGATAGTCGTTGACCAATTTGTCATTAATAAGGTCGAGGACAGCGGCGCTGGCAGCACCAGGACGATAAGGAATGACATTTGAAGGCTCCTCTGTTCTTTCGGCATTCAAGAAGAAGAACAACTTGTCTTTCACGATGGGACCACCCACAGTGGCACCGTAGGTCCAAGTGCTTTCTTCAGGACGGAGGCCGAGATCATCGCCCAACAGTCTGTTACCGCGCATGGTTTGGTTATTATAGTAGGTATAGGCCGAACCGTGGAACTGGTTGGTACCCGACTTGGTAATGGCGTTGATGCCGCCACCGACGAAGTTGGATTGACGCACGTCGAAAGGAGCGACCACCACCTGAACTTCTTCAAGAGCATCCACCGAAATAGGAGTGCCACCGCCAGGAAGAGCGCTGCTCAGACCGAAGTTGTTGTTGAAGTTGGCACCGTCAACGGTGAAGTTGGTGGAACGGCCGTCGCTACCGGCAAAGCTCATGCCGTTGGCGTAGGGCGACAACTTGACCACATCGGTGATGCTACGGTTGACCGTGGGCATCAGGATGATTTCTTCTGAGTTGATGGTCGTGGAGTTGGCATTGCTGACCGGTTTGTCAGCCTCACCTGAAATCACAACTTCACCAAGACCAATGGCCTCACTTTTTAGCTTGAAGTCAGCACGATAGGTTTCACCCAACTTCAAGGAGACGTTCTCCTTCTTGGATGGGGTGTAACCCACAAAACGAACTTCAATCGTGTAAGGGCCACCGACTCTCATACCCTGCATCGCATAGCGGCCTTCGCTGTTGGTAGTAGTACCATACGCAGTACCAGAAGGGATGTGGGTAGCAATGACTGTAGCACCAGGGAGCGGACCTGTTTCATCAACGATCTTACCACTAATGCTTGAAGTCGTTACTTGTGCCATCATTGCGACAGAGGCAATCATGGCCAGAAAGAAAGTAAATAACTTTTTCATAATGAATTGATTAATGTGAATAATGATTGATTGTGTTTTCCGAGGCAAATATAATGTTTTTAATGCTCCTTATATTTTTCTATGGCTTTTTTTCCAATAAAGAATTCAACACAATTTGTTAATAATTAATTTGCGTTTTTTCTTGGCCATATTAGAAAAAGAATTATCTTTGCTCGATAAAATGTGTAATCGACAATTTTTTAACCTAAAATTATTAAAACTATGAAGAAAACATTACTTGCTGT
Organism: uncultured Bacteroidales bacterium; assembly: GCA_946184615.1. Classification (GTDB taxonomy): domain Bacteria; phylum Bacteroidota; class Bacteroidia; order Bacteroidales; family F082; genus Limimorpha. The sequence continues at coordinate 18,923 of CAMHFN010000028.1, forward strand.
AATCATGGGTTTTATCATGATTGCTTTTGCCTCCTGCGGTGGCAGCAACAACGGTCATTCAAAGGCTTTCAACGAAGCTAAGAAGATCTATGACAACATGCTCGAAGAAGTCAACAAAGCCAAAACTTGCGACGATGTTGACATGGCCGCTTTCGGTGTCCTCGGCCTGCTGGGCGTTGATGGTATCGATAAATTAGACGAAGCCGAAAACAAAGAACTCGAAGAACTGGGCGAAAAGCTCTCCAAAGCCATGGAAGACAAGAAAGCCGCTTTGGATTGCAAAGACGACTACTCCTGGTTCGATGATGACGAGGTTCCCGCCGACGAACCCGTTGAGGCAGAATAAGCTATTATTCTAGTTTTAAAAAAACCTGTATCAGAATTGGTACAGGTTTTTTTGTTTTTATTGGACAAGGACTTTTTTTGCCATGAGCCTTTTGCCATCAAACCATCGGACGATATATAACCCCGGTGCCAAATCCATAGAAACCTCGGTGGAAATGTCTTTGCCCCACCTTACCATACGTCCAGTCAGATCGTACACCTGGAGCGAAGTCTCTTGAAACAACTCAGCATCATCATACGGTTCAAGTCCCCAATGTTCTTCCAAAGTCAATCCCACCACACTGTCACAGTCGGATTGGGGATACACAGTGGTATAATAACCCCATTCGGAAAGGATCCTTCCATCGAACACATAGGTGTCACCAGCGGGCAATTCATCGTTAATCAAGGTGAGAGAAGCATTACGCTCGTAAGCCCCTATATCAACGCGCCCATGTTGGAAACGTTGATGTCCAGCAATATCAGTGCTATAGACTACCGACCCCGACTTACCTGCGTTGAGACAGATGCTCCGTGAATCGATATTCCAGTCGGCATCAGCAAACTCAGCACCTGTACCTTCGGCTGGACGGACAAAGCGAACGAAAACGCCAGGCTCCTCTCCATCATTTTCTGCCGGAATATGGATGTTGCCTTCTCCCGCCGCACCACCTTGAACAGCACAGTATTCAAAAGTGGCTACACCATCGAACTGGTTGGCAGCACCGTTGGCCTCGTTGCCCCAAAAAATACAATTGGTATACGTGCTGTACCTGTTTTCAATATAAAGGCCGCCACTCGTTTCCGTGGCCTTATTCATCACTACGTCGCAGTTGTTCAATTGACATTTGCCACGAGCATAGATGCCACCTCCATTGATCGCAGTATTGTTACTGATGATGCACCCCCGCAATATTGGCTTGTCCGTATTATAAAGGTAAAGGCCACCTCCTTTGGTGGAAGCCGTATTGTTGCTGATGCGGCAGTTGGTGATGACCGAACTGTTGCGGTCGCACACACCGCCACCCATGGAGGCGGTATTCTCGGTAATCACACAGTTTTCAAGTTGGCTTTGGCTCACCCCGACGGAGGAGTTGATATAGACACCGCCACCGAAACCGTTGGAATGGTTGTCACGAATCACACAGTTTGAAATCGTAGTATAGTCGTTCAGATAAACACCTGCTCCTGCTCCAGAGACACCATTCTGGATCACAAAGCCATCCCATACGGCTCTGTTACCCGAATTGAAGAAATCGATTTGACTCAGCACCCTTTTCGTCCCTTGTCCGTCAAGAACGGTAGCGTTGTTGACGAAATCACGGTCGGCAAGGTTAAAATCGGGGCCCTCATCGCCATTGAAACCTCCATAGATTTTGTTCGATGGCGTAATGATGAAAGCATTCTCAGGGTCGGTCTCATCACCATAATAAACCCCTTTTTTTACCCACACCTTGGTGTTGCCTCCGCTCGAAAGGCAAGAGGCGTATTCAAGCATTCTGGTAGCATTGTCCCAAGAAGAGCCATTGCCTTCACCATCGGCACTGACATAGATGATTCCGTTGGCATCAGCATGGATGTCCATAGGAACAATGTTCATCACAGCAGCCTGATTACTATTGTATCCGTTGACATCATAAAGGGAATAGTAATCGTCGCCTGCTCCGCTCCATCCAAAATTGAAATGGAAAAGGTCGTTGGCATCATACCCATCACATACGAAGGCGTGACCACTATCACCATTCGATCCTGAATAATAAACAGGGTGGGAGAGGTCAAGTTCCGATTTCAGCATGGCAATCCAAACCTCATTAGCGTATTTGCTTTTTTCACGATATTTCGCACCACAATAGCCAAAATAGGAGCGCATGGCCGTCTCTACATCTTTGGATTGGGCTCCGCTGCCACTTCCGCTATAGTTCATATTGACACTGACACCACAATGGTACATCAAGGTGGCCACTGCATCGTTATGGCCGTAAACCTCCTGGGGCATTGCGCTCCATTGGTAGGTGGTACCAGCGAAGTTGGCGCTTTGTTCCCCATAGGTTCCATGGGTGTAGCTATGCGAACCAAAGCCCACTTCGGGATGATTCCAGTATTTCATCACCTGTGCCATGGCACAAGCCACGCATCCGGCATAAGCATGACCACAAGGTCCTCCGCCGCCCCACCAACCACCAGGGGTCTCCGGACAATATTCATTGTAATAACAGCCTTGATCCCAATGGGTAGTAATCAACGGATTGACCGTGGTATGACCTTTATCGGGAAAAACGCTTTGGGAAGCCTCATCCCATTGAAGAAGCACCTCTGGCTCAGGGGTCAAGCCCTCAGCTATGGCATAGTCAATCATTTCAGTGTAATGCCGAACCCAAAAAGCGAAGTTTTCTGGAGCATCGTCCAAGGAAGGGAAGGTTTCCCTGTTGGAATAGCCCAAGATAGGGGGTAGCACTTGGTTTCCAGAGACCATGACAAAGCCGGTGTTCCCCACGTTATAAATATAAATGCCGTTGGCGCTGACCAACGTGAGGGCTTCGCCTTTGCGTCCCATTTTAGTGTCGGCAAAAGCCTGTGCGGTCTGGCGGGCTAGAGGCTCACTGACCTGTGAATAAGCTATAAATGAACTGGTTATTAAGAGGAGCAGGGTAAATATTTTCTTCATGTGGAAAATTTTTTGCAAATATATAACTTTGTACGAAAAAAATGCGTATTTTTGCACGCTTTTTCAAAAAGGTACCATCATGATCAATATAACTTTCCCTGACCAGAGTGTCAGATCCTATGAATCCGGAGTCACTCCACTCGACATTGCCAAAAGTTTGAGCGAGGGTTTGGCCCGCAACGTGCTTGCCGCCAATGTCAATGGCATGAAATGGGATGCCATGCGTCCCATTTACGAAGATGCCACTGTGCAGCTCTTCACATGGAACGACCCAGAAGGCAAAGCCGCCATGTGGCACTCTTCGGCCCACTTGATGGCTGCCGCCATTGAGGCTCTGTATCCTGGCGTGAAGTTCGGTATCGGTCCCTCGGTTGACAACGGTTTCTACTACGACATCGACACGGGCGACATGACCCTTACCGAAGCTGATCTGGCCAACATTGAGAAGAAGATGTTGGAATTGGCCCGCGAGAAGCAGACCTTCGAGCGTGTGGAAGTGAGCAAGGCCGACGCCCTCAAGTACTTCACCGAAAAGGGTGATCCCTACAAGGTGGAATTGATCAACGATTTGGAAGACGGCACCATCACCTACTACAAAAACGGCAATTTCACAGACCTTTGCCGTGGTCCCCATATCCCAAACACAAGCTTCATCAAAGCCGTGAAACTGACTTCATTGGCTGGTGCTTATTGGCGTGGCGACGAAAAGCGCAAGCAACTCACCCGCGTGTATGGTATTACTTTCCCGAAACAGAAAGAACTCGATGAATATCTCGTGTTGCTCGAGGAAGCCAAGAAGCGCGACCACCGCAAGCTGGGCCGTGAATTGGAGCTCTTCATGTTCAGCGACATGGTGGGCAAGGGCCTGCCGATTTGGTTGCCCAAAGGCACTGAATTGCGTCTACGTCTGCAAGACTACCTGACCAAAATCCAAAAGGAATACGGCTACGAACAAGTGATCACGCCTCATATTGGTGGCAAGCAGCTTTACGTCACTTCCGGTCACTGGGATCATTACGGTGCCGATAGCTTCCGCCCAATTACCACACCTGAAGAAGGTGAGGAATACCTGCTGAAACCCATGAACTGCCCGCATCACTGCATGATCTTTAAGAACAAACCTCGTTCTTATAAAGACCTGCCGTTCCGTTGCGCAGAATTCGGTACTGTGTATCGTTATGAACAAAGCGGCGAGCTTCACGGACTGACCCGTGTACGTTCGTTCACCCAAGACGATGCCCACATCTTCTGCCGTCCCGACCAAGTAAAGGAAGAGTTCATCCGCGTGATGGAAATCATCGAAATCATCTTCAAAGCGTTGAATTTCCAAAACTTTGAAGCACAGATATCCCTCCGTGATCCCAACGACCATGAGAAGTACGTGGGTACCGATGAGAACTGGGCCAAAGCCGAAGCAGCCATCCAAGAGGCCTGCAACGAGAAAGGTCTTCCAGCTCATGTGGAATACGGCGAAGCCGCTTTCTATGGTCCCAAGCTCGACTTCATGGTAAAAGACGCTCTGGGCCGCAAATGGCAGTTGGGTACCATCCAGGTCGACTATAACTTGCCTGAGCGTTTCGACCTCAGCTATATTGGTGCCGACAATGAGAAACATCGCCCCGTGATGGTTCACAGGGCTCCATTCGGCTCCATGGAACGCTTCGTGGCCGTGCTGCTTGAACATTGTGCTGGCGAGTTCCCGCTGTGGCTGGCTCCCGATCAGGTAATTATCTTGCCGGTGAGTGAAAAATATCTGAATTTTGCACAAAAAGTGCAATCGTATCTGAAAAAATGCGATATTCGCAGCCTCATTGACGAACGTAACGAAAAGATCGGTCGTAAGATCCGTGACGCCGAAATGAAGAAATATCCCTTCATGGTCATCGTGGGTGAAAAAGAAGAAGCCGACGAAGCGGTCTCCGTGAGAGCCCACGGTCAAGTCGACATGGGAACGATGGGCCTTGAAGCCTTCGCCAAGATGATCAACGAAAAAGTGAAAGAAGAACAAAGCATCAGATGATGTATTAATAAATAAGGTGTTTAACTAAAGAATAGGAGATTAAAACAATAGCACAGCTCCCCAACAGAGGAAACAACTCGCCGCGTAACAACAAGAAAGGCGAAGACCAGCATCGGATCAACGAAGAAATCAAGGCTCCGATGGTGAGACTGGTCGGTGAAGGTATCGAAACCAACATCTATCCAGTGAAAGAGGCACTTCGTATTGCCGAGAGCCTAGGAGTCGATTTGGTGGAGATTTCACCCGATGCCAATCCACCGGTCTGCAAGGCCATGGATTACAAGAAGTTCATCTTCGACCAGAAAAAGAAACAAAAGGAAATCAAGTCGAACGCCAGCAAAATGGTGGTCAAAGAGATTCGTCTCGGCCCCCAAACCGACGATCACGACTTCGAGTTCAAACTGAACCACGCCAGACGGTTTCTTCAGGACGGCAACAAGGTGAAAGTCGAAGTGCTCTTCAGAGGTCGCTCCATCGTCTATAAGGACCAAGGCGAAATCATGCTGCTGCGTTTTGCACAGGAACTGGAAGAGTTCGGGAAAGTGGAGATGATGCCCAAACTGGAAGGGAAGCGGATGATGATGATGATCGCTCCTAAAAGCACCAAGAAATAACTGAAAACTACAAACTGTTAACTGTTAACTAAATAAAAAGATGCCAAAAATGAAGACAAAGTCCGGCGCTAAGAAACGTTTTGAATTGACGGGCACCGGCAGAATCAAGAGAAAGCATGCTTATCATGGCCACATCCTGACCAAGAAGAGCCAGAAGAGAAAACGCAACCTGGATCATACTGCCATCGTTGAGAGAGCAGATGAAAAGGTCGTCAAACAAATGCTTCTCAAGTAAAATCAATGTTTAACCTTTGTTCCAGCAGAAAAGTTCCCGTAATGGGGCGGGGCGCTGAACGAAAAAATCACAAGAAATGACAAGATCAGTTAATGCCGTGGCCTCAAGAGCCAGGCGCAAGAAAATCCTCAAGAAGACCAAAGGTCAGTTCAGAACCAGAAAGAATGTCTGGACTGTGGCGAAAAACTCCTACGAAAAAGGACAAACCTACGCTTACCGCGACAGAAGAAACAAGAAACGCGAATTCAGAGCTCTCTGGATCGTCCGTATCAATGCAGCCGTCCGCGCTTATGACATGTCCTACAGCGTGTTCATGGACAAGTTGAACAAAGCCGGTATCGATATCAACCGTAAAGTGTTGGCCGACTTGGCTTTGAACAACCCTGAGGCATTCAAGGCTATCGTTGAAAAGGTGAAATAAACCCGTTTCTGTCCACGATAAAAAAAGCGCAGTTTTCCGCTGCGCTTTTTTTATGAAAAAAAATTTAAAAAACGCTTGCAGGTTTCAAAAAAAGCAGTACCTTTGCCGCGCAAATCCAGCCCAGGTGGTGAAATTGGTAGACACGCTACTTTGAGGGGGTAGTGCCGATTAC
>CAMHFN010000029.1 GCA_946184615.1 uncultured Bacteroidales bacterium
ACACTAAAGAAGCACCACCTAATAACAATAGCAAAAACTTATTATAGTCCTCGCTATGCAACCAAATATAAGCTATTGCTGCAAGGAAGAAATACCGGATGGCCAAAAGCCTATATAAACCATCGGGAACAATATTGACATAACTCAAAATGACATTCAATGCTACACATACAACAAGAAGCAATAATACGCCACACCATTTCTTCCTATCCACAATCCAAAACAGAATTGGTGCCAAAAACCACATCTGTAAATAAACCCAGGGATAATAGGCTCCAGGGCCATACCCCCCCGCATATATAACTGGACTTAGAGCTTCTCTACCACTTGTGAGTAACAAAACCAACAGTTGAACTATTAGCACAATAAAAAAAGGAATAAACACTTTCTTAACCATGCGCCAAAACCGCCCCCATTGATACCAATCGCGTATATAGTGCTTTTTTTCACTAAACTTTCTAAACATCAAAAACAACGTAATGGAAAAAAAGACCGGGACAGCCTTTAATGGGAAAACCAAAGAAAACCTCGTTGCAACATCATGAGGCAAGGCATGTTCCAACACAACCCATAGTATTGCAAAACCTTTTAAGAAATCCAAGCCATCCAGTCTTTTAGTCTTGGTATTTGTGTCGAGGGGGGGGGTAATGTTATTGTTAACCATTTTTCAACAATCAATTTGTAACAATCAAACAGCAAAAAACTCCATCACTTTGGCAATCACCCAATCCTGTTCCTCCTCAGTGAGTGTGGGGAACATCGGCAGGGCCAAACAACCCTTGTAATAATCCTCAGCCACTGGCATGTCGCCTTCTTTCCAACCCTGTCGTTTGTAATAAGGCATGGTATGAGCTGGGATATACAACACTTGGGAATAGACCTTGTTTGCCCGCAAATGATCATACAATCCCTTACGCATATCGGCTGGAACTTGGATGATATAAAGATGGAACGCATGGGTGATACCTTCTTGACGATATGGTGTCTTTACTATCGTTCCTTTGAACGCTTCATCATACTTTCTGGCAATCTCGTTACGACGCTGGATGCTCCAATCCAAACGGGCCAATTGGGTCATACCCAATGCAGCCTGCATTTCGGTTATGCGGTAGTTGTAACCCAGTTCCTGCATTTCGTAATACCAACCTCCATCATTCTTTTCCAAAAGTGCCGGATCTTTAGTAATGCCATGAGTACGGTAAAGAGCCACCCTGTCATACAGGTCTTTACGGTTCGTGGTCACAGCACCACCTTCACCCGTGGCAATATGTTTTACCGGATGGAATGAAAACACCGTAAGGTCAGCATACTTGCAATTACCCACCATCTGCTTCTCCCCTTTGCTGTCGACAAAGCTACCTCCAGGGGCATGACAGGCATCCACCACAATGGCGAAATCATAATCATCAGCCATCTTACGAAGCCTTTCCTCGTCAATGGGATAGCCCGCAAAATCAACGGGCACCACCGCTTTGTAGGTCCCCTTTGGAGCCGCCTTCAGAAGGGTTTCCAGTTTGTCCAAATCCATCAGGAAGGTCTTAGGATCAATGTCGCAGAAGACAATCTCCGCCCCTTGGTAACGGAACCCATTGGCCGATGCCACAAAGGTGATCGGCGTGGTAATCACCTTATCACCCGGTTGGATATCCAAAGCCATAGCGCAGAGATGCAAAGCAGCAGTACCATTACTGACCATGCAAGCATAACGGCACCCGAGGTATTCGGCAAACTGCTTTTCAAACTCACCGATTCTCGGACCTTGGGTCATATAGTCGGACTTCAATGCCGCGACCACCGCCTGCACATCCTCATCGTTGATGTATTGGTGACCGTATGAAATAACGTGGTCTATCATTTCACCTCAAAATTAGGGTCAACGTATTTACGAATGTTCTCACGCATGGATTCCACGGTTTCCCATTCGGTGTTGTTGTCGCTACTATAATGGAATCCATCCGGCACCGGTTTGGCATTATGGTGATTGATGAACTCCTCGCGAGAATACTGGAACGACACAGAAGGCAGAATCACATAATACTTGCCAAGATCGACGGTATCCAAAGCATCCGTCACCGTAATCATTTCCTCATGCAGTTTCTCACCGGGGCGGATACCCACTTCCACTTGTTTAAGATTGGGGGCAATTGCGGTGGCGACATCGCAAATCTTATACGATGGAATCTTGGGGATAAAGATTTCACCTCCAAGGTGATGGCCAATGGCGTACATCACCATGGCGACACCTGCTTCCAAGGAAATGTTGAAACGCGTCATGCGCATATCCGTAATCGGAAGTTCCTTTGCACCTTGGTCACGAAGTCTCAAAAAGAAGGGGATAACTGAACCACGTGAACCCATCACATTGCCATAACGCACGACCGAGAAACGAATATCCTTGGATCCTTTAATGTTGTTTGCGGCTGTGAAGAGCTTGTCGCTCGTAAGTTTTGTAGCGCCATAGAGGTTGATGGGGGCGCAGGCCTTGTCGGTGCTCAATGCCACCACATCATGGACACGGCACGCCAAAGCTGCTTTAATCACATTCTGGGCGCCATGCACATTGGTCTTGATGCACTCTTCAGGATTATACTCTGCGGTATCAACTTGTTTGATGGCGGCAGCATGGATAATGACATCCACTCCTTCACAAGCACGAGTCAAGCGCTCCAGATCACGGACATCACCAATAAAGTAACGCATCATCGGATACTTGTCGGCCGGATACTTCAACTTCAATTCATATTGTTTCAACTCATCGCGTGAATAGATGATGATTTTTTTCACGTTGGGATAATCACGCAGGATGACCTCAACGAATTTTTTACCGAAGGAACCTGTACCGCCGGTAATGAGTACGACTTTTCCGTTTAACATGTTGTAATAGTTTATTATTATGTTTGTTTCAATTTCTTTTTTCAATTTCTTTCATCAAGCACCGTAACGCTCTTCCACCACCTTCCAATCCACGATCTTCCAAAGCTCAGCAAGATGGGCGGCACGACGGTTTTGGTAGTCAAGATAATAGGCGTGTTCCCACACATCGAAAGTCAACAGAGGCTTCAAGCCTTTGATGACAGGGTTCGAGGCTCCGGCCTCCTGGCTGATTACCAGGAGACCGTTTGCCTCTGCAGAAAGCCAAACCCAGCCGCTGCCGAAGAGACCGACACCTTTAGCGACGAATTCGCCCATGAAAGCCTGTAGACTCCCCCACTGCTTTTCAATCTGAGCTGCCAGAGGACCTGTTGGTGCATTGGCCACCTTAACGGCAGGACCAAACTGGGTGAAATAGAGGTTGTGATTCAAAATCTGACCGGCATTGTTGAACACGGCCCCATCAGCACGCTTGACCATCTCCTCAAGAGAAAGTCCTTCGTAGGGACTGCCAGGAAGCAGCTTGTTTAGATTGTCAACATAGCCCTGAAGATGCTTGCCATGGTGAAACTCGAGCGTCTGAGCACTAATTACAGGAGCCAAAGCGTCTTTGGCGTAAGGAAGTTCAATCAATGTAAACATAGCGGTCGATTTTAAATTAAGTTCGTATGATTTTAATCGCGTTTGAAAATATCGCGAGTATATACTTTATCAACGACATCGTCCAAGCAACTGTCGTAGCGGTTTGCAATGATGATCTGCGACTCCTGTTTGAATTTCTCCAAGTCGTTGACCACCAAGGAACCAAAGAACCGACTTCCATCCTCCAAAGTGGGTTCATAGACGATTACCTCTGCGCCCTTCGCCTTGATCCGTTTCATCACGCCTTGAATGGACGATTGGCGGAAATTGTCGGAATTCGATTTCATTGTAAGACGGAAAACCCCAATAGTAGGAACGGAAAACGAAGAACGGAAAACAGAAAATTCATTGTTTTCAGAATAGGCATAATAGCCTGCCCTTTTCAAGACTTGATCTGCAATGAAATCCTTACGGGTACGGTTGCTCTCCACAATGGCCCGAATCAAATCCTCGGGCACATCTTCGTAATTCGCCAACAACTGCTTGGCATCCTTCGGCAAACAATAGCCGCCATAGCCAAACGACGGATTGTTGTAATGACTGCCGATGCGAGGATCCAGACAAACCCCCTCGATAATGGCCCTTGTGTCGAGACCTTTCATTTCGGCGTAGGTGTCCAACTCATTGAAATAGCTCACCCTCAACGCCAAATAGGTATTGGCAAACAATTTCACAGCCTCCGCTTCGGTACTCCCCATCAACAAGACAGGGACATCGGGCTTCAACGCACATTCTTGAAGCATCTGGGCAAACTGTTTCGCTTTTTCCTCAAGAGCTCCATCCGATTGATCAAAGCCCATAATGATGCGCGATGGATACAGATTATCGTACAAGGCTTTGCTTTCACGCAAGAATTCCGGAGCAAAGATGATGTTGCAGCTACCCGTTCTTCTCCGAATATCTGCTGTGAAACCTACTGGCACGGTCGACTTCACAACAATGGTAGCCTCCGGGTTAAAGTTGAGAACCTTAGCGATGACCTCTTCTACGGCACTGGTATCAAAGTAGTTTTTTTGAGGGTCATAATTGGTCGGAGCGGCAACAACAACAAAATCGGCATTGCGATATCCAGCCTCCGCATCCAAGGTCGCATGAAGCCGCAAATCCTCCTTGGCCAGATACGCCTCAATAAAATCGTCCTTAATGGGCGATTCTCTCCGATTAACCTTCTCAACACGCTCTGGGACAATGTCTACAGCTATCACGTCGTAACGCTGTGCCAACAAAGTGGCAATGCTCAAACCGACATAGCCAGTGCCTGCTACTGCGATGTTCATGGATTTATACAGCTTCGCCTCGTCAGTCACAGGCCAGTGATGACAAAAGCTTATATCTTAACAAGTTACAAATGATTTTCAATACCAGCAAAGACAAAGGTTCAAGCTAGTTCATTTGCACTCATCATTTAGTGTGCGAAAATACGAAAAAAAGATTGACAACTCAAAAACTTTTTTGAGTTTTTTTATCGGTCGGAATACATTTCCTCATAATACCTCAGATAATCACCCGAAGTGACGTTATCAAGCCAATCTTGGTTTTCAAGGTACCAGCGGGCGGTCTTCTCGATGCCTTCCTCAAACTGCAATGAAGGCTCCCAGCCCAATTCACGCTGAAGTTTCGTGGAATCGATCGCATAACGAAGGTCATGCCCAGCACGATCAGTAACATAGGTAATCAAGTCCAAATCAGCCCCTTCGGGACGGCCAAGCAGTCGATCTACTGTATGAATCAAGACTTTGATGAGGTCGATATTTTTCCACTCATTGAAGCCTCCAATGTTATACGTCTCCCCTATCATTCCTTCGTGGAAAACGAGGTCAATGGCTCGCGCATGATCCTCCACATAAAGCCAATCGCGTACATTCTCTCCCTTACCATACACTGGCAACGGTTTACGATGACGGATGTTGTTGATAAACAGCGGGATAAGCTTCTCCGGGAACTGGTAAGGCCCATAGTTGTTGGAACAATTGGTGATGACCGTAGGCAACCCGTAGGTGTCATGAAACGCCCTCACAAAATGGTCGCTCGAAGCTTTTGCAGCACTGTAAGGACTATGGGGCTGATATTTTAATTCTTCCGTAAAGAATTTATCACCGTATGCAAGGTGATGTTTTCCACTACTTGCTTTCGTGGAAAACGGCGGTTCAACCCCCTCAGGATGGGTCAGTTCTAAAGCACCATAAACCTCATCCGTGGAAATATGATAAAACAAATGGCGTTCTCCGTTCTCCGTTTTCAGCTTTCCGTTCCAATAAAGCTTTGCGGCTTGAAGCAACGACAAGGTTCCCATCACATTGGTCTGAGCGAAGGATAAAGGATCCTTGATGCTGCGATCCACATGACTCTCTGCTGCGAGGTGGATAATTCCATCAACCTGCTCGTCACGCATCAGTTTACTAATGCCCTCAAAATCGCAAATATCCATGCGGACAAACTTATAATTGGCCTTATCCTCCACATCTTTGAGATTAGCAAGATTGCCAGCATAGGTCAACTTATCAAGGTTAATAACCTTATATTGAGGATATTTGTTCACAAAAAGGCGAACGACATGACTTCCGATAAATCCGGCGCCGCCGGTGATGAGGAGGGTACGCATTGTTAAGAGTTAAGAGTTAAGAGTTAAGAGTGGTTTTTGAGTTCGTCAATGACCTTGAGAAGATATTGTCCATACTGGTTTTTCAACATCGGTTGGGCAAGCTCACGCATCTTTTCTTCAGAGATCCACCCATGACGATAAGCAATACCTTCAAGGCAGGCGATCTTCAAACCTTGACGTTTCTCGATGACTTCCACAAAGGTTGAGGCTTCAGCCAAACTGTCGTGGGTACCTGTGTCAAGCCAGGCAAAACCACGACCTAAGGTCTGTACTTTGAGTTCCCCTACCTTGAGGAACTCCTGGTTTACCGTGGTAATTTCCAACTCACCACGGGCGGAGGGTTTGATATGTTTGGCAATGTCGACCACCTTGTTCGGATAGAAATACAAGCCCACCACGGCATAATTGCTCTTGGGATGTTGAGGTTTCTCCTCAATGCTCAGGCAGTTGCCTTGTTTGTCGAATTCGGCCACGCCGTAACGCTCCGGGTCGCTCACCCAATAGCCAAAGACCGTAGCCTTGTGGTTCTGCTCTGCATCGCAAACAGCTTTTTTCAGCAATCCCGTGAAACCACTACCATAGAAGATGTTGTCTCCCAACACCAAACAAGCACAGTCGTCACCAATAAACTTTTCACCAATAATGAAGGCTTGGGCCAAACCGTCAGGAGATGGTTGTTCCGCATACTCAAAGTGCACGCCATAATCCGATCCATCCCCTAAAAGCCTTTTGAAAGCTGGCAGGTCGTATGGGGTGGAAATAATGAGGATCTCACGTATTCCCGCTAGCATCAAGGCCGAAATGGGATAATACACCATCGGTTTGTCATAGATGGGAAGCAACTGTTTGCTCACCCCTTTTGTAATAGGATATAATCTGGTACCGGATCCTCCGGCGAGAACGATGCCTTTCATTACTTCAAAAAATTTTCAGCAAAGATAGTGTTTTTTTCTTTTACCTAACGGTTTTTCTAATCGGTATGCAACATTTCCTTCCATTTGAAATATCCAAACACAGCTATAACCACGTAAATCCCATAAAGACTTGCTTTAAAAGGAATATCTTTATAGAAGTACAACCCACAGGTAACCACATCGACTACCATCCACACAAACCACTGTTCAAGGTATTTCCGAGCCAAAGCCCAAATACCCACAATACTCAAAGCGGTGGTGAAGGCATCAAGAATGGGAACGCGAGAATCGGTAAAGTTCGTTAAAACAAGATAAATGGCTAGCCAAATCACGGCGGCAATCCCCAACCAAATCCAAGCGGTTTTTGGGGGCATGTGACGAATAGGCAAATCCTGAGTCTTCTGCTTGTGCCGCATCCAGGCGACGAAGCCATAGACCGTCATGGCCAAGTAATAAAACTCCATGCCACAATCAGCATAAAGGCCTTTTTGATAGTAAAGCACAATGCCTAGGCTCTGCATAATGAACCCAACGACCCACATCCAAACACTGGCTTTATATTCCAAAAGAATATAAGCGAGTCCCAATGCCGTTGTGGTCACGTCAAGCCAATGATTTTGAAGGAATTCCATTTTCGTTATAGCCTTCCGTCGATGATGTCGCGGGGCAAGACACCCTTCACATCGTAGATCACTCCTCCTTCTCTGACCAAACGCTGAACATCGAGATCCTTGAATTCATGATGGGCCACGGCCAGAATCACTGCATCGAAAAAGTGAGAGTTGAGAGTTGAGAGTTGAGATGCAATCGTGATGCCGTACTCCGCCTTCACTTTGTCGGGATTGGCCCAGGGATCATAAACAGTGATATTGGGGGTGTATTCTTCGAGGGTGTGGTAGATATCAACTACCTTAGTGTTGCGGATATCGGGACAGTTCTCTTTAAAAGTGATACCTAAAATCAGAATCTTGGCATCCTTCACCAAAACACCTTTCTTGTTCATGCACTTGATGGTCTGGTTGGCCACGTAAGCCCCCATCCCGTCGTTAAGACGTCTGGATGCCCTCATAATACGAGGAAGCACACCGTAGACCTGAGCCTTTTCAATAAGATAATACGGATCAACCGAGATGCAATGGCCACCCACCAAACCAGGACTTAACTTGATGAAGTTCCATTTGGAGGAAGCGGCTTCGATGACGTCATGCGTGTCAATGTTCATGGCATTGAAAATCTTGGCCAACTCGTTCATAAAAGCAATGTTGACATCTCGTTGCGAGTTCTCAATGATTTTAGATGCCTCAGCCACCCGAATGCTCGGCGCTTTGTGCGTGCCATTAATCAAAACAGCATTATACACAGCATCCACATAATCAGCAACTTCCGGTGTGCTACCTGAAGTAACCTTCCGAATCTTTTCTACCGTATGCAACTTGTCGCCAGGATTAATACGCTCAGGACTATAACCGGCAAAAAAATCCACATTGTACTTCAATTCAGACACCCTTTCCACCACTGGAAGGCACTCCTCTTCGGTAACTCCCGGATACACCGTAGATTCATACACCACCACATCTCCCTTTGAAATCACCTTCCCCACAGTCTCAGAAGCACCAGTCAATGGAGCTAAGTCAGGACGGTTATTCACATCCACTGGGGTAGGAACCGCAACAACATAAAAGTTACAAGACTTTATTTCTTCAATATTTGCAGTGCATTTAAAACCATGATTTTGAATTGCATCATTCAATAATTCATCACTTACTTCAAGGGTAGCATCATGACCAGCCATCAAAGCATCAACACGTTTCTGATTCAAATCAAAACCAATCGTAGGAAACTTCGTTGAAAACAGTCTGGCCAAAGGCAATCCAACGTATCCTAACCCGATGACACCGATAATAGTTTCTTTCATTGAAGATTTAAACATATAAAAATTTAAAGATTTAATGATTGAAGGTCTCGCCGTTCAAATTTTTTGCAAATATAAAAATAATTTCATCACCTTCCCTTTCAATTCTAAAATTTTTAATTAACGACCTCTTTCTTCCTCCTTCGGTCTTCTGACTTCTATTTTTTTATTATCTTTGCAGCTTCATGTCAGAATACTCCAGCATATTATTGGAAAACGCCGTTGAGGCCCTCTCGAAGCTACCAGGCATCGGTAAGAAAACCGCTCTGCGATTGGCTTTACACCTATTAAATGAAGACACATTGGAAACCGAACAAATCGCCGATGCTCTACTCAAAATGAAGCACAACATCATGCTTTGTGAACGGTGCCATAACATCTCCGACACCAAGGTTTGCGCCATTTGCAGTAACCCTCGACGCGACGAGAACACCTTATGTGTGGTGGCCGATATGCGTGACGTGTTGGCAATTGAACATACCGCCACCTATAACGGTCTCTACCATGTGCTGGGCGGCGTGATCAGCCCCATCGAAGGCATTGGACCCAACGACCTAAAGATTGAAGACTTGGTCCGACGCACCCATCAGGAGGACATCCACGAAATCATCCTGGCTCTTCCTGCCACCATTGAAGGCGACACCACCAATTTCTACATCTTCCGACAACTTAAGGACTTTAAAGGCAAAGTCACTGTGATTGCCAAAGGCATCGCCGTGGGTGACACGTTGGAATATGTCGATGAGATTACCCTGGGAAGAGCCATGCAGAATAGAGTGAAGTTTAATTGAGAATTGAGAATTTAGAGTTGAGGGACGACGAGAATATATGGAACAACGAAGAGGATGACGATGACAGCAACGTCACTTCAGAGGCAGTGGAACGGTTCGAGGCCATGCTGAAAGAACAACACCCTGTCTACTTCGATGCGGATGAGTTTGAGCTGATCATCGACTACTATATGGAACGAAGCGACCTCCTTCTTTCTCGCAAGGCCGTGGACCTCGCTTTGGAACAACATCCTAAAGACGCCTGCATCCAAATAAAAAACGCACGACAGTTTTTAGCCGAAAACGACCCCGAGAAAGCCTTGGATTTGCTGAGACAAATAGATGAGAGCGAGGACGAGGAAGACTATTACCTCACCTTGGGCACCTGCTACACTTACCTCGGCAAACATCAACAGGCCATCGACTGCTATACCAAGGTACTTCGCTTCTATGAAGAGGACGAGAAAGATGAGATTTACAGCGCCATTGGCTACGAATACCAGTGTCTGGAACTATTCAGCAAAGCCATTGAATTCTACAAGAAATCGTTAAACTATGTGGATCTCGCCAACTGCTACATCGCAGGTAACATGGCAGAAGAAGGCATTGCCTTCTTCAACAAGCACATCGAGGATCATCCCACGGATGCTGAGGCATGGTCCGCATTGGGCGACATCTACCGCCTCCTCGAAAGGCTGGAAGAGGCCATCGAAATGTATGAATATGCTCTGGCCATCGACCCAACCCATGATAGAGCCAACATCCATCTCGCCAACACCTATTACGATTTGGATCGCTTTCAAGAAGCCATCGACTCGCTCCACGAAGCCATCGCCCACGGATTCGATGACTCTTTTATTCATGCTTCACTCGGCGACTGCTACTATCGCAAAGGACAACTTATCGATGCCAAAGAAGAATACAACCAAGCTTTGCAACGCAACAACAACCTCACTGAGGCCTGGTCGGGACTCGGCTATGTGTATAGCGACTCAGGCAACAACGCCAAAGCCATACGGTTCTTCGAGAAAGCCTATCGCCTTGAGCCCTACAACGACGATCATCTCTATAACCTGGCCACCGCATACCATAAAAATAACGAAAACGAGAAGGCTCTGGAGTATCTGCTTGAAATAGAGCAATACCAACCCAGTTATCCCGACCTCTACTTCTTCCTCGGCGACCTGCTCGCCGACATGGGCCGCTACGATGAAGGCATCCGTTACCTCAAACTTGGACTGGAACGCACTAACAACGACCCCACCCTACTCTATTTCCTCGCCTATCTCTATCTGGAACATGGCGACCGGATCCAAGCCCTCACTTACCTCGATGAAGCGCTCACCGCCGACCCCGACGATTACAAGGAGTTCATTGACTATAATCCTGAGATGATTACGAACGATGTGGAGGTGATGGAGATGATTGGGAAGATAAAAGACAAATGATAAAACCACCTTAAAATTACTATGAAAAACTATCTATATGTATTCTTAATTGCCATGGTACCCCTCATTGAATTGAGAGGTGCCATCCCTGTGGCCTATGGCATCAAAGCCGCCATGGAAAACCCCGAGGCATTCAACCTGGTGTGGGCCTACATCATCATTGCCATCGGCAACATGCTTCCCGTGCCTTTCATTTTCTTCTTCGCCCGACGGGTACTCGAATGGGGTAAGGACAAGAAAGTCATCGGAAAATTCTTCACCTGGTGCCTCGAAAAAGGTCACAAAGGAGGTGAGAAACTGCAAGCCAAAGCGGGTCGTGGACTTTACGTAGCCCTACTGCTTTTTGTAGGCATTCCGTTGCCCGGCACAGGAGCCTGGACAGGCACGCTTGCCGCTAGTTTCCTCGACATGGATTTCAAAAAAAGCATGCTGGCCGTGGTAGGCGGTGTTGCCTTAGCAGGAATCATCGTCGGCGTGTTGTGTGCCTTAGGATTCGGAGCCATCTTTGGGATTAACTGATGAAACGTTTCGGTCTTGTCGGACACCCTTTGGGTCAATCGTTCTCGAAAGCTTATTTCAACGAAAAGTTTAAAAGAGAGGGCCTGGATTGCGAGTACCTGAACTACGACCTTGAAGCTATTTCAAAGGTGAAACAGTTGGTTCAGGAACAGCCAGACCTGGGCGGTTTTAATGTCACCCTTCCTTACAAGGAGAGCATCATCCCCTATCTTGATTTCTTAGATGAAGAAGCCCAAAACATCCAAGCCGTAAACACCGTGAAGGTGCTGCCAGATGGAAAATTAAAAGGGTTCAACACCGATATTGTTGGCATCGAGAAGAGCCTCGGCAACTCGTCAGGCATCGCTCTCATCCTGGGTACCGGCGGAGCCTCGAAAGCGGTCCAGCACGTACTTCGCAAAAAAGGCCTCCCCTTTCATTTAGTCAGCCGCAACCCACTAAAAGGCGACTTCATCTACCAAGAGCTCACCCCCGAAATCATCCAATCGCACCTATTAATAATTAACACTACCCCGTTGGGCATGGCCCCAAGAATCAACGCGGCCCCTAACCTTCCCTACGATGCCCTCACCCCGCAACACACTTTGTTCGACTTGATTTACAATCCCGAAGAAACCGTTTTTTTAAGGCATGGACGAGAAAAAAATGCCATCACCATGAACGGCTCAACCATGCTTTATGCACAAGCTGAAGCCTCATGGGCAATTTTTTTTTAGAACCAACGTTTATTTGTCGTATTTTTGCACCATAAGATTGATTTGAAATGACTTTACGCAAACTTTTTTGGGTCGGCATCATGCTACTGACCGTTGGCACCCTAAAAGCCCAGATGTTTAAAGGTGAAGTGTTCGCTGGAGGAAGTATTTCGCAGGTGGACGGTGACGAATGTTACGGCTACGAACGCATCAAACCCCAATTTGGCGCTGGCATATTGTGGTCAGTGCTCGAAGACGACTGGCTCGACCTCAGCCTCGAACTCCTTTATAACCCCAAAGGGGCCTTGCGCAGCGACACCCTCAAGGCTAGCAGCGGCTCTTTCTTTGGCCTTTACGACTTAAAACTCAATTATTTGGAGGTCCCACTGATGGTCTACTTCACCGATAAACACCGCTATTCAGTGGGTATCGGTGTCGCTTATGGCCGACTCGTGAGAATGAACGAAAGAATTAATCAAATCGACACCCATACCACTATTGGCAACGGCAAATTGCGCTGGAGAGACGGATTCAGTGGTATTGAAGGCATCGATGTAACCCAGTTCTACACGCTTGACGATATCATTAATGCCGATGCCAACCTCTACGACGAAACCCAAAACCCTCCCACCCTGCTGGTCGGAAACTCTAACACCTATAACAAAAACGATTACAGCATCTGCGCCGACTTCCGAATCCGCATCTGGCAAGGACTCCACGCCCAACTGCGTTACCAGTATTCACTGGCCCCCATCCGCATCCGCCTCTTCGAAGAATACGCTCCTTACCTGGAATACAAAGTGCGACAACAGTACAACAACCAGATTTCGTTAAGGCTCACCTATATCTTTGGAGAAGACTTGACCAAGCTCAACAGAGCCATTCAAAAGGAAGAAAAAAGAATGAGGCATTAACCTAAATAAAAAGCAGAGACAACGCTTTCATAATCTTTGCTAAACGAGCCATTGCCGAGACGAATCACCAATTCGCTCGTTTCTACCCTATCAGGTACTCCATAACGGAACTCAAGATTGATCCGATTAGGATTCTTACCTTCCACAGGCACAAGGATCTCTTTACTATAAACATATAAATTGGATTGCTCCGCTAGAGGAATAAACTCCTGCGATTCCCGTTCAGGCAACACCACTACAAAACGTCCATCGGACTTAAGCAATCTTCGCACAGTATCAATCAAATCTCTGAAAGTCAACGAAGTATCAGTATGCCTTGCCTGATTGCGTCGATCAGCATCGCACTTGAACGAATGAACAAAAAAAGGCGGGTTGGAGATGATCAGGTCGTAGGCACACTGCATGGTAAACTTCCGGACGTCTGCATGAAATGAAAACAGTTGTTCGCGCCATTGCGAAGCATCAAAGTTCTCTGCTGCCTCCTGAGCCGAGGCTGCATCAATGTCGACTGCATGTACCTTGGCCACCCCTTTCTGCGCCAACATCAAAGGCAAAACGCCACAACCCGTACCGATATCAAGCACCCAATCGGTAGGTTTTACCTTCACCCAAGCCCCCAACAACACGGCATCCGTCCCCACTTTCATCGTGGAACGATCGTGATAAAGGCTGAAATGTTTGAAATGGAAACGAGACATTTTAAGAAAGATACATCTCAATCAGACCTTCTGGGGCTTTCACATAGAGTTTCTTGGCTTTGCGGTCGACTTTCTGAATGACTTGATCAAGAATGGGAATCAAAATCTCTTTTTTGTCCTTAAAAACTTGGATAATGGCTTGGGTAGGATACTCAATCACTTCTGCGATGGGACCAAGTTCACCTTTTTCAGCATCGATGACCATAAAACCTTTTACTTCATGGTAATAAAACTGTTTCCCTGAGAGCTTAGGAAGCATTTCCAAAGGCAAATAGACTTCCTTGCCTGTGAGGGCAGCAGCAGCTTCTACCGTACGGATGTCCTGAATGGTCACAAAGAATTTGTCGCCACTACTTGCCACTTTTTCCACAAAGAAAGGCGTCAACACTTTGTTGATTTCCAACAAAAAATACTTCATATCGCGGTAAACAGAAGGATCGTCGACATCCAGTTTGATGGTCACCTCACCTTTGATGCCATGGGTCTTCGACACGCGTCCAAGATAAAAACATTCTTCTTTTGTCATTTTTTCGTCATTATTCAAATGCAAAAATAAGAGTTTTTTCTATCTTTGCGATGCAAATTTGAAGCAATGCACGATTTTCTGGATTTGTTTTTGGACGTACTACGGAACAGTTTCCTCATTACAGGACTCGTGGTCATCATGATGCTGATGATTGAATACATCAACATCCATTCAGAAGGCCGTTGGTTCAGTCGGTTACGTCAGCACCGTTTCGGACAAGTGGTGTTGGGAGCCGGGTTGGGGATCCTCCCAGGCTGCATAGGAGGCTTTGCCGCTGTCTCCATGTATTCGCACAAACTACTCAGCTTCGGTGCTTTGATTGCGATGATGATTGCTACATCGGGCGATGAAGCTTTTGTGATGTTGGCCATGATTCCCAAAGAGGCCTTGCTTCTCACCGCTGTCTTGTTTGTCGTTGCGGTTTTGGCAGGTTGGATCGTGGACCTACTATCAAAGAAAAGTGACACGAAAAACGGATGCTGTAATGAAGGATTTCAGCTTCATCAAGAAGAACACGACCAAGGTGCCGTCCACGAAAAACCCAGTTTTATGAACCTGCGTCATGCTAGTGCAGAACGCATCGCTTTGTTGCTAGGTGTTGTCATCTTCATCATCGCGCTGGCTTTCGGTTTGCTGGAACACAATCATGAGCACGAACACGAAACCGCCGTGATGGCTAGTCACGTAAACATCTTCGATGAATACTGGATCAACTTGATTTTTGCCATAATCAGTCTATTCGCCGTATGGTTTATCGCCACGGCCAGCGAACATGTCGTGAAGGAGCACCTCTGGGAGCATGTCATTCGCAAACATTTTCTCAGCATCTTCCTATGGACCTTCGGAGCGCTGTTGGTCATCGAAATTGGACTTCATTACCTTGACATGGGGTCATGGATCAACTCCAACATCGCTTGGATGATTCTGTTGGCCGTACTGGTGGGCATCATCCCTGAGTCAGGGCCTCACATGCTCTTCGTGACCCTTTTCGCCACGGGCACGGTGCCTTTCTCGGTGCTATTGGCCAGTTCCATCTCGCAAGATGGACACGCCTCATTACCCCTGCTGGCGGAAACCAAGGCTGGCTTTGTCAAAGCAAAGATCATCAACGCCCTCGTAGCGGCCATTTTCGGATACCTTTGTTATTTTATCGGTTACTAAAAACACTACCTCATGAAACTCATCCTCGCCACCGACTTCAGCCATGAAAACCAAATGCTGGTCCCCTACGCCCTCGACCTCATGAAAGGCACTGAAGGTCAGATTATTCTGTTTCACGCCTATTTGGACCACTTCGAGGTCATCGATGCCAAAACCCATGCAGAACAGTCGATGAAAGAAAGCATCGACTACTTGAACGGTGAGATTGCCAAGCAGGGACTGACGGGTATTGAGATCATCCCGATGCTGATGGATGGTTATCCCGAAGAGGAGCTGCTGCGCCTGACACGTGATATCCAACCCGACTTGGTACTCATGGGCACAAGAGGACGTGGCCGAAAAGGGTTTCTCGAAGGCAGTTTGTCAAAAAGCTTGATGAGCAAATCACCCGTTCCGTTACTTTCCATCCATGAAGAATACCAGTACAAGCCCAACAACGAAGTGCTTTATGTGACCAATTTCGACAAAAACGATGCTACCTCCATCGCCAAAATTTTCGAAATACTGAAACCCTACAGACTGCATCTTCATGTGGTGAGCTTCGTGATGGACGGCGAGCCCAACAAAGCTGCCAAAGCGATGAAAGAGCTTGAGGAAACCTTGAAATACATGAATTTAAATGGTGAGATTTGCTTTAAATTGGTCTATAATAGCAGTCCGCGCGATGCCATGAAGGCCTACTGCATGGAGAATAGCATCAGCCTCGCTGCCTTTATCCCCCATCGCAAACATCTTTACCACCTCTTTTTCAAAGACAAAGTCACAAAGAACGATTTCTTTGATTTGCACATTCCTTTATTGGTTATCCCGAAAGCATAATGTAGTACCCTGATGGGGTACAACGAACGATTTTTTTATTATCTTTGCCGCATCAAATAGGGGTGCCTTTTCCGTAAGGATGAAATATAGGCTGAGATCATACCCTTTTACCTGATCCGGGTAATACCGGCGTAGGGAATTGGATAGCGTCAAAAGCATTCCCCTTCACATTTATTGTATTTTAAAAGTTCAAGAGATGAAAAGAATTTTTATGGGTTTCGCTGCATTATGTCTGGCAGCAAATGTGAATGCACAGAATGAAAAAACCGTTTACGACACCACGAATTTCAAACTGCTTCAAGAAGTGGTGGTCAGTGGCGTAAAGGTACAGAAAAATGCTCCCTTTGCGGTGACCAACATCGAGAGCGATGAGCTACATGATTTTTCGAAGACAGGACAAGAGCTGCCTTTCCTTTTCTCAAAAACCGCTGGCATCCTTTCATGGAGCGAAAATGGCGTTGGCACTGGCACAAGCTACATGCGTATCCGTGGCGCGGGCGACTCACGCATCAACGTCACCCTCGATGGCGTGCCGCTCAACTCTCCCGAAGACCAATGTGTCTTTTGGGCCAACATGAACAGCTATGGCTCATTGCTGAGCAATGTGCAGATTCAACGTGGCGTTGGCACTTCCACTAACGGTGATGGTGCTTTCGGAGGCACAATTGCCTTATCTTCGGCAACTCCTTCGCTGATCCCAAGCGCCGAAATCACAGGCTCCTATGGTTCGTTCAACACGCTTAACTTTGGTGCCAAAGCTTCCACTGGACTTCTGTGGAAACACCTCATCATCGATGGTGCCTACCACGAGACCCACACAGACGGCTTCATACACGGCACCAAAGGCCGTAGCGGGAGCTACTATGGCGGCATTGCTTGGATGGGAAACAGCTTCGTAATCCGCTATAAAAACATCGGCAACTTCGAGACTACCGGTCAAGCTTGGAACGGTGTGACTGCCGGCGACAATGACCTCAGCCTCATGGACGGCACTTTCGGCATGAACACAGGCATCAAGACCTACCAAGACCTGTGGAATGTCGGCCTTGGACAGTACAACTCACTATACGAACATCTCGTCTATGACGAAAACGGCAACTTCATGAAAGACGAGAACGGCAACTACGTCACAGAACGTTACCAACTCAATAATGGCAACCTTTGGGACCGAACCACCGACAACTTCTGGCAGGACCACAACATCCTCTCTGCCGCCTGGGACATCAACGAACATTGGAAAACTTCCGCTTCGCTGCATTACACCTATGGCTATGGATACTATGAAGAATTCCGATTCAACAACAAACTTGCCGAGAAGTTTGGCATCAACGAGTTCAAAGCCGACGGAAAACCCGTAAAATCCGATGCCATTCGCAAAAAAGGCTTACGACAGGATACCTACGGGCTAGTATGGAACACCAATTATAAGGATGAAAAATGGGACATCATCGGAGGCGCTTCCTTGCAGCAGTTCAAGGGGAACCACTTTGGATACATCACCTATATCGCGAATGAAGAAATTGCCAACAACTACCTCGCTAATGGCGATTTGAAATATTACGATTCTGATGCACGCAAACTCGACGGAAGTGTTTTTGCCAAGGCAACTTTCAACATCTCTAACAATTGGACGGTTTTCGGTGATGTGCAATACCGCCATGTGGATTATAACACCGACGGCATCAACGATAAATTTGTGGTAAACGAAGCGGGTCTTTACGTCAACCACCAACTCAACATCAATGAAAAATACAATTTCTACAACCCCAAAGGTGGAATCTCGTGGAATTTAGGTGACCACCATGCCTACGCTTCTATAGCCTTGAGTCACCGCGAACCCGAACGCAACAACTTCACCGACAATGGTTCCTATCCTCCCCCTGTTCCTGAACAACTCTTGGATTACGAATTAGGCTACAACTACAATGGCAACCGCTGGCAAGCCAGTTATAACTTCTATTACATGGATTACACCAACCAATTTGTGCAAACGGGTGCTGTTAGCGATATCGGTGAGGCACTTACCACTAACATCAAGAAATCCTATCGCATGGGCGTCGAACTGCAAGGGGGTGTCAACGTCACAAAATGGTTGACCCTGGAAGCCAATGCCGCTTTGAGCCAAAACAAAATCAAAGACTTTGACGAAGTGGTTGAAGATTGGGACAATGGCACTACGACCATCCATTATGACAATTCAACACTAGCCTTCTCCCCTTCGACCATCCTCAACGGCTTCATCACCTTCCATCACAAAGGATTCGAAGCTACCTGGCACACCAACTACGTCTCAAGAATGTATCTGGATAACACGGAAAACAAAGACCGTTCGCTGCCAGCCTACTCCACCTCAAACATCAGCTTTGGTTACACCTTAAAGCCTAAAAGCGTTGTGAAAGAAGCCCTCTTCAAAGTCTACTGCAACAACATCTTCAACAAACGATATGCTGCCAGTGGTTGGGTTTACTCAGCCCTCTACGAAAGCGGAGGTCATCCAAACGACAATCGTTATTATCAGATCGGTTTTATCCCCATGGCTGGATTTACCGTAATGGGTAATTTGACGCTACGGTTTTAATCAGATAATCCTCGAATTAATGAACAGCTTTCAAAAAGCTATACCGTTTTCCAAGATCTAGATGCTCTGCAACGAAATCATCGGGGTATTCCACGATGTAATCCACCACTTTGCCATCTTGCTCAACTGGAGTGATGACCGGATTGATGAATCCACCGTATGGCTTCAGTCCTAGAGCGTTGTAGCGTTCCCTGACTTCTTTGTGAAGTTCTGGATCCACCTTCACGGCATACTTCTCGACTAAAGCTTTACCTGCGGCATAGTCGCCTTCACTCTTGATGCGCTGCACTTCGGCGAGAAGCTCACCAAACAGGCCACGCAAAGCCTCGAAATCGTTGATCACAAAATAGGTCTTGCCATCACGGGAAAGGCGTTCGATGACATCGCGACCCTCAGCACCTCTACCCACGCCATGCTCAAAGCACCATTCGGCAATAAGCTTGCGGTTTTGCATGTGGGCCTCGGTAACATCCTTGCCCAACTCCACGCGGGCCAACTGGGTCATCATGCCGTTACGGATATAACCGCAATACTCCGCTTTATAGGCTTCCGCGTCCGAAATCACACCCAACTCAACCATCTTGGGGTCGGCCAGGTAATAAAGGCCAAACAAGTCGGCACGAGCCTCTTCAAGGGTAGAGCTGAATTCCTTCAAAGCACCAGGCTGGGTAGTCGGCAACAATTTGCCTGAGCCATGGCCAAGACATTCATGCAAGGTAGTGTGGACAATATCGGTCTCCGAACCGTATTTCTTGCAAAGCTCGACTTCTTCTTCCGAATAGGCAAACTCCTTCAGAGCACTCTTTGGGCATTCCTCAGCGGCTTTGTCGTAGGCAATCATCAAATTAGTGATAGTCACGGACTTGGAGCCATAGTCCTTACGAATCCAATCCGCATTAGGCAAGTTGATGCCAATCGGAGGTGAAGGGAAGCAATCCCCACCCAAGGTGGTGATATTGATGCTCTTGGCAGAGACTCCTTTGCACGCTTCTTTCTTAAAACGAGCATCAACTGGTGAATGGTCTTCGAACCACTGGGCATTCTCGCTGATGAGGTTCGAGTTTCGCGTAGCTTCCAGATCTTTGAAGTTCACTGTCGATTCCCAAGTGGCTTTCATGCCCATCGGGTCCGCATAATCCTCGATAAAACCATTCACATAATCGATATGCGAAAGGGAATCTTGTACCCATAGAATGTTGTATTCATCCCATGTCTTCAGATCACCTGTAGTATAATATTCTATAAGTTTTTCAGTATAAGCTCTTTGTTGGTCGTTTTCAGCGACTTCGTTCGCTTTCTCAAGCCAGCCGATAATCGCCTTGATCGCTTCGCCATAGAGTCCATCCGCTTTATAGACATCCTCGTAAATTTTGCCTTTTTCTTTGACCAAACGGGAGTTCAATCCATACGAAATTGGGGTTTGATCTTTGGGATTGCGCATTTTATTATAGAATTTCTCCACTTCCTTTTTGGTAAGTCCACCTTGATAGAAATTGACAGCGGAATTGAAGATGATATCTTCCTCGCTGCTGCGGCGCATCTTGTAGAGGTCTCTATCGAAAATAACTGGAGTTAGGAAGGCGATGAATTCGTCTACCGTCTCACCTCCATTCAATGGAAGTTGAGTGGAATCGCTGCCTTTCACCAGTTCGGCAAAATATTCCTGGCTGATTTCAGGGAAGAATTTATCTTCTGCATAGTGATGATGGATGCCATTGCTAAAGAAGACCCGTTTGGCATACACCATAAAATTTTGGAAATCAGCACTTTCACGAGTTCCTTGATAGGTATTCAGCACAGCCTCGATAGTTTTACGGATACAAAGGTTGTACTTGAAATTTTGGTCAGCGAGGATGTCGCGACCGCATTTGGCAGCCTCACCCAGATAATAGAGGTAGGCTTTCTGTTGCAACGTCAGTTGGTCCCAATCGGGAATCTGATAGCGCATGATCCGTAAGTCAGCGAACTGATCCACGAGGAACTTAAACTCTTCTTTAGCTGTTTCCTGTTCTTCAACCACAGGTTGTTTCGGTGTGCATCCCAACAAGGAGCCAACCAGTCCAATAGCAATCATTAGTTTTTTCATTTTATTTGTTTTAGAAATCTTCCTTTTATACCATTCCGTTCCAATCCCTACTCAGCAACATGCACCAAACGGACTGAGAACCCGTTAAAAATAAAATCGATGGCCTGTGGATACAAGCCCGAATCGAAGAGCGACAGGCAATGAGCACGGGATTCGTTGTAGCGCGAAGACGACCAATAATGGCCGCTAATTCCTGTGTTGATGACTTCTGTTCCCAAACGGTAACCAGCGGCTGGCAAGAAGACGGCACCATGCTGTTCAATCGTTGTCCATTGCTCCATCGTGATGATGTTGCAATCGTAATAAACATTCGTCGTATTCGGATAATTTAAGCTGAAATAACTTCCACTCCAGTCATCAGGCAGCAAAATCACCCCATTCAAATTACCCAGTTTCGCTTTGGCAAACCGAATCCCAGAGGAGGTTGTACGAGTATCGAACACGTAATTCCATTCTTCAGTGGTTAAGGTACGCCATTGATTCTCGGCGTTGCCTCCATTACTGATGGCATTAAAGCCCCATTCCGCTTGGCCCGATTCCACATTGAGACTAAACTGATCGTTGCCATAAGCGTAATAGTCATTGTAAATGGTGCTGGTACTCCAAGGTTGGTAACAGTGTGCTCCATGATCAAATCCACTTGTACTCCAACCGAAAAGGCTGACGATATTTTGGTCGGCATAGTCCTCCCCTACATCCTGTCCAAGGGTTTCCTCCAGGTCGTATTGATGGTCCATAAACGACCAAACCCCGGTAGTTTTATCATATTGAAGGTTGCCTTTGGAGAAATACGCTTTCCCTCCTTCGTCGTTAATCGTGAACAGACCATCGATCGCACCTTCGGGGGCCTCCGCGGGGAAGACCAGGGTCACCGTCTCACTATCATATTGTTCCTGTTCTACCACCGCACTATGAAGTGTCGTTCCTCCTGCAGACAAAAATGCCTCATAGCGCATCATATCCCCTGATTCGAATACGCCAGGGGCCTCTCCACGTGCCGTGACACCGTCTTCGGAAACGTGAGCAACCGAAGCCACACCCTTCACTTCATCGACACCTCCATGCCCCATGCACACCAGCCGAACTATCGAATGACCATAGGGTGTCGTCACACTTAAGAAGGCCATACCAGGAGTTGACAGGCGTACACTCACATGGTGGACACCAGGATTCAGGTAGAGGTCACGCGTTGCTACCACTTTACCATCGAGGCGAATCACGTTCAGTGTTACCTCGGAGGCTTCTGAAAGTTCCAGAGGTACACAGGTCATATCGTTGAAGGGATTGGGAAAAGCTGGTCCCGTACGGAAGTCCTGTCTTTGCCATTCTTCCACACCCACATTGTTTGGAGATAGTATGAGCACTGTATCAGGATAAATAAGGGTTGTGGTCCAGCCTTGAGTGAGGTCCGTGACCACTACAGAAGTGAACGGGCTATACCCACCAGTCTCCGTTGTTGCTGTGAATTTCACATTTACTGTTTGTTGAGCATAGATTGACCATGCCAGAGCCAGCATTAATGCAGTTAAAAGGAATGACTTTCTCATTTTGATTCATCTTTGTTCAAGCGACAAAGATAAGAAAGAACAGAGAACGGAGGACGGGAAACGGAAAATTCTCCGTTCACTTTCAACTTAAAACTGAAAAAGCCCGCT
>CAMHFN010000030.1 GCA_946184615.1 uncultured Bacteroidales bacterium
CCGCCGACAGGCTGATTACAAATCAGCTACTCTACCAACTGAGTTATACCGGCATTATTTCTAAGAACCTTGATGCTCCTCTGTAAAAAGCACACCCTCTCACTCAGAAAAGGTGTGCAAAATTACATGTTTTTTTGATACCAACAACTATTTTTTTCTTTTTTTTTCAAAAAAAATTCCAAAAAACAGCTATCTTATTGTATTTCAGTAAATTAATTATTTAGTGAATTTACCCTTATATTTCTCCAATTGCTTCTTCAAAGCATCCACCGCCAAATCGGTAGCCTCCTCGAAGGACTTGCATTGCTTGCTGGCGTATAAATCCTCGCCTTTCAACATCAAACGGATGTCGGAAATTTTATTCTCCGGTGTGTCGGTGTTGTCTAACTTCAAGGTCACCTCGGCACCGATGACCTCACTGTACTTGCTGCATACTTTCTCCACCTTCTGGGTGATGAAACCTTCAAGGTCGCTACTGGCCTTGAAATGCACTGAGTTGATCATGACTTTCATAATTTTCTCCTTTCTTTTTTCTCCCTTGCGGGAATTTGTTTCTTACTATCTACCCTCCCTTGGGATGGGCTTGTTGATGTATCTTTTTCAGTTGTTCAATCGTGTTGTGCACATAAACCTGGGTCGTGGCCAGGTCGGTATGCCCCAGCAGTTTCTGTATCGCCACCAGGCTTGCCCCCTCGTCCAACAGATGCGTCGCAAAAGTATGCCGCAGCACATGCGGACTTTTCTGTCTCAAACTCGTCACCCCTTCCAACATTTGATGCACCTTATTATATACAAAATACGGTGTCATCTCCTCCCCTTGGTCATTCAACAACAGTCGGTCAGGACGGGCCTCAAACTTCGCATCGCGTAACGTCTGGTAATGCTCAATCATTTGCAGCAGGTTGCGGCCCACTGGAATGAAACGTTCTTTGTCCCTTTTCCCGAGCACTTTGATCCTCATCTCCAGCGTGTCGATGTCTCTGTCCTTCAACCCGATCAACTCCGCCTTGCGAATGCCCGTCTGGTACAATATTTCAAACAACAATTCGTCGCGTTTTATTGTGTAATCGTCACAATTTTCGAACGACACCTTATTAATATCTTTCTCAGGGACAAATTTCACCAGGTTTTTCGGAAGTTTCAGATTTCTCACCCCTGTCATCGGCGACTTCTCAATAAGACCTTCGCGCATGCAATACTTGTAAAACGTCTTGAGCGTGGAGATCATTCGGTTGATGCTACGGTTAGAGAGCCCTTCGTCTTTCAATTGGACCAGAAACGATTTCACCAGTGGGGTCTTTACCTCAGCCAGATCATGCAACTCGTAGGTATCTTTCATGTAAAGGGCAAAACGGTCCATGTCACGCCGATAAGCCTTCACCGTCAATGCTGAGTAGCGTTTCTCCGTCTCTATATATTGAATGAACCGATCGATCATCATTCCTGGGTCTTCGTGGCAAAGGTAATACAAAAAAACGAATTTGTCAAGACAAAAAAAGCCGCACCTTCCGATGCGACTTTTTTCTTGATAATATTCTTGCTTCAGACGGGCAAAGGTCAAGCGTTTTCTTCGGCCTGACGGAGCTGCTGCACGTAGATCGCTTTCAGACGCTGGGCGCGTTTGATGACGGAGGGCTTGGTGAACTTTTGGCGTTCACGGAGTTCCTTCACGACGCCGGTCTTTTCATACTTTCTCTTGTAGCGTTTCAAAGCTCTGTCGATGCTTTCGCCTTCTTTTACAGGAATAATAATCATGTTAAAACACTTCCTTCTTTTAAATGGTTAATTAATAGTGAGTTGTTTTGAGGGCGCAAAGATACAACTTTTTTGGATTGGAAGAAGATTTTTTTTAAGAATTTAGAAGAAAGAAGCAAGAATTACCCCTTAATCTGAAGATTGAATCCTTCATCGATCAAAGGTTTTAAAAACACCTTCATCTCCTCCACCGTGAACTTCTGCAAGCCTTCTTCGGGAGTGGGACGATTGATGGTATAGGCCATCACCTCACGAGGCTTCAGCAGCCTGACGATATCCATCCAACCGTCCAAAACCTCGGGGGAAGAAGAATCGAAATCCTTGCTCTTCAAAAACATAGTCTGCAAAACGAAGTCGCCATTGAACTGTTTCAAAGCCTCCACTACCCTATTTACGTCATAGCCCGGAGCAGGATGGTTGATCTTTTCTACCAATTCGTTGGTCGGGGCATCGATCTTCATGATGGGGTTATCGACTTTACGCAATGCGGCGAAAATCTCCAGGCGGTGAACTTGCGTGGCGTTGGAAAGCACCGACACCTTGGCTGAGGGATAATATTGGTCCCTCAAAGCCAAGGTATCGTCGATGATTTGTGGAAAGTCGGGGTTAATGGTCGATTCACCGTCACCTGAGAAAGTGATGGAATCCACTGGCGTACCATCAGCCACCAACGGTTTCAGTTTAGCTTCGAGTGCCTCACGAACTTCTGCGGCCTTGGGCAAACGGGTATCGTTGCGACCGTCTTTGTTCCAGCCACATTCGCAATAGATGCAGTCGAAGGTGCAAATCTTGCCATTCACAGGCAACAGGTTGATACCCAAAGAACTACCCAACCGACGGCTGAAAATCGGTCCGAAAACAGTATCTTCCCTAACCATGATGTTTATTCTCCCAGCAGATGTTTGAACAGGAAGTTGTCGATCTTGGTGAAGAGATGCATCCGGCATTCGCCATTACCGTACTCATAGCCGCCGTAGATGCCGTGGTTCTTGTTGGGATAGATCATCAAGTCGAACTGCTTGCCATTGCTGATCATGGCCTTGATAAGTTCCATGGCATTCTGATAATGGACATTGTCGTCGCCGCTACCGTGGCAGAGCAGGTAGTTGCCCTTGATCATCTCGGTGTTGTGTACCGGTGAGTTTTTGTCGTAACCGTCAGGGTTCTCTTGTGGCGTACGCATGAATCGCTCGGTATAGACGTTATCGTAATAACGCCAGTTGGTCACGGGAGCCACCGACACGGCAGTGCTGATGACGTCAGCACCTTTGGTGATTCCATTGGCGGCCATGAAACCGCCGTAGCTCCAGCCATAAATACCGATACGTTCCGCATCCACGTAAGGCAGTTTGCCCATGTACTTGGCTAGTGTAATCATATCCTCGGTTTCGTATTTGCCCAACTGGAGGTAGGTCATCTTTTTGAAGACCTCGCCTTGGGCACCACTACCTCTGTTATTGATGGACACGCTGATGATGCCGTGCTGGGCAAGAAGTTGCAGCCACCAGAAGTCGCTGTCGGCCCATGCATTGTTCACCGTCTGATAGCCAGGGCCACCATACACATAGATCAACACAGGATATTTCTTGTTCGCGTCGAAATTGGGCGGCAGGATTTCCCAAGCATCCACATCCACCTGGGTACCGTCAGGCAAGGTGAAGGCGGGGTCGCTAATCTTCAGAAGCTTCTTCTCACCCAGGTTGAAGGTCTTAAGTTTCTCAGCAAATTCATGATTGTCTTCCAACACACGTACCAATTTGCCTTTACCGGTATAGAGTTCATATTGACGCGGCTGGCTGATGGAGCTGTTAATATTAATAAGGTAACTGTAATCATTGCTGAAGCGAGCTTGGTTCGTACCGGGGCGGCCGATTACCTCACGCATCTTGCCTTTCAAATTGACAGCATAAATCTGACGGTCCACCGGGGTGTTCTTGGCAGCTTGGAAATAGACTTCCTTGCCATCGAAGCCATATACGCTGGTAACATCCCAAGGTCCATCGGTGAGTTGTTTCACCAAGGTACCATCCATTTTATAAAGGTAGATATGGTTATAGCCGCTCTTTTCGGAAGTCATCAAGAAGCGTTTGCCATCTTCAAGGAAAGTCCAGTCGTCGGTAATGTCGATGTAATAATCGTTGGTCTCGTCGTAGAACACACGGCTGGCACCTGTGGTTGCATTGGCCGCCAGGATTTCCAGATGGTTCTGATGACGGTTAAGACGTTGGATAGCCAGTACATTGGGATCCTTGGTCCACTTCATACGCGGCAGGTAGATGTCGGTCTCAGTACCCGTATCCATCTTCACGGTCTTGCCGGTGACCAGGTCGTACACATAGATTTCAACAACGCTGTTATCCTCGCCTGCCTTGGGATATTTGAAACTATACCATTCGGGGTAAAGGCCTTCGAACTCCTCCATCTGGAACTCCTTCACGTTCGATTCGTCGAACTTCATGTAGGCGATCTTCTTGCCATCGGGTGACCAGCAGTAGCCTTGTGAGAAGCTGAATTCCTCTTCATAGACCCAGTCGGGGGCTCCATTAATAATATGGTTATAGCGGCCGTCGGAGGTAAACTGTTTCTCTTCTCCGGTCTCCAAGTCTTTGATGAACAGGTTGTTATCACGCATGAAGCACACCTTGGTGGCGTCTGGCGAGAAGGTGGCCAAACGCTGTTTGCCATTTTCCGAAAGTGCCTGTAATGACTTGGTCTTAATATCATAAACGTAATATTCGGCCGTGTAAGAGTGACGGTAGATAGCCTCCATATCGGTCAGCACCAACAGTTTCGACTCGTCGTCGCTCAGCTCGTAATCCTGCATCGGGATAGGAGCTTCCGCACCATCCAGCACCAAGTCTTTAATTTCGAAAAGGGTCTTCACCAGTTTGCCAGACTTGTAATTATAGATGTTAAGCGCACCTTTCTCGAAGCTGCCGTAGGTAGCACCGTCTTTCATGGAGTTCATGCCACGGACTCCTTTTTGGGAGAACGTCGGACGCATGTAAAGATCCTCAAGAGTGAAGTTTTGTTTTTCCTGAGCCGTAGCCAGGAGCGTTCCCATCAGCAGGAACATGTTAAGGAGCAGAGATCTGGTTTTCATTTTCATTATAATTTGAAAGATGGGCAAAGGTAAAGATTTTTGGGACACCAACCGTAGGTTTTTTATATTTCAAATGCCAAAAACTACTAAAAGTTATCCGACAAGGCGGCTTTCGGCGAGAATGTCAGGACTCAGAAGATTGTTGTCAAATAACAGTTTAGAGAGATCTTGCCAATAAGCTCGAAGAAGTTGTCCTAATCATATACCACCTCAAACGCCCGCTCCAGTCTCGGCAAAATAGGTGAGAAATGGGTGCCGTCAACGAGTTCAAACGTGACAGCAGCTTGACTTTTGGTTTTTAGCATCTCGGCGGCAGCATAGGTCCTCTCCTCCACTGTCGCCATTCTTTTATCCTTGGCGTTCTTCTCCTTCTCGCCCAACAACATGCAAACCTTCTTGGCTTGGAATAATGGGGTGTGTTCTTTCATCCACTCCGTAAAACCGTCATACCAAAGCGAGCCGGATATGCTGATGATATTGGTGAAAGCGTCTGTATTGAAGCCCGACCACACCGCAAACAGGCCCGACAGCGAAACGCCCAAGATTGTCCTCTCAGCATCCGCCACGCCCAAACCGCCTTCAATTTCAGGGATTATCCCGTTGGTCAGTTTGTCGAGGAATGATGTCGCCCGTCCTCCAAATGGTTTCGCTTTCTTGAACACTCCCTCCGCTGGCCAAGGCGTTAGGTCGTCATTCCAGTTCGCGCCAGGAATCACGACAATGGAAACGACATATTTTCCTGCCAATTCCTTCAACCCTTCGTCCAAATCCTCCCTAATTCCTTCTGGCAGGATCATGTAGCAGACTTTGTTGGTATTTGGCGCAGCGAATATTGAAGGCATGATTATTTGATTTCGGCTGTAAAGATACGAAATTTGATTATCTTTGCCACAAAGAATGAAGGTTGATGAATAGTAAAATAAGACCATCGACACCACCAACCTGGGCTTATTTGTCGAAGTGATGACTTATAAATGAAATAATAAACAACTATAATAGTATATGAGACTCAAAAAAAAACAGAAATTCAGACTAGTTCTAGCAGCATTGTTTTTCGTACTACTACTGCTGGCCATTTTCAGTCATTACGGTTCTCTCTGGGTTAAATTACTCGCCATTCTTGCAAATGTCTTATTGTTGGCCAGCATGCTAATCTCCTTTTTTGACGTCAAGAAACATCCCGAGAAGGATAAATGACCTTTTCGAAAGGTCC
The DNA here is from genome assembly GCA_946184615.1 of uncultured Bacteroidales bacterium. Taxonomy (GTDB): domain Bacteria; phylum Bacteroidota; class Bacteroidia; order Bacteroidales; family F082; genus Limimorpha. The sequence goes on from CAMHFN010000030.1 coordinate 6,072, forward strand.
GTCAAATTCGAATTTATCGAGCAGTTTAAAAAAAGAAAAACCCACTGGCTTCAGTGGGTTGTTTTTCCGTGGGACGTACTGGACTCGAACCAGTGACCTCTGCCGTGTGAAGGCAGCGCTCTAAACCAACTGGGCTAACGTCCCTCCCGTTGATATAAAAGACGCTTTGCAGCGTCTTTGTGTGGGGCGAACAAGGATCGAACTTGTGACCTCATGCCTGTCAAGCATGCGCTCTAAACCAACTGAGCTACCGTCCCATTTGCGGATGCAAAAGTACAGCTTTTTTTGTTATCTCCAAGAAATCGGACAAATATTTTTTGAAAAAATTAAAATATTGCCTAACTTTGCACTCCCGAAACCATCGGAAAACACAGTAAAATATTAAAATTCAAAATATTATCATCATGATGCAAAACAACATTGTTCCCGTTGACGTAGCGAAGAAACTCTTTGAAGAAAGTGGATTGGCCTGCATCGGCAAGGCTGGTATCCGTGAAATCAACAAGTTAGCCCGCGACATCGAAGCCGCCTCTGGCAAAAAGTTCATCCACATGGAAATCGGCAACCCTGGCCTTCCCCCTGCGAAAGTCGGCGTTGAGGCCCAGATCAAGGCGTTGCAAGACGGCGTTCCGGCCAACTACCCTCCTATCGACGGCGCTCCTATATTAAAGAAAGAAGCCTCCCGCTTTATCAAGTGCTTCCTCGACCTCGACGTTGATCCCGCCAACTGCGTGCCCACCGTGGGTTCCATGCAGGGTGCCTTCGCCTCCTTCATGATCGCCGGTCATACGAGCGTCAAGAAGAACACCATGCTCTTCATCGACCCGGGTTTCCCAGTGCATAAGTTCCAGAACCGCGTTTTGGGCATCCCGATGGAGCATTTCGACATTTACGACTACCGTGGTGAGAAACTGCGCGCCAAGCTTGAAGAGGTACTGAGCAAGGGCAACATCCACAGCTTGCTCTACTCCAACCCCAACAACCCGACTTGGGTATGCCTCACCGACGAGGAGTTGCGCATCATCGGCGAACTGGCCAACAAATACGATGTCATCGTCATGGAAGACCTCGCCTACTTCGGCATGGACTTCCGTAAAGACTATAGCCATCCTGGTGAGGAGCCTTTCCAACCCAGCGTGGGCAAATACACCGACAACTACATCCTGATGATCTCCAGCTCCAAGGCGTTCAGCTATGCCGGCGAGCGTTGCGCCATCCTCGGCATCAGCGACAAGCTGGCCAAGCGCCACTATGCCGACTTGAAAGCCTTCTGCGGACAGGAAGTCTTCCTGCGCGCCATCCTCTTCGGTGCCCTTCACCCACTGAGTTCAGGTACCTCCCACTCGGCCCAATATGCCCTCGCCGCCGTGCTGAAGGCTGTCAACGACGGCACCTACCGCTATCGTGACGATGTGCTCGAATACGGTCGCAAGGCTGAGCTGATGAAAAAGGCTTTCACCGAGAACGGCTTCTACATCACCTACGATGAGGACTGCGGTGAGCCCATCGCAGACGGTTTCTACTTCACCTTCTGCTACCCTGGTTTCACAGGCGCTGATCTGGTGGAAGAAATGATGTATTATGGCGTCTCCGGCATCTCGCTCGACACCTGCGGCAGCCAGAAGCAAGGCATCCGCGCCTGCACCTCCCTCATCCAACGCGATGAGATCCCTGTGCTGGCCGAAAGACTCAAGGCTTTCGCTTTGGATCATCCAGTGCAGAAATAAACGTGATAAAAGATTTGGATTTACATCCTCTCAGGGTTAAGTACCTTCTTCCCCACCGCCTTCTGCATGACGATGGCGCAGGAGGCGTCACCCGTGACGGACATCACCGTGCGCCCCATGTCGATGATGCGGTCGATGCCTGCGGCCACAGCTACACACTCGACAGGGATCCCGGCCGAGGCAAACACCATCGCCATCAAGGCCAAACTGCCTCCCGGAATGCCAGGTGTGCCAATAGAGGCTATCGTAGAGGCAAAAGCAATGGCTAGATATTGGCTCATGGTAAGATCAATGCCACAACAAGTCGCCATAAACACGGACACCACACCTAAATAAATGGCCACACCGTCCATGTTGATGGTCGCCCCCAATGAAAGCACAAAACGGCCAATGTCCTTGCTGACGCCCAGTTTTTCGGTGCATTGCATTGAATAAGGCAGCGTAGCCACCGACGAGTCGCTGGAGAAGGCGAACAGCATGGCCGGTTGCATCCCTTTGAAGAACTTCAGCGGCGACAAGCCTCCTAGCAGCCCTACCGCGGAGGAATAAACCACACCCGCATGGACGAAGAAGCAAAGATAAGCCAACGCAATTAAAGCCGCGTAGGAACCCAGCACTGCAGGGCCATTGGCAACCACCACAGGTGTCAACATGCAGAACACACCAAGGGGAGCCAATGCCATGATATACTCCAGGATTTTGCAGACCACGTCGTTGAAGCTGAGCGTCACCCTCCTGGCCATCTCCCCCTTCTCCCCCACATGCACCATCGCGATGCCGAAAAGCAAGGCAATCACGATGACCTGCATCATGGCCATGGAACTCACCGGCTCCACAATGTTGCTTGGAAACATATTGACCAATTGGTCCATCACCGACAGACGGGGCACTTCAACGGTTTCCGCAGCGGCATCCAAGTCGATATGAATGGTCGGAAGGATCCCTTTCAACAGGCTAGGAATCACCAAGCCTAGCGTCACCGCAAAGAGCGTCGTTCCCATGAAATACAACAGGGTACGCAATCCCAGTTTGCCCACCTTCTTGATGTCGTTCATCGACAGGATGCCTGCCATAATGGAGAACAGCACCAGCGGCACCACGATAAACTTCAACAGGTTCAGGAAAATGGTGCCTATGGGCTTGATGTAAGCATTTACAAATACGGCATGGTTGCGCAACAAGACACCTGCCACCACTGCAAGAAGCAAGGCAATGCCGATTTGGGCAGTCAGTGATAGTTTTTTCCTTTTTGTTTCCATCTTTAACTATTTACACATTGCAAAAATACTTCAAATTCATGGTTTCTCCAATGCTGCATTTGCTGAACTGTAACATTTCGTTACACCACTGTAAAAAATCTTTACAATTAAACCATACTTGAAAAACATAAATAGTTGGTTATCAATAAATTAATTATCTGGCATGACAAATGTTATCACCCATTGCATCAAAAAACTTGTTGTGATGAAAGTTAGTAGATTATTTAGCCTTGTGATGATGTTCTGTGGTGCCTTGACTTCGGTCAAGGCCCAGGACACCATCACGATGAACCTAAAAGAATGCATGCGTTACGCTGTGGAACATTCCACCAAGATACGCATCGCCCAAGCCGATAACCGAGATGCCCAGATTGATCGGCGAGATGCCATCCTTTCTGCTTTTACGCCTCAAGTGAGTGGGAACACCTACGCCTACTATAATTTTGGACGCAGCATCGACCCGGAGACCAATACTTACAGTGTGATCACCTCGTTCCATAATGGCTATAGCCTCTCGGCAGGAATATACCTGTTTAATGGTTTCCAAGCAGTCAATAACCTCAAAATCACGAAAACCGCACAACAAATGGGCTTGACCAAAGAGCAGCAAGCCGAGGACCAGATATGCCTCGCCACGATGGAAGCCTATTGCAATGTGCTGTATTATACTGAGCTGGAGAAAGCCTTGCAAGGACAAGTGGCTACCGCCGAAAAGGCCTTACAACTGGCTATGAGACAAGAGGAATTGGGACAGAAATCACATGCCGACGTGGTGGAGATGCAGAGCGACTTGGCTGAACGACAATATCAACTGACCACTTGCCACAATAACCTCAACAATGCGATCATCAGCCTGAAAGACGTGATGTTTTGGCCTATAGAGGAACCACTGAAAATCGACGGGAGTATCGCCCAGCAGTCGCTTTTGATCACTGCACCCGTGGATGCGCAAACCATGGTGGAGCAAGCCCAACAGACAATGCCATCAGTTCTTTTGGCGGAAGGCACGATGAGCAACGCCCGTCTGGCTCTCAAAACCGCTAAATGGCAACTGCTTCCCTCGCTGGCCCTCTATGGCGGCTGGTCGTCAAGCTACTTCACCTATCCTGGTCGAGACGGTTATGTGCCGACGCCCTATTTCGAACAGATCAAGAACAACCGAGGTGAGTATGTCCAACTATCATTGAATATCCCGATATACGATAGGCTCTCCACCCATTCCAACATTGCCAAACGGAAGAATGCCTACGACCGCGCCCAGGCCGACTATGATCAAGCCTTGCGCGACGTGGAAGCCGAGGTGCTTCGCGCCGTGGCCGACCGTGACGGCGCCGCTGATGCATTAAAACAAGCAGAGACCCGCGCCACCTTGCAACAAGAGGCTTTCTCGCTGAATGGCAAGCGCTTCGAGCAAGGCTTGATCTCGTCCATCGAATACCAGACGGCCTCAAACAACTATCTCAATGCCCTCGCAGAGCAATTGAATGCACGGCTTCAATACTATATTAAAAACAGCGTTGTAACTTATTATGGCGGTGTGCCGTATATCAATCAATAAACACTTCAACAAGATGAAAACCTACCTGAAATTCCTGTCCCGCAACAAACTCTACACCGCCATTGAGTTCATTGGATTGAGCGTGGCCTTGGCCTTCGTCATCATCAGCTTCTGCTATGTGGTGCAACAATACGCCGTGACGCGCGAGAACCCCGACCGCGAGCGGATTTATGCCGTGGGCGAAAGTGAAAGTTTCCTCAATTGCTACGGCATGAAAGAAGTCATCGACGGCAAACTGCCCGAGGTGGAAACCGTTTCGCATTTCCAACTCGTACAAGACCAGTTAATTCACGTTGGCGAACAAAACTTTGTGGGCAATATGCTTGTCTGTGACGTGGATTTCTTTAACATCTTTCCCGTTGTGTTCAAGGAAGGCAGTCCTGAAATGCTTTCGGAACGCAATGCAGCATTCATCTCTGAAAAATTGGCTGAGAGGCTGAACGAGGAGAATGTGAACAAGCCCTTGATTGTTGGGAGTGACACGTTGAACGTTGCGGGTGTCATTGCCGACAAAGGCAGCTCTTTGCTTCCCGAGTTCGACGTGATGCTTAATTATGAATATGTGCAGTCGCCTTCTATTAAAAGCTATCGCGAAAACCCTTTCAACTATTGGTCTAACATTGGTACTTTCATTAAGGTGCGATCCGATGTGGACCAAGAAGAGTTGGCTTCGAAATTGCAGGCACTCTGTGACGTGCAGTTCGAGAATAGTCCGAGATGGGATGGACTTATGATGGTTCGTTTTGATGAGTTGTTTTACGCATCGGTTTACACGAGTCTGAACAAAGGCGACCGTTCTATGCTTCGCACGATGATCATCATCGGATTGTTGCTGCTCATTTCGGCCTTGCTGAACTACATCAACCTGAATGTCGCTTTGGTCGGAAAACGTGCTAAGGAGATGGCTTCGAGGCGACTGCTCGGGGCGCAGAAGTCCGACATCGTTTGGAAATTCCTTGGCGAGGCCTTTGTCTTTACCTTGTTTAGTTTCGTTGTCGGGTTGGCAATAGCCCATGCCATTGTTCCGACCGTCAATCGGCTATTGCAGTCGGATGTGGCGATTACCATATCCTTTGCTTTGCCTTACCTCGTTGCCTATCTCCTGATGGTGATAGTTGTGTCGTTGCTCGCTGGTATCTTGCCAGCCGCCATCATCTCCAAAGCCCAACCTATTGACGTGGTTCGTGGTACTTTCCGTTTCCGCAACCGTACCGTGCTCTCGAAGGTGTTCATTGTGGTGCAAAACGTCATCGCTATCTTGCTCATCGCTCTTGTGTTGACGATGGAACTTCAAATGCACCACATGGACAACCGTTCGGTAGGATTGAACGTGGAGAACCTGTTTTTCTTAGGCTCCGACCTTGACTACACAGCGGAAAAGGAAGCATTTGTAGAAGAATTGAGGGCGTTGCCTTGTGTGAAGGATTTGGCATCGGCAGATGCCGTTCCCGGAGTGATAAACATGACGCTCGGTTTGAGGAAACTCCACGACTCGGAGAGTAGGACAATGGTTCCCATGCTCTCCTGCGATACGGCGGCGTTCCGAATGTTGGGATTTGAAGTGAAGGAACGCTTCTTGGATGCCGATGCCCAAAGTTTCTGGATTACCGAGACGACTGCGGCTGGCATGACGGGCTTGCCCTATGGCGAGAACAACTTCGACAGTATTGTGATGTGGCAGGAACATTGTATAAGTATGCCAGTATGCGGAGTGCTCGCCGACTTCTCGATGCAGGATGCCCTGCACGTGACCGACGAAGACTATGTGATTGTCCTTGGCAACGGCGGTTGGGACTCTAATTCCCATCTGTTGATTGATGTTGTTGGCGACCATCGCGAGGCTAAACACGCCATTGATGCGGTCTATAAGAAACACTGCGAGAAGGCGTTTGGTGCCTATTTAGAGCCTGATTACAACGATTTTGTGGAGAACGTGATTGCTAAACAATACGAAAAGCAACGTCGCCAGATGCGTCTCATTGAGTTGATCATGGCGATTTCAGTCATCCTCTCACTGCTCGGCCTCGTGGCCATGAGCACGCATTTTGCTTCCGAGCGCGAGAAGACCATCGCCATCCGCAAAGTGTTTGGCGGCACAATGCAGAGCGAAATCCGCCGCAACTTGAAGGAATACATTATTATGATATTGATTGCCAACGCGATTGCCATTCCCGTAGCGGTGTGGCTGTGCAAACGTTATTTGGAAGACTTCGCCTACCGTATCGACTTGCACCCGTGGATTTTCGTGGTCACGGTGGTGCTGTCGTTTGTGATTGCCATCGGCTCGGTGCTTTGGCAAATTGTCTCGGTGGCGCGGGTGAATCCGGTGACGGCGTTGAAGAAGGAGTAGGTTCTGTGTCCAACAATTAAACGATTAAACAAACAACAATTCAACCATGAATAGCATCTCCGACAAACTCATCAAAATCCTATCGTTGGGCATAGGTCTCGCCATCGGCATCGTGCTGATTGCCAAGGTGTGCTTCGAATTGTCGTACGACAGTTTCTACAAGGATGTGGACCGCATCTATATGATTACGGAAAACATCATCTTTCAAGAAGGGGGCGACCCCAATGACTTTTTGGGCACTTCGGGAGGCATCGCGCCGGGTTTCAGGGCGGAGGTGCCGGGCGTGGAAGCCGCTACGCGCTATTCCAACTTGCTCAACGGTAACCTTTATGACGAAAATGACAACCTCATCACGGGCCTATGCATCGGTGCCGACACCTGCTTTTTCGATTTTTTCGACCGCGAATTCCTTGCGGGCGACCCGATGCAGGCTTTGCAACAATACAATGGAGACATCGCCGTCAGCCGCAGTTTTGCGGAGAAGTTGGGCGGCGTGAACGAGGCCATTGGCAAACAAATCTACAGTGAAGTTTGGGGACCAAAAACAAGACTGACTGTGGTGGGTGTTTTTGAAGATTTTCCGAAGAATGGCAGCGTACAATGCGACATTGTGACGAGCATCGCTGCGTTCGGCGAGTGGAGCATCAACAACTGGCTGGGCAACGACCGTTATCGCGGCTTTGTCAGGCTGGCGCCCAATGTGGATCCCAACGGCTTGAAAGATGCCATCCGTAAGATGCAGGAAACACACCAGCCTTTGGAGGAGTTGGAGCGTGATGGCTCCACGATTTGGTACACGTTGACCCCTCTCGCGACCATGCATCGCCATGAGCCTACTATCAAAAACTATGTGTTGATTCTTTCGGTGGTGGCGGCCTTGCTGCTTTTGGTCTCGGTACTCAACTACCTGCTGATGGCCGTTTCGGATGTGGTGCGCCGCTCCAAAGAAATGGGTGTCAGGAAGTGCTATGGTGCCAGCGCAGGAAGCATCTACTGGATGCTCATCAAGGAGACGGCCTTGAACCTGTTGGCTTCGTTGGCGGTGGCAGCCTTGGTGATATGGGCTTTCAGCGGGATCATCGAGTCGTTGTTGGGCGTGCCAGTCGCCAGCCTTATGGTGCCGCAAACCCGTTGGGTGCTTGTCGGCATCATCGCTTTCATTTTCCTGGTCTCGGCGCTCATTCCCGCGATGTTGTTCGTCAGGATTCCCGTTTCGACGGCTTTCAGCGGTTACAAGGAAAGCAAGCGCCGTTGGAAACTCTCGTTGCTGATGTTGCAAATCGGCATCAATGCCATACTGCTGCCTATGGTTCTTGTGGCCGACGGACAATATGACAGGGCGTTGAATGCCGACTTGGGCTACGAATATGAGCATTTGTTGTATTCCCCGTTGAGAGGCGCAGATAAGGACAAATTGATACTGATTACGGAGAAACTGCGGCAATATCCCGAGGTGGAAGCCGCCGAACTGACCTATTGCATCCCTTTGTACAAGTCGTCGGGGAATAACATTATGTTGCCCGACAACCCGACAAAGTATCTGATGGGCGTGTGTGACCAATACATGGCGACGGAGGGCTTCTTCGACCTGATGGGCTTCCGTTTGACAGAGGGCAAAGCGCCTTCAAAGCCGAAGGATGTGGCTGTGAGCCAAAGTTTCGTGAAGGAGATGAACCTTTATGCCGATTGGAGCGACGGCGCCGTGGGTAAGGACATCCTGATTTCGGAGCATAGCGATGGCGACGATGATGTTTTTACCATCTGCGGTGTTTATGAAGATTACGTCATCGGCTCGATGATGGGCAACGACGACCGCGCGAGCATCCGTTTTTGCTGGAATATGGATTGGAGCTATGGCCCCGAAGACTGGTCGAGGGTGATGAACACCTTGGTGGTAAAAGTGCGTGAGGTGAATCCCGAAGCCATCGCCAAGGTGAAGGCAGTCATCGAGGAATGTCTGCCCGAGCGGAACAATGTCGAAGTGACGCCTTACACCGAATTGGTCAAGAAGGAGTACACCCACCTATATCAGATGCGGCGCACATTTATTATTGGTGCCTTGTTCGCTTTGGCGATTGCCTTGTTTGGTCTGATAGGCTTTGTGCGCGACGAGGCCAACCGCCGCAGCAAGGAAGTGGCCATTCGCAAGGTGAATGGCGCGGTGGCGGGCGAAATCATCCGTATGTTCGTGGCGGATGTGCTGAAACTGGCTGTGATTGCGGCTTTGATTGGCGTGGCGATAGCCTATTTCCTCGCCGACAAATGGCTGGAGTTGTTCGCCATGCGCATCGGCCTCTCGCCACTCTATTTCATCATCGGTGCAGTGGCGGTCTTGCTTATCGTGACTGCCGTGGTCGTCATGAGCAGCAATCGCGTTGCCCGAATGAATCCGGTGACGGCGTTGAAAAAAGAGTAAAAAAGCTTGTCATAACACTTCAAGAACATAGCTATCGAATAGTTATGGGTTTTTAAATTATGTTGAATATCAATGAGTTAGAAATTCTATTGATGACTTATTGATAGCTACGCGCCTCCAAGCCCTTGACAAGGCTGTTTTTCGAGTTAACTTTGCAACATGATTCAAACGAAACGGCATCTTATCCTTTTGGCCTTTGTGTTGGCTGTGTTTTGGGGCTCCTGCAAATCCAACTCGCGGCAGCTTGAAAAAGCTCGTGCCTTATATGAACAAGGTCTCGAGCTTTCGACGGACAACTCCGTGGCTGCCGCCGAGAGCTATAGCCAGGCCCTCCTTGCGCTCGATCGTTGCGACCAACAACGTCCCGAGGTGCGCCGCTTGAAAGGCCAGATTGAAGACCAGCTTGGCACAAGATATTGGAAACACGGCTTGAAGGACGAGGCCTTGCGCCTTCATCTGGATGCCGCCGAGCTGTTTCGCCAAACAGCCGATTCCACCTTACTCATGAATGCGTTGCACAATGCAGGAAAAGTGGCGGCATCATTACATGAGGTGGATCAGGCAAAACGGTATTATGATGAGTCGCTTGAACTTTCCAAAATTTTGAACGACACGTTGTTGGCGAATGAACTCAAGCTGGAAATTGCCCGTGATATCTATATGGAACAAGGTGAATACGAAATGGTCATCGAGATGGTTTCTGAAGCCCTCGCAGGTGGAGCACGTCCCGACCTTTGTCATCTGACCTTGGGCATGGCGCATTATTATGTTGAAAACGACAGCCTCGCCATCAACTATTTGAACTTGGCGACACAAAGTGAGAAAGCAGGCGTGCGGATGCCAGCCTATCAAGGATTGTATCAGATTGATGAGCTTCAAGGAAAGTATCCTGAGGCCTTGGAAAGCTTCAGGCTTTTCAATGAAAACATGATGCAAGCACATCGTGAGCAACGCAGCGAGGAAATGCAACGTATCCAAAGGGACTATGAACTACAAATGCAGAAAAGCGCCTTGCAGTCGGAACAAAAACTGAAGGCCGTGTATCTTTATGTGGCTTTGGGATTGCTGATCATGGCCTTGGTGGTGACGCTCTTGCTGCTACGACAGAAAACATTGAAAAACAAACTCAAAGACGAGGAAAACCATCGGCAGTTGGAGCTTGCTTTGAAGAAAAACAAGGTCTTTGTGACCGCCTTGGCACTGGCGGAACAAATCACGATGAGTACAGTCGATTTCAACCTCGAAGAATCGGAATGGAATGACTATTTAGAGTTGATTGACATGGTTTACAAGGGTTTCACAAAGAAGCTCTTGGAGCGTTACCCCACCTTGACCAAGGCTGACTTGCAGATTTGCAGCCTCACCCGTCAGGGTTTCAGCAACCAGGTCATCTCCATCATGATGAATCTGCAAACCAACTCCTACGCCCGACGCAAGTACCGCATCAAACAGGAAAAGATGGATGGGGATGAGAGGAGTTTTGAGGAGATTGTGAATGGGATAGAATGAATGAAAGAAGGAAGAAGACAGAATACAGAATAACAATTAAAAATATATTATTATGAAAAAGTATTTATCAATTATCATCGTTTGCATCGGCTTGTTTGGAATGCTGACGGCACAAAATGTTTGGAAACCTATCGGAATGGAGGGCGAATTCCTCGGTGTTTCCTCCAACGGCGACATCTTTTGTCAATGGGGTTACAGCGGCACGTATCGCTCAAGCGATGAAGGTGCGACCTGGGATTCCATTTATTATTTGAGTTATGTCCGTCCTGGCCATTTTATGATCAATGACCTTGACCGTATCTTTGTTTTTAACGAAAATAGCCACAAGCTCTGCTATTCTGATGACAATGGTGACACATGGCAGGAACAAGCAACGGGCATCTCCACCAATTGGGTGGATGGGATTTTTTCCTTGTCAAACGACACCATCTTCATGGCAAACCACGACAGGTTTTTCTGGACCGTAAACGGCGGCGAGTCGTGGGACGAAACCCCCATTGATTTCATCGGTGACGCACAGTTTGGCAGTATTCTCGCCGACCATAGCGGGAACGTCTACCTAAGTGCTTATAGTTGGTACTATCCTGTCGCTCAGACGGGTATTTACACAGCTACTTTGCAGGACATGACCAACTGGACAATGAAAGAGCCCTACAACGTAAGGGATATGCAGTTTGATAGCGACGGGTCCATCTTGGCAGCCTATCCCGGGGCGTTTCTGTACCATGACGGTGTTTATCTGGTTGATGCCGACCGATTTGTGTTGACAGACGATGACGTTATTTTCGCTATGCGACGTGTCGACTGGGACAACGAAGCCTTGTTCTACTCCACCGACCACGGTCAGACCTATATCCGTTGTAGCGAGAACATCCCTTCAACGACCACCGCTCCTGATTCCGATCTAGGCCTTTACAAAGGTCGTGACAACCATATTTATTGCCATGGCGATGTTTGGGAACCTGAGTTTGAGACTCAGTTTTACAAGAGCATCTTTGATGTCAATGAAATCGTCAAAACCTATCCGAATGTTCTACCAGAGCAGTACTGGTACGACCTTGTAACGGCTCAGCCTGAAGGCTATGTCGTTGATGAACAAGGTGATATCCACATTTATACGGCAGAAGCCCTAGCTTGGCTCATCTCGGTGAGCAACGGACTCAACGGCGCTGAGCGTGACGATTTTGCAGGAAAAACCATCATCTTGGAGGCTGATGTCGATATCTCGGAAGGCATTTGGACTTCCATCGGTACGAAAAACGAACTGCCGCCGTCACCTCCCACCAAAGATGATGAATTCTATTTCCAAGGAAATTTCAACGGTAATGGCCATATTATCTCTGGAATGGCGACCAACGAAGGCTTTATCGGCGACATCTACAACTCAAGACTGGAAAACATTGTCATCAAATACGCTTTTGCAAAAGATACCGAACAAGGTTTGCTTGTCAACCATTTCAGCAATTCAGTGATTGACAAATGTTGGCTCGACTGCGTGGTCCATGTGAACGATAATGGCGGATATGCGCTCTTTGGTTATGGAGGTGCGTCAACCCATATCACCAACTGCATCTTCAGAAGTCCGCTTGTCGACAATCCTTCCGGAGAGATTCCCCACGGTTCGTTATGTGCTTTTATTGAGGGCAACAATGCTTATAATATAGTAGATAATTGCGCTATTATCATTGACAGCGTTGCCTATCCGTTGGATGCGCCCGTTGTCATAGAAAACAACTCTGGCCTTATGCGTAACTGCTATTCCTATGTTGGGGCTTTCAGGAATTACGACCCACAGGCTTTCTTGTATAACGGCAGATCAGGAATTGTAGGTATCGATTACGGCTCAGTGGAGCATTGCTACTACAACTGGCTTGACCCGGAAGTGTATGGTGAAGAGGTGAATAATCCAGCGATATTCAGTCACGAAGATTTAGATGCCACTATGTTCCGGTGGATCGACGATGAATGGACGTTGCTTGAGTCGGTGACCGTTGGTGGAATGGAGACTGACGATTTCAATGAAGCCCTGAATGCTTGGACAAACACCCAAGCCAATGTCTCCGAATATCTCCAATGGCATGCGGATTATGCTGTTCTACCCAACGGGCTTCCTGTCCTTTATGTAGAAAGCAATCAGTTCTTTCCCCGTGGCACCGAATGGTACTATGAAATCAAGCACTTGACCGGCGACATCACCTATCAACATCTTGAATATACAGCCGATACCGCCATTAACAGCAAACGGGTGAAGATTATCACGGAAACCAACACCATGTATGACAAGGAGCAATGGACCGATTACGAATACATTTACGAGGATGGCGACCGTATCTATTGGTGGAACAAGGAATTGGAGGATTTTACCCTACTCTATGACTTCGGTGCCGAGGTGGGCGACGAATGGGAAATCAATGGAGGCTGGTACACCATCACGGTCCATGTGGATGGCGTGGATGAAACGACCCTCCAAGGCAAGACCTATCGGGTGCTTCACGTGACCGACCCGAACTATCAATTGTTTACTGGCGACATCATCTGCGGCATCGGTCACCAAAAGAGCTTTTTCCCATTAAGCCCCATTGCAAAAGAATATTATATAAATGGCTTGCGCTGCTTCTGGCAAGACGGCGAACTGCTCCTTACCATGGGTGAAGAGGATTGCGATGCCGTGTATTACGAGATCCATGGCGTAGAGGAAGGCGATGAGAAGGGATTCGTGATTTATCCTAACCCGAGCAATGGCATCATCACCGTTGAGACACAAGGCATTACGTCTCAACAACAAGAATACCGCATCACCAATTTATTGGGTCAAACGGTCAAATCAGGCTACATCACCGCCGACCGTCAGCAAATCGATGTTCACGACCTGACTGAAGGCATGTATTTCATCATCGTGGGTGAAAACACGAAACTCCTTCTCAAATCATTGTAACGTTTCTTTACACCGTTGTAAAAAAACGTTACAGTTTGAGAAATGAGCGATATTCTATTTTGTTGATTTTCAATAAATTAAATCTTTGGCACGGTAGGTGATTGACCTACCGTGTTTTTTTGTTGGAATCAAACAGCTACGAATATGGAACACTCAATGGATCGTAAAATCGAGAAGAAAAAAGGAATCCGCCGCGCATTCACAAAAAAGGCGTTGCCGTTCTGGGGCGGAGCATTGCTATTGGCGTTTGTCCTTTGGCTCTTCCTAAGGGATGACTCGAAGAAACTCCGCATCGACGCGGACAACATCACTGTGAGCGCCGTCACCTCGGGCGAGTTCAACGACTACATCCGCATCAGCGGACAGGTAGCGCCGATGACGACCATCCAAATCAGCCCTTTGGAAGGCGGCGTGGTGCAACAGATTGTCACCGAGGAAGGTAGCCGCGTCAAGGCGGGCGATGTCATTCTTATTTTGAGCAATGAGAACCTCGACATGCAGATCCTCAACTCCGAGGCCGATCTTGCCGAGAAAGAAAACATCCTGCGTAATACTATGATTCAGATGGAGCAACAGAAACTGAGTGTGGAACAAGAGAAACTTCAACTTCAGATGGAGGTGCGGCGAAACAGGCGCACTTACGAGGCCCAGAAGGATCTTTATGAGAGCGGCCTCATCGCCAAAGAGGATTTTCTAAAGGCCGAAGAAGATTACGAACTATCGAGCAGCCGATTGAAACTGGTGGAGAATCGTGCCAAACAAGACAGCCTTTACCGCTCTGTCGAAATCACCCAGATGCGTGAAAGCCTAGAGAACATGCGTCAAAACATGATGATGATCCGCCGACGCAAAGACAACCTCACCATCAAGGCACCCATCGATGGCGAGTTGGGTTTGTTGGATGTGGTTTTGGGTCAGTCGGTAGGAGCCGGAACCAAGATCGGGCAAATCAATAATTTGGATAGTTATAAAATTGAAGCCCAAATCGATGAACATTACATCGATCGTATTACGCCTGGCTTGGAGGCTACTTTCGAGCGGCAGAACGAGCGGTATCAAGCACAGATCCGCAAGGTGTATCCCGAAGTGCGCGACGGCAAGTTCAAGGCCGACTTCAAGTTCATGGAGCAGCAACCCGAGAACATCCGCAGCGGTCAGACCTATTACCTCAACCTGCAACTCGGTCAGCCCGTGGAGGCGGTGCTCATCCCACGTGGCGCCTTCTACCAAAAAACCGGAGGCAAGTGGATCTATGTCCTCTCGCCCGACGGCAGCAAGGCCACGCGCCGCGACATCCGCATCGGGCGACAGAACCCGCAGTATTACGAGGTTGTCGAAGGCCTTGAAGCTGGCGAGAGGGTGATTACCTCTTCGTATGATAACTTCGGGGAGAGTGAAGTGCTGGTGTTTTAAGAAAATAGAAAAGGATAAAACAAATCGAAAAATAATGAGTTAATCAATTAAAACCTAAAACAATGATCAAAGTAGAAAACCTGAAGAAAGTCTTCCGCAGCGAGGACATTGAAATCGAAACCATCGCATTGGACGGCGTTTCGTTCGAAATCAACGACGGCGAGTTTGTCGCCATCATGGGGCCTTCGGGCTGCGGCAAGTCCACCTTGCTCAACATCCTCGGCCTCTTGGACAACCCCACCGAGGGCCGTTACGAACTCCTCGGCCATCAGGTCGGCGACCTCAAGGAGAAGGACCGCACCCAGTTCCGCAAGGGCAACATCGGCTTCGTGTTCCAGAGCTTCAACCTCATCGACGAACTCAATGTGTTTGAGAACATCGAACTGCCGTTGCGCTACATGAACATCCCCGCCGCCGAGCGCAAGCAGCGCGTCGAGGACATCATGACGCGCATGGCCATCAAGCACCGCGCCTCGCACTTCCCGCAGCAGCTGTCGGGCGGTCAGCAGCAAAGGGTGGCCATCGCCCGCGCCGTCGTCGCCAACCCCAAGCTCATCCTCGCCGACGAACCCACGGGTAACCTCGACTCGAAGAACGGCAAGGAGGTGATGGATCTGCTCACCGACCTCCACAAGGAAGGCACCACCATCGTCATGGTGACTCACTCGCAGCGTGACGCCGGCTACGCCGACCGTATCATCAACCTCTTCGACGGTAAGATTGTGGAAGAGGTGTTGTCGCAACTTTGATGACCATTGGCCATAGTTTAAAAACAACCAACAAAAACAACACAATTATGGCTCGAATCTATAAAAAAGGCAAGACCTCCCTCGTCTCCTCCATCCTGAATATCCTGGGCTTGACGGCAGCCTTCGCCGCGCTCTACATCATCCTTGTGCAGGTGCACCACGACCTCACCTACAATAAGGCACTTAAGGACAGCGACCAGATTTATGTCCTTACAAAGAAAGAAATCAATCAAAGTGAATACACTTCTTATTTGAACCGTCCTATGGGGGAGTATGTGCTCAACGCTTCCCCTGACATTGAAGCCGGCGGCTGCGGTAAAATCACGGGCAATCCCATCGCGGTTCGGGTCAGCGATGATCAATCGCCTGTGTCCATAACGATAACTGCCATGAACAAAGGCGCTCGCGAGGTGTTCGGCT
Source organism: uncultured Bacteroidales bacterium (assembly GCA_946184615.1). GTDB lineage: Bacteria > Bacteroidota > Bacteroidia > Bacteroidales > F082 > Limimorpha. The sequence goes on from CAMHFN010000030.1 coordinate 22,408, forward strand.
TCGAACTGGTGGCTGGCAACTGGGATGATCTGACAGACACTGGCTTCGCCCTTTCGGAATCGGCGGCAAAACGCCTTGGAGTCCAAGTGGGTGATATGATGCAATATT
>CAMHFN010000031.1 GCA_946184615.1 uncultured Bacteroidales bacterium
TGAGCGGGAAGCCTTGGGTGAGCGTGTCGATGACGGCATCGCGCTGTTTCTCCTTATAGACGAATTCGCGCTGGTAAGGAGGCCGTACATCTAGGTTGCCGCCGAAGGCACGCACACCATTCTCGTTATTGTCCTCGTATCCCGCCGTCAGTTCGCGGACGGTGATCTTGTGGAGTTCGATGTTCATTTGTATCTCGTTTTTTTGCCCTTTCAGGCCGTTATTTGCTATCAGCAGCCATTGACAAAGAGCATTCTTCTTGATGGTATTCCACTTCATGATGGAGCTCGGTTTGGCGACGGCGGATGAGGATTCGAGAATAGGGTACGGTAACTACGCCGTCTATCATCATGTAAAGATCTCCGTCAACGGTTCCTCTTTTCTGAATCTCTTTTCTGTATTTTTTATGTTCAGGTTTATATGGTTGGACGCCACATTCCAAACCTAATGTTGCGATGCCTAATCCGATGATCTCAAACTGTTCTGGATTGTATTTGTCCATGAATGTGATAGGAACACCCATGACACCATTATAATCCATTGGGATATCTGCCGTTTTATCAACGTTAATAGCATCGTAGTTTTCAAACTTTGGATATTCCTTAGGATTATAGGCCTTATATAGGATTAAATCTTCGTGACGTTTCTTTATTTCAAGATTTGTGAACCAATTTACCCCTGAAACTCGAATCATTCCTTCTCGATGGTCTCCGGCTGTAGCCACATCTTCGTATTTGCTAAAGAAGTGTCCTGCGCCGCCTTTAAAACCATACCCAAGCCATACTTTGTTATCTCTAATCAAGGGGAAGATTTCTCTATACCCAATTGCGTTTTGGTGTCCCACTATCACAAATTTCTTCTCATATTTCATCAATTGTGCCATGTATTCGCGAAATAGGGAAAAGGGAGGGTTGGTTACCACAATGTCTGCTTCTTTCAATAATTCAATACACTCTTTGGAACGGAAATCACCATCACCATTGAAGTAGTGGATGCCAATTTCCTCAGGATCAGGCACACGATTCCCATTGCGATCGCCGTAATACTCCAGCCAAATCGCACGTTCAGAATCGTTTTGGCTAAAGAGATCACGGTTCTGGTTCTTATAGCAAGTGGTGATCAACTTTTTCAGCCCCAATTGTTCAAAATTGTAGCTGAAATAATGGAAAAAATTGCTCACACGAGGATCATCACAATTGCAGAGTACGGTCTTACCTTTAAAATGTGCTTTATAGTGTTTCAGTTCGTTTTCAATATCAACTAATTGAGTATAAAACTCATCTTTTTTTGCTTTGTTTGCCGCATGAAGATTGATGTTTCCTGCCATTTGATTGATAGATTATGCAATGCTATCAATCCGCAAGCGCAAAAGGAAAGGGTGCTTTCCTCATTGCGCTTACCAAGGTAACCCCGCAAGGAGACCTTCTAACGAGAACAAGTACTCACACCCTTAGGCATGAGCATTGCTATACTACCTCGTTAAAAGGATCCGCTTGCAATTGGCATCACCTTCACTTATTATTTTCGTGTTTTATCTCCGTTAATCTTGCAGGGTTTTCGGTAAACGCGAAATAATAGCTAATGCTTTGTTTTATAATATGTTAATAATTACTTCTTTTCTTGTTCTAATATGTTTTATTCACAATCGATTTTTATAATGCAAAGATACACATTCCCCCAACAAATGCAAACAAAAGCGACCAAAACCCAACAAAAGCAGGAAAAACCGTCACGGGCTGGGCGCGTTGGCCACGGCCAAAAACCGGAGCAGGGTTTGCCAAAGAGCCGAACTAAGTGGGTTGAGACTCAGGGCGGGGCGCGGAGCGATAGCGGAGCGTTTGCCTTCGGGACGAAGGCACTCCCCGCCTTGAGGATCACCCACTTAGAGAGGCTGTGCGGTAGGCCGATGTTTTTGGCCTTGAACTTTTGGTTACTTTTCTTTCAAGAGAAAAGTAACAATAATTATCTTTGCAAAAAAATACCCACTATTATGATCCGTCTCGAAATCTGTGCCAACGGCATCAAATCCCTGCGCAACGCTATGGAAGGTTGCGCCCAATGTGTTGAACTCTGTGAAGCCCTCGAAGTGGGAGGACTCACACCATCTTTTGGAACCATAGCCAAAGCCATTGATATCTCGTTCATCCCCATGCGGGTGCTGATTCGTCCTCGTCCAGGTAACTATACCTATGATGAAGAAGAGATCGACTTGATGAAAACCGACATCATGCTTTGCAAGAAACTGGGCTTTGAAGGAGTGGTGATGGGTGTCTTGAACGACCAAGGGATGCCTGATCTGGATGCTTTGAAAGCTTTGATGGAGGCTGGGGATGGGATGAAGTTTACCTTCCACCGTGCCATTGATGCTTGCGTGAAGCCCATGGAAGCCATGGAGCAAATCATTGACTTGGGTTTCGACAAGGTGTTGACCTCGGGCGGCAAACCCACAGCCGAAGAGGGTGTCCCGACGATTGCCGAGATGCAGCTCCGTTTCGGCGACCGTATCGCTATCATGCCAGGGGGCGGCATCAACCTGGGTAATGTAATGGATATCGTTAATCAAACGGGTGTGGTTAACGTCCATGCTTCCTTGGGTCATTGGGTGCCACGCTTCAACGAAACACTTTATCCCGACCAAAAAGACGCTACGGGGGCTTCCATGGTCTGGACCGAATCCAATTACGATATCATCTATGAGATGGAAAAATTGATCAATCCATGAGGAAAGCCTTACTCTTCTTTTTTGGGGTCATGCTATTGAATGCCTGCACCCAACGACAGAACGTCATTGAACAAGACCTGGGACAAAACTGGACCCTCAAGGGCGACACGTTAAACATCAACCTTCAAGTTAGTGTGCCTTCGGTGGTGCAGCAAAACCTCTATGATGCCGCTCTGATTCCGCATCCTTACTTGGGTGCGGTGGAGAACGACTTGCTTTGGATCTCTGATCATCCTTGGACGTATTCTACACATTTCAATGTTGATAAAACGATGCTTGATAAAGATGTGGTGGAAGTAGTATTCGAAGGCATCGATACCTATGCCACGGTGACACTCAATGGAGAAAAACTTTTTAGTGCTGACAACCAGTTCCGCACTTGGAAAAAGGATGTGAAACCTCTGTTGAAGGCCAATGGCAACCTCCTCGTGGTGGACTTTCCCCGCTATGACAGCACGCAACTGGCCTTGTATGAGGCACACCAACCTCGTCTGCCAGAGAAATATGCCGTCACCCGAAAAGCACCTTACCAACATGGATGGGACTGGGCACCGAAATATAAGAATGTGGGCTTGTGGAAACCGGTCAAGCTGCAAGCTTGGTCAACCGCAAGGCTTGAAAATGCCTACATCGTCACCAACGAAGCCTCTGCAACTCAAGCCAAGCTGACACTTCATCTGGATGTGGAAAGCACGGTGTATAGTGAGTTTGTGGCTGAGCTATTTAAGGATGGGGAACCCTTTCAAAGATTCTCCTTCCAGTTGGGGAAAGGCAATCAGCATAAGATGTTTAGTTTTAACATGGATAATCCTCAGCTTTGGTGGCCTAACGAGATGGGAGAACAATCGCTTTATCATTTTGAAGTTGTTCTGAAATCTTCAGATAAGATATTGGACTCCCAAAAGATAACGACAGGCATCAAGACGGTTCAAATGGTCCAGGACCCCGACGAGAAAGGCTTCTCATTTTATTTTAAGGTGAACGGTGTACCGATGTATGCCAAAGGTGCCAACTACGTTCCTGAGGAGATGATTGAGACTTGGATCGATCCGGATAACACCTATAAGCTTTTAAAAATGGCCCAAGAGGCCCATTTCAACATGCTGCGTGTCTGGGGGGGAGGCATCTATCCTTCGGATGACTTCTTCAATAGTTGCGATTCCTTAGGCATCTTGGTCTGGGAGGATTTCATGTATGCAGGAACGATGTATCCCTACGATGAAGCTTTCCTTGAAAATGCCAAAATCGAGGCCCTGGAGCAGGTGAAACGTCTTGCTTCGCATCCATCTTTAGGTCTTTGGTGTGGAGGTAACGAGATCTCTGAAGGCTATTACAATTGGGGCTGGCAGCAGTCACTCCAATGGTCGGAAAAGGACAACCAGGCCATTAAGGCTGGCTACGACCGCTTGTTCGAGACCATCCTTCCCATGGTGGTCGAGACCTATGACGGTACCCGTCCCTATTGGCCGAGCTCGCCTTCAAAAGGGTGGGGAAGACCTGAGAGCTTGACCCAGGGCGACGTGCATTATTGGGGCGTGTGGTGGGGCGAACAGCCATACGAGATGTATCGTGAAAAGGTGGGCCGCTTCAATAGCGAATACGGCTATCAGAGCTATCCTGATTATTCAACACTTCAGAAAATAGCCCAAGGTGAGCCGTTGAGCAAGGAGGCCAAAGTCATTGCGGCGCATCAGAAACATGCCCGTGGTACCCGTCAGATTGATGATTTCATCCAACGCTATTATCCTGAAGCCCAGCCCAAGGACTTTGAGGAATATGTGCATCTAAGCCAACTTTCACAGGCCTTTGGTATGGAAATCGCCATTGAGGCGCATCGTACTGCCAAACCTTATAACATGGGGACACTTTATTGGCAGCTCAACGACGCCTGGCCCGTGACCTCATGGTCGTCCATCGACTATTATGGTAACCCAAAAGTTTTGCACGAGCGGTTGAAGACACTCTATGCCCCTGTTTTGCTCTCCCTCGATCAAAAGGACTGCCAAGTGTTTGTCACTTCCGATCTTCTTCGTGCCATCGATGGTGAGTTGACCGTTTCTGTGGGCGATTTCGATGGCAATGTTTTGTTTGAGCAAAAAGTAAAAGTGGAACTAAACCCCAACCAAAACAAAAAATATTATGTGGAAGGCTTGCGTGAATTCCTGCTTAATGCTGATCTGAAAAAGATCAATGTCAAGTTGGAGTTGACGGAGGGTGGATCTGTAATCGCCGACCGTCTCTTAACGGGAGACAATTAATTCTTCTTTTGCTTCGTTGATGCGGTAGTCGACCGTATAATATACGTCCATGACTGCCCTGGCGGTTTTCTTGTATAAATCCTTGGTGGTTTGGCCCAAATTGCCGAAGAAAAAGTCGCGAAGATCAACGTCAAAAGGTACATCGGCAAGAGGCCCCGTTGTTGAAAGCCGTTCCCCCAACTCCATGTCCATACGGATTTCGGTGTCATCGTAGGTGAGGGCGTTGCCCCACTCCAAGTTCTTGGATTCAATGGGAGGAATAGCCGCAATCAATTCGACGGGTTCGAGGGTCGCCTTCATTTCGACGGGTTGGAAGACCTCCTTGGTTTCAACCATCTCAAGCTTTTTGGCTGTTTTTGGCATCGAAACGGGTTTGGCATCGCTTTTTCTTAATTCCCCAAACTCCTGCTGGACACCTATGGGTTGGGCGGCGATGGGAGTGAGCCCAGCCACCATGGGTTGCTGCTCCAAGCCTTGGTGTGGCTTCAGAAAACGAATGCCGATGCCGATGAGCAGAGCGACACAAGCGGCTACGGCCCCAATTCTTACAAACAGCGGTCGGATGGTCGTAGCGGGTCGCATCAAGCTTTCTTTCTTAGTATACACAACAACGGTGTCGGGTTCCAACTTAGTGCTGCAAAACAGCTTGAAGTCCTCTTCCAACTCGGGATGCTGCGCCACAAAAGCTTCCACTTCCTTCATTTCGGAAGCGTCCAGCAATCCCTCTATATAATCCACAAAGCGTTCTTCGTAGTTTTCCAGATTCGTTTTCATGACTCGATATCAATTAGGTTGTCCATGCTTTTCAAATAGTTTTTCAAGGCGGTGCGTCCTCTGAAGATATAGACCTTCACTTGCGACTCGCTCAGGTTTAAGATATTCCCAATCTCCTCGTACGAATAGCCTTCATAGTCGCGGAGCAGGATGACGGATGCCTGTACTTTAGGTAGGGTAGCGAGGGCTTGGTGAAGCACCTCTTGCACATCGGGGTAGTGCGGGCTTCCGCTTCGGGCGTTGATGAAAGAAGCAGCCTCCTCGGAGACGAAGGCTGTATTCTCTTTCTTGCGGGTTTGGTCGACCAAGGTGTGATAGGCAGTGGTGAAAAGGTAGGGTTTGGCTTTTTCCAAGGGGATGCTGTCACGCCGCTCCCATACCTTCACGAAGCTCTCCTGCACGATGTCCTCGGCCAATTCGCGGTTGCGTATATTGGAAAGGACGAACCTGAACAGTCCGTCTGAGAAGTGTTGAACGCACTCGTTGTATTCGTCCTTCGTCATATAAAAGTGGTAGGTTTAGAAATTCAGGCTGAAACCGAAGCTGAGGCAGTGTGCGTCCTGTGCCTTGCTTTCCACAAAGAAGGGGAGGAGGTTGAAGTTGGCAAAGAAGCCAAGACCTTCATCTCGTCCAGCACGCAACGAAGCGTCAAGCTTGAAGCGGTTGAGGTAGTAGTCTTTGTGGGTTTTCACCGTGTTTTCCTCAAACTTGATCTTGTTCCAGGCGTCGATGCGGATGCCTCCAGTTACGCCAAGCGCAAAGAAGAACTTGTGGGTGGGTCTAACCTCGATCATCAACGGAGCTTGGAGATACAGCACACCCAACTTGCTCTTCTTGACGTGGCCTTCAACGGACTCGTTGATGAGATGGCAGATGAGCCTGTTCTCGCCTTTCTCGAGACGTACTGGGCTGTTGAAACGGAAGGTGTTCCAGCTTAATCCGATACCCGTATAGATGCCAGCATGGTGGGAGTGTGAGAACGCCAATCCGATATCAGCGATATTGAAATCGTAGACCCAACTTCTTCCGGGACGTTGCTCCAATAGGGCATATTCACCGGTAAAGTCCGCTCCTGACCCAGGACCAAGAAGCATGTTTAGTCCGGCCTCAAAGCCGCTCCAATTGGGGTCGAACAACAGACTCTCGTGTCGGATGGGTCCTTCTGGCCTGGTGATGCTGATGGCATTGCTGCGTGTCTCGGAGATGTTTACGGAGTCGGCAGTGAAATCGTCGAAGACCACCTCGCCCAAGCCTGTGACTTTTGCTTCAAGATAGCGGCAGTGCCCCGTGAGTTTCAAGTCGCCTATGCCGGTCAGGGTAGCATTGATGGTGTCGCATTCGATGTTGAGTTTGGCATCGCCGACACCTGAGATCAGGACATCCAAGTTGGAGAAATACAACGTGCCAGTACTTTGAAGGTCGCCTGACCCCGTGAGGCGGATGGACTGAAGATGGGGGACCGTGATGTCATAGTCTTCATAGGAGGTCAAGGTGATTTTTTCTGTGTCCTTGAAATCAATCGGTTGGCCTTCGCGTTTGACCTGTAAGGCATCGCCTTGTTTGATCTTCACGTCGCCGGCACCAGCCACGACCAAGGTGTTTTGGGCCATCATGCCCGACATGCCGAGCATCAGCGCCATCATGGTAATAATTCCTTTTTTCATACGTTTATTATTTATTGATGTTGTTTGTTCTGAAAAACACCAATAAGACGCACCAAAAATAAAAAAGTTACTGCTTTTTTGAAATATTCTTTACTTTTGCCGAAAAATAAAACTGGATATGATTCTGAACTACATTACATGGAACGTCGACCCCGTGGCGTTTTCACTGGGACCGGTTCAAGTCCGATGGTATGGTATCTGCTGGGCAGTGGGTTTCTTGTTGGGCTATCTTTTAATGAATAAGGTGTACAAGCATGAGAAGATGCCGGAAGGTTCTTTGGATTCGCTGCTGATCTACATGTTGGTTTCCACGGTTATCGGTGCAAGGTTGGGCCATTGTCTGTTTTATGAGCCGGAATATTACCTGCCACACCCTTTGGAAATCCTCAAAATATGGGAAGGCGGCCTGGCCAGTCACGGAGGTGCGATTGGTATTCTGATCGGTTTGTGGCTCTATGTGCGCCGATTCAATAAGTCCACCAAGAAACAGAAGGGAGATAAACAGCAAATCACCTACCTTTGGATGCTTGACCGCATTGTCATCCCGGTGTGCTTGGTCGGAGCCTTGATCCGTTTGGGCAATGTGTTCAATTCCGAAATCTATGGCACGCCCACTACCTTGCCGTGGGGGTTCGTGTTCGTCCGAGGCAATGAGCAGTTTTTTGGCGCCAACGGTGAACTGTTGCCTTGCCACCCCACAGGACTCTACGAAGCCTTCTTTTGCCTAGTGGCCATGGCGTTGTTGTTGTGGATGTACTTTAAGCGTAACCTAGGCGACAAACGTCCAGGGTTGATGTTCGGGACCTTCCTCGTCATCATCTTCGGTTCACGTATCGCCATTGAGTTCTTGAAAAACGTTCAAGTAGCTTTTGAAAAGAATATGGTCTTCGACATGGGACAATGGCTTAGCGTCCCATTCGTTATTGTGGGTATTGTGATGATCGTAAGATCATTTCGTCATTCCATATAATACTTTTGCAGGTAGTTGTTCATGGCATCGTCGATCTGTGCTTTCAGATCAGTACGGTTGTACTGGCGTGCCGTCAACTGCATCTGGCGTAAAATGCTGACCTGTTCATCAAGATCTTCAGCATAATATTCCGTGAAGCGACGGTCCAGACTTCCATAATAGTCTACCTTCTCACAACAGTTCTTCACCATCTTTGCCATGAAGTTGTCGCCTTTGTCCTCGGCTCCGCAGACGTAGTACATCTCGGGGAACTGATAGAGACGAAGGCCGAAGGGGAACTTCTCATTGGGGAAGAACTCCTGGTATTTGTCCATGACGACAATGGCAGAATCGTATTCTTGATGGTTGACGAGGCTTTGAGCCAAGCGGACATAACTCTGGCGGGCAAACTCAGCGTTGCGGATGCTCTCGCGGTCAGGTACCACTCCTTCTTCGTTCATGCTGCCCCAGCGGGCTTTGTTGACCAGAAGGTCATAACTGCCTTCACGGTACACACCGCCGATGCCTTTGTAATAGTCCTCAGCCTTGACGGGAATGAAACGGTAGGAAAGGCCCTCCATGTGCAAGTATTCCTGAATGCCTAGCACACTCGCCATGTCGCTAAATGAAGTGAAGTATACCGGACGCTCCCAGTTGTTGGAAGCCATGAAGTCAAGCAACAACAAAGCATTCTTATAAATGTAATTGTCCTTGATCTCCCAACGGATTTCGTCAACGATCTGGTCTTTCATGCTCTCGGGAACAACTCCGTTACGAACGCAAGCCTCTTTGTCGACCGTCAGCTTTAAAGTGCGTACGGGCATGTAATGGGTGGTAGAGCCGTTCGTGTAGTATTTCACAGCCTTCGGGTTGTGAATGAAGTCAATGACATCCTTGAGCTCAATGTACTGTCCTTTGAGACCTTCTTCTTCAATGACACGGATGGATTCATTGACGCCGTTGTCGTATTCACTAGGCGTAAGCGTCAACGGTAGTCTTTCGGAATCGTACACCTTGCGACCCATTTGGTGGGCATACCAGTAACCTGAGGAGAGCATATAGTTCACCACACGCACGTCAGTGCGGAAGCCTTCTACCTCTTGGATGTACCACAAGGGGAAAGTGTCGTTGTCGCCACGGGTGAAGATGACCGAGTTGGGTGGCAACTGTGCCAGATAGTTTACCGCCCAATCGTGCGCCGAGGTCTTACCGCCACGGTTGTGTTCAGCCCAGCCTTGCGAAGCCATGAGACAGGGAACGGCAAAAAGACATACCAACGTGACGAGAACTGTCGTCACCATGTTCTTGCTCTTGGTGAGACGTTCGATCCAATCGATCAGCGCTAGGACGCCAAAGCCAATCCAAATGGCAAACGCATAGAACGAGCCGGCATAACTGTAATCGCGTTCACGGGGCTGGTAAGGCGTTTGGTTCAGGTAAACGATGATGGCAAGGCCCGTCATTACAAACAATAAGAAGATGACCCAACTTGACTTGAGATCTTTGCGCAAAAGCCAAAACAGCCCACAAAGACCGAGGATGAGCGGCAAGAAATAATAGGTGGTCCGCCCGGGATTTTTCATGCTGTCAGGGAGGTTGCTTTGGTCACCAAGGCGTGCCTCGTCAATAAAGTTGATGCCGCTAATCCAGTTGCCGTGCTCCAGCTCGCCTTGACTTTCAATGTCGTTCTGACGCCCCACGAAGTTCCACATGAAATAACGCCAGTACATCCAATTGCACTGATAACTGGTGAAAAACCTCATGTTCTGACCAAAAGTGGGCAGGTTGACCACCTGAGAGGTACCGTCAATGGTGCGCACCGTGACTTTGTTGCCTTTGACATACCCTCGCTTGTCCTTACGGTAACTTTCGTACATCGAGACGTGTCTCGGCTGGTTGCTCCACATGCGGGGGAACAGGGTCATGGCCTCGGAAGGATACTCCGGTTGAGTGTGGGTCTTGTCATCGGTAATCACATAGCGTCCCGCTTTCTTGTCCTTCACATAGATGGGACTGCCATCGGAGGCATCGGAAATGGGAGCGTTGTAGTAAGGCCCGTATAATAAAGGCCATGAACCATATTGCTCACGGTTGAGGTAGGCCAGCATGGAAAGGGCATCCTTGGGCTCGTTTTCATTAATAGGTGTATTCGTGTTGGCACGGATAACCAACATGAAGAACGAAGAGTAGCCGATCAGGATGAACATAAAAGAAAGGACAGCAATGTTGCCGATGACTTTCTTGCGACGTGTGGTATACCGCAACCCCCATACGATGAGACCGATAAGTAAGGCAAAATAGATAATGGTGCCCAAGTTGAATGGTGCGCCTAGAGTGTTTACAAAGAATAACTCAAATTTACCCGCAAGGTTAACAATTTGCGGTACAAGGAACATGTTGATGAGCCACAATAGGGCTAGCGAAATCAGACCAGCCAACAAAAAACCTTTAACGGTGGTCTTGGGCCATTTTTTGAAGTACACCACGTAGACGAAGGCTGGAATGCACAGCAAGTTGAGCAGGTGTACGCCAATGGATAGACCGATGAGATAGGCAATCAATATGATCCAGCGACTGCTACCAGGCTCGTTGGCCACACGTTCCCACTTTAGGATAGCCCAGAAGGTGACTGCAGTGAAGAACGACGACATGGCATAGACCTCGCCTTCCACAGCGTTGAACCAGAAGGACTCGCTGAAAGTGTATGCTAAAGCTCCAACAAAAGCAGCGGACAATACGCCAATCTTATTCTTCCACGGAGCGTCTTCCCCGTCTTTCATCCATATCTTGCGGGCAATCATCGTGATGCTCCAAAAGAGGAAGGTGATCGTCAAACCACTACAAATGGCCGACATGGCGTTGACCATCATGGCCACCTTAGTGACATCACCAAAGGCAAACAGCGTAAAGAACCTCGCAATGAGCTGGAACAGAGGTGCCCCAGGTGGGTGACCCACTTGCAATTTAAACGATGTGGAGATGTATTCGCCACAGTCCCACCAGCTTACCGTGGGCTCCATGGTGATGAAATAAACAACGGTGGCGATGATGCCAACCGACCATCCTACAATGTTGTTGAGCTTCTTAAAAGTCATGGTTGTTTCTTGTTGAAAGTGCAAAAATACAAAAAATATCAAAAAACACTTGCATTGAATAAAAAAAGCCGTATCTTTGCACCCGCATTCAGACGAATGAAGGTGTCGAGTGGTGTAATGGCAGCACTGCAGATTTTGGTTCTGCCTGTCAAGGTTCGAATCCTTGCTCGACAACTTAGTGTGGAAGTTTGGAAAACCTGCTACGAATGTAACAGGTTTTTTTATTGTTAAAAAATTGTTAAAAACCATCATAAAATGCTATCCCTTCAAAAAATATCATCCTTCGTCGAAGAGGCAATTCAAGACACAGACCTCTTCCTCGTCGATGTCAAGCTAAAAACGAACAACGTCATTGAGATTTACATCGATGCCGACTCTTCGGTTTGCATCGACCAATGCGTGCAAATTAGCCGTTTTGTGGAAAGCAAATTGGATCGCGATACCGAGGATTTTGAACTGAACGTGTTCTCTTGGGGCCTTAGTGGGGCACTGAAACTTGACCGTCAACTTCAGAAATATGTCGGACAAGACGTGGAAGTGAAAACCAAAGAACAGGGCAAGTTCCAAGGCAAACTGCTCGCCTTCAATACGGAAACAGTTGAAATCGCCCCGGCACCAAAGAAATCAAAGAAAAAAATCGCTGAGGAACAACCCAACCTCACCCTTAACCGTAAAACTACCGAACTGAAACCTGCTATAGTCTTTTAAATCTTTGAATATTAAATATTTAAATCATATATAATGGAAAACTACAAATTAATTGAAACTTTTTCTGAATTCAAAGAATTCAAAAACATCGACCGCGAGGCAATGATGCGCATTATCGAAGACGTGTTCAGGGGTATGCTGAACAAAAAATTCGATACCGATACGGAAGACTTTATCGACATTATCGTTAATGTGGATAAAGGAGACTTCGAAATCTATCACAACCGTACTGTGGTTGACGACAATGAGCTGGAGGATCCGCGCCGCCAGATTCGCCTCTCTGACGCTATCCTCATCGAACCTGATTTTGAAGTAGGTGACGAGGTGTCGGAAATCCTTAAGATTGAAAGCTTTGGCCGTCGCGACATCCTGGCCCTCCGCCAGAACTTGCAGACCAAGATTGGTGAGTATCAGAAAGAAAACATCTTCCAGAAATACAAAGACAAAGTGGGAGAGATCATTAACGCTGAGGTCAGCCACGTGTGGAAACGTGAGATTGTAGCCATCGATGACGAGAGCATCGAACTCATCCTGCCCCGTACAGAACAGATTCCTTCGGACATTTATAAAAAAGGTGACAGCGTCCGTGCTATCGTGAAGAGTGTGGACAATGTGAACGGCTCACCCGTTATCACCCTATCGCGCACCTCTGAAGTGTTCTTACAACGTCTCTTCGAGGCAGAAGTCCCCGAGGTCTACGACGGATTGATTACCATCAAGAAGATTGTCCGTGAACCCGGCCAACGCGCTAAGATTGCGGTTGAGTCGTACGATGACCGTATCGATCCCGTCGGCGCTTGCGTGGGTATGAAGGGATCGCGTATCCATGGCATCGTTCGTGAGCTGCGTAACGAGAATATCGATGTCATCAACTGGACCACCAACCCGACGCTCTTCATCACCCGTGCCCTCAGCCCTGCCAAAATCACCAGTATCGTTCTTGATAACGAGAACATGCTTGCCAATGTCTACATGGATGCCGACCAGGTCAGCCTCGCCATTGGTAAGGGTGGCTATAACATCAAACTGGCAGGAAAACTGACAGGCTACGAGATTGATGTCTACCGTAACAGCGAAATCGCTCCCGATGAGGAGGATGTCGACCTTCAGGAATTCGCTGATGAAATCGACCAGTGGATTATCGATGCCATCGTGGGCATCGGCTGTGATACCGCCAAACAAGTGCTGGCGATGACCCCAGAAGAGGTGGCCCGCCGCGCCGACCTTGAAATTGAAACCGTTGCCAACGTATTCAAAGTCCTCAAGGCTGAATTTGAAAACGATAATTAAGAGAAGGAGGTCCTATGTCTGAAGATACCAAGTCAACCATTAGATTGTCGAAAGCGGCAAAAGAGTTCAACGTGGGTATGGGTACCATCCTGGACTTCCTCGCCAAAAAGGGATTCCAGGTGGACTCGTCACCCAATACAAAACTCACCGCCGAGATGTATGCCCTCCTTGTGAAAGAGTACCAGGGAGAGAAAGAAGTAAAGATTGAAGCGAAAAAATTGGGCGACCTTTCTTATAAAGGTGGATCGGTCTCAGTCGAATCAACGATGCAAACCGCTGTGGATGACAACGAGGAGGAGGAATCGGAAGTGTTTATTCGCTCCACCACCATTAGCCCCAAACAAGGTAGCTCTAAGCCTTCTAAAACCGTGACTCCGCCCACTACTTCTGTCGAACCAACTAAAACGGAAACGCAGACGGAAGAGGAAAGTAAAAAGGAAAGCGTCGAAGAAATCAAGGAAGAAGCCAAGGAAGTAATCAAGGATGAGCCTAAAGAGGAAAGTAAAGAAGAAAGCAATGAAAGCGGCACCTTGAAAGTAGTGGGTAAGATCGACCTGGATAGCCTAAATGCCAGGACCCGCCCCGAAAAGAAATCGAAAGCGGAGAAACAATCGGAACCTAAAAAACCAGAACCTAAAAAGGCCGAGCCGAAGAAGCCGGAACCCAAGAAGCCGGAACCTAAAAAACCGGAGCCCCCAAAACCTGAGGAAAAGAAACCAGAACCGACTCCCGCTGAACCCAAGTTCATTAAAACGGAAGTCAAGAAACTTGAAGGCCCAAAGATTCTCGATAAGATTGAACTTCCTGAAGAGCGCAAACGCTCTAAGCAGCAACCCGTGGCCTCTACCGAAGGTAGCGGAGATGCTAAGAAAAAGAAGCGTAAACGTATCTCTGGGAAACCTGAAAACGCTAGTGGTAAGGGTCAGCCTGAACAGCAAGGTAAGAAGAATCCCAAGAAGGAAAAAGGGAAACCCCAACCCAAGCATGAGGAAAAGGTGGAACTCTCCGACGAGGAAATCTCGAAGCAGATCAAAGACACCCTGGCGCGCTTGTCACCCCTGGGCAAGTCGAAAACCTCGAAACACCGTCGTGAGAAACGCCAGCATGTCGCAGGCAGCATGATGGAGGAACAGATGCGCCAGCAAGAGGAACAATCTGTCCTTAAGCTTACGGAATTCGTTACCGCCAACGACCTGGCTGTGATGATGGGTGTGCCTGTAACCAAAGTCATAGCGACCTGTATGGGCTTGGGTATGCCGGTGTCCATCAACCAACGCCTCGATGCCGAAGCCTTAACGGTGGTGGCCAGCGAGTTTGGCTTCCAAGTGGACTTTGTCAGCGCTGATGTTCAAGAGGCTATTGCCGAGAATGAAGAGGAAGATCGTGAAGAGGACCTCGTCCCCCGCGCTCCTGTGGTTACTGTCATGGGCCACGTCGACCATGGTAAGACCAAACTGCTCGACTATATCCGTAACACCAATGTCGTGGCAGGTGAGGCGGGTGGCATCACCCAGCATATCGGTGCTTACGAGGTGACTACCGCCAGCGGAAAGAAAATCACCTTCCTCGATACCCCTGGTCACGAAGCATTTACCGCCATGCGTGCCCGTGGTGCCAAAATGACCGATGTGGCTATCATCGTTATCGCTACGGATGACAATGTGATGCCCCAAACCGTTGAAGCCATCAACCACGCCCAGGCTGCAGGCGTTCCGATTGTGTTCGCTCTGAATAAAATCGATAAGCCTACGGCCAATCCCGACAAGATTCGTGAACAGCTCTCCAAAATGAATATCCTGGTGGAAAGCTGGGGCGGTAAATATCAGGAACAGGAAATCGCCGCCAAGACGGGTCTTAACGTGGATGAGTTGCTCGAAAAGGTGCTTCTTGAAGCCGAATTCCTCGACTTGAAGGCCAATCCTAACAAACTCGCCAAAGGTACGGTCATTGAATCTGCTCTCGACAAAGGTCGTGGCTTTGTGGCCAAGATTCTGGTGCAGAGCGGTACACTCCGTATCGGTGACATGGTGTTGGCGGGCACCAACTACGGTAAGGTGAAAGCTATGTTTAACGACCATAACCAAAAGATCAAGGAAGCGGGTCCTTCCACGCCAGTGTTGCTGCTGGGCCTCAACGGTGCACCACAACCGGGTGATACCTTCAACGTGATGACTGATGAACGCGAGGTAAAGGACATCGCCAACCGTCGTGAACAGTTGCAACGTGAACAAACTCGCCGTACCAACCCGCACATCACCTTGGACGAGATTGGACGCCGTATCGCCATCGGCGACTTCAAAGAGCTTAACATTATCGTCAAAGCAGATGTGGATGGCTCTGTGGAGGCCTTGTCCGACTCCCTGCTCAAACTTTCTACCCAAGAGGTACAAGTCAACGTCATCCACAAGTCAGTGGGTGCCATTAGTGAATCTGACATCATGCTGGCTTCAGCTTCCAATGCCGTCATCGTGGGCTTTAACGTGCGTCCTACGGTGCAAGCACGCAAACTGGCCGAACAAGAAAAGATCGATATCCGTATCTACTCCATTATCTACACGGCTATCGAAGAAATCAAAGCGGCTATCGAGGGTATGTTGGCTCCCGAAATCGAGGAAGTGGTCACTTGTAACCTTGAAATTCGTGAGACCTTCAAGATCAGCAAAGTCGGCACCATCGCAGGCTGTATGGTTCTTGACGGCAAGATTACCCGTAACACGAAGATTCGTATCATCCGTGATGGTATTGTGATCTACACAGGCACGCTCGGCTCCCTGAAGCGTTTCAAAGACGACGTGAAGGAAGTCCCCGCAGGTATGGATTGCGGTTTGAACATCGAGAACTTCAACGACATCAAAGTCGGCGACATTATCGAAGGTTATACGGAAAAGGAAATCGCCCGCAAGCTTTAAGCTGCGAGCGATTTCTTAGACACAAAAAAGGGAGCGGCTTCGAACCGCTCCCTTTTTAATGATTACCCGTTCAATGCTTATTTAACAATGATCTTCTGGGTCTGGACACCATTGCTGTTGATAAGGTGGAGCATGTACACACCTGCAGCGGCATTAACTTTCGTGTTGTAGCAGCCGTTGATGCTTTCGCTGCTGAGGATGCGACCTGTGATGTCAACCACTTGCAGAGTGGCGGCACCAGTGTTGTTGATCACAAGGTTGCCGTTGCTGTAGAAAGCGAAATGGTCATCGCTCGGGTTGCCCGTAGCAAACACCAAATCGAAGCGGCTCTCTTGGTCGCTCGTAGTGGACTCGAAGCTGTAGCTCGGGGTTTCGAGCAGGTCGACTTCGTTGCCATTGAATTTGTCAATGAGATGCAGGTAAGCCATGGTGATACCTTCCGTGTTGAAGCAGAGCGTGTAGCTGCCATTTTCACCAGCTTTGAAGTTCAGCGGAAGCATTCCGTGATCTTCTGATTTTACCATTGCATTGTCTTTTCCATCTTGCGGGATATAGAGCTTGGTATTGCCTTCAAAGAGTTGAAGTTTGGACAGACTCTCACGGTCATCGAAACTCACAATGGTGCGGTCGATGGTGTTACCTCTGGCGTTGCCACGAATAGAGAGCATCAGTTGCTTTTTGACTTTGGCATTAAAAGGATTGATGCTGAAAGTCACAGTTGCATCGTCATTTTCTGCTTCAACGAAGACACCTTCCATAGCTTCGACGGTGTTTCTATCGCTAAGAATCAAATCCTCACCAGTTTCGTTCATGGTGTAGTATTGCTTGTTGATGTAGGCTCTTTGGGGGAAGGGGTTGCCAACGAGATTCCATCCTGAAAAATCAACACCACTTACTTTGTCCAATTCCACAGTATAATCATCTGTGCTGTAAGGAATGCCAGCGAAACTCAACGTGGTTGCTTCAAGGCTAGCATAGAGATATCCTTTGCCGGGAACAAGATGGAAGTCGCCATCGTTGTTATCTTTGTAGTTGATCCACTCCAAGTCTTTGCTCTGGTCAAAGTAGTAGAGGTCGTATTCATGATCGAACATTCCACCCACTTCGCCGGGAGCCACTTCTCCGATAGGAGAGGCAATGAGGTAATAGCCACCTCTCTCCGTGTAAGCGTCAATCGGCTTGGTGAAAGGACTATAGAAGGAGAGAACAGGCATCGTCTCAAAGTCGTAAGTGTTTCCAATAGGAGTCTGGGTTACAACATCCATAGTGCATGACCAAACGGTGTACAAGGTTCCCGTGTTGTGGTCGTACATTTTGAAGGTGACAGGCTGAGGTTGCTCATTCTCATTGTCAAGGGGCTTATAGAAAATTTCAAACTCAAGGATTGGATTGGGGTCACCATATTCACCATGATAAACCATGAAACCATGGCCACGTAAATCGTCACCAACAAAAGCGGCAACTTCATAGTTCGCATAGTTGTCGTTTGGGGTTATAAGATGGTTGTCAAGACTCAGCATGGCCACCAAAGGATCATGATTCCAAAATTGATGATGATCGATATCCTCCCAGATGTTATTTTGGGCGAAGATAGATCCGCTAAATGCGATTAAAACAATTAAAGTTAAAAATAATTTTTTCATAGTGTATTGTGTTAAATTATGATTATTTTCTTTGGTGCAAAAATAAGAAGTTTTTTTTAGTTTTCTTATTTTTTTCTCATTTTTTTGCAAAGAATACGACATCACTTTTCGCTTCCTGGGAAAGTGAACGTCTTGGTTTGGGTGTCTTTGGATATGTAAATGTAGCCGTGTCCAGGTTCGAGGGTAGTTAAGGAGCCTCTCCACAGGGTGCCCGTGTAGCTGGTGCTGTTGTTTCCGGCCTTGATGACATCTCCCTTTACTGGGTTGAGTCCGGCAAGAGCTTCTGAAACGGACATGCTCTCGTTGGGGAGGAATCCAATCCAGTTTGCACCGTTATTGATGGTGATCTCGTATTGGGTTGGGTCAACCGGTGTGCCTTCCAATGTGATTTCGCAGCTGGTGCTGAGGATGATCTCGTACAACTCCGTGATATCAAGAGTCAAAGCGGGTCTCCATCTTCCATTACTGTAAGTGGTGGTGCCGTGTTGCGACTTGATGATAGCGGTACCCGAGGTTCCCAAAGCATTGGCGATAGCTTCTTGCAGTTGTTCCATAGTGATATCGAGGTTGGTGCCCCACCAGTTGCTACCCGAGATAAATTCGACGGTTTGGACGGAGGTAAGAGGTTCTTCAGCAAAGTTGGCCACAAGCTCACAGTCGGTAGTGACAGTGAAGGTGTAGCTAGCATCGGTTGACACGATGGCATTGCCTTCAGTCCAATTCACAAAATAGTATCCTGTGTTTGGGATGGCGTTCACCGTGCAGGATTCTCCATGGTTGAAGGTGAAACCTTCCGTAAGGGTGATGTCATCCACGCATAAGAGCCATTGATCATAGCAGTTGAAATGGCGAATGCCGACATAACCCAAACCAGAGAAAGCACTTAAGTCGACGGTGTATTCGTACCAGATACCATCATCGATAGTTCGAGTACCTCCCGTTCTCTCGGCAGACATGGTCCATTCTTGAACGATGGTGAAGTCGTTGACCTCAGCGTTTCCATTCGTTGAGACCACTACGCCAAAGTGCTCCGCTCCAAAATCGTCAGAGAGGTTGGAGGCCCAGAAGTTGATGTGGCCACCAAGCAAAATCTGGGGAGAAACAAGATAGTTGTCGGGATGGACAGAAATGCTGTTTTGAATCAACGATTCGGAAAGCATGAATCCGCTTGAAGCATTGTGACCATGACCAGTGAAATTGTCTGTAGTGTAATTGGTGCTGTGCATCCAATTGTCTGGAGAATCACTGTTGGGACCTTGCAATAAGGTCCATCCTTGTGATGTTCCATCTTCAAAGTCATAGAAATGCTCCTCTCCGCTGACATTCCCACCGAAAGTAACGGAACCACCTTCTGCAGGGGACGGAATGGCGGCCACCACATAACTGTTTATTGCGAAATTGGCAACAAGTTCAGTGGTGCCAGAGACATTGAAGCTGTAAGAGGCTTCGGCGCTCACTTGTTCGCCATTGTTGGTCCAGTTGACGAAAGTATAGCCCGTGTTGGCGGAGGCGGTCACGGTGACAAGGGTGTTGTAATTGTATTCACCACCACCAGTCACATTGCCACCTTCAGCAGGGTTCGCGGCGACGGTGACAGGATATTTGACGTTGCCAGGGATGACAGTGCCACTAAGGCTGACCGTGGCCGAGGCCGTGCCCGAAGCGAGGGTCAGGTTGCCGTTGTATTCTCCGGGGTTCGCGTTGGTGCCAAGGCGGACAAACACGTTGGAACGGAGGCTACCGTTGGAGGGCGATAGCGTTAATGTGCTGGCGTAGCTGCCGTTCTGCGTAGCGCAGACCTGGTAGCCCGTAGGAGCAGTGATGGTCAGGTTGGCCTGCAGGTTGCTTCCGATCACAGCAATGCTTTGGGGGTCAGAAGGTGCACCACCAGCCACGTTACTGAAACCACTCAAGGAAGTGGGCGACACAGAAAGGTAACCCTCGGTGCTGGGAACTTCCTTCGTAAACACGACCTGGTTGTTGGTCTTGGCACGTGTTCCAGAAGCGCTCATGGATGCCGGGTTGTAGTTTGTGTTGTCGTTGTATTTGCCCAGAGAGGTGTTGCCGCTGGTGGAATAAACGTAGAACTTGGGAGAACTGCTGCTACCGCTTACGTATGTTCCAGTGTTGTCGTCTACGGTAAGGAGTAGGTTGCTCGTTCCATTGTACTCAAATGGTGTGTCCAAAGTAATAGTTGTCCATCCCGATGCGTTGAAATTGACACTGCCAGAGAACACGCGGTACGTAGTGCTTTGCGCAATCCATGAAGAGTTGTTGGAGAAAGTGCTCGTACTGGTATGCGATAGGTAGATGTCAATGTTTCTGGAGGCAGATTGGGAATTGGACACCTTGAAAGCCACCTTGGTGATAGTGCCGGCAGAACCTACTTCAGAAGGTTTGTAGATCTGTTGTGTTAGTGTGTAACGATAATAGGAGTGTGTCGGCAAATATTCATTTGTAGAACTGCCGCTTCCAATAGTTACATCGTTGCTCACCACTTCATTGAAGATGGCACTTACGGTGACAGGATAGTTGGGCATCGTGAAGCTGTTGTCGTTCACGGTGACGGTGGTGTTCACATCGCCAGTCTTATAGACAACCCAGCTGTCGAACACATATCCTGTGGCCGGTGTGGCGGTCAAGTTGATGGTGTTACCTTGCAGGGCATACTGAAGGTTAGCATTGATGCTGCCGTGCATCACGGATGCTAAAGTGACTTGCATACCAGGGATGAAGGTGGCGGTTACCGTCACATCGCTTTCTGGCATGGTGAACTCATTGTCCGTCACGGTGATATTGTTGTTGTTAACATCCTTCACATTCCAAGCCGAGAGACAATAGGAAGTTTCTGGGGTAGCAGCCAAGGTTACCGTGGCATGGGCGTAGGCTTGTGAAGGAGCACTGATACTGCCATGTTGGGGTTGGGTCACGGTGATGTGGTATGGAGTGCCTCCTACTACCTCAATGGTGCCGAGATAGGTCATCTTGTTATAACCAAACACACAAAGAGTCAACGTGGTACCAGGAGTCAAGTTGCTGGTGTTGAGGGTGACCGTGGCTTTGTTGTTGCTGACCGTGGCTTTGCCCAAAATGTTATGGCTGGCATCTGTGATAGTAGCTAAAGCACCATTGCCGTTGCTGACGTTGACCGTATAGGCATTGTTTCCAATAGTGATGTTGCCGTTGTGGTTGACGGTCATGGCCTGCGGGGTCTTGGTACGCATCATTAGGGTCGGGTCGCCGTAAAGTACCCAGGCTTTGTAAGTGCCGATAGCAGAAGTCTCAGTGGTGCTGTAGTGATCGAAGATGCTGAAAAGGCTGTTGATGGCTGCACCACCAAAGGAGTGCTTGATGTTGTTGTTGTAGCTTTCCACAAGGATGTCAACAAACTCGTCTTGAGCCCACATAGGCGGGACCCAAGGTTGTGAGATGTAGGAGAACATGCCGCTGATAGCACCTGTAGGTGTGGAACCATTGGTGGCGTGCATCCAGGTCTCAGCAAAGCAGTCGCCGCTGGAGTAGTCGTACTGACCCACCAAGCAAGCCACCGAGAAGATGAAAGGCAGCTTGTTGTTGTTGGTCAAGGCATTGACGTTGGAATTCATGTAATAGTGGGACTGCCAACCTGTTTGCTCACCATGGTTGCAGTAGTTGATGATACCCACACCGCTATTGATATGGTTGCTGATCGTAGTAGTGGAAGAGGAAGGAAAACCGCTTACACTGGCATAATCCTGATAAACAGTGGAATATCCATAGTTTATAAGATCGGTGCGAAGGTTCTCCACATGTTGATAGTCATCCTCGCTGTAATGTCCTCCACTTCCTGCGGATGCACTGATGCCCAATCCATTTTGGCACCAAGTGGCGCTGGTGGTCAGATCTCTTTCGTAAGTGAGGATACGGTTGACTTGGGTGGTCACTTGAGCCACGCTACTAGCCGAGAAACGTCCAATGATGACATCGTTGTAGATATCGCTACCCACAATCTGGCCATATTGGTTGTCGCCTTTACCCGACCAGTCTGAACCGCCATCAGTAAAAGTATAGCCTGGTATTTGTGCCACGTCGCCGACGAGGAGCACGTGGGTGAGGTTGTTGT
>CAMHFN010000032.1 GCA_946184615.1 uncultured Bacteroidales bacterium
ACATGACCAACTTCATCGAGTTGATGGAGGCCGAGGGCCTGCGCGACAAGATGATTTGCTGCTGTGGCGGCGCCCGTATCACCCACGAACTGGCCAAGGAACTCGGTTTCGACGCTGGCTTCGGCATGAACACCTACGCCGACGATGTGGCTTCGTTTGTGGTTCAAGAAATGGTGAAGAGAGGTATGAAATAAGAGTAATAATCTTAAATTATAAATCTTAAATCTTTAAATAACAACACACTATGGACAAAAATGAAATGAGAGAAGTGATCGCCAAGCGTGCTGCCAAGGAACTGCACGACGGCGATGTTGTCAATCTCGGTATTGGCATTCCGACTTTGATCCCCAACTACCTTCCTGAAGGTGTCACCGTGACCCTCCAGACCGAGAACGGTGCCATGGGCATGGGCCCGACCCCCGAAGAAGGCAAGGAAGACAAGAACCTCATCAACGCTGGCGGTGGCGCCATCACGCTGCTGCCCGGTGCCTGCACCTTCGACTCGGCCACTTCGTTCGCCATCATCCGTGGCGGCCATGTGAACGTGTCGTTCCTCGGCGCCCTGCAAGTGGATGAGAAGGGCAACCTCGCCAACTGGATCATCCCTGGCAAGATGGCTCCCGGTATGGGCGGCGCCATGGACCTCGTCGTGGGTGCCAAGCGCGTGATCCTCACCATGGAACACACCCAGAAGGGTGCTCCCAAGATCCTGAAGGAGTGCACGCTGCCTCTGACCGCTGCCGGACAGGTGAACATGATCATCACCGAGATGGGTGTCATGGACATCACCCCCGAAGGCATCGTGGTGCGCGAAATCCACCCCGAGTTCACCTTCGAGCAGATGCAAGCTGCCACCGAGGCCAAGCTCATCCTTGACCCCAACTGGAAACCCATGGACATCTAATCCCTACGAAGATGGAATACACCTATCTTAAGATAGAAGAGCACGACCAGATTGCCGTCATGAAGGTATCGGCTCCCAAGACCCTGAATGCCCTTTGCACGGATGTCTTCAAGGATATGGACGACTACCTGAACCATTTCGACTGCAACAAATTTCGTGTCCTCATTGTCACCGGCGACGGCGACAAAGCCTTTGTGGCGGGTGCCGACATCAGTGAGATGGCCAACCTGGGCATGCTTCAGGCCCAGACCTTTGGTGCCCGTGGTGCTGCCGTGTTCCGTAAGTTGGAACAGCTTTACGTGCCCGTCATCGCCGCTGTGAACGGCTTCGCCCTCGGCGGAGGCTGTGAACTGGCCATGGCCTGCGACATCCGTATCTGCTCCGACAACGCCAGGTTCGGTCAACCCGAAGTGGGTCTGGGCATCATCCCGGGCTTCAGCGGCACCGTCCGTCTGGCGCGTCTTGTGGGGCAGGGGATGGCCAAACAACTCATCTATACGGGCAAGGTCATCAAGGCTGACGAAGCCTTGCGTATCGGTCTCGTCAACGAGGTGGTGCCACAATCCGAGCTGATGAACCGTGCCTTCGAGTTGGCCAACCAGATCGCTGCCAACGCTCCGCTGGCCGTGAAAGCCGCCAAGCTCTGCATCAACGCAGAGTGGGACATGCACGCTGACGAAGCCATACAGAACGAGAGCATCATCTTCGGCCGCTGCTTCCTCACAGAGGATCAAAAAGAAGGCATGAAAGCTTTCTTGGAGAAAAGGAAAACCACTTTTGTAGGAAAATAATCATTAAATCTTGAATATTAAATCTTTAAATCTATAAATCATGAAAATCTGTGTTATCGGAACCGGCACCATGGCTAAAGGTATCGTAAAGGCATTCGCCGCCAAGATGCCCGTCGTCATGAAGAGCCGCACCCAAGCCAGCCTCGACAAGGCCATGGCTTCCATCGCAAAAGGTTACGGTAAGCTGGTGGAGAAAGGCAAGATGACCCAAGAGGCTGTCGATGCTTTGCTCGCCAACATCACCACTACCACCGACTACGCTACCTTCGCCGATGCCGACCTCGTCATCGAGGCCGCCGTTGAAGAGATGCAACTGAAGAAAGATGTCTTCATGGAGCTTGACAAGATCTGCAAGCCCGAGACCATCTTTGCCACCAACTCGTCCTCGCTGTCGATCACCGAGATTGCAGCCTGCACGAGCCGTCCCGCCCAATTCATCGGCATGCACTTCTTCAACCCCGCCGACCGTATGGCCCTTGTGGAAGTCATCAAAGGTCAGCTGACCAGCGACGAAGTGACCAAGTGCATCGTTGACCTCGCCACTTCCATCGGCAAGCAGCCCGTCGAGGTGAAAGAAGCCCCCGGCTTCGTGGTCAACCGCATCCTCATCCCGATGATCAACGAGGCAGTCGGCATCCTCGCCGACGGTATCGCCAGCGCTGAAGACATCGACAAGTGCATGATGCTGGGCGCCAACCACCCTATGGGTCCCCTCGCT
The DNA here is from genome assembly GCA_946184615.1 of uncultured Bacteroidales bacterium. Classification (GTDB taxonomy): domain Bacteria; phylum Bacteroidota; class Bacteroidia; order Bacteroidales; family F082; genus Limimorpha. The sequence goes on from CAMHFN010000032.1 coordinate 2,414, forward strand.
TTGGCCGACCTCATTGGCAATGACGTCAACCTCGCCATCATGGAAGTGTTGTACAAAGAGTTTGGCGATCCCAAGTACCGCCCGCATCCCTTGCTCCGCAAGATGGTGAGAGCCGGTCTTTTGGGAAGAAAAACAGGTGAAGGATTTTACAAATATTAATCATAGAGGAAGACAGGAGACAGAAGACAGAAGTCAGAAGAGAAGATTAGGAGTTTAGAATGGCTACTAAATCATATAAGGAGTTGATAGTTTGGCGGAAGGCTCATTCTTTCGTTTTGAACGTTTACTCGCTCTCGGAGAGTTTTCCTAAAAGTGAGTTATACGGACTAACGTCTCAGTTTAGAAGAGCGGCCGTATCGATTGCGGCCAACATAGCTGAAGGTTATGTCAAGAAGACTCCTGCTGATAAGCTTCGGTTCTTTAATATTTCTCAAGGATCCATAGAAGAGTGTAGTTATTATATCGTTTTGTCGAAAGACCTAAATTATATAACAGAAGCTCAATCAATAGCCCTTGATAATGTATTAGCAGAGACTACTAAACTTCTTCAATCTTATATTTCTCGAATTCAATCTTCTAAATAACTTCTGTCTTCTGTCTTCCGTCTTCTAAATTCTAAAAATTATGGATTTTAGCTACTCAAAGACAGAACAGTTGTTCCTGCAGATGATCAGATCGTTTGCGGAGAACGAAGTAAAGCCTTTGGCCGCCGAAGTCGATGAACAGGAGCGCTTCCCGATGGAGACTGTCCAAAAGATGGGCAAGCTCGGCATCATGGGCATCCCGATTCCGAAGCAGTACGGTGGACAGGGCGGTACCGTCCAGATGTACATCATGGCGGTCGAAGAGCTCTCGAGAGTGTGCGCCACCACCGGCGTCATCGTCTCGGCTCACACCTCGCTGTGCATGGCCCCCATTCTGGAAAATGGTACGGAAGAACAAAAGATGAAGTATCTGCCCAAGCTCGCCTCCGGTGAATGGATTGGCGCTTTCGGTCTCACCGAGCCCAACGCCGGCACCGACGCCGCCATGCAACAGACCACGGCTGTAGATGCTGGTGACAAGTGGATCCTCAACGGAACCAAGATCTTCATCACCAACGCCTCCTACGCCAACGTGTTCATCGTCATGGCCATGACCGACAAGTCGAAGGGCACCAAGGGCATCTCCGCCTTCATCGTGGAGAAGGGCATGAAGGGCTTCAGCATCGGCAAGAAGGAACTCAAGATGGGTATCCGCGGCAGCGCTACCTGCGAGCTGATCTTCGAAAACTGCGAAGTGCCGAAGGAAAACCTCCTCGGACCTCTTGGCAAGGGCTTCACCATTGCCATGAAGACCTTGGATGGTGGTCGTATCGGTATCGCCTCCCAAGCCCTGGGTATCGCTCAAGGTGCTATGGATGAGACCGTTAAATACACCAAGGAACGCAAGCAGTTTGGTAAGGCCATCGCTCAGTTCCAGAACACCCAATTCCAGATGGCCGACCTCAAGACCAAAGTCGAAGCTGCTCGTCTGCTCGTCAGAAGCGCCGCTTGGAAGAAGGACATGGGGCTGCCTTATTCACCTGATGCCGCTATGGCTAAGTTGTTTGCAGCCGAGACTGCTATGGAAGTGACGACCAAGGCTGTCCAGTTCCATGGTGGCTACGGCTATACTCGTGAATATCCTGTGGAACGCATGATGCGTGACGCCAAGATCACAGAGATCTACGAAGGTACCTCAGAAGTGCAGCGTATGGTTATCGCTGGTCAGTTGTTCAAGAAATAATAGGAGGGAAGCAGTATGAATATTATCGTTTGTATCAAACAAGTTCCGGATACCACTGAAATCAAGATCGATCCGGTAAAGGGCACCTTGATCCGCGACGGTGTTCCGAGCATCATGAACCCTGACGACAAGGGCGGTCTCGAGCTGGCCCTCCGTCTGAAGGACCAATTCGGTGCCAACGTCACCGTGGTCTCCATGGGTCCTCCGCAAGCCGATGTCATCATGCGCGAAGCTTTCGCCATGGGCGCCGACCGTGCCATCCTTCTCTCTGACCGTAAGTTCGCCGGCTCCGACACCTTGGCTACTTCATACGCCATCGCTGGTCTCTGCCGTACGTTGGATTACGACATCATCATCGCCGGCCGTCAGGCTATCGATGGTGACACCGCTCAGGTGGGTCCTGAGATGGCCGAACACCTCGGTCTGCCTCAGATCACCTACGTTTGCGACGCTAAGCTGATGCCCAACGGCAACCTGCAAGTTCACAAAGAGAATGAGGACAGCGTCCAAGTCCTCGAAGTGGAAGGCAAGTGCCTGCTTACCGTGCTGGCTTCAGCATTTGAGCCACGTTACATGACCGTCAGCGGCATCGTCGAGGCTTACAACCGTGAGGTTGAAGTCTGGGGTGCCGACAAGATCGACTACGACGAGACGAAACTCGGACTGAGCGGTTCTCCCACCAAGGTGTTCCAGAGCTTCCCGAAGGCCATGAAAGCCCCGGGTGAGGTCCACGAGGTGAGCGAGGAAGAGGCCGTTGAGCTGATCGTCAACAAACTGAAAGAAAAACACATCATCTAAAAGTTACAGCCATGGAATTGAAAGATTATAAGAACGTATTCGTTTTCGCAGAACAACGTGAAGGTGTCATCCAATCCGTTGCTTTCGAACTTTTAGGTAAGGCCCGTGACCTGGCCGACGCTCTCGGCGAGAAGGTCGTGGCCATGTTGCTGGGTTACAACGTGAAAGACCAAGCCCAGAAACTCATTGAATTCGGTGCTGACGAGGTCATCGTGGCCGACGTCCCCGAGCTGAAGGACTATCTGAGCGAGCAGTACTCACAAGTTGTTGACCAGATCATCAAGGAACGTCATCCCAACATCGTGCTGTATGGTGCCACCACTATCGGTCGCGACATGGCTCCGCGTATCGCTGCCCGTCTGAAGACCGGTCTGACCGCCGACTGCACCAAGTTGGAAGTTGTTGCCGACGAGAAGAGCAACGGCGAGCTGCAATTCCGCATGACCCGTCCCGCTTTCGGTGGCAACCTGATGGCAACCATTATCTGCCCGAACACCCGTCCACAGATGTCCACCGTGCGTCCTGGCGTGATGCAGAAGCGTCAACGTGAGGAAGGTCGTCAAGGCGTAGTTACCATGTTCACTCCCCAATTCGACACTACGAAATTCAAAGTGAAACTGGTGGAGACCATCAAGGAAGACAAGACCGTGGTCGATATCGCCGATGCCAAGATCCTGGTGTCTGGTGGCCGTGGCGTCCAGAACAAGGAAGGCTTTGATAAGCTGCAGGCCTTGGCCGACGTCATCGGTGGCGTGGTGTCATCATCACGTGCCATGGTTGACAATGGTGTGATGCCTCACGACCGTCAGGTGGGACAGACCGGTAAGACCGTCCGTCCGAACCTCTACATGGCTTGTGGTATCAGCGGCGCCATCCAGCACCTTGCCGGTATGGAAGAGTCCGACTTCATCATCGCCATCAACAAGGATAAGTTCGCCCCCATCTTCAGCGTCGCCGACCTCGGCATCGTGGGTGATCTGCACAAGATCGTCCCGATGTTAACGGAGCGCCTGAAGAAGGAAGTGGAGAAGTAATCCTAATTAAAGCTTCTTTTATCAGAGACAGTCCCCTTGGGGCTGTCTCTGTTTTTTTCTTATCTTTGCTGCAAAATCATCCCAGATGAAAAACAAGATCCTTTTCGTTTGTCACGGCAACATCTGTCGCAGTCCCATGGCGGAGTTCGTGATGAAGCATTTGGTAGAGGAGAAGGGACTCCAAGACCACTTTGAGATTGCATCAGCGGCGACTTCTACCGAAGAGTTGGGCAATCCTGTGTATCCTCCGGCGCGACGTAAGCTGGCGGAACACGGCATCGGATGCCAAGGAAAGACAGCTCGGCAGATGACCATGGACGATTATCGCCATTATGACTATGTCATCGTGATGGACCGCAACAACGTCCGTAACTTGCATCGTCTCTTGGGTGGCGATCCGGACCAAAAGATCAGCCTATTGATGGATTACACTCGCCGTCCTGGACAGGTGGCCGATCCTTGGTACACAGGTGATTTCGAGGCCACGTGGATCGATGTCTTGGAAGGCTGTGAAGGATTGTTGGAACATATCATGAAAGGAACGTCAAAATAAACAATGCCATGACCGATACCCCTAAAACCTTAGACCTTGCCTACGAAGCCGGCTCCATCCTGTTGGAGAACGGCGCCGAGATCTCCCGTGTGGAAGAGACCATGCGGCGCATCGCCAGTCATTACGGAGTGGAAGACGAGAGTTTCTTCGTGCTCAGCAACGGCATCATGGCAACCGGCAAGGACTACGCCCGTTCCAAGTTCATCCCCATCAAGAGCGCGAGTCTTGACAAGGTGGTGGCCGTCAACCAATTGTCGCGTGAGGTGGAGCAGGGACGCTACACCTTGGAACAGCTGGATCAACAGCTGAAAGCCATCCGTGCCATGAAGGCCAAGCCAGCGTGGGAGCAGATCTTGGCTTCCGCCGTGGGCAGTGCTGCCTTCTGCATCATCTTCGGAGGTGGTTTCATGGACTGTGTGGCCTCGTTCATCGCGGGTCTTGTGTTGTGGGTGTTCATGCTGTTTGTGGGCTCCAGAAGGCTGTCGCGTATCGTAGGCAACGCCACGGGTGGGCTGCTGGCCACTTTGCTCTGCATCGGGATGTACCGTCTCGGTCTTGGCGACCACCTGAGCAACATGATCATCGGTGCCATCATCCCGTTGATTCCCGGTGTGCCTTTCACCAACGGCATCCGCGACATGGCCAACGAAGACTACATCGCAGGCGTCACAAGGCTTCTGGATGCCCTGCTGACTTTCTTTTGCATTGCTTTGGGTGTGGCCTTGGCTTTTATGTTCGATGGCAATGTGTTTGGGTCGATGCCCGTGTTGGGAGGACTCACCGCCGATCCGCAGACGGCAGGCTTTGCCATCCAGCTCGTGGCTGCTTTCTTGGGCACCGTGTCGTTTGCTGCCCTCTTTGGTGTGCCGCGCAGGTATTATTTCGATGCAGGTTTCTGTGGTACGATGGGTTGGCTCCTTTATCTCGTGTTGAGTCGATACACCTCCATGTCGCCTGTCGAGGTCATCTTTTGCGCCACGGCATTGGTCACATTGACGGCGCTGTTTCAGTCGATCGGGAGGAAGTGTCCCATCACGGTGTTCCTCATCTGCGGCATCTTCCCCTTGGTGCCTGGTGCAGGCATCTTTTGGACGAGTTACAACATCGTCTCCAACCAGCTTCCTGAGGCCCTTCACACTGGTTTCGCCGCCCTCAAAGCCACTGTCGCCATCGCTTTCGGCATCCTGGCCATCATGGAGATCAACAGCGGAAACCGGATAGGGAAGTGGTTCGGAAAAAGAAAATAGTATATCTTTGCGCTCAAATTGTAGAATGCCATGGAATCGAACACTTCAGGTTACAACCTCCCTGGGTTATGGGAGAAGATCAAAGACAGCGCCAAGCGGCTGGGACGTTACACCACCAAGAAGGCGTTGTTGATGTATTACGTGCTGAAGAGCGACAGCACCCCTAAATCAGCCAAGGCAATCGTTTACGGGTCGCTGGCGTATCTGATTCTTCCCATCAACCTGATTTCGGCAAAGCGTCATCCCATCCTCGGCTGGGCCGACGAGGTGGCGGTCATCGCCATTGCCTACAGGAAGATCAAGCAACACATCACTCCCGAGATGGAGCAGGAGGCTGAAGAGACTTTGGACAAGTGGTTCTCCAGATAACTGAACCATGGCCACCCTCAACATCTACAACCAATACTTTTCCGCCAAACTGCTTTTTAACGACGTTCCACGTCGTGCGGCTATGGTGATGCTCGTCTGCACCTCCGAGGCGGGCAACGTACAATATGAAGCTGCGGTGACCTTCTTTCCGCATAACGACGAGGAGGACTATGCCGTCTCTTACGACGCCTACTTCAGCAAGGTGATCTATGAAGGCAAAGGCCGTCGCTCCAAAAAACGGGAACAACAACTGCTTGCCGAGTTCCGTGGCCATATCGACGAACTGGCCCAACAGGCTGGGGGAGAAGTCCATTGGGAACAACCGCTTCGCGAAGCAAGGTGGGAGTGACAGAACGATCTTTGCTTTAGTTTTTTTTCAAAGGAGTTGAAATAATTATTATTAATTAATTGCCATATATAAAATATTGTTGTTATCTTTGCGGGCGAATTCGAAAAAACATTGCCCAATATGAAAAATTTGACTACTTTTGCAGAAGCTGATCAACTGATTGGATCAGAAAAACAGTGCTTCATGATCGATGATTTGACTAATCAAACGGATGAACTAGAGGAATTGCTTGACCAGATGGAAGCTCAAAGCACAACACCTCCACCGTGCCAATACACGGTTGAGGAAGCCATTCAGCGCGTGCTTCAAGCTACCGCTGATGTTGATGCTAAAAAAGGGTTGATCTCACACGAAGAATTTGAAAAGCAAGTGCGTTCATGGTACCATTAATTTGGACTGAACCAGCACGAAATGACTTGGAATCTATTTTTGGTTATTTCAATGCCATCTCAACAAAGGTGGCAATTCATTATTCGGAAGAATTTATTAAAGCTGGTGATCGATTAAAATTCTTTCCCGAAATGGGTCCATTAGAGCCTAGTCTTGAACATCTTGAAAGAAACTATCGTTATGTCTTGGTTCAACATCGCTATAAGATGATTTATTTATTTGAAAATGAAGTGTGTTCCATCCTTATGATTTGGGACTGCAAAAAGAATCCAAAGCTATTATTATATAGTGATAGGTTTTAAGAAAACCTTTCAGGAACTGACCGCGGCTGAACTCTAGGAGCTGTCGCGGGTGCGCAGCGAGGTGTTCGTGGTAATGACAAAACAGCTACATAGTGTTAAAAATCATCAAAAGCCCTTGCGGGAGTCAAAATTTTGTTGTAGTTTTGCAGTCTGAAAAAGCCAATTCCGTATGTGGTCCCTGTTAAGGGGTACTTGCTTTGTACGGTTGGCTTTTTTCTTTTGTTTCGATTTTATTAATACAGTATTGGACGTGTTTCTTGTCGGAACGGATGCCAATAGTTAGCTTTACCTTGAAGTTTAAACCCTTTCTTGGTTTTCTCATAGACGGGCTTGTTCTCGTCGCCAATAGCGTTTTTAACGATTTCTTCCAAGTGTTTGACAGCGTATGTCGATTGCCAATTCTTGGAAGCCGTGTTTATTGTCTTCTTATCGCTTTTATTTTTGATCCATTTCCAGTTTTGTTTAGAATTATCTATTTTTGCTGATCAAACCCTCCATCTGAAAACCTCCTAGGAACTAACCCTCCCAAACCACTGACCGCATGAAAGAGCAAAAACACAGCATCTGTTACATGATCCTTCCTGAAGGAATCCGTGAGGATCTGGCCGAAGGGCTAAAAGCCTTATCGGAGAAGCACGCTAAGGACAAAAGGATGGCCACCGTGGAGGAGAGGTCTGTCGCCGCAACCCAGATCCTGAAATCGAAAACCAACGCTGCCGTTTCTTTTGAATTGGTCGAAGGAACTCACTTTTCACCTATACTGCCCAGGTTGGAGAAAGCTCTTGCAAAATGAAAACAATGAAACGCGCCTTCTGGGTCTTGGTAACGATCATGGCAATGGGGCTTGCCGTTGTCATAGTTTGCGAACTTGCCGTGAGCAGTGCCTCGAAAGGGCGCGTGTACTCTGATGTGGACGAGATCCCTCACAGAGAAGTGGGGCTGTTACTGGGGACCAACCCAAAGGGTCGCAGAGGTGGCATCAACATGTTCTATAACTATCGCATTGATGCTGCGGTGGCACTGTATGAGTCCGGGAAAGTTGACCGTATTATAATCAGCGGAGCCAAGAAAGGTCCCGATTATGACGAGCCTCAAGCGATGCGCGAAGCGTTGGTTGCCAGGGGCGTGCCCGACAGCCTACTCGTCCTTGACAGCCAAGGGTACCATACCATCGAATCCATCGTGAGGGCAAAAGAGGTTTTTGGAATGGATACGCTGACCATCATCTCTCAAGAGTTTCACAACAGGCGGGCCATCTATATGGCCAAGCGCAACGACATGGACGCCATCGCCTACAATGCTGCCAACACCACCATCCTCAGATGGAGAATCATCATGTTCATACGTGAGAGGGCCTCGCGTGTGAAGGCAGTGTTGGTTCCGTAGTTCGTTTTGTGCGCAGAACCTGAAAAAGCTCCTCCTGTAGCTGACCGTGGAGGAGAAGGTGGTGGCTTCAAGCAGTTGTCCGAGACCTTCATGCTCTTGCAAGATATTACCCTAATGACTATTTTTGCAAACCAAACCTGACTAAGTGTTTGCTTGATCAAATATAGCATCATGTCCCTGCCTCAACCGCTCGTTATTTACCTGACCGCCATCAACGCCATAGGAGTGTTCCTCTATGGCCTCGACAAGGCCTTCTCGAAACAGAAGGGCCACTACCGTATCCCGGAACGCACACTGCTGTGGCTCGCCCGAATCGGTGGGGGAGCAGGCTGCTGGCTTGGCATGCTCCTCTTCCGACATAAGACCAAACACATTCGGTTCAAAGTGCTGGTGCCGCTGTGGACCATCATCTGGGTGATAGGGATTTTCATCTATTCTAAATCATTCTTGAATTGAAGTTATTATTTCCTATCTTTGTGCACCTAAATACTTATTCGAACAACAAAAATATCGATATGAAAAAGCTATTATTTACTCTCGTTGCTTTGCTGCTTTCATCCGTGATGATGGCGGGAAGCCTAGTTAAAATCAACTATTCAGGACGCGCCGAGCTGGAGAAGCTCTTCGCCGATAAGAATCTCACCATTCACTATTACAACAACGCCGAGGTGTATGCCACCGCCAAGGCCTTCGACGCCAAGAACATGATTATGCTCGACGAGAACGCTTTCGGGGACAACGAGGTCTATACCATCGTGTATTGCCCCGACAATGCCCAAGACGCCTATCTCGCCAACTACAGCATCAACGCCCTGGCCAAGATGGACCACGCCATCCTTGCCAAAGGCATGGTGATGCCCTATAAGAACGACGGCGCCGTGGCAATCTTCAACAAAGAAGCCCGTCTGCCACGCATGACCCGCGACTTCCCGACGGTAACAGAGGAGGATCCCCGCATCCGTGAGATGATGAACCAGGTGAACATGGACTCGTTGCAAGCCACCGTCCAGCATCTCCAAGACTATGGTAGCCGCATCTGGAACTCGAATAACGCTTTTGCTGCATCAGACTGGATCGCAGGACGCATGGCCTCCTACGGCCTGGAGGTGGAGCAACAGGCCTTCAACGCCAGCACCTGGATGGGCAGCGGCGCTGCGGGTCCCAACGTCATCGGTATCCAACGCGGCACGCTCTATCCCGACACCTACGTGGTATGCGGCAGCCACCTCGACTCGTTCTCCTACGAGGCCATGTATGGAGGCGGCACGGCTCCCGGCGCCGACGACAATGCCACCGGCGTGGCCAGCGTGCTCGAAAGTGTCCGAATCATGAGCCAATATGAATTTGAATACTCCATCGTCTATTGCGCCTACGGCTGCGAAGAGATGGGCCTCTACGGCAGCGAGGCTTACGCCAGCCGCTGCCAACAACAGGGAATGGACATCATCGGATACTTCAACAACGACATGAATGGCTACCTCTATGGCGACCAAATCCATATCGACCTGATCTATCCGAATTCAGTGGAGCCCATCGGCACCTACTACATGAATGTGGCTGACATCTATTTTCCCGAGATGCCTGTCCGTCACGTCAACTTCAACGAGGGCGACAGCGACCACACCTCGTTCAACAACCACGGCTACATGGGCATCTATCCTTTCGAGGATTATCAGCATTACAGCCCCAACATCCATACGCCACAAGACCTGATCGGTCCTTCGGTCAACAGCTTCGGCATGTCGCAACGCTACTGCCAGATGAATATCGGCTGTCTCGCCGAGATCGCCAATCCAGTGGGGGAGACGCCCGTCGTTTCATGTAACCCAGTGGAAGATTTCCAAATTACAGAATATCCTCTTGTCAAAGATCTTTCTCTAATCACCTTGTCGTGGTCGGCACCTTTGGAAGGCTCGACGGGTGAATTGGATCATTTTGAGGTGTTCCGTGATGGCCAGCTTCACGCCTCTGTTGAGTCTGACTTATATGAATACACCGACACCATTACCGAGGGATTGACGGCAGAGTACTTCATCAATGCAGTTTATAGTGACGGCTGTGAGGCGGCTTCTGAAACGCTCATCGGATACGGCAATCCTACTCAGCTAACCGAGTCGGCCCTCACCAAGGCTCGGGTTTATCCCAACCCCGTGGAAGGCGAATTGACCGTCAAGGCGGAAGGCCTACAGCATGTCGTCGTTTATAACGCGATGGGACAGCAGGTCGCCGTCATTGTGCCTAAACAGAATGAATGCCTGATTCCCATGACGTATCCCCAAGGGGTGTACTTCATCCAACTGATCACCCAAAACGGTGTGGCCAATAGGACTGTGGTGGTAAAGTAATCCTTGGTTTACTAAAAAGAAGCGACGGATACGTCTGACGTACCCGTCGCTTTCTTCTTGCTTCTTCCTTCTAAAAAATCTCTTGTCTCGTATCGAAAAATAATGTATCTTTGGCGATTCTATTTTTCTGTTATGGACGAAGTCAAGATCATTGAAATCAAGAAGAGCGTATTTGCTGACAATGAGAAAGATGCCGATGCATTACGGCACGAATTGAAGGATAGGGGAGTGTTCCTCCTCAACCTGATGTCAGCCCCAGGAAGTGGCAAAACCACCACTTTGGTCAAAACGATAAACCGTCTTAAGGACAAAATTCGCATCGCGGTGATGGAAGCAGACATCGATAGCGAAGTGGATGCCCTCCGGATCAAAGAGGCCACTGGCGTACCTTCCATCCAGCTCCATACCGGTGGCATGTGCCACCTCGATGCGGAGATGACCCGCCAAGGCCTCGAAGGTCTCTCACCTCTCACCTCTAACCTCTCGCCCGATCTTGTGATCCTCGAAAACGTCGGCAACCTCGTCTGTCCCGCCGAGTTCGACACGGGAGCCACCGCTAATGCCATGATCCTCTCCGTGCCCGAAGGCGACGATAAGCCGCTCAAATACCCGCTGATGTTCTCGGTATGCGACCTGGTGCTGATCAACAAGATCGACGTGATGCCTTATTTCGATTTCGACCTGGAACGTTGCAAACAAAACATCAAAATGCGCAACCCCAACGCCCAAGTGATCCCCATCAGCGCCAAAACAGGCGAAGGCATCGATGCTTTCGCCAACTGGTTGTTGAAAATGGTTACCGCCTATAAAAAATAACTTTCAATTTTCAATTTTATAGTTATGCCCGAAATGTCCACCAAGTTTGTCCCCAAACACAAAGGCGACAAAAACCCCAACCCGAAACTGATCAAGTTCGTCCGTCATGTCACGGACCGCATCCCAGGCAAGCTGAAGATGACCACCGACGGTCCCGAATACTGGGGTTTGGCCTGCATCTTTGAAGACGAGATGGATGCGCAAACCCGCGAAGCTTCGCTCGACCTGCTCCTGGACATGCTTCCAGGCAAACCCCTGAAGGTCCGCGAGCACCGCACCTACAAGCTCCTCCACGAATGGAACGCCAAGAAACACTACACCCCCGATGACGCCTCGTTCGACGAGCTGCTGGACAAACTGTCCTATTTCGGGATGCTGGAGTACGACTACGGCGACAAATATACCAAAGACGGTCCTGTGCCTGGCACCAGTTTCAACCGTGAAGACCGCATTTATTGGGTCCCGATGTTCGTGCCTGGCTCGGCCGAATATACCAACATGAACGTCGAGCTGATGGACAAACACCCCGAGCTGGCCATGTTCTTCGAGCGGATGACCTTCCTCCCGTTGGAGAAGATCACCCCGAGCATCCCCATGGGTGGTGCTGGCATCGGCATGCACGTCATCCCCGTGGAGAAAGCCATCTCCATGGAGAACCAAAGCATCGACATCGAACATATCTCATACTGGCTCAAACGCTATGAGGGTCACCTCGGCGTGGGCATCTGCTCCTGCCGCTATGGACGTAAGAAACTCGACGAGGGTTGCGCTGACGACTACCGCGATTGGTGCATCGGCGTGGGCGACATGGCCGACTACCTGGCAGAGACGGGCCGTGGCCATTACATCACTTACGACGAGGCGATAGCCATCCTCAAGAAAGCCGAGGACCATGGCTTCGTGCATCAGGTGACCAACATCGACGGTGAAGGCAAGATCTTCGCCATCTGTAACTGCAACGTCAAGATTTGCAACGCCTTAAGGACGTCGCAACTCTTCAATACACCGAATCTGTCGCGCAGCGCCTACGTGGCCAAGGTGGATCCCGCCAACTGCGTGGCCTGCGGCCGCTGCGTGGAATATTGTCCCGCCGGCGCCGTGAGGCTGGGGCAGAAGCTCTGCACCAAACATGGCGAACAGACCTATCCCAAACAAGAGCTGCCCGACGCCAGGAAATGGGGTCCGCACAAATGGGATGAGGACTACCGCGACAAGAACCGCATCAACTGCTACCCGACGGGTACGGCACCTTGTAAGACGGCCTGTCCGGCCCACATCGCCGTGCAAGGCTACCTGAAGAAAGCCGCCGAAGGCAAATACACCGAGGCACTGGAGCTCATCAAACGCGAGAACCCGTTCCCAGCCGTCTGTGGTCGTGTCTGCAACCGCCGCTGCGAGGACGCCTGTACCCGTGGTACCATCGACCAGCCCATCGCCATCGACGCCGTCAAGAAATTCATTGCCGAAAAGGACCTCAAGGCGGAGACCCGTTTCGTGCCCGAGGTGAACATCTGCTCCAACGTGCAAGACCACTGGGAAGAGAAGATCGCCATCATCGGTGGCGGTCCTGCTGGCTTGAGCTGCGCCTATTACCTCGCCACCATGGGCTACAAACCCACCGTGTTCGAGAAGTCGGAGATCCCCGGCGGCATGCTGCAATACGGCATCCCGTCCTACAAGCTGGGCAAGGACGTCCTCAAGGCCGAGATCGACATCATGCGTGAGATCGGCGTGGACATCCGCACCGGCGTGGAAGTAGGGAAGGACCTCACCATCCAACAGCTCCGTGATCAAGGCTACAAGGGCTTCTACGTGGCCATTGGCTGCCAAGGCGGCAAGCTGCCTGGCATCCAAGGCGAGACCCTCGAAGGCACCATCACCGCCATCGACTTCCTGCACGAGGCGAACTGTGGAGAACGGAAAACGGAAAACGGAAAACGAAAAGTAGTCGTTGTAGGTGGTGGCAACGTCGCTATCGACGCAGCACGTGTTGCCAAGCGTAGCGGAGCGGCGGAGGTTACCATGCTCTCGCTCGAAACCGAAGACATCATGCCTGCCTCGCTCGAGGAACGCCGCGAAGCCCGTGAGGACGGCGTAGTGATCAACCCCGGATGGGGACCGAAGGAGGTGCTAGGTGAAAGTGGAAAGGTTAAAGGTATTGTCTTCAAGAAATGCACTGCTGTGTATGACGCTGAAAAACGTTTCAATCCGCAGTATGACGAGAACGAAACCATTACCTTGGATGCCGACTTGGTGATCTTCGCCATCGGTCAGACCGTCATCCTCAAGGATCTTCTGAAAGACACCAAGGTGGAGTTCTTCCGTGGCGTCTATCCTGTGGCCGACAAGCTGACCTACCAGACCGCTGAGGAAGACATCTTCGTGGGCGGCGACTGCTTCACGGGTCCCAAGTTCGCCATCGATGCCATCGCCGCCGGCAAGGAAGCCGCCGAGAGCCTACATCGTTACGTGCAGCATGGCCATCTGACCATCGGCCGCAACCGCCGCGATTTCATCGAGCTCAACAAAGACGACATTGAGGTGGCCTCGTACGACAACACCTCCCGCCAGGTTGAAGGTGAGGCCCATGACCGCGATCCGTTCAGCGAATACCATCTTACCCTCACCGAGGAACAGGTGCGCAAAGAGACGGCACGCTGCCTGAGCTGCGGCGCCTCCGTCGTCGATACGAACCGCTGCATCGGCTGCGGCGTGTGCACCACCAAGTGCGCCTTCGACGCCATCCACCTGCACCGCGACAACCCCGATGCCAGCAACATGGTGGTCTCCGAAAAGAAATTCAGCGCCATCCTGCCATACATGCTCAAACGCACCGGTAAAATCATCTTCGGCAAAAAGTAATCGCCATGCACGAGTTGGGGATTGTGTTTTATATCATTAAGGACGTCAAGCAAGTGGCGGAGGAGAACCATGTGGAGCATGTCTCTAGCGTGGTGATGGACATCGGCGAGGTCTCGACGGTGGTGCCGCATCTGCTCACCGACTGCTGGCGTTGGGCAGCGGACAAGGAACCCGTCCTGAAAGGCTGCGAGATGAAGGTCAACACCATCCCGGCCGTCACCTGGTGTGACCACTGTAAGTCCGAATACAAGACCGTAAGATACGGCAAGACCTGTCCCCACTGTAACAGCGACAACACCTGGCTGCTCCGGGGCAACGAAGTCGAAATAAATAGTATCATCGTTTAATTCTTACTCCTTACTTCTAAAATTCTAACTTCTAAAAATATGAGCTGTTTCATCGTCCCATTAACCCAAGCCATCGTCACAACGGCTTATCGCAAAAGACATCAAGAATCCATCAACAACCCCAAGTCATCGGTGCTGAAGCGGCATCTTCCTGCATTGGAGAAGATGCTCTGGGGCGGCTCAGTGATGCTCGTCGTTGACCATATCATCAATGGAGAGGTCACCTGGCGCTATCCCTTCTTTACGGCCCTAGAAACTACTGGAGGTGCCAATATCATGCTTAAAGAGATGCTGACCGTCGGCCTACCTATGTCGGTGGTTTTAACCTTAGTATGGATCGCCTACGCTTTCCTCAAAGAGCATCGAATGAAATTGAAAGTTGAAAATTGAAGATTGAAGTGTTTTCTTCTCTCTCTAAATTCTAAATTATTAATTCTTAATTAATATTGTTATGTTTTTCCAAGTTTATGGCGCTAATGCGCTGCCTCAGTGGGGAATGATGCTCGTTGTCCTCGCAGGTCTTATCCTTTTGAACGAGTTTGCCCGTCGCACGAAGTTCGGCGGTATCTTTACTTTCTTGGTAGTTCCAGTGGCTCTTACTGCCTACTTCCTCGCCATTTGGATTGGCGTTCGGAATGGTGCCCAGTGGGCGCTGGAAAACCAAACCCATGTCTATATGCAAGGTTGGTTCCATTATGCCAAACTCTATGCAGCCACAGCCGGATGTATCGGCTTTATGATGATCAAGTACAAGTGGGGCATCGGTGCCAAACACTGGTTCAAGCCATTCCCATTTATCATTGTGGCCATCAACATCCTGATCGCCTGCGTCTCTGACTTCGAGAGCGCTGTGATGGGATGGAACAAGTGGTGGCTCACCTCTGAAGGTGTATGGCAGTATGGTGGCTGGCACAACGTCTTCAATGGCGTGGCCGGTTTGTTCAACATCTTCTGCATGACCGCCTGGTGGAATGTGTATGGTTCCAAGGACAAGAAGGATATGATCTGGGCCGACATGACCTGGGTCTATATCGTCATTTACGACATCTGGAACTTTGCTTACACCTACAACTGCCTGCCGACACACAGCTGGTACTGCGGTATCGCTCTGCTGCTGGCTCCTACGGTGGCTGCTCTCCTTTGGAACCGTGGTGGTTGGATCCAGAACCGCGCCAACACGTTGGCCATCTGGTGCATGTTCGCTCAGGTGTTCCCGCTCTTCCAGGAGACCTTCAAAGACGGTCGCCAGTGGTTCAGCTGGGCTACGCTTCCCGTCCTCTATCCCGAAGGTGTCGGCACCATCGAGAAGCTGTATGCTGCCGGTGGACAAGCTGCCGTTGACGGCATTGTGGGTACTACCGTAGATCCTTCCGTTGTGGCGGCCAACCCCACCATGATGGTCGTGATCAGCGCACTCGCACTAGTAGTGAATATCGTTGCCTTAGGCTATATCATTTGTGTTTCAAAGAAACGTCACATCAACCCGTACAAGCAAGACGTCTTCATCAACCAGAAGTACTACAAAGATGCCATGGCTCGCGCTGACGTTGATTGATATTGATAGTTTGGGAAACTTTACAAGAGGGCGTTTTTAAAAATCGCCCTCTTTTTTGTTTGTTATGAACAACCGATAGTTTTTTTTTATACTTTTGTAACTTGGTATATAGTTTTTGATAATCCAAACATTAAAAATTAATCAATATGAAAAAAACTATCTTCTTTCTTATTGCAGCGATGGCTCTTTTCGTCCTAAGCTGCGACCGTAAGCCTAAAGCCAACGATGCCGATCTCGTGCTAGTTGATCATGGCAAGATGTCGTTCTACGACAAAGAAACCAAAAAAACGGCTCTTTTCGAGAAGGAGACCGACAGTGTAATCAATTTGCTTTTCGATGACAATAACCATCTTTATTACACGGTCTCGAAAGACCAAAAGCTCTCGTTGAAAATGATTGACATGAATGAGTCTTCACCCGAACCGAAGTTTTGTGCCGACTGGAACATGACACTGCTGGAATCTATCGATGAATATTCAGGCGATCCGTCTCGTATCTTTTGGGATAATACCAAGGAAAACATCTTCATTTATAAGACGGATTATGAAGAATACTACATGTACACCCTTCTTTATAACACAAAAACAGGTGAGGTTAGAACCCTTCCAGAAGAAGAAACCTATGGCTTTTACGGCTTTGAAAAAGATTTCGACCAGAGCCATTTTTACACCGAGGACAAGCAGTTCTATTATGTGACTCCAGAAGGCAAAGTCTGTCTTACTGACAAGATGGATCTCAAACAGGTTTTTGATGAGGATGAGTGGGAGGATATTAGTTTTGAATCGGAGTCGTTCAGCCCCGATGGTCAATCTTTGCTTTTCTCCGCCAACATCTTCTGGGGTGAAGGATGGGGTAAATATGGCATATCCAGCCTTGATGGAGCTTCACAGACCATTTTGAAGGAGTCCGATATTTGGGATATCACTCCCCAGTGGCTCTCTGACGGCTCTCTGGTGTATATTGGGGAGGCACCCCGTCCGAAAGATGATCCTGAATACGATGAAGATTGGAACACCACCCAGCCTTGCATCAAGCTTCTCGATCCCATGAAGAACACGACCATGCTCTCCTTGGGTGAGATTTTTGCTGTGAAGCCTTTTGGGGAGAAGAAGGAAAACGTCGTGGAACAAGGTAGCCTTGAAGGTTGTGATGTCGCTATTCTCGATAATGGTAAAGTTACCTTCTATAATTCCACGACAGGTGAGTTTGTGCCTTTTGTGACTGAAAGTGATTCGGTCATCAACGGTGTGTTTGTTTATGGTTCCGACTTTTATTATACCGTTGTTATCGGCGACGAACTCTATTTGAAAGAGATCTACATGAGCGAATATAACAAGCGGCCCATGATGCGCATTGACTGGGGACTTAAGTACAACGATTGCGTCAGTGAGACCTACGGAAGAGCTTCTGATCTTTATTGGATGAAGAAAGACGACCGAGTGGGTATCGATCATACCTTCAGTTGGGACTTCTACAACTTCTCTGACATCAAATTCTATTACTATTATGCAGAACAGATCCAAGATGGTTGGGGAGAGAACGAGGAAGAGACGGACTCGTACGACGAGGAGTTCCTCCAATATGAAGAAGATATGGAGAAGTTCGGCACCATGTTCAACAACTATTTCTATACGGTTGACGGACACCAAGTTTGTCTTACCGACAAGTTGAATTTCAAGGATTATTGCTCCGATCCCGAATATTATTCCGATCCTGAGTTTGAACTGCTTTCCATTGATCCTACAAGGAAAAGTGCCGCCTACATCGCTCTTATTGAATGGGGCGACCTCGGCCACGGTCCGTTGTGTTATGCCTCTCTTGATGGCAAAGTTCAGTTGGCTTTCGAAGACACAGATGCGGCTGACCTTACCTACGGTTGGTTGAAAGACGGCTCATTGCTCTATGTCGGTGAAGAACCACGTCCGACCGACGATCCCAATTACAATGCTGAATGGAACAACACCAAGCCCTGCATTAAGATGGTGAAACCCGACGGAACTATCGAAGTGTTCTCGCATGCCAGCAATTTTGTGGTAGCAGAGTAACAACTTGTTACATACTGGATAAATGAAAAAAGAGAGGCTCGAAAGTCTCTCTTTTTTTCGTGACCCGGCTGGGGCTCGAACCCAGGACCCCCACATTAAAAGTGTGATGCTCTACCTGCTGAGCTACCGAGTCGACCGGTGTTTTGCGGGTGCAAAAGTACAACTATTTTTTCAATTTGCAAGCGTTTATTAAAAAAACTTTTTCTCTCTACTGTAATACACCCTTGCCTTGACGCACAATATAGACTTCATCTTCGGTGCAATCTACCACTGTACTGGCCACATGCTCGCCGGCACCACCATCAATGATGATGTCAACCAAATCTTTATAACGTTCGTTGATTTCCTCAGGATCAGTGAGATAACCACCGAGTTCATCTTCTTCGTCTACTAAAGAAGTGGTCATGATAGGGTTACCCAACTCTTGAACAATGTTCGTGATGATGGGTTGGTCGGGAATACGAATGCCTATGGTTTTTTTCTTGCTTTGGAAGATGCGAGGAATGTTGTTGTTAGCATTCAGGATAAAAGTGAACGGTCCAGGAAGGTTGCGTTTCATCATTTTGTAGACCTCGTTGCGGATAGGACGGGTGAACTCGCTCAACATGCTAAGATCATGAAAGATAAATGAAAAGTTGGCCTTCTCTTTCTTGATTCCTTTGATTTGACAAATGCGCTCAAATGCTT
>CAMHFN010000033.1 GCA_946184615.1 uncultured Bacteroidales bacterium
TTGGCATGTGTGATGTTGTTCTGAATGCTATAATAAACGGTCTGGTTGGCCCCTGCATTGATCCCCCTCAATAATCAATCACTTAAAACCAAAGAAAATGAAGGCCCTCGGAATAGCCGATGATACCATCCTTCAGGTTACCGGAGTCAATTTCTCTGTCTGACCACCTCAAAACAAACAATCCCAGTCGCCACAGAAACGTTGAGGGAATCAATGTCGCCGGGCATGGGTATCATCAGGTGGGCGTCGAGGCGCTTGAGGTAAGCAGGACTGATGCCGTCCTCTTCAGAGCCCATCATCACGCAAAGGGGGCCGGTCATTGATCCCCCTCAATAATCAATCACTTAAAACTATGGATTTGGAGGGTGCGATGGGAATTGATGTCATTACCGACGTGGAGGAAGGGCAAAGGGAGCTTGACGAGGCGAACGAACTTTCGGTGCTGTCAAAAAGAAAATCAGTTCCTGAAATCGCAGTACCGGGAGAGAATACTCCTTTCAAAGCCACAGTCATTTCAGAAACTGACGCTGCAAAAATAGCGAAAAAACTTGAAACCTTCATACAAAAATCAAAAAATCCTACTCTTGCCGACAAAAACAACTTCCTTGGCGACATCGCCAAAGAGCTTGGAGCAAGGCGTTATGGTTCAGGAAGCCAGTATCTGACGTTTGAGACAAAGCGCGGTGAAGTGACACTTCGACTTCATTGATCCCCCTCAATAATCAATCACTTAAAACCGCATGGTTGTTGTTTGAGTTCCTGCCTTGTGTCGGTTGCTTTAACTGGTCAGCATGTCGTAGTCCGTCATGCACGCCTTGTCGTGGTCGTCCCAAGCCTCCTGTTTCTCCTTCTCGGTCAGGTCTTCCACTTTCTTGCCCAGCCTCTTGGCTTTCTCCTTGTAGATTGTCTGCTCCGTTAGAACTGTCGGCTGGCAGTCCTTCGGTGCGAAGCTCATCATTTCGTTGTAATCCATTTTCTTTTGTGCTTGTTTGCTGCAAAGATACGTCTTTTTCCTTATCCGTCTTATCTTTCTTTCCTTTTTGCGCTATTTCCTTGATTTTCTCGGCATTGATCCCCCTCAATAATCAATCACTTAAAACTGAAGCACCACGAAGCCGTCGTATTGCTCATAGTTCTCCGTGATTTTAGCGGCCAACATGGCCCAAAAATCGGGCGACATATTCGACGAGTCGATCAAGGGATCGAAGCTGTAGAAGTCGATCTGATAGCCGAAATTCTGCAGCACAGGCAGGTGCTTGTAGATATTATCGAAATCGAAAGGCACCAAGGCTCCCGTCTTGGGGTCCTGCATCATGCCTATGGTTCCATTGATCCCCCTCAATAATCAATCACTTAAAACTTGAACTTTCATTTTTTTTCAGTTTTTTGTTGCGTTATTGAAAAGTTTTGTATTTTTGCATTGAGGTTACTGCGGAGTGCTGAAACAAACGTCGGCGCAAGCAGAGCCGGGGGGCGGTGATAAATGGTCTAAGTACGACATTCCATACCCCGCAGTAACCTACTGCTTTCTTTTGATTAGCAATCCCTTTCTCTTTCCTGAATCGCGCAATACGTACCAGGTTTTTAGTGTCATCTCATCACCTTCAAGTTTTAGAGAGACAGCCATTGATCCCCCTCAATAATCAATCACTTAAAACTCATTGCGGCTTGAGTTATGTCCAAAAACATTCTTCAGTGGAACACGATTACCTCACCGATGGCTTTTGGGCCAACAACAAGAATGAAGAGTTACCTAACCCAGGGCTTTCGGTGCTCTTCCTTAACAAAGTGGAAGACGTGACCGCAATGGTGTTGGAAGGGGTGACCTCTGAGACCAGCGAAGCGGAACGCGAGGAGTTGGTGAGTAAAAACACCAAAGCTCTCGTCAAAGAACGTAAAGGCGACCGCAAGGTGCGCGTGGAAATCGTGCCGTTCTACAGTGGCAACCAGTACATCCTTTTCGAATATGACGAATACAGAGACGTCCGTTTGGCATTGATCCCCCTCAATAATCAATCACTTAAAACTCCCGGCCAACTACCCTCCTATTGACGGCGCTCCTATATTAAAGAAAGAAGCCTCCCGCTTTATCAAGTGCTTCCTCGACCTCGACGTTGATCCCGCCAACTGCGTGCCCACCGTGGGTTCCATGCAGGGTGCCTTCGCCTCCTTCATGATCGCCGGTCATACGAGCGTCAAGAAGAACACCATGCTCTTCATCGACCCGGGTTTCCCAGTGCATAAGTTCCAGAACCGCGTTTTGGGCATCCCGATGGAGCATTTCGACATCTACGACTACCGTGGCGAGAAACTGCGCGCCAAGCTTGAAGAAGTGCTGAGCAAGGGCAACATCCACAGCTTGCTCTACTCCAACCCCAACAACCCATTGATCCCCCTCAATAATCAATCACTTAAAACTCGTGTACGTTGGTTTCGGGTTGTCTGCCTTGCGGCTTGTAGTTGCTCTGCATCTTGGCCAGTGCCTCGATGCCGCCTGCCTTCTTCACGAAGTCGATGGCCTTGATGTCGTCCTCGGTCTTCGCGTTGGCTTTCAGGGTCTCGATCACGGTGTCCTTGGACTTGGCTTCTTCAAGCTGTTTCTCGAGGTCTGCAATCTTCGCTTTCAGTTCCTCCTTCGTCTCGCCTTCCTCTTTCACTTCGGCAGGCTTGATTTCGGTGATGACACCGCCTTCGATGGTGACGGTACGTCCGTCCACCAGCGTGAAGGTGCCGTCGGGGCTGGCAGGGTCGCCGACCTTCGGCTCCTCGCCTTCGTCGATGTCAATGTTGATCTCGCTCCCGTCTTCATTGATCCCCCTCAATAATCAATCACTTAAAACCTTTAATCTACAAAATATTGAATATCATTGATTTATAACAACAACAGCCTCAGAAAAACTCTATTCGATCAGGTATTTCAGGCAGTATTTTCTCTGTTTTTTCATTCTGCTTCGTGCCAATGTGATGATACGACAAGTTCGATTGTTGGTCAGCTACAAGAATAATGCTTATTCGACCAAAAGGCAACAATTTATCCATTATCCTTCGTTTGTGAATCAACGCATTGCCCAATGTCGTGCAGTAACGGACATACATCGTCGTGTACAGTTTCGTGAAACCATCTTTCACCAGTTCCTTTAGGAAATTATCACGCAATATCCGCTTCTGCTTACTTCGGATCGAAAAACTCATCGAAACATAAACCCACATTACCTCAAACTTATAAATAAGGATAATACACGACCCTTGAGGTTTGACAATATACATTCACAAGCGACGCCGTGGTCTTGGTCAACACATCACGCTTTAATTCCATATAAAAAAGCCCCAACATCGCCACTTTAAACTCCCTGTCAACTTCTCTTTTCCCCGCCAAATACAATTCCAGCACCTTCCTATCCACAAAAGGACGATAAGGCTCCATCATATCGTCTGCCAAAGGGAAAGAATTAAAGTAATTACGATGAAAAACCCCTAAAGTAGGCATCAATCCCGAATCCATCAACGCCCTCGCCATCGCTGAACGCAACAAAGCATATCCATAATTCAAAAGGTTGTTAGGTTCATAACCAAAGCGATCTCTAATAAAATCTTTCCCCAACAGCTTTTTCCAGTAACAATTGGCGGCGATCCCTTCCCTGTTCGTAGAATCACCACTCTTGACATTGTCATAGTACTTTTGAAGCACATCGCCACACTGAAACAATTCATTCAACAACCTTGATTGATTCCGGATTTTCGCCTCAACAACTTGTTTCCATATTTGTTTCTTCATTGGCAATGAAGCCTCCACCTGCTTCCTATAGTATTTGGTCTGTAATGAATTGGTCTCCAAATCCATTAACATCGACTGAGGAAAATGACGCTCATTACAAAAGACAACGGTTATCTGCTCTTCAGAAAGCCTGTTCAACAAAGGTATGGTTAACGATACCGAGTGATGGTCAATCAAAATGGTTTGAATATCCTCAAAAGCCTTCAGCACTTCCTCTCTTCCCTCTCTGACAATGGACAACAATCCGTTCTTTACGGAAAGCACCGACGGAGAGTCAAATACCAAGGTCTGCTTGGACATAATCAACAATAAAGCGGTCCGATCAAACTGTCAAACAAGCATCCAACGCCTCTGTCAGAGCTTTTTCGTCCATGTGCTGCCCAATAAAGACCAATTTCTGCATGCGATCGCCATATTTTTCATCCCAATCGCGGCGCAGGCCTTCATCTTGCTCCATCATCTCACGAAGTTCAGCCTTGGGCATGGTGGCGAACCAAGCACCTGCATTGCGCAATTGCACTTGCTTGCCAGCCTGTTCAAAGATATAACACACATCCTCTTCACCCTTGAACCAGCAGATGCCCTTGGCACGAATCACGTTGCGTGGCATCTTACTGGCTACAAATTCATCGAAACGGGCCAAGTTGAAAGGCTGACGACGGAAATACACAAAAGTGCCGATGCCGTATTCTTCGGCTTCGCCTTCTTCGTGGTCATGATCGTGATGGTGATGATGGCCTTCTTCATGGTCTTCATCGTGGTCATCATGATCATGATCATCATCGTCTTCGTCGTGATCCTCATCGTGACCTTCCACCTTCTGGATCCATGTAGCCGAAGTAGCCACCTCGTCAAAGTCGAACAAATGGGTATTCAAAATCTTGTTGAAATCGATGTCGCAGTAATTGCACTCGATGATTTCGGCCTTAGGCTGCAAAGCCCGGATGATTTGCTTGATACGGCCACGCTCGCTGTCAGACACTTCTGAGGCTTTGTTCAGAAGGATAATGTTACAGAACTCAATCTGTTGGATGACAAGGCTTTCCAGATCGTCTTCCTTTAAAGCCTTACCCACGAGATTCTCGCCACAAGAGAACTCATCCTGCAAGCGCAAGGCATCGACGACAGTGACAATGCAGTCGAGACGGGCGAGTCCATCCTTATAGAATTCATAGCCCATCCGCGGATAAGTGCAAAGTGTCTGGGCAATCGGCTCAGGCTCACAGATGCCACTGGCCTCAATGACGATGTAATCAAACTTGCGCATCGCAGTGAGCTCCTTCAACTGTTTCACCAAGTCCATCTTCAGCGTGCAGCAGATGCAGCCATTTTGGAGGGCCATCAGGCTGTCGTCGCCTTGTCCGACAACGCCGCCTTTTTCGATAAGGTCGGCATCGATGTTGACTTCACCAAGGTCGTTGACAATGACGGCGAACTTGATGCCTTTGCGGTTGTTGAGAATCTTGTTGACCAAAGTGGTCTTGCCACTGCCCAGGTATCCCGTGAGCAACAGGGTAGGTATTTGAGGTACTGCCATAGTTATCGCTTTTTAAATTGGAGCGCAAAAGTAAGAATTTTTTAGAAGACAGCCGTCAGAAGTTTGAAGGAAGAAGTATTTTTGCAGCATGAAAGAACAAGAACTTCAGATTCTACAACGCTATTTTCCTGCAGCCGCCATTCCTATGGTGGTGGAAGCCTTTACGAAGTCAAAATTCCAACTGAAGTTCAAGAAGCCACGTAACTCAAAATTGGGCGACTTCCGTCCTCCAAGAGGCGACAACGAGATTTGCTGCATCACCTTGAACGGCGACCTCAACCCGTATCAAATGCTGGTTACCTTTGTGCATGAGTTAGCGCATTACACGGTTTATGTCAACCATCTGAAAAAGCGTTTGGAACCTCATGGTGAAGAGTGGAAGCAGACCTTTGCCCAATTGCTTCTCCCCTATTTGAAACCCGAGATCTTCCCCGAGGACGTCATTGAAGCCCTAAAGCTGCATCTCCAGCATATCAAGGCCAGTTCCGGAGCAGACCAAAACCTGGCCAAGGTGATGAAACGCTACGATAACAACCCTCCAGGGGAGAAGACAATCACCGTGGAGGACCTCCCCGAGGGCACCGTTTTCCAACTTGCCAACGGAATGACGTTTCGCAAAGGCCCCAAACGCCGGACACGTTATCAGTGCGAGTGTTTGGATAACGGCAAGATTTATTCTGTAAGCGGTATGGCTTCATGTAAAAATTCTGCGTATCTTTGCAATTAAAATTGATTTCCCAAAATGTCCACTATACTCGACCAACTTAACGAACCCCAACGCGAAGCCGTTACTACCATCGAAGGCCCTGTGATGGTCATCGCTGGTGCCGGCTCGGGCAAAACCCGAGCCCTCACCTACCGCATCGCCTACATGATCTCCGAAGGCATCGACCCCTTCTCCATCATGGCCCTGACCTTCACCAACAAGGCCGCTAGGGAGATGAAAGATCGTATCGTCAAGCTCGTCAACGCCAATGATGCCCGCAACGTATGGATGGGGACCTTCCACTCCATCTTTGCCCGCATTCTCCGCATCGAAGCACAGCATATCGGCTTCACCTCCACCTTCACCATCTACGACACGGACGACTCAAAGTCGCTCATCAACCAGATTCTCAAGGAGATGCAACTCGACACCAAGGTCTACCCTGCCAAATCAGTGCTCGCCCGCATCTCCGCCGCCAAGTCAAGCCTCTACTCACCTGAGGACTATGCCAAAGACCCAGATATCCAAGAGACCGACAACAAGGCCAAAAAGCCACTCATCGCACAGATCTTCCAGGTGTATAACGACCGCCTCCATCGTGCCAACGCCATGGATTTTGACGACATCCTTTATTACACCAACGTGTTGCTGCGCGACAATCCCAACATCCTCTATAAATACCAAAACCATTTTAAATACATCCTTGTCGACGAATACCAGGACACCAATTTCGCACAATATCTCATCGTGCGTCGCTTGGCCGCCCTCTTCGAGAATATTTGCGTGGTCGGCGATGACGCCCAGTCCATTTATGGCTTCCGTGGTGCCAACATCCAAAATATCCTGAACTTTAAAAACGACTACCCCGACTACAAACTGATTCGGTTAGAGCAGAACTATCGCTCCACCATGACCATCGTAGAGGCCTCGAACAGCATCATTGCACACAACAGAGACCAGATCAAAAAACGGGTGTGGAGCGACAATGAGCAAGGGGAATTGATTACCCTATTGCACGCTTCAACCGATTCAGAAGAAGGCACCCTTGTAGCCAACTCCATTTTCCATTACAAGATGTCGCGGCAGCTCAACAACAAGGACTTCGCCATCCTCTATCGCACCAATGCCCAAAGCCGTTCCATGGAAGCCGCCCTGCGCAAACAAAACATCCCTTATAAGATTTATGGCGGACTCTCATTCTACGACCGCAAGGAAATCAAAGACTTGTTAGCCTATTTTAGGGTTACCATCAACCCCGAGGATGAGCAGTCGCTATTGAGGATCATCAATTTCCCTGCCCGTGGCATCGGAGAGAAAACCATTGAACGGCTGATGGTCTTCGCCAACGAGCATCATACTTCCATCTGGCAGTGCATCGCCAACGACCAGTTCCCCCAAGATTTCAACATGGGCACGGTGAACAAAGTGCGTGACTTCGTTGTGCTCATCAAGAGTTTCCAAAGTCTGCAAGGCAAGATGAACGCCTTTGAGCTGGCAAAGCACATCACTAACAGCATCGGCATCATCAAACTGTTAAAAGAAGAAGACACCCCCGAGAGCATCAGCCGAGTGGAAAACATCGAGGAATTGCTTAACGCCATCATGGAGTTCAGCGACCAACAAGTCGACGAAACCACTGGCGAAGCCGCCCAGGTGGATTTGGTTCGTTTCATGGAAGACGTCGCCCTGCTCACCGACAACGAGATGAAAAAGGACGACAGCACCGAGGACTGCGTAAGCTTGATGACCATCCACTCTGCCAAGGGATTGGAATTCCCCTACGTGTATGTGGTGGGATTGGAAGAGAACCTTTTTCCCGGTGTTCTGTCGCTCAGCACCCGCGAAGATCTAGAGGAGGAACGCCGTCTGTTCTATGTGGCCGTCACCCGTGCCATGGTCAAACTCACCTTGAGTTGCGCCGAGACGCGTTACCGTTATGGCAACCTAACCCTGAGCGAGCCCTCGCGGTTCATCGAAGAAATCGACGAAAAACTCATCGACAAGCCTCGCAAAGCCTCCTTCCGCGGCACTTCTTCTTTCGATGAAGAACGCCGAAACTGGGGACGCAGGCCGGGATTCGGATCAAGTGGAGCCGAGAAACAGCAGTCCGGAAAGGCCCTATCTGACCCAGAAAAACATGGTTTCCGAAAGGTCAGCGACGCTTCATCAAGCAACCCATTCCATCAACCCACCAGCACTTCCGGACAGCCCTTCGAAGCCTCCAATCCCGAGCTCCTTCAAGAAGGCATGCGTGTCAAACACCAGCTGTTCGGTGAAGGAACCGTCATCTCCGTTGATGGTGCCGGAGCCAACAAAAAAGCGACCGTTCATTTTGATCATGTCGGCACCAAACAATTAATGCTTAAATTTGCAAAGTTAAAAATCATCTAATATGGACAAACAAGGCTTATTATACAATACAGAAAGAGGCCAAATCATCATCTCTGAATATGGCCGCAACATGCAAGAGATGATTCGTCATCTGATGGAAATCGAAGACCGACAGAAACGTACCGAAGCCGCTCACTTCATCATTTCCATTATGGCCCAGATGAACCCGCAAGTGAAACAGTCCGACGACTATATCCACAAGCTATGGGACCATCTTTACATCATTTCCGACTATCAACTCGATGTGGACAGTCCCTTCCCCGCCCCAGAGCCGATAGTCGAAGCTTCTAAACCACAACATGTTGGTTATCAAAACAATACAATTGAATACGGCCATTATGGCCACTATATGGCAAAAATGATTGAACTTGCCGCACAAGTGGAAGACGAAGAGATGCGCCAAGCCCTGGCCCATTCCATTGCCAACCAGATGAAGCGCAATTACGCTGAATGGGGAGGCAACGTGGTCAGCGACCAGCAGATTATTGCCGATTTAAAGACCATGTCGCATGGGAAGCTTGTCCTTGACGAAGAAACCAAACTTCATGGTGCCGAAGCGTTTCAGAAGCCTGTTCAACAGCAAGGCAAGAAAAAGAAGAAAAAGAAACAGTCGAACCTCAAAGCC
This sequence comes from uncultured Bacteroidales bacterium, assembly GCA_946184615.1. Taxonomy (GTDB): domain Bacteria; phylum Bacteroidota; class Bacteroidia; order Bacteroidales; family F082; genus Limimorpha. The sequence continues at coordinate 9,035 of CAMHFN010000033.1, forward strand.
GACATGAACAACCCCAACAACCCCGCATACAAAAAACGCAAACAGCAACTATAAACCATGGGATCATTCCGTATTGAAGGAGGCCACAAACTCAAAGGCGAGATTGTACCTCAAGGAGCTAAAAACGAAGCTATGCAGATTATCTGCGCCAGCTTGCTTACTGATGAGGAAGTCATTATCGAGAACCTTCCCAATATCCTTGACATCAACAACCTGATCGACTTACTCAAGGGCATGGGTGTGAAGGTGATTCGCAATACTCCTGACCGAGTCAGCTTGCAGGCCAACGAAATCGATTTCGACTATTTCCAAACGGACGATTTCATTCAGAAGGCTTCGCGGCTTCGCGGCAGTGTGATGATGATTGGTCCTTTGATCGCCCGTTTTGGCACCGCCTATATGCCGAAGCCAGGTGGTGATAAGATCGGACGCCGCCGTTTGGACACCCATGTCATCGGTCTCCAAAAACTCGGGGCCACTTTCAACAATGATGGTGTCGTACAGAAAGCCACTGCCAGCAACGGGCTTCACGGATGTTACATGCTTCTGGACGAAGCTTCGGTCACTGGCACCGCTAACATCGTGATGGCTGCTGTGATGGCCGAGGGCGAGACCACCATCTTCAATGCCGCTTGTGAGCCTTATCTTGTACAGCTTTGCAAGATGTTGGTTTCCATGGGTGCTCACATTCAAGGCATCGGGTCAAACCTGCTCACGATACAAGGGGTCACGAGACTTCATGGCACCAAGCATCGTCTACTTTCCGATATGATTGAAGTCGGTTCTTTCATCGGCATGGCCGCCATGACTGGGTCTGAACTCACCATCAAGAATGCTGGCATTGCACAGCTCGGCATCATTCCTGAGATGTTCCGTCGTATTGGTGTGAAGATGGACTATAAGGAGGACGATCTCTACATTCCCGCTCAAGACCATTATGAGGTGGAAACTTTTATGGACGGAAGTATTCTTACCATCGCCGATGCACCATGGCCTGGCTTTACCCCCGACTTGATCAGTATCATCCTGGTGGTGGCCACCCAAGCCAAGGGCACCGTGCTCATCCACCAAAAGATGTTTGAGAGCCGTCTGTTCTTTGTTGATAAGCTCATCGACATGGGTGCCCAAATCATTCTCTGCGACCCCCATCGTGCCAATGTCATCGGTCTGGACCATCACCATGCGTTGCGCGGCATCCGCATGAGCTCCCCCGACATCAGAGCGGGCGTGGCCCTGCTCATCGCTGCCCTGTCAGCCAATGGCATTAGCATCATCGACAACATCGACCAGATTGACCGAGGCTACCAGTATATCGACTTGAGACTCAACAGTCTCGGAGCAAAGATTGAAAGAATCTGACAAATCATAATAAATCCTTTCATTATGAAAAAACTCGCCGTCCTCTTGCTATTGGCTTTCGGATACCTCCTCACCGCTCATGCAGCCTATCTTAGGAACATTCCCGTGACGGTCACCCAACCCGATGGCACCGTATTGCATTGTTTCGCTTCTGGAGATGAATATTTCAACTACCTGCATGATGATAATGGTTTTACCATCATGCAGCATCCGAAAACAGGTTATTATGTGTATGCGGAGAAACGCAACGGCCAGTTGGTGGCTTCCGACATCGTTGTAGGCACCTATGAACCAGCCAGCAAAGGACTGGAGCCCTATGCCCTCATCTCCCCAGAGGAATGGATGGCAAGAAGACGGGCATGGGAAGCCATGGACCATCGACCCAAAGACAAGGATTACAATCCCAATCACGGCACTCTCAACAATATAGCCATATTCATCCGTTTCTCCGACGATGGGCCATTTACCAACACCTTCTCTTCCATTGACAACATGTTCAACAATGTGTCGGAAAACGCTGTTTCCATGAGGTCTTATTTCAGGTCTGCCTCCTACGGTTCCATCGAGATTCCTACTTCTTTTTATCCTGGACATGACGGGGAGACCATCATTTCCTATCAGGACATCTACCCCCGTTCCTATTACCAGCCTTACAATGTGGTCACCAATCCCAATGGATATGTGGAAGATCAAAGAGCCGAACGTGAGTTTGGGCTCCTGGCTCGGGCGGTGAATTATGTCAACGAGAACTACCCTATTCCCTCCGACATGGATATCGATTATGACGATGACGACTATGTCGACAACGTCTGTTTCATCGTGAAAGGCGACGTAGGCGGTTGGAGCGACTTGCTTTGGCCTCATAAATGGGGACTCTATGGCGAACAGGTTTACATCCATGGGAAACGTGTCATGACCTTCAATTTCCAATTGGCCGATGCCACTTCCTATTTTAACACCTCAACGATGTGCCACGAAATGAACCATTCGTTGGGTGCACCCGATTTGTATCACTATTCCTATTCCGGCCCCACTGCCATCGGAATATGGGATTTGATGGACGGCAACACCAATCCCCCACAGCATTGCGGTGCCTATATGAAAATGAAATACGGACATTGGATTGACGACATCCCCGAGATCACCCAAGCAGGCATCTATACCTTGAACCCCATCGGTTCTCCAACGCCCGACAATGTAGCTTACAAAATACCCACTTCTGACCCGAATCAGTTTTATGTGTTGGAATACCGTGACAAGACCTCTTTGTTTGACTCAGGTTTGCCGGGCAGCGGTCTGCTGATTTACCGAATCAACACCTTGTTTGGTGGCAATGCCGATTACGACCCCGATCAAGGTATCTATGACGAAGTATATATCTTCAGGCCTGGAGGGACAACGAGCGAGACAGGCTATTTAGATTATGCCAACTTCAGTTCAGATGCAGGCAGGACTGAGTTCAGTTCATCCACAAGTGCCTATCCCTTCCTCACGGATGGAACCGTCGACAACGAACTCTTGATCTATAACATTACAAGCGCAGGAAGCACCATCTCCTTCACTTATGGCACTTCAAGCAGCTGTGAAGCACCAACCAATCTCCATGCCTCCTATGAAAGTGGTTTCGTTTCCTTGTCTTGGGATGCTGTTGAAAACGCCCAATCTTACAACATTTATAGAAACAGAGTGCTTATAGGCAATACCAGCGAGACCTCCTATGACGACCTCAGTGTTCCCTATGGCGTTTACGCTTATAGTTTGAAAAGTGTTGATGAAAACGGGATCCTTTCCACGGCCTCTGAAGAGGTCACCCTGACCATCGTTCCTGAAGGTGCAGTCTTCATCGGCGGAAGCAATTCGGCATCGAACGATTTCCTCCCAAGTTATTCGTATTACAATTATTCGCTTACCCACCAGATCTATACGGCAGAGGAACTGGGCGAGCCTGGTATGATCACCGCCATTTCCTTGTTCAATGCAGGAGAAGAAAAAACGCGCAACTATGATTTGTACCTAAAGAACACCTCAAAAAGTGGCATGTATGGCGCCAATGATTGGGAAACGGTGTCTGCGGCCGAAAAGGTATTCAGTGGCAGCGTTACCATGAAAGCCAATGAATGGAACTGCATTACCTTTGACACTCCTTTCCTCTATGAAGGCAACTCCAACCTTCTTTTGGTGACTGACGACAACACGGGGGGTTGGAGCAATCCTCCTCACATGAGTTGCCTTGTGTTTAATGCGCCAAACCAAGCCATCCGCATCTATAGCGATAATGTCAATTACAATCCTGCTGACCCCAGCACTTACAATGGCACCATTTTGAACGTAAAAAACCAACTTCTCGTTTTTAAGGGAACTCCTCAGCCCGTCCATATCACAGCCGTTGCTGATCCCATCGAAGGAGGTGAGGTAATGGGCACCGGAGATTATGATTTCAATAGCAATTGCACTTTGACGGCGACTCCTGGAGAGGATTACCTTTTCCTTTATTGGACCTGCAATGATGTCATCGTTTCCCATGCCTCTACCTATTCGTTCACGGTGACGAATGAGGCCGAATACGTAGCTCACTTTGAAACAAAGGGGATCGTTCTTGGGGAAGGGACCGTCACAAACGACTTTTTGCCAAGCTACTCCTATTACAAACACAGCCTTACACAGCAGATTTACACGGCTTCGGAAATTGGCACTGGCGGCTACATCCAACGTCTTTCCTTCTATAATGATGGAGCTGAAAAGACACGAGATTATGACGTGTATCTGGTACAAACTGAAAAGAATGTATTTGAAAACCCCAACGACTGGATCACGGTCAGTCCCGAAGACTTGGTGTTCAGTGGAACCGTGACCATGGCGTCAGGACAATGGACGACCCTTTCGTTTAACGAACCTTTTGCCTACAATGGGGTGTCGAATCTGGCCGTTATCGTGGACGACAACAGTGGGAATTATACGTATGCACCTCACATGTCCTGTCGCGTCTATGACGCAGAAGGCCAACAGGCCATCCGTGTATATAGTGACAATACCGATTACAATCCATTTAGTCCTTCGGAGTATAACGGCACGCTTCTCTCTGTGAAGAACCAAATCATCCTGAAAATTGACACAGAGATGGACCTAACCCTTGGCGAGGGCACCGCTACCAATCAATTCCTTCCGAGTTATTCCTATTATAAATACACCTTGTCACAACAAATATACACTTCCTCCGAACTGACGGAAGGCATCATCACAAGCCTATCATTCTACAACGATGGCCATACTGAGACGCGTGTTTACAATATCTATTTGACGCATACCGACAAGACCGTATTTGACAACGTGGACGACTGGATTACCGTAAATGAAGACGATTTGGTATTTAGTGGCACCGTAACCATGAACCAGGGCGAATGGACAACGATGGTCCTCAACACACCTTTTGAGTACGATGGAATGTCCAATTTGGCATTGGTCGTGGACGACAATACCGGGAGTTGGACTGGTACGCCTCACATGGCCTGCCGAGTGTATGATGCTCAAGGCTATCAAGCCATACGCATTTATAATGACAATGTAAATTATGATCCATTAGGTCCCGTGGAATATAGCGGCACGCTTCTTTCAGTGAAAAACCAACTCAAGCTTTGTTTCTCACAGCACCAGCAGCCAGACACCGTCTTCCAGACCATTTCCTTGTCGGAAGGCACCAACTGGGTCTCGTTCAACGTGGAAACCACCCTCGACGACCTCAAGGCCGCTCTCGTTGACGCACTGCCAGGTTCCACCTCCATCAACATCAGGTCGCAAAACAACGGCTACTCCACCTACAACGGCACTCAATGGAGAGGCTCCCTCAACTCACTCGACCCGACCCAAATGTACATGGTCACTGTCAATGCCCCCTGTGAAATCGCCCTAGAAGGCATGCCCATGGATCCCACCGCGCATCCGCTCACCATCAAAAACGGGAACAACTGGATCGTCTTCCCATGCTCCACCAGCATGACCCTCGACGATGTCTTCACGGGATTCGCCACCGATGGGGACTTCATCAGATCGCAAAACAACGGAATGGCTACGTACAATGGCACCCAATGGAGAGGTTCCCTCAACTCACTCGAACCTGGACAAGGGTACATATACAAATCTACCTCAACGGAGGACAAGACACTTACCTTCCCCATTGCAGAATAAAAATAATCACTGTTTTTTTTAATAACTATCAATAATCCATCTATCATGAAAAACAGATCTTTACTCATTTTGATGATGCTCTGTCTCGCTTGTATCGTTCCGGCAAAAGCCGAAACTATCGAAATCGGTGATGGAGGCACGGTCAACAACCAGTACCTTCCTGGTTACAACTATTACAATTACTCACTTTCCCAGCAAATCTACACTGCCGACGAAATTGGGATGGCAGGAACCATCACTTCCATCGCCTTTAAGAACACTGGGACTGAAAAAACGCGCCTTTATCATGTTTACATGCTCATGACCGACAAAGAGGCCTTTACCAATAACACCGATTGGGTTGCCATGAGTGAAGACGACTTGGTCTTCAGCGGTGAACTCACCTTTGCTGTAGACGTGTGGACCACAATTGAACTCAACACACCTTTCACCTATAGCGGCGACTCCAACCTACTCGTTGGCGTGGCTGATGTCACGGGGAGCTATTCTGCTTCACCTCACATGGCCTGCCTGGTGTTTGGTGCCGAAAATCAATCCATACGTGCTTATACTGATGGAGCAGCTTATGACATCACAGCACCTAATGTAAGCGGCACCATGATGAATGTGAAAAACCAAATACAGCTCGAAATCACTCCAGCGGGCGGAACGGTCTGCATTAGACCCACACTTGAAGTATCCAACATTACCTCTTCGGGAGCTACCTTGAACTGGACTGGCGGCAGTGGCACCTATAACGTTCAACTATTCAAAAATGGTTCCTGGAACACCATCTTAACGAATAGCACCGCTACTTCAACCACATTGAGCAGCCTTTCCCCATTGACAGCCTACCAAGCCAGAATACAAAGCGTGTGCGAGGGAGGAGCTACCAGCGATTGGAGAACCGTGAGTTTCAACACCACAGCTGTAGCCACGGCAGTAGGCAATGGATGGAACGATGACTTTGAAGGCTCCACCTGCGGTTGGGAACTCAAAAATAATGAAACAGGAAACGCTTGGGCTTGGGGTGTCGCAACCAACCACAGCGGCACACATGCCATTTACATTACGAACGATGGGGGTACCTCCAACACATACAACGTTAGCTCTCAATCCATGGTATATGCCACTAAGCTTCTTAGCTTTAATACGGGCAAATACGAATTCACCTACAATTGGAATTGCAACGGCGAAAAAAACTATGACTATTTGAGGGTCGCCTTGGTACCTGCTTCGGTATCATTGGCTGCTAGCACTAGTATTCTTTCAGGCTTTGGCTCAACCAACCTTCCCGCTGACTGGATCGCTTTGGATGATGGGAGCCAGCTGAGCGCAGTTACCGGGTGGCAAAACAAAACCGTTTCTGTCGAAGTTGAGGCCGGTAACTATTATTTGGTATTGGCTTGGCGCAACGACAACAGCGTGGGCAATCAACCTCCCGCGGCCATTGACAATGTAAGTATTGCTCCCGTAACTTGCGAATACGAGGTAGATGGCCTGACTGCAAACAATATTACCGCTCAAACTGCGACTCTTTCTTGGAATGCAGGAGAAGCCAGACAATGGCAAATTGCCTATAGTTCCAACAGTAGTCTTGAAGACGCGACAGAAGTAATTGTCAACGAGGCCACTTACGACATGACTGGTTTAGAGGCTGCTACCATGTATTATGTAAAGGTTCGTACCTGCTGTGGCGACAGCGACTTCGGTTCATGGTGCCCGGTGTTTTCGTTCTACACGGAATGTTCACCCCTCTCCTCCTATCCTTATACAGAGAATTTCGAGGGTTTCACTGCTGGAATTGGCGTCATGCCCGTTTGCTGGAACAGAATCAACACCTCCAGTTATAGTAGCTATTCAGAATATCCAAGACTATACAATTACGGTTCACACTCCAATCCAAATTGCCTGTATTTCTATTCCACTTATAATTCAACCTACGATTACGATCCACAAGACCAATACGCCATCCTACCTGAAATGGAGGATTTGGCAGGCAAGCAAATCTCGTTCTACGCCAAAGGCAACAGCAATCTTGTTTCCATTAAAATCGGCACGATAACCGACCCAACCGATGCCAGCACCTTCACCGTAATGGCCACCGAAGCGCTGACCACTGACTACCAAGAAATCGTTTGTGTTGTACCTGCTGATGCAACCGCCAGCCATATCGCCCTCATGATGGAAGCTGCCAATCCAAGCTCAAACACTCGTTATGTATACATTGACGACATTGTTATTGAAGATGCCTCTTGTCCAAAACCCACAAGACTCGCCTTGACCGACAACAGCGTCACTGCCCATGGTGCCACCATCACTTGGTCCGAAAACGGCGATGCCACCAGTTGGATTGTTGAATATTCCAACAACTCCGATTTCGGCTATGCCATACTTAATACCGCACAAAATGAACCTACTTATACCTTCCACGACCTTTTTCCTTCGGCCCTCTACTATGTGCGCGTAAAGGCCGATTGCGGCGATGGAAGCCAAAGCCTCTACAGCAACACCATCAGTTTCGGCACCGCCGAACCCTGCCCCAATCCATCTGGACTTACAGTCACTGACATTACAGGCAACAGTGCCACACTGAACTGGTCCGGTGCCAATGAAGGATACAACGTGATGTATAGAACAGCCGCCCAAACGACAGGTTTCTTCGAGCCATTCAGCACAAATGCCATCCCAACAGGTTGGATGAAATGTGGTGGATTATTGGAGGAAGTATTAGCAGGCACTACCACTTTGGGCCTGGTTACTAATGGTTGGTCAACATCCGCGACTGCCTTGGGTGCCTATCACATGAAGGTCAACATCTATGGAACAAACTGCAAGCATTGGCTCGTGACCCCCGAAGTCACCATCAACAACAACTACAATTTGGTCTTTGACCTTGCTTTGACGGATTATAATTATGCCACTCCCATCGAGAACCCCACTGCACAAGACGACGACCGATTTGTCATTTTGATTTATGCCAACGACCATTGGACCATCCTGCGCGAATGGAACAACACGGGGTCGGATTACGTTTTTAACACCATCGCCACCACGGGCGAGAATGTCAGCATCAACCTCGCGGCCTACGTGGGACAAAATGTAAAAATCGCATTCTACGCCGAGTCAACAGTATCTAATAATGGCGATAACGACTTGCACATCGACAATGTGGGTATTGGCGTTCCTGTTCCCGCTGGTGCATGGCAGACCATTGTTTCTGACGAACCTTCGGTCCAACTCCTCGGCCTCGCTCCTGAAACCACCTATGAAGCCAAGGTACAAGGCAATTGCGGTGACGATGGTATGAGCCTTGAAACCGACATCGTATCTTTCACTACCCTTGAACTCACTACGATCACCCAGACATTACCTCTGTCAACAGGCACCAACTGGGTCTCGTTCAACGTGGAAACCACCCTCGACGACCTCAAGGCCGCTCTCGTTGACGCACTGCCAGGTTCCACCTCCATCAACATCAGGTCGCAAAACAACGGCTACTCCACCTACAACGGCACCCGCTGGAGAGGCTCCCTCAGCTCGATTGACCTGACCCAGATGTACATGATCACGGTCACTACCGCCTGTGAGATCGCCCTCGAAGGCCTGTCCATCGATCCCGCCGGGCTTCCCATCACCATCAAGAATGGAAACAATTGGATTACCTTCCCGCTCTCCACTGCCATGAGCCCAGCCGACGCCTTCGCCAATTTCAATGTCGCCAACGGCGATGTGATCCGGTCGCAGAACAATGGCATATCCACTTATACCAACCGTTGGAGAGGATCCCTTTCCACCCTTGAGCCTGGACAGGGCTACATGTTCAAATCGGCCACAACAAACAATAGAACTTTGGTCTTCCCCACCAGCGCCAAATAAATTCCAAGACAATAAGCCATTCTAATAAGCTCCATGCCGCCGAGCCTCCTTCAAGGTCTCGGCGGCATGTTTTTTTGACTAAAGTAAGGTTTTCATTTGCTATTTCCCGTTTTTATCCCTATTTTTGAAGTCTTGAAACTCACAAAACTTCAAAAATAGAATACACAAGATTATTCACCAAAACCTTATCGCCATGAAAACCAAGTTTTTACCTTTAATAATACTACCCTACTTAAGGGAACTACTAATACCTCTAAATCCTAATGCGATGAAAAAACTTCTTCTCTTCCTTCTCCTATGCACCGCTGGAGTGACGAATCTGGTTGCGCAATCCTTCAATGAGGGGATCCTCAATTACACCGTCAATGCCGATGGGGCGACCGTGACGGTGAAACTCAAGTCGGGTGCTACTTCCTCGGGCTCGCTTTCCATCCCCAGCACCGTGACCTATAACGACATCACCTACACCGTGACCGATGTAGCCAACTACGCTTTCTATAATGGCAGCGGCTTCATAGGCACATTGACCCTCCCGAACACCTTGGTTACGATAGGCAACTATGCCTTTGGGTCATGCAACCATTTCGTGGGTTCGCTGACTATCCCCAATTCCGTGACCACGATAGGCAACAGTGCTTTCAGTTATTGCTCTTCATTCACCGGCTCGCTGACCATCGGCAGTTCCGTGTCCTCAATAGGTAATGAGGCTTTCAAGAACTGCACCAGCCTGACTTCCATAATGGTATATCCCGAGTCGGTGCCTACCATGGGTACAAACGTGTTCTTTAATGTGCCAACGGACATTCCGGTGACGGTGCCATGCGCCTCATTGGGGGACTATCAATCGGCCTCCGGCTGGAGCGACTTCACTAACATGCACTGCATGGAAACCCTCACCGTGTATGACGGCACGGTTTCCAAAAACACAGTCCCCGCCTACATCTTTTATTTCGACGACTTCACCAAGAGCCAGTTCGTCATCCCCGCCAACGATTTGGCGGAAATGGCAGGCTCATCTATCACCAGCCTGACGTTCTATACCACCAGTAGCAATGTACCCTACACCACGGAAAGTTCTGCGGATGTCTATCTTATGGAGGTAAACTACACCTCGATTAGTGCCTACGAACCCAAGTCGTCCGCCACCATCGTCTATAGTGGCTATTTCGACATCGTGAGCACAGATAATGGTGGAAAAATGACCATCAACTTCAGCACGCCCTACACCTACCAAGGCGGTAATCTCTTAGTGGGCATAGAGAACACCGATGACGTGGGTTATAAAAACATTTATTTCTATGGCCAAACAGTGAATGGGGCATCCATTTCTGGCTCAAATGGCAGCAGTACGGGAACCATCCCCGCCACCCAGCGCGATTTCATCCCCAAGACCACTTTCGGCTTCACTCCCGCTTGTGACCCCAAGAGTTTGCCCTACGCATACGGCTTTGAAGACCCCGATGAATTCGACTGCTGGGCCAGGATGGATTGCCAAACCTTGTCAGACATCGGCAATAGGGATGCCTACGAAGGCGACTATTCTTTCCAGTTCTGGTGGACCACCAATCCGCCCCAATACCTCATTTCACCCAAGTTTGATGGAACCACAGGCATGAACGTGTCGTTCTATTACAAGAACCATTCGAACCCCGAGACTTTCCAAGTGGGTTACTCCACAACCACAAAATCGCCCAATGCCTTCGTTTGGGGCGACGAGGTGACCGCCGATGCCCCCAACACATGGACTCTTTATGAAGAGATCTTCCCCAAAGGAACCAAATATGTCGCTGTCAAACTCACTTCTTACGACGAGTATCTTCTTTACCTCGACAACTTCAACTTCGAACCAGTCCTTTCGAATATCTTCCTCACCGACGGCTTTTGGAATGATGGCAGCAACTGGAGTAACGGCGAAGTGCCCGAAGAAGGCAGCGATGTCATTATCCGCGCCGATGCCGTCATTCCTGCAGGTTATACTGCATACGCATGGGATGTTACCCTCGACGGCGGCAGCATCACCGTTGAAGACGGCGGCCAACTTTGGCATCGTACAAGCGGCCTTG
>CAMHFN010000034.1 GCA_946184615.1 uncultured Bacteroidales bacterium
TGCCTCATTGGAATACACCGGCGTAAACCGCCATGCCTCCGACACCCGCATCGGCCTGATGGACAGCACCGTGCCGATTGAGGCGATGCTGGAATGAAATGATTGCAGAATCCACCACAAAGATTGCAAAAAGTTGCTCCTTTTCACAAATCAGCCTTAAAATGTCACTTTTCAGTCTAAATGGGTTGTATTTGGTAAAAAACACCTATTTTCGCATTCGATATGTCATTTTTCAGTCCAAATAACGCTTCGCCGACAGTTTGCGGCACGACCGATTTCAGCGGATTGCTCCATATGGTGGTTCCTGCCAGCGGTTGTACGCTTTTGTTGTGCACGGAGGGTTGCGCTATCGGTAGCTCGCATTTTCGGCCCGTGGCCATACGTCGCGGGACTTTGGTGCCGCTTTTCGCTTTTTCGCGATTCACTATCGAACGCACTTCGTCGCGTTTTTCTTGTCGTTTCGTCGAGATGAGCGACCCCGCCATTGCCGATTTCACCGTCAACTTCAACTCACCTGTGTTTTGGGATTTCCTTTATCGGCATCCTGCTTTCACCATCGAGAAGCCGGCACAACGGCTTGCAGAAGAATGGTTTGGACGGATGGAATGGATCGTTCGAACCTTCGACAGTGAAATCTGCCAACAGATGGTTTACAGCGAACTGCACAACCTCTTCATCGCCATTGAGCAACGGATTGCCCAGCTTTTTCCGCCCGAGGTTCACGATGAGAAATCGGCCGTTTGGAGCATCCCCGACCGCCTCAACGCGCTTTTGGACCAGCATATCCACCATGAACGCAGCGTGAAGTTCTATGCTTCCGAGCTGTGCCTCAGTCCCGACTATCTGAACAAGGTCTGCCACCGCCTGATGAAGACCTCCACCAAAGCCCTCATCAACGACACGGTCATCTATGAACTCAAACGTTACCTTGCCGAGACCGACCTCACCGTAGAGGAGATCGCCGCCCGCATGAACTACGACAATGTTTCCTACCTCTGCCGTTTCTTCCGCAACGCTACGGGACAATCCATGATGGAGTTTCGAAGGAAACAGAGATGAAGAGAAAGGTACGAATATTTGCAATAAACCAGTATCTTTGCCGAAAATATCCCATATGCAAAACCTCATCATCAGCCCCATCACCATCGAGCATTTGAACCAATATGGTGCCATCTATGCGGCGGCGTTTTCGGGCGAGCCGTGGAATGACAACTGGTCGGTGGAAGACGCCACCATCCATGTCTGCGAACTACTGGAAAGCCAACAGCATTATGGTTTGGAGAGCATTATAGAAGGAGAAGTGGCTGGCTTCATTTTGGGCACTTCCATGCTGTTCCATTATGGTCGCACTTTCGAGATCAACGACCTCGCCGTTGCGCCCCAATACCAACGCCAAGGCATCGCCAGTCAATTGCTGGAGCAATGCCTCACCGATCTCAAGGCACAGGGTATTGTAGGCTTCCATCTGATTACCGCCCGCGAGGGCGTGTTGCCCGATTTCTATGAAAGATTCGGTTTCAAGAAAGAGGAGCGCGTGATGCTGATGGGGAAGGAGTAATAATTGTACAGCTTAGATACAAAACAATCCGCCATTCAAGCTTTTGCTCGAATGGCGGATTTGTTCAATATAAACTATAAACTACAAAACTTATTTGTGCACTATCACCAGACGTTGCGTCATTCCTTTGCTTGTCTTGATGAAGTAGATGCCTTCTTGAAATTTGCCGGTCGGGATGACCAGTTGTGATTCGTTTGTGAAGAACGAATCAACTTTTTGTCCCAATGTGTTGTAAATGCTTACTTCGCCAAGGTTTTCGCCTTGGAGGGTTACGCAATCATTGGCAGGATTGGGGAACATTGCCAGTGGCGCATTGCATTCAGGAAGGCCTACAGTTGATTCATAGATGATGTTGACTTCAAAGTTACCCATCGAGGTGCTGACATACAGTTTTCCCTCGAAAGAATCCTTAACAGGCACGTCGACATAGACCTCCACGGGGGCAGTTTGTCCTGCCGCAACCGTCATGCCTTCGGTGACATCTTGTCCCTCATACAGGCAGTGTATCGCAAAGATAGGGTCGGCGGTGAATGCGTTGACAGTCACGTCATCAGCGGTCTTGTTGGAAATGGTCAGCTGACCAGGCAGGTAGGTCTCACCATCGTTATAGATATGCAAAGTTTGCGGGTTGACAGTCAACGTGCCCGTGCAGTCGTGAGGCTGCAAGCCGTTTCGTTGCATGGCGCTAACGACATCTTGCGCCGAGAAAGGATAGAGATCCAGCAGCCCTTGGATAGGGATGCTGCGGTCGGGCATAATGAGGACGAGGGTGGGACAGGCCGTGATACCATATAGGTCGAAGACTTCGTTGCCGCCACCGTCTCTTCCTACCGTGGGGAATTCAACACCGTATTGGTTCGCCCATTGTTGGCAGACAGCATCACTATCGATGTATGAGATTTCGATGTAGAACACATCGTGCATGTTGCAGCCCATCAGGGTATAAGAACCCGTGATGTAAGGCGAGATCTGCTGGCATTGTCCGCATGAGTAGAAGAAGAAGTCGATGAAGACGGCTTGACCTCGGTCAAGAATCTCAAAGAGATTATAGGTCTGTCCGTGGCAGTCGGTGACGGTGAAGTCGACCGCTTCGGTAAGGGTGGTTTGTTGGGCATGAATACCTGCTCCAAAGAGCAGGAATGCAATGAGAATGGATAGTTTTTTCATTTGAAAAAGTATTAAAGCTATTTTTTTATGATAATATCTTCACTAATGTGGGTGATGATGGTGTTGCACTCCTCTTGGTCGTCATAGAAGAACAACCACAAGGCGCGCTCTTCATTGTCGGCAGCGGTGATATAGCCGATGTGACCGTGAGTTTGGGCCTTGTCCATCATACGCTCATTATGGTCTTTCTGCTGCTGCAAACCAAGTTCGGGAGTGGTATTTGAATGGATTTTCTCGTTGATCAACCCGATGACAACGGTGCGAGCGACGGTCATGAGGTAATCATCGTAGGTGCTGTCGGTGGTTCCATGTTCTATTTCACCTTGGCCGATGACGATAGCCGTACTAGGCAGCAATGAATCGGGAGTTTGGAAACTGTTCATGACTTCACGCATTTTTTCGGCAACGACAAGTGCGAATCGTTCCAAGTCTTCATTGGATAGTTGACTGATGTCGGTCAAAGTGTCAAAGAAGGCATCGTCTCCGAAATCGGTTTCGATGCCGACACCCACCATATAAGGGTTATCCTCGTCCGGATATTGCAAGGTAGTTGGGGAGCAAGGGATAAAGCCGAAATCCCGTTTCAATGTTTCCCAATCCGTTTCATTGTCGGCTTGTAGCATCAAGGCATCGATGCAATTGCCGTTGATGGATAGGTCGCCCAAATAAGCCACGGTGAGGTTGGAACTGTCGGCGTATTTGTAGTACAATTCCATCGCGGCATTTTCATAGGTTGTCTCGGGGACTGCAGACTTATCCTTGCAGGCTGACAGTCCCATGGCAAGGAGCACGGCGAGAAATGGAATGAGGCTTTTCATCATCTTTGTGTTGTTTTTATTTAATGACTTTGTTGGCCAAAAGCATGATGTCTTGCGCTGAGCATCCGTTGTTGCATAGGAAGTGAATGGTTTGGCTTTCCACCATCACTTCTTTGGCCATGGGAAATCTGTCAGCGGGTTGATTACGGCGGGACAGTCCGATGATGGCCACACCGAAAACGATGCTGGCGGCCGCCGCATAAGGAATCCAATGCTTGCTGCGATGAAAGGGGAGGGGATGGGTTCGTATTTCTGAAGAGACAGGGGCGAGTTGTGCCTTTTCTATCCAGTGCACAAAGGTCTCGTCGTCAGGCAAGGATTTTTCGACCTGTTCCTTCCACCGTTGGCGGCATTGCCATTGCGTTGTAAAGCCGTCGCATGGGGTACTCGAGTTCATCGTTTTTCTGTTTTTCTTCATGGTCATAGATGGTTTTCTCTTTCGTAAAGTGTTCTTAGTTTCCGCTTAAGTCGGGTGATGCGCATGGCTATAGCACCCACCGAACTATGGGTCATTTCAGCAATTTCTTTGTAAGAAAAGCCGTCAAGGAAGGCACGGATGACGACTCCGCTTTCTTCAGGCAATGCTTCGATCAATTGTCGCAGTTGCTGGTAGTTGTCGTTGCCAGGTCCGTCATCCTTCTTATCCACATTACCCGTTTCGATGGATTCCGTTTGAGGACTTCTAACATCTTTGCGACGTAGCATCAACATGGTGTTGGTGGCCACACGCCATACCCAAGTCTTCTCTGAACTACGTCCTTCGAAGCTTTTATAACTTCGCCATAGGTTGATGATGACCTCTTGAACGCAATCTTCGGTGTTCCATGCGTTTCCAAGTTTATAATCGGAACAGATATGCCAAATCATTGCCTTATGCCGAAGAATCAAAGCGTTGAATTCGGCATAGGTTGTCTCGTTGCTGCTTTTTGGGGTTCCGTGTGACTCGGAAGAGACCATTCTTTGGGTTTATCTTTAGTTATTTAGTTGCAAAGGATCTTTGAAAAATAACGTGGCCGATTCAATTTTATCCAAAACATCCTTGTAAAGATAGAGTCCATCGGTATTGGCGTTCAGGCCTTTGAGTTGGATGGGAAACACCATGGGTGGATTATCCAAATCCAACAAGGCCATGTTACGCAGTTGTTCCGTGCTTTGGTAAACAAGATGGAGTGATGCAAAAGACAGGCCTTTGTCGTCTTCCCATCTTTCTATGACCAATTTGCAGCCAATGGGGGTCTTCTTTTCAATGGTATTGGGTAGGCTGTAGTCTTCTGCATCCAAAGCGGCCAATACACTGGCGATGTTGGAATCATGGCCACAGAGGAAGGTGAATCGTCGGCCTTCAGTCTTCAATTCGTCGAGCAGGGTCCTTAAAAGGGGGGAGGCTACCTGACGTGCCACTGCTGGAGCTGTGAATAGCACGTCACTGTACCAATCCTTGATGGCCGAGAGATGTTCCCAGTCTTCCCAACACAACGAATCGCCGAAGGCGGCCTTTACAGGATCGGGCTCCTCGTAGTATTGAAGGACAAGGGCATCAGCCGCTTGGCAGGCTAGACGTAAGGACCCGCCCATGCCTGGCTCACGGTATTTGACGAGATACACATGCGCGTCATCGGTGCGGAAATGGCAGGTGTCGCCTTCAAGACAAGCCTTGCTCTTGTCTAGGTCAAGTACCTTTTCCAGTATTTTGTAGTTGTCCGACATCTTCTCTCCAATGCCGACCAACCCTTTTTCGCCACCCATAGCAATGATTTGTTTTAGGGCAAGGGCTTTAAAAGCTTCGCTGTCATCGGTGATCTGTGGGGCAAACACGGAATCCATCTTGCCAACTGCCAAATGGTGCTCGATGCGGATGTTGGCCACGGGTAGCATCCCTGAAGAAAAATATTGTGCTGTGGCGATGGTGCGCTGCAAGGAGTTGGCATAGAAACGCATGGTGCCTTCAATGGGGAGTTCGTTTTCTTTTATCAGGCCCTTGCTGACAAGCCATTTGCGGAAATACAGGCCCATTATGGTTTCTAGTGCACCACCGCGTAATGAAAGCTCACTGGGTGCCGATGACCAATGATACCATTCGTGGGGTGTGATGCGTTGCAACGCGGATGCTCTCCCGGAGAGTGGCGATCGGATGTTGTGCCGACTTAATACGAATACTTGTTTCAGCGTATATCGATCGTCGAAATCTTCACTCCAAAGTGTTTGTGCAATACCCGAAAGCGAGCAACCAAGTAAAAACAAATACAAGAATAACCTTTTCATCATGGCTGCAAAAGTAAAAAAACAATATGACTTTTTTGGACTGAAAAGAAAAAGCGTTACCTTTGCACCGATTTGTGGTGTCCTTCACGGACTCAATAGGGAATCGGGTGTGAATCCCGAACAGTTCCCGCTGCTGTGATGGCCAATTGCTTGTCACTGTGCCACTGTCTGACGCCAGTTGGATGGGAAGGCGACAATGCGAGGCCTCAGTCAGAAGACCTGCCTCAAGTCGTGAAACAAGGCTTCCGGGAATTGAGGCTGGGTTATTATAAAACAAAGTGCTATCCAGGTCATGGGTGCCTATTGCTTTTTAATGCTATCCAACATTTTTCCAAGAAGTTTTGAGGTAAATTATTGATTGTCAAACCTTTAAAACTTTTTTATTATGTGTTTCAAATTTTTTACACGATTGTTCCTTCTGATAGGAATGATGGCCTCTCTTTCGGTTCCCATGAGGGCTGAAGAGGTTGTAATTGGCTCTGGAACGACCACGGATGCTTGGCTCCCAAGCCATTCCTATTACAAGTATTCTTTAACCCAACAGCTGTACAAGGCCGATGAAATTGGCAATGCAGGTGAAATCAGCAGTATTGCTTTCTTTAACGGTGGTGCAGAGAAGGGGCGTACGTATGACATCTATTTTGTCAACACAACCAAAAACAACTTTTCTGGGGCTTCTGATTGGATTCCAGTAACCTCTGACGACTTGGTTTTTAGTGGTAGTGTGAAGATGTTGGCAGGCGAATGGACCACCATTACTTTATCCACTCCATTCCAATATGAAGGAGATAATCTAGCTGTGGTTATGAATGATAAAACGGGTAGCTATTCGTCGGGGATGGCATGCCGTGTGTTCACTCCCTCGGGTGGCGATCAAGGTGTTTTGTCGCTATATGCCTCAAGAGATAGCGGCAATTATGATTTATCCAATCCCGGGAACGCCTCAGGAACAGTAACTTACAAGAACCAAATCAAATTGAATATCGAATCCGTTGCGGTTTCTTGCGCCAAGCCGAAAAGCTTTGCAGTTACCGACATCACAGCTCATTCAGCCACTTTGACTTGGCAGGCTGGTGCAGAGGGTCAAAGCCTTTGGGATGTTTATTTGACTCAAACGGCTACAGATGTCCCGGATGAAACCTCCACGCCCACATTCCAGGTTACCACTAGCTCCTTAGAGTTGAGTGGCCTAACTGCTCAAACTACCTATTATGCGTATGTTCGTACGATTTGTGATGACGATGACAAGAGTACTTGGGCTAGTAAGACGTTCACTACCACCCGAGAGGCCTTGACTGTGAATGCGGAAACTCCTTACGAACAGGATTTTGAGACGAGTAACGACTGGGGGCTTTCCAACGGAACTTTGACCAATCAGTGGTGTTGGGGCAACGCCACAAACCATGGAGGTGATAAGGCCATGTATGTGTCAAACGACGGTGGGACGACCCATGCTTATGCCGATGGCAATACTGTGATTTATGCTTCCAAACTGTTCTATTTTACTCAAGGGACCTATACTTTCGTTTTTGATTGGTTGGCAAATGGCGAAAGTACATACGACTTTCTTCGGGTAGCCTTGGTTCCAGGAGATCAAGAGTTCAGTGCCGGTACAAGTCTGCCTTCAGGAGTTTCGGCAACGGCTCTCCCCAATACCTGGATTTCGCTTGATGGAGGAAAACTGAACTTGACTAATAGTTGGCAAACTCGTATAGCAGAAGCCACTGTTTCAGGTGTTTACACCATGGTGTTTTTATGGAGGAATGATTATAGCGGAGGGGCTCAACCTCCTGCGGCCATCGATAACATCAGTATCAGCTATATGACTTGTCCGAGACCAACAAACCTTACAGCAAGCAACATCGGAGGTCGCGCGGCCACACTTTCATGGACAGAAAACGGCACATCCACCCATTGGGTGCTGCAATATGCCACAAATAGCAGCTTCACTGAGAATTTCACAGAAGTAGAGGTCAGTGACGAAGCTACTATAGAGTTGACAGGCCTCATGGCTGAAACCCAATACTATGCTCGCGTGAAATCGGTGCTTGGGACCGAGGCGAGTTCTTGGAGTGACCCCGTGAATTTCACCACTACGGCCACTTGCGAAAAGCCTACCTTGAGCTATGTAACCAACTCGAACACGGCTCATACTGGTACGGTTAGTTGGACGGGAACTGCTGATCATTACGAATTGATTTATTCTACCAATACGAATTTTAATCCTGGTGAGGAGGGTGTCGTCCAAGTCGATTTGGAAAACGTGAACACCTATACTTTACAGGATTTAGCCCCTGAGACTACGTATCGAATCAAAGTCCGGGCCAATTGTGGCGAAGAGGACGGTTATAGCCAGTGGAGCAACCAAGTGAGTTTCACTACCACGGCCACTTGTGTCGCCCCTTCGGGCTTGTCGGCCTCGGCAACAGCAACTACCATTACTCTTTCATGGACGGCCGGAGCAGAAGATCAAGATGCATGGGATATCCGTTACAAAACGGGTTCCGATGAGTATACTTATATTCATCTTGTAGACCAAACCACTACCAGCTATACCCTAACCGATCTTAGCCCTGTTACGACCTATAGTGTAAATGTTCGTGCCTATTGCAGCGAGGAAGACCAAAGTAAGTGGGGCTATAGTTCCTACAATCAAAACTCCGACCTTTCCGTTACTACAGATTGTGCCGCTTTGACTTTGCCTTACACCTGTGATTTTGAAGGTGCCTTGGAGACTTCACAATCGTCGAGCTATCCTATGCCAAAATGTTGGACACGAAAGGAATATCGCGGTGGATATCAAGGTAGTTATAGCTATTATCCATCGGTTAGATCGGCTTCTTATTCCCAACCTTATGCCCATGGTGGCAATGGAGAAAGCGCTACTTCAGGAAAGAGCTTGCACTTCTACAAGCCATACGCATCTTCTGACGAAGCTGCCATCCTACCAGAAGTGGATGAGCAATACGAGATGAATGATCTTCAAATCAGTTTCTGGGCAAGACTTGAGTCCTATCAGACCAACAAAGACCTGACTATTGGTGTGATGTCAAACCCTGATGATTTGAATTCTTTTGTTGAAGTCGCAACAGTAACGGTAAAAGACGAGAACTTCCAAGAATACACTGTGTTCTTTGATTATTATCTAGGGGAAGGACGTAACATTGCTATTCGATATAACTCTGGTAGCACGGGTTATATCTTTGTAGATGATGTTACAGTTGATGTAACTGCTGGGTGCCGAGTTCCCCAAAATTTGGAAGCTACGGTGGAAAGTGATGAGCAGGCCACTTTGACATGGGCTGTTGCAACCGAAAGAGTGACATGGAATGTGCAATACAAAAAAGCCTCAGAAAGTGAATGGAGTGAGTCGATCCCTGTCAATGTATCCTCTTATACTTTGACAGGACTGAAACGTGCCACGGTATACGAAGCCAGAGTACAGACCCAATGTGGTCCCGAAGAACAAAGCGATTGGGTAGACGTTAGTTTTACCACCGATTGTGGCATCTGGCCGATAGATACGGAAAACTTCATACTGGAAAACTTTGATGACGACACGTATTCTTTCCCGCCTGCATGTTGGACCATTCAACCTTCTTATAACGGTTGGGGGGTAAACTTCAACAATGCCATGGTCAATGATCAGCCTGAACCTCATGGAGCCGCCCATTCTGGCACTATGAGCAATGGCTGGGTGTTCCTTATCCTTCCGCCGATGCATATTGAAGGCAATGCCATACTTAGTTTTGACCAGCTTTTTGGTACTATGGGTGATGCAACCGAGAGCTCAATCGCAGTAACAACACTTGATGGCACGTTTAATGAAAACACTCCTACCATTTGGACAGCCGATGCAGACCATCTGCCCACTACGAGAACGAATGTGACTGTGTCGTTGGCCGATTATGACGGTCAAGACATTTTGGTGGCTTTCAAATATGAAGGGAACGGTACCAGTAGCCGAACCTGGTATATCGACAATGTTGAGGTTTATGTGGAGACCACTCAAACCATTGAGCTTGGCCAAGGCATGAACTGGGTCTCATTCAACGTGGATGTCACGCTCAATGATCTACAAACCGCTCTTACCAATGCTTTGCCCAACACCAATATTTCAATTCGGTCTCAATTAAATGGTGTTTCCCTCTATAATGGTTCGGAGTGGAGAGGCACCTTGAGCACGTTCGATGTGGCTCAGATGTATTTGATCTATGTCAGCTCTGCATGTGAGATTTCACTTGAAGGTAAGCCTGTCCTTCCTTCCAAGCATCCTGTTTCCATAAAACCTGGTACTAACTGGTTGGCTTTCCCGTTAAGTGAGGCCATGAGCATCTCCGATGCCTTTGCCGGTTTTGCGGTTTCTGGCGATTTAATCAAAAGCAACTCCAGTTCATCCGCATTTAATGGAACCCAATGGAGAGGTGCCTTGAAATTCTTTGAACCTGGAGAAGGCTATATTTACCAATCAAACGCAACGGAGACTAGGACATTCGTATATCCTACCTTAAGCAAATGATTAGTTTAGAATAGTTTTAGTATGTTTGTGTGAAGCCGGCAGCGTGAGTTGCCGGCTTTTTTTATGCACAGGTGGCAAACGGAAGAAATCCCACTTTAATAAAGGAACTTTGCAGTCTGTGCTGCCAGTCGGGCGTTGTTGAGTACCAGCTGTATGTTGGAGGCGAGGCTGTCGCCACCTGTTAGGTCTTTGACACGGGCTAGCAGATAGGGGGTGGTCTCCTTGCCGTGGATTCCCAATCGTTTGGCATCGTTTATTGCTTGGTCGATGGCTGCGTTGATGCGGTCGGCGTCCATGGAGTATTCCTCGGGAATGGGGTTGGTGACGAGCATGCCTCCGCCGAGGCCCATTTCCTGTTTGATACGGAATGCTGCCGCTAGTTCTTCAGGGGTGTCGAGTCGATAATCCACCTTGAAGCCGCTCTTGCGCGTGTAGAAAGCAGGGAGTTCTTCCGTGCCGTAACCGATGACGGGAACACCTTTGGTTTCGAGGTATTCCAAGGTAAGGCCAAGATCAAGGATGGATTTGGCGCCCGCACAGATCACCATGACAGGGGTGCGGGCCAACTCTTCAAGGTCGGCAGAGATGTCCATGGTGGTTTCGGCTCCCCGATGCACTCCACCTACACCGCCAGTGGCGAACACCTTGATACCTGCCAATGCAGCTATGATCATGGTGGTGGCGACCGTGGTGGCACCGTCTTGTCCTCGTGCCACAAGCACGGGCAGGTCGCGACGTGAGGCTTTGGTTACCCCAGGTCCTTTTTTCCCGAGATAATCGATTTCATCAGGGGTGAGACCAGCTTTCAGTCGTCCCTTGATAACGGCGATAGTGGCAGGCACAGCCCCGCCTTCACGGATTGTTTGCTCTACCCGAAAAGCGGTCTCCACATTTTGTGGATAGGGCATTCCATGGGAAATGATGGTGGATTCAAGAGCTACGACAGGTTTGCCGGATTGCATGGCAGCGGCTACTTCGGGAGAGAGGTCAAGATAATTGTTCATAGAGGGTTTTTAATTGTTTGTTCACGGTATCGGGACATTCCACGGCAATTTTGGCACAGCGTAGTCCCACTTGTGCAGCCGTTTCGATGGAAGCTTGTGGCCCTGCATGTACCAGACCTGCCATCAACGCATCTCCAGAGCCGTTGGTGTTCACTACCTTGCAAGGAAGTGCGGCGAAATGGGTAGTGTGGGAGCCTTCAACCACATCTAGACCATCAGGCCCCATGCTGATGAAACGACGGTCGATGCCATCAAGAACACCGATGATGTCGCTCTCCATCCTGTTGCATTTGAGGGTGTGAATATGTTTTTTCGATGACAGTTTCATGGCTTCGTTAATTTTGGGAGCCTTGGCGCCAGAGACGGCATCCACATAGAGTGGGGCATAGGCATGGTCGATGAGAAACGCCAGACTTTCCATGGGAATGTTGGTGTCGGCGACAAAGGCATCGACAGGCCCTACACGCTTGAGTTTTTCGGCAATCCATTCGGGAGTGATGCAGTTGGAAGAGACCATATCGGAAACGCCACCCACCAACTCTCCATCGTAGTTGTTGATGCTGAGGAAACAGGAACGGGTTCCCACAGGGGCTGCATCGCTGAGACTGATGTCGACTTTCGCCTTGCGGCAGCTGTCGGCAGTGAACCATCCGAAGGTGTCACCTCCAAAAAAGCTCAAAAACACGACCTCGTTGCCTAGCAAGGAAAGGTTATGGGCAATATTGCGCCCCACACCGCCAGCAACCAGCCGGATGGTGCCAGGGTTGGAGTCGTTGGGTACAAAGGGTTTGAATGTAGTTGCTACAATGTCGGCATTAGCACCGCCGATGACACAAAATCTCATAGGGCATTCGTTTTTTATTCCAAGCAAAAATAGGATTTTTTTTATAATTTTGCGCATTGTGCTATGAAAAGAGAAAAAGAGATTTATAAGGTAACCCTTGTGGGAGGATTGGTGAATGTCATCCTCTTGATATTCAAATTTGTGGCAGGTATTATCGGTCACAGCTCCGCCATGATAGCCGATGCCCTGCACTCACTTTCAGATTTTGTGACGGACATCATCGTGTTGGTCTTTGTGAAGATCAGTAGCAAACCTCAAGACAAGTCACACGACTATGGCCATGGCAAATACGAGACATTGGCTTTGACCCTGATCGGCATCGCTTTGATGGCGGTAGCCCTTGGTATCATTGTCAAAGGAGCAATGAAGATAGCGGCATGGGCTAACGGTGAGGTGCTGGAAGCTCCTGGCTTGTTGGCGTTCTGGGCAGCCCTAGTGTCCATCGTGTTGAAAGAGGCGGTTTATCGCTATTCCATCGTGAAGGCAAGGAAACTGAACTCAAAGGCTGTGGAAGCCAATGCTTGGCACCATCGTAGCGATGCTTTGTCGTCCATTGGGACAGCTGTGGGTATCGGTGGAGCCATCTTTTTCGGCCAACGTTGGACCATCCTTGATCCCATCGCCTCAGTCGTAGTGGGAGCTTTCATCGTGAAGGTGGCGTTCGACTTGCTAAAAAACGGCATTGGCGATCTGATGGAACAGTCGCTGCCCGATCAAGTGGAGGAGGAGATTCTTGGATTAGTGGCCGATGTTCCCGGAGTCACGGAGCCGCACGATTTGCGTACCCGTCGCATCGGTAACCATTATGCCATCGAGCTTCATATTCTGATGGATGGCAACCTCAGTTTGAAAGAAGCTCACGACAAGGCATCGGAGGTAGAGGACTTGCTTCGTCAGCATTATGGCGAGGAGACCCATGTGGCCGTTCATGTGGAACCGAAGGAATAGTTTAAATGTCAAAACAATTGTTGATTATTATGAAAAGATTATGGATTATTGCTGTGCTGGTTATGTTGGGATGGGAATCAGCCTCGGCTTGTACAAACTTGATTGTGGGAAAGAAAGCCTCTGCAGATGGTAGCGTGATGTGTACCTATAACTGCGACGGCTTTGGCTTTTCTGGCTCGTTATCCTATACTCCTGCTGGACGGCATGAGCCTGGCGAGCTAATCGCCATCCATGGCTGGGGACCGTCTCATGAAGGACAATATGTGAAACAAGTGGAATATACCTACAACGTAGTGGGTTTGATGAACGAAAAACAGGTTTCAATTGTGGAAACCACTTTTGATGGGAGGTTGGAATTGGTAAATCCGGAGGGATTGCTCGACTATTTTTCGCTGATGCGTTTGGCTTTACAACGCTCGTCTACCGCACGTGAAGCCATAAAATGTATGGTAGAGTTAGTCGAAGAATATGGCTACAACAGTAGCGGGGAAACGCTTACCATTTGCGATCCCAACGAGGCATGGATTATGGAAATCATTGGCAAAGGCCCTGACCGCAAAGGTGCTGTTTGGGTGGCACTGCGTGTTCCCGAGGACTGTATATGCGCCCACGCTAACTTGAGTAGGATTAGGAATTTCCCTTTAGAAAACGGTAAACGGAGAACAGGGGAAGGGGAGATCTTTGAGGTAACAGGGAAAAGTATTAGCAGCAAGAATCTGAATAAAATCAAGAATCCCCAAGTGGATTGCGTGTATGCTTACGATGTCATAGCGTTTGCCCGTGAACAAGGTTTCTTTAGTGGCAAAGATGTGGATTTTTCGTTCCGTGATGCCTATTGTCCCATTGACTTCGAGAATGTACGTTATGCCGATGCCCGTGTCTGGAGCTTTTTCCGTCATCATTACAGTCATGAAGCGATGGACGAATACCTTCCTTACCTCAATGGCGACTTCAAGGTGTGCGACCACCTGCCTTTATGGATTAAGCCCGATCAACCGCTTTCGTTACGCGACCTCCAACAGGATATGCGTGACCATTTTGAAGGTACGCCGCTTGACATGACTGCCGACATGACTGCCGGCCCTTGGGGAATGCCTATCCGTCCACTGCCGATGCACTTTAAGGACAGCGACAGTCTTGCCTATTTCCGTGAACGTCCTATCGCCACGCAACAATCGGGTTTTACCATGACCTGCCAAATGCGCTCGTGGCTGCCCAATGACGTGGGAGGGGTTACCTGGTTCAATTGCGACGATGCCAATATGGTGGCGTATGTACCGCTCTATTGTTGCATCACTCAAGTACCTGACTGTTTCCGTCCTGAAAACAATCCCCGTAACGAGTTCAGCGACAAGTCGGCCTTCTGGATGAACAACTGGGTGGCCAATATGGTGTATCCCCGCTATTCCATGATGATAGGAGACCTTCGAAACGCTCAGAATGAGTTGGAAGACTATTATTTTACCGACCAAGATAGTGTTTTACTGGCCATCAAGGACATGACACCCGCTGATCGACGGAGTTATCTTAACCGTAAAAGCATTGCCTATGCGGATAAAATGATGCAACGTTGGGACCAACTGGCAAAGTATCTCATTGTGCGTTATAACGACCAAATTGTGCGTAAGGTAGGGGAAAACGGTGAGTTTGCCCGTTGGGGGTATGACACGCCTGGTTACGACCAACAGTTTATCGATGCAGTTAGGAAATCAACCGGCGATCGCTATCTCTTAAAGGAGGTCATTGATAGAAGAGAGCGATAACGCTATTTTTTCTTGTCCCAATAGACGCTTTCACCAATTCCCATGATACTGCCTCTGAGCTTCAGTTGGCCTTCTTTGGTGAATTCGGCTGTTAGGTTTGCTCTTATGCCACGTTGTGGGTCGTAAATCTTGGTGTCGTTCCAGCATTGCTTTTTGGCATTGTATTTCAACCCTGTGAACAGTATGATTTGATCACAAGGCGTGTTCCTTAGGCTTTTGTCAGGATTCTTTTCATCCAGGAGCTTTTTGCCATTGGCATCGCGGTCTTTCTCCAACCAGATCACCTGTCCTTGGTAGGTGCCGTCGCTTAGCTTGGTGATTTTGGCTTTGAAATTATCTTCGTTTTGTTTTCCGGTATACTCGCCAATGATGTTGTCAGCTTTATGGTTGAGGGTGTTTTGTGCGATGGCGGGGCAGAGACACACCATAAGGATTGTAATCGTAAACAGAAATTGTTTCATATCGTAGAAATGTTATTTTTAGTTTTGCAAAGATATAAAATTTGATGTAAATTTGCACTCAAATTTCTAAATTGTAGTGTTCTATGAAAAAAACTATCTTTACATTAGCAGTCCTTTTGGCTTTTGGAAGTGTTGCCATGGCCCAACATCATGCCAACCAACAACAGATGTGGAAAAACGTATCGTCTCAGCTACGTGGAGAAAAATGGGTGGAGATCTATTGCCCATATACCATAACGGTTGATTCTGGTACGGATACGTATCGTTATGTATACTCTTACGATGAGGATTATTATTTGACCACTCTTGAGACCCAGGAACAGGATGCCGGCAATGAGTGGACTACCTCTTTAATGAAATCGTATGAATATGATTACGATGGCAATGTGATGGAAGTGCTTACCACGGATGTTATTAATAATGAGAATGTTGAGCTTGAAACCCGTTCATACGCCGATGATATGCTTTCAGAGGTGATTTATCAAGAATGGGACGGTGATGATTGGGTTAATGTCTCCAAAGAAGTGTATAATTTTACGGATGGTTCATGCACCATTCTCGAATGGGCGTGGACGGGTAGTAATTGGTCTACATCGTATCTCTACACTTATACGACGACAGAAAGCGTTGTCGAGCTTCTGATCCAATACATGCAAGGTGGTGCATGGCAAAACGAGGAGCGTCATACATCCACTCTTAACGATGATAGTTCAGTAGATGAAATCCTTTATGAGGAATGGAATAACAATAGTTGGGAAAAGCAGTACTTAACGTCGTATCACTATAACTCGAACGGTTGTTATGATATGGTGACCATGAAGAAGTGGGACGGTGGTTCGTGGAATGATTATTTGAAATATGAATATGAGTATGACAGCCATGGTAATGCAGAGTCAGGGCTGTGCTACCATAAGGTGGCTGATGGTTGGGAATACAGTGATGGCGTGTTTGAGA
This sequence comes from uncultured Bacteroidales bacterium, assembly GCA_946184615.1. Classification (GTDB taxonomy): domain Bacteria; phylum Bacteroidota; class Bacteroidia; order Bacteroidales; family F082; genus Limimorpha. Next base: position 16,299 of record CAMHFN010000034.1, read on the forward strand.
TTGCTTACGATGGTAATTTTGACATGGAGATTTATACGGGATGGAGGTTCCAAGCAGTTTATATTGATGTGACGGGTGTTGAAGAAGAGACCAATGTAGTCGACTTCACTTTCTATCCGAATCCGGTGAAAGACGCCCTCGTGATTCGTACGGATGACTTCCAGAAAGCCGAGCTTTATAGTCTCATAGGTGCAAAACTGACGGAAACCACCTCCCAGAAAATTGATGTCAGTGCTTTGCATTCAGGCATCTACATGCTGAAAGTGTATAACTTGAAGGGCGAGGCTTCGACACGTGCTGTGGTGGTAGAATGAGGTGCTTTTGGGCAGTTCAACAAGCATTTTTACTATTTCAATCACAAACGCGAGCCTATTTTTTCAATTAGAAGCTATCTTTGCAAGGTATTAATACTTTTTAAATGAAACGAGCAAACTTTTTAAGAGTCTCTTTTTTGCTGGCCATGGTGGTGTCAGCAGTTTTATGTATGGCACAGCCTCCTGGTGGAGGAGGAGGCTTCCCGGGTGGCCGTCCTGGAGGAGGTAGATTCCCTGGGGGACGTCCTCCTTACGGTGGTGACAGACAATGGAACCAGAGTGAACCGAACACCACGGTGAAAAAGAAAAAACGGGTTAGAGAAGGGGATACCTTTATTGTGACGGGCATCCTGCGTGATGCCGACACCAAGGAATTCCTGCCTTTCGTCAATGTGGCGGTGCTCGACTCGGTCGACAATGAGTTTGTGAAGGGCGGCATCAGCAACATGGACGGGGTGTTCGAGATTGCCGACGTACCCCAAGGCTCTTTCCTGTTGCGTGTCTCGGCCATTGGCTATGAAAACTTTGTCTTACCGTTCAAGGTCACCAATAATACCAATCTGGGTACGCTTCGCATCAAGCAAGGCGTCATTGCCTTGAACGAAGTGACCGTTTCTGCTGAGAAACCGCTCTATGCCATGGACGGTGAAAAGCTGGTGTATAACGTGAGCGAAGACCCCTCAATCCAGACGGGTACCACCGAAGACGCCTTGCAAAATGCGCCTGGTGTGGAAGTCGATGTGGAAGGCAACGTCAGTTTGCGTGGGGTTTCAAGCGTGGAAATTTGGGTCAATGACAAGCCTTCGAAACTTACCGAAGAAAACCTGAAGACCTATCTGCAAACCTTGCCGGCCAATGCCATCGCTCGTATCGAGACCATCACCAACCCCTCGGCCAAATATGCCACGGATGCGGAAGCGGTGATCAACATTGTGACTTCGGCGCACATCAAGAGCAACCAGTTTGTGAGCTTCGGCGTGAACGGATCCACCCAACCTTTTGTTTCGCCTTGGGTCAGCTACATGTATAAAAAGGAGAAACTGAGTATCAACCTATTTGGCTCAGGCCGTTACAGCAACCGTATCAATACTTCCGATGAATGGGCCTTGAAACTCCGCGATGCGGATACCCCGGACGACTATGAGATCACTTGGGCTGACACCACCCACCAGAACGACGGCAACCGCCGTATTAGCGGAAATGTCTTTTTGAACATCAACTATGAGATTGACTCTACCAGCGAAATCTCTGTCGATGGTGGTGGCTTCTACAATGTGGGCCACAACGACATGTTGCGTTCACAGCACCAGACGTATTATTATCTGGATTCCGTGCCAGCTTATTCTATGCTTTATGCCGATACCACCCGCAGCAACACCGAATCGAAGTCGATCTTCGGACATCTGGGGGTCGATTATACCAAAAAGTTTGATGAGAAGGGCCATAACCTCCGCATCGGCTTGAACAGCCGTTTCAACAACAACGGCAGCGAACAATGGTACAACCGCTACTACGAGGTCTACACCGACCTTGACGAGCACCGTTTCCTTTTGAGCCAAATTCGTGGTTTGGGCCTTAACCTGGATGCCCGTTACAACCGTCCTTACAGTGAGGATGGTGAACTCAGCTACGGCCTGCGTGCCGACCATCAGTCGTACAACAACGACTATAACCGTTTCAACGACCTCGATCGCACGGTCCAAGACAGCCTGCGCACCTATCATTTTGATGGAGCGGACAACAGTGTCAATGCGGATGTCAACTGGACCCACCGTTGGGGCGGCTTCACCTTGAGCACGGGTCTAGGTGGCGGTGTCGATCGGGTATGGTACCAATACTTGAGCGACATGCCTTTTGCCGATGACAGTACGCTTTATTTCTATAATGTACGTCCTTCCGTCCACCTGACTTACCGTACCGAGGACATGCACAACTGGAAACTCAATTACTCGATGCGTATGTCGCACGCCAGTGAGGAACAGATCAGCAAGTTCCGCCGCTATGGCGAGAACAACTATTCCACGGGTAACCTCGAGGGCTTGAAGAACTCGTACACGCATAGCGTGGAAGCAGGTTGGCAGAAATTCTTCGATCGTTTCGGCAACATCGGCGTCGAGGGTTATGGCCGCTTGAGCACCAATGAGATCAGCTCACTCACCGACTCGGAATATGATGAGTATCTCGACCGCATTGTGAGTTTTTCGGTGCCTTACAACATGGGTACGTCGTGGCGCTACGGTACTTCGCTCAACATGACCTACCGCCCGACGGGTTTCTTCAACGTGCGTCTCTATGCCAACCTCTACAACTACGGTTATCGGATGCAGTATGAACGCGACGGTGTGCTTCAGACCAACGAGAACTACAAATGGTCGTGGAGTGTCCGCGTGAATGCCTGGGCAAAGATCTTTGACCAGTATATGCTGACGATGTCTGCCAATTACAATTCACCCACCATCGGCTTGATGAGCGAACGAAAAGCACGTTATTATCTCAACCTGGGTGCCCGCAGCGACTTCTTCAAACGCCGTCTCTCAGTGTTTGTCAACGTGCAGGACATCTTCAACTGGGGCGCCAACATCGGCTCTGGTTCGACCAACACCAACCCGTACTACCTCAGCGACAATACCAACAAGATGGTGAATAGCCGTTACATTTCTGCCGGTGTCACCTTGCGATTCGGCAAGATGGAACTTGAGAAGACTGCCAAGGAGGGAGACGGAGAGGTTGGCGATACCCTTGAATAAAAAAAATCAGCTCCCAAAGAGCTGATTTTTTTTGCTAGTGATCCGGTTGGGATTCGAACCCAAGATAAACCACTGATTTTCAGGTATTTTCAATTCTTTGACCTTCACCGAATTAGGTTTATAATTTAATGGTTATTTATCTGTGTTTTGTGTTGTTTTTGTGCTGGTTAGGTAGTGAAAAAAAAACGCTGATTTTTAATTATTATCTTCTCCATAGACATACTTTTTTAGCTCTCCTGTGAGCATGGGGAATCCCATAACTGGTTGATTTAAATCTTCAATCAATGCATCCAAGTATTTTTTCTTGAGCATTTCGGGGAACTTCGTCTTCAATTGCTGTAAATCTTTTATCGTCTCATCATAGTTTTTCGTTATCATCA
>CAMHFN010000035.1 GCA_946184615.1 uncultured Bacteroidales bacterium
AAGTTGGCCTTCTCTTTCTTGATTCCTTTGATTTGACAAATGCGCTCAAATGCTTTCGGATTGTGAATGTCTCCGCCAACACCGTAGATGGTGTCAGTGGGGAAGATGATAGTACCGCCATCATGCAGACACTCCAAAATCATCTTCACATAACGGGGGTTAGGATTGTTCGGGTAAAGTTTTAAAAACATATCAAAAATTTTGGCTGCAAAATTACAAATTTTATTAGTTTTGCGCTTTCAAAAATCACTTTAAATATGGGCGGCTTCTTCGGCACTATTTCCAAGGATCCTTGCGTCAAGGATCTGTTCTATGGTATTGATTATCATTCTCATTTGGGCACCAAACGAGCAGGCATGGTCACACACGACGGTGAACGATTCCACCGTTCCATCCACGACATTGAGAATACCTACTTCCGTACGAAGTTCAGCGATGAACTGGATAAGTTTAAGGGCAACTTAGGTATCGGGGTCATCAGCGACACCGACCCACAGCCCATCATCGTCAATTCGCATCTCGGCAAGTTTGCCATTTGCACTGTGGCCAAGATCAATAATCTGGACGAGCTTGTAGAACACTGTCTGGCCAACAAGCAACACTTTGCCGAACTAAGCATGGGATACACTAACCCCACAGAGCTGGTGGCTCTATTGATTACTCAAGGGGAAGACTTCGTCGACGGCATCCGTAACGTTTTTGATAAGGTGAAGGGATCCTGTTCGATGCTGATTCTCACTGAAGATGGTATTATCGCAGCACGCGATTATTATGGAAGAACACCTATCGTGATCGGGAAAGGAGAGGAAGGCTATGTATTGGCTTCGGAGAGTCACAGTTATATTAATCTGGATTACGCAACCTGTTATAATGTCGCTCCAGGTGAAATCGTCAAAGTCACTCTTGACGGCGTGCAACAATTGCTTGGCCCCAGTCCCAAGAAACAGGTCTGTTCTTTTCTTTGGATCTACTATGGTTTCCCTGCCTCCGACTACGAAGGTATTAATGTGGAGGAAGCCCGGTATAATGAAGGCCGTGAGATGGGCAAACAAGACTATATCGACATTGACTATGTGTCAGCCATCCCAGACTCAGGCATTGGCATGGCCTTGGGTTATTCCAACGTGCGTAAAGTGCCGTACCTCCGAGGTGTGGTGAAATATACCCCCACTTGGTCGAGGAGCTTTATGCCAGTCAACCAAAGCCAACGCGAACACGTAGCCAAGATGAAACTGATTCCCAACCGTGCTCTGCTGGAAGGGAAGAAGGTGGCTTTCTGCGATGACAGTATTGTGCGCGGCACCCAACTTCGCGACAATGTGAAGATGCTCTATGACTATGGCGCCAAGGAAGTGCATGTGCGTATCAGCTGCCCTCCTTTGCTCTTTGGCTGTCCCTTCCTCAACTTCTCCGCTTCCAAAAACGTGATGGAATTGATCACACGCCGTTGTATCGAAGAAATGGAAGGTGACGATAATCGTAACATCGAAAAATACTGCGATCCGACGAGCCGGGAATACGCTAATCTGGTGGAGATGCTAAGGAAACATGTTGGCGTGGACTCTCTGAAATTCAACACCTTGGATAGCGTAGTGAAAGCCATCGGATTACCCAAATGCGAGCTATGCACCCATTGCTTCGATGGTTCAAGCTACGGACATGAGTAATTTTTTCAGTTTTTTTCTTGTCAATCCAAGAAAAGATTGTACTTTTGCATCGGGTAAGTCTTATACGACCAGCTCCCTCTGAATTCCCCCAGGACCGGAAGGTAGCAAGGGTAGGAGGTTGTAGCGGTGCGATGTAAGTAGCTTACCCTTTTTTGTGTATCTTTGCAAAAAATATAGAGCATGGACCTCTCGATTGTCATACCGTTACTCAATGAAGCTGAGTCACTTCCAGAATTAGAAGGTTGGATCCGCCGTGTCGTGGAAAAGGAAAACCTAAGCTATGAGATTGTGTTTGTTGATGACGGATCGACCGACAATTCTTGGAAAATCATTCAGGACCTCTCCAAGAACAATCCCAACATTCACGCCCTGCGGTTTCGCAAGAATTATGGTAAGTCACCTGCCTTGAATGAAGGTTTCAAGATTGTCCAAGGCGATGTGGTTATCACCATGGACGCAGACCTTCAGGATAGTCCTGAGGAGATTCCAGAGCTTTATCGTATGATCAAAGAAGATGGCTATGACCTGGTCTCAGGCTGGAAAAAAGTTCGATACGACTCGAAAGTAATGAAGAACATCCCTTCCAAGTTCTTCAACTGGACCACTCGTTGCATGTCGGGAATTAAGCTACACGACTTCAATTGCGGTCTAAAAGCCTATCGCCTCGATTTGGTGAAAAGCATTCAGGTGTATGGTGAAATGCACCGATACATCCCTGTTATCGCCAAGATGAACGGCTTTTCTAACATAGGGGAGAAGGTGGTACATCATCAGAAGCGCAAATACGGTAGTAGCAAATTCGGTATGAGTCGTTTTGTGCGCGGTTATCTCGATCTGATCACCATCAACTTCATTTCGAAATTCAGCAATCGCCCGATGCACTTCTTCGGAGTGCTGGGCTCTCTTTCGTTCCTTGCTGGTCTTATCATCACCATCTACCTGATTTGCACTAAATATTTTGGACACAATTATGTGGCCTTGGCCAACCGCCCATTGTTCTACTTAGGTATCCTTGCCATGATTGTGGGTGTGCAACTTTTCAGCACAGGCTTCCTTGCCGAGATGATCACCTCAACGCAACGCGATAAGCGCGTTTACTCCATTTCGGAAAAAATATAGAATTATAATTCTAAATTCAATACAGGTCGTCAATATTTCCGTCGTAGCTGTCGCCGCCAAAAGAATCGCCGAATTCATCTCCGAATTCATCAAATTCATTTTCATCGAATTCATCTTCGAATTCATCGAAAGGGCTGTCGTCGGGAATGTCAGCATTGTCCCAGTCAAAATCGTCCTCCAACTTGTCTTCCGCGAATTCATCGCCTTCGTCCATCTGATTCATGAACGCTGCGATTTCATCATCACTCATCTTGTCAAAGTCGCGATCCAGCAGAGCAGAGTCGCTGACGGCACGTCCCAGAGATTTCAACTCGCGTTTCAGTGAGGGGGATACATAGAACTCGTCAATGTTTTCCTCGCAATATTTGATGTATTTGGGGTCTTTTTCATAGACTTCAGCAATCGTCAGTCCTTCGTACTTGCCGAATGTGAAGACATCATCAAGATCATAGAATTTCATAATGCCTGAATAAATTTGCGGCAAAGATAGTTGATTTTTTATATTTTTGCTAAAAATTCTTTAATGATCTAAGGAAATCATGAATCCCGTCCTAATATTCTCTGTTTTTGTCATCTACACTGCACTCCTTTTTGTCATTGCTCACTTCACTTCGCGTAAATCGAACAATGATGCGTTTTTCAAAGGTAACCGCAAATCGCCTTGGTTTGTGGTGGCCTACGGGATGATTGGAGCTTCTCTTTCGGGTGTGACGTTTATGTCGGTACCTGGTGGTGTTTACACAGGGCAGTTCACCTATATGGGCATCGTGTTGGGATATGTCATTGGCTATGCTGTCATCGCATTGGTGCTGTTGCCGCTTTATTACAAACTGAATCTCACCTCTATTTATTCCTATTTGGAAATGCGTTTCGGCGTTCATTCGGAGCGGACTGGAGCGGCGTTTTTCATCCTTTCCAGACTATTAGGCTCCGCTTTGAGGATGTATCTGGTGGTGTTTGTGTTGTATGAATACGTGTTCAAAGCCTGGGACATCCCCTTCTGGATCCCTGCTGTTGTATTCATTTTTATCATCTTACTATATACTTTTAAAGGTGGTATTAAGACCGTGGTATGGACGGATACGTTACAAACTACCTTTTTGATTTTAGCCGCGGTGCTGACCGTAATCTATATAACCAAAAACCTCGACATGGGCATTGGGGATATCTTGAAAGCCTCTTCCGAAGATGGATATACAAAGTTGTTTGAAACCGACTGGACCCACAACAAGTTTTGGTTGAAACAAGTCTTAAGTGGGGCCTTCATCACCATCACTATGACGGGACTGGATCAAGATATGATGCAGAAAAACCTCACGTGCAAGAATCTGCGCGACGCCCAGAAGAACGTGATGACTTCCAGCGGGTTGTTCATCCTGGTGAACATCATCTTCTTGAGTCTCGGTGCCGCCTTGATTTATTACGCACAACAAACGGGTTTCGCTTTGCCTGTCAACGCCAATGGGGTAGTGGTCAACGATAAGATTTTCCCTTCGGTGGCCTTCTCATTGAGTTCGTTTACTGCGGTGGTTTTCGTTTTGGGTTTGGTGGCTGCTGGCTATTCCAGTGCCGATGGCACGCTCACGGCGCTGACCACCACCTTCTGTTTCGACTTCTTGCATTTTGAGAAAAAAGGGTTCAGCGAGCAGCAAGTTACCAAATATAGGAAACTGATCCATGTGGGCTTTGCCTTGCTTTACCTCTTGGTGATCATCCTCTTCCGTCCATTCCACAATGAATCGCTTATCGACAAAGTGTTTGACATAGCTGGATTGACCTACGGTCCTTTGTTGGGCCTTTACACCTTTGGCTTGTTTGTAAAAAACAGGAAAGTCTACGACAAAGCCGTGCCGTTCATTGCCTTGGCTTCGCCCATCATAAGCTATTTGTTAAAGACCTATTCCGCTGAATTGCTATGGGGTTATCATTTTGGTTTTGAGATCCTAATTGTCAACGGTCTGTTGACATTTGTTGGCCTACTCCTAGCCAGCAAAAAGGACTCTTAATTTTTATCTCATTCCATCCCCATACTAATAATCTGCCCCGTATTAGAGTCAAGCAACATCTTGGTATTCCCTAGGGGAGCCAGCATGAACACCCCAAATTGTGCGATGGTTTCACGATGTTCCAGCACTACTTCACCACCGATGCTAACTTTTACATTGGCGGTCTCAGGGATGCGATAGAATAGCTTGTTTTCGTGATGGATGGTCTCCACAGCCGATTGACTCAACGAGTTGATAGTCCCTGTGGTTTGCAGCGAAATGGCTTGCACCGTAACGCTCTCTCCATCCAAGTTTTTGGCTGAAAAACCGTATTCTCTTGAGAAAGAGCCGACCGTCTGCGAAGGAACGTCTTTCGAGAGGGTCACGTACACCGTTTGCACCATCGGTGTGACCACACGCTTGCCAATGAATAGACTCAAGTATTCGGACTCCATCTCATCGAGATCGGCATACATCTGACGGTAGGTCTCAAGCGAGAATGCCGTCTCCTGGAATCCGGTCAGCAGTTTGATCTTCTCTTCGCGGATCCTGTTGATCATGTCGGCAGCGGAACGAGCTTGCTGATCCTCACTACGGAGGCCATTGGGACCGTATTGGTATTTGAACGTGCCGTTGTCAGTGGATACCTGCACTTTGAGTGGCGATGCGGTCTGCACTTCTTTGAATTCATGGGTCATTCCCACACCCTCCAAGATGCCTCTCGCATTGAGGTAGAAGGGTTGTGACTCGCCTTTTTTGGCGTTGATGGCAACAAAGAAGGTGGCATTGGGATCCGCCTCAGCGTAAGTGCTCATTACCACATCCCTAAGGATATATTCCACTTCGTTGTCGATGATGACATCGTTTGCGCCCACCATATAGGCATAGCCGCTGAAGGGACCCTCGATGAGTTCCGTCTTGTCGACCATGAAATCAAGTTGAATGACCGTACGGGGCAGGGCATAGTAGACCCCTTTTTGTTGGCCTGGTGTGGCGGTCTTGGCGTGTGTGGTGACATATTGTGCATTCAAATGGCCAGCCATCAAAGCAACCATGACAATTCCCAATAACGTTCTTTTCAAGTATTTCATAAGTTCCTCCTGTATAGTTTTTCTTTTTGGGCTTCAAAAATAATAAAAATATTCCTAGTTTTGCAAAAAAATAATGGAATGATTACCTATCCTTACCATAAAGACGGCTGTTTTTTTCTGATGGCGGGACCTTGTGTCGTTGAGGACGAAACCTCGCCCTTGCGCATTGCGGAGAGCCTGATGGAGACCACTTCGCGGCTGGGCATCCCATTCATCTTCAAAGCATCTTACCGCAAAGCCAACCGTTCTCGTTTGGATTCATTTACGGGTATTGGCGATGAGAAAGCGTTGAAAGTGCTGGCCAAGGTAAAGGAAACCTTTAGGGTTCCCGTAGTTACAGACATTCATGCTGTGGAAGAAGCTGCCAGGGCAGCCGAGGTGGTCGATGTGTTGCAAATTCCAGCGTTTCTGTGCAGACAGACCGACTTGCTGGTGGCCGCTGCCCAAACAGGGAAGGTTGTCAACATTAAGAAAGGTCAGTTTCTTTCCGGAGAGAGCATGGGCTTTGCCGTCGACAAGGTGCGGATGTCAGGGAACAATCAGGTGATGCTTACCGAGCGAGGCTCCATGTTCGGTTACCAAGACTTGGTGGTCGATTTCCGTAACATTCCTATTATGCAAAGCTTTAACGTTCCCGTGGTGCTTGATGTCACTCATTCCTTACAACAACCCAACCAACCATCGGGAGTGACAGGAGGGAAGCCGGAACTTATTGGGATGATGGCGAAAGCAGGCATTGCCGTGGGTGTCGATGGCATCTTCATGGAGACTCATCCCGATCCTGCTCATGCCCTGTCGGATGGGGCCAATATGCTCCCTTTGGGTCAGGTTGAAGGGCTGTTGAAGCAGATGTTAGCCATTTCACGTATAGCCTGAAATCCTTCAACCACAGGAAACAGCGGAAACGTATGAAACATTCCAGGATACTCTAGAGAACGTATCGGCTTGCCGAGTTCCTTCATCTTTTCTGTCAATAACAAAGCGTCGACTTTAAGAATCTCATTGCTACCAAAGATCAGCAAGGTCTTGGAAGGAAAGGCACGGAGGTCCCCGTAGATGGGACTCACCCAGGGATGATTTGCTGGGAGTTCCCCTTGCCAGCCTCCCATGATGCTTTCGATGCGTTCCAACTGAATCATCTCATCCAATGGCTGCAAGGCGACCATGGCATCGCGATGAGTAAAGGCGTTGTCCACACAAGGTGACATCAACACCAGGGCCGACACCAATGGCAAGCCTCGTTTAAAAACCTCTTGGGTCATCGACATGGCCATGTTGCCTCCAAAGGAGTCGCCCATTAAAATTATCGTAGTTGCACCCATAGTGGCAATCACCCGCTCATAGAAGTCCATCATCACGGTCATGTTGTCGACACAATGGTATTCAGGATATTTCGGGTAAATGGGTAGAATCACTTGGCAATGGGTTCGAAGGGCCAAGTCGTGCACGAAACGCCAATGGAAGAACACAGGCTGATAGATGCAGGCTCCGCCATGGAGGTAGAGAATCACGCGTTCTGGATCACGCCATGGTTCGGTCGAGAAGACCTGCATGGTATAACCATTGGAGGCTTGGAACGTGCTTTCACTGAAATGTGCCCTGTGCAACTTTGGCACTTTGACCGGCTTTTGATTGATGGTACGACAATGTTCAAGCTCTTGCTGTACCTCTTCGGGGGTAGCATCCCGCAAAGAAGAGAACATCACCTTTAAATATCGCTCGGTAAATTTTCTTCCAGCTCCCATACTTTACAAACGTTGGTAGATTTTCAAATCGAATAAAGGTGCCGCAGCAATGATATGGTCGAACAAATCGCTTTGGATTTCCTCGTATCGGGTCCAGTCTTTTTCCTTGCTGAACGCATAAATCTCCAAAGGAACGCCAAACTCAGTGGACTGCAACTGGCGCACCATACGCGTCAAATTCTGGTTGATGTTGGGGTTCGACTTGAGATAGGCACTGAGGTAGGCTCTGAAAACGCCAAGGTTGGTCTGCTGCCGTCCATTGACGATGTTGGAGGTGTCGATGCCATTGGCCTTATTGTATTCAGCGATATCTTCTTCTTTCTGTTCCAAATAAGGCCGCACGCGTTCAATTTGCTTGTAGCGTTCAATCATCTCGGGGGTACAGAACTGGATGCTGCGCGTATCGATGGTAATGCTTCGTTTGATCCTTCGACCCTCGCTCTCCGTCATTCCGCGCCAGTTGGTGAATTGGTTGGTGACCATCGACGAAGTAGGGATCGTAGTAATGGTATTGTCGAAATTCTGGACTTTCACCGTGGTAAGGTTGATCTCCGTCACCGTGCCGTCCGCTTGGCCCATCACAATCCAATCACCGATACGCAGCATGTCGTTCACGGTAAGCTGTATGCTTCCAACGAAACCAAGAATCACGTTCTGAAACAGTAGCAACAACACAGCCGACAAGGTACCTAAGCCGATAATCACCGAACTGACTTTCTTTCCCATCAGGAAAGAGATGATGAGCAAGACACAGAAGACGATAAGGATGATTTTGATGGTCTGCACCACGCCGTTCATCGGTTTTATTTTGGCGGTCTGGTGCATGTTGTAAATGTCGCTCCCCGTGTTCACTACAGAGAAAAGCACCATGGTGATAACGATGATGATGTAAACAATGCTGCAGTTCAACACGAAATGTTGCACATTGGGGAAACCACACAATACAATGCCATTGTACTTCATGACCAATACCGCCGGAATGAGAAGGCAGAGACGCATCAACACCTTGTTATTGATGACTTGGTCATCGTATTTCGATTCGGATTTCAGAATGACTTTGTAAACGGTTTTCTTAATGATAAACCTGGACAGATACATCAGCAGAATACCGACAAGGAGCAAGATTACCAGAGAAAGGCCTTGCGCAATCACGGCAGAATAATAAGCGTTGGCACCGATGTTGCCGAAAAAGGTGGTTAATAAGGTTACAAGTTTCGATATCATGGAACGGTGTTTTTTGTTTTAAACAATGACATGAAGCGACAGTGGGTTGATTTGGATGTGAAGGTCTTTCTCAAACATCTTCGACTCGCCGTCGATATTTAGCACGGCCGCCTCGGGACGAAGGATGGTGGCTTCGGGGACTTGCAAGATGTCGACTTTAGGTGACTTGTCCATGTGGTTGCTCAGGAAAAAACTGCCCACCACGGGGAGTTCCAAAGGATTGGGCTTACGGACGATACAGAGGTCGACTTTCCCATCCCACAGCGAAGCCTTAGGGGAGATGGGTACATCGTAACCCATTTGGTTGGAATTGGCAAACGAGATGAAGAACGCTTTAGTGGTGAAGCTTCGGTCAGCAAGTTGCAAGGTGTACTCCTTTTCACCCAGGGTAAAATAGTTTTTGACGATATAGCGTAGATAAGTGTTGAAGCCATGTCGGGTGTCTTTGGCGTAGTCAGCGGCCACTTGTGCGTCGTAGCCGGTACCCGCAATACTGATGAAGGGGACCTCGTTCACCGTCACTGTGTCGATGCGGCACACCGCCATGCGGTTGATTAGGTCCAATGCTTTGAATGGATCAAGAGGGATGTTCAGACAACGAGAAAGACCATTTCCAGAGCCGCAAGGAATAAGCGCAAGGGCGACATCGGTGCCAATCAACCTCGTGCCTACCTCGTTGATGGTACCGTCACCTCCGGCAACAGCCACCACATCGTAGTGAAGGTCGATGGCTTCTTGGGCGAGCACACTGGCATGACCGGCATACTCTGAGACACAGATTTCAAAGTCGAAACGGTCGTCAAAGAGGACATGCTTGATCTGCTCAGGCAACTCATTCTTGCTCGATTTCCCCGCCACTGGGTTGAGGATAAAGCGTATCTTTTGCTTGCTCATGAAATGCTTCTTTATCGACAAATAGCTGGTTATTAAGAACTCTATTCGTATATTCTTGGATTGTCTTTTTCATTATTTTCGCCAAATCCTCGCACTGGATTCGGTCGATTAGGTTATCGTTGAGCTGGCGGTCTCGATGGATGTTGAATACACCTATCGTATTGTCACCGTCGGACTGCACCAAATAGCGTCCGTCGCTATACTGATACGTCTGATTGATGTAGGCAATGTAACCCGCTTGGGTCAACGAGTCAAAAAGGTTACGGCCAAAGGAGAAAATGGTGTCATTAATTCCCAGTGCCGAAGGGATAGATAGGTTGAGATCCGTTTGTTGCGCCAATTCTTCACAGTGGGAAGCCTTAATCCGTGAAGGCATGTAAAATGCTATGGGAATAGAATACATGCCCCAGATGTTGCTGTATTCTGGTAGGTAATGCTCGGTATTGGCATGGTCGGCAGCGATGACAAAGAGGGTGCTGTCGTACCATGGCATTTGGGAAGCTTCGGTGAAAAAGTCACGAAGGGCACAATCGGCATAGTAAATCGTCTTTTCAAAGCCGCTCCATAAATAGCTTTCCCGAGGAAGGGTGAAACTTTGGGGCAAAGTATAGGGATGTTGGGAAGATAGCGTATAGATGACGGCGGCGAAGGGTTGATCGAATTGATTAAGTTGGTGTAGGCTATAACGTAAGAAAGGTCCATCGAAGATGCCCCATCGACCGTCAAAATCATGGTCATCGCCATATTCTGTACGACCGAAATAATGGTCAAATCCTGCGTTTTTGGCATAGACGTCATAGTTCTTGGTACCATTGTTGCCTCCATGGAACATAGAGGTGAGATAGCCGTGCTGTTTCAATACCGTCCCAAGGCCATCCACACGGTTGCTGGAATACGGCGATGAAGTGAAGTCGACATCCATCAGTGAAGGGATTCCCGATAGCAAGGATGGCAGGGCCTCAATAGAACGGCGACCGTTGGCTCTCCCATCAAACGTCAAGCTTTGTTCCAAAAGCGAGTCCAGAAAAGGGGTTAGCGTATAACGACACTCCGGGTTGTAATAGCTGATCATCTCTTGTCCAAAACTCTCAAGGACGATATAGATCAAATTGGGAGAAAAGTCCAAGGTATCAGTAGCAAATCGGTTGGCTTCCGTGGAGAAATGGACAGGGGAGAAGTCGACCTCTTCCAAGCCTTCATACTGCCGCTCTGTCAACTTATGACTTGCGGAGCTTTTCACAAGGTTAAAAGGTGTGTTTAGCACAATAGGCACGTTTTGCGAATCAGCATAGCGCAAAGCCGTCGTCGTGTTAATCGGTTTTTGTTGTAATCCCCCTCGGGCAGCCATAGGGGTGAGGGCGGCAAAAACCATCAGGGAGATCCATTGGACAAAGGCCCAACGGGGCTTTCCCTCGGCCTGTTCGGCCTCCAACCGTGTTCGCTTGCTTACCACCACCAGGACCATGACCAATAGTGCCATCAGCACCAGAATGAACCAGTAATCCACAACAACTTGTCCGAGAATGGCTCCGAGACTCTCATCGGAGTTGCCTAAAAAATGGAGTATATCCGAGGTCATTCGTTTGCCGATGAACCTGAAATAAATCACATCCACCATATTAAGCAAGACGATAATCGAGTTAATCACGACATAATAGATTCCCACGATGCCTTGCATGACCTTATTGTAAATCAACTTGAAAGGCAAGCAATAAAAAAGAATCACAGGGATGTTGGCGTAGGCGATGACCACCAAGTCGAAACGCATTCCCACTAGATAAAGACGCAACGCCTGCCCAAGAGTCAGATGATGAAAGAATTCCGTATTGAAGAGATAAATCAGCCAACGGCTAACAGAGAAGAGCACAAGCACGATCAAAAGCCTGAATAACAGTTTTGACACCGGCCAGTCCCACAAATTTATCTTCTTTTTTTTATGATTGTAGGCATTCATTTTTTCTGAAAAAAACTTCGTTTGCAAAAATAACTATTTATTCAATAATAGTATCTTTGCACCTAATAATAATCCTAATCTCATGAAAAGAATCCTTCTTTCCTTTATGCTAACCGTCCTGGCATTTAGTCTTAATGCCCAAGAGAGTTTCCCCCAGTATCCCTCGCCGATGGACATCCCCGTCTATCTTAGTGCCACTTTTGCTGAATTGCGTAACAACAGTTTCCATGCTGGGGTTGACATCAAGACCCAAGGTGTGGAAGGGAAAAAAGTGTATGCGGTGGCCGACGGCTATGTCAGCCGCATCGGAGTGTCGCCATACGGCTATGGCAATGTGGTTTACATCACTCACAACGACGGCTACACTTCGGTCTATGCCCACTTGCAGAGCTTCAACAAAGCAATTGCCAAACAAGTAACCGACTACCAGTATCGCAACAAGACTTTCGCTTCCAGCATCTATCTCTCCAAGGAGACCTTACCCATCAAAGCCGGGGACTTCATCGGCCTCTCAGGTAACACGGGGAGTTCTGGAGGACCCCATCTGCATTATGAGATCCGCCATACCAAAAGCGAAAAACCAGTCAATCCGCTGTATTTCGGATTACCTGTGACCGACGATGTAAGGCCCAATATCAAAGGGGTGGCAGTTTATCCTGTCGACGAAGAGTCGAACGTAGAAGGCAAGGGCGAACCCGTTTACTACGGAGTGGAGAAAGTGGGAAAAGTGTTTAAGCCAAAAGGAAAGGAGTACGTTTATGCCAACGGCGCCATCGCCTTCGGTATCAACACCGATGACCAAGTGGGCAGTTCTCCCAATAAAAATGGTCCTTACACCTACGAGCTATACCTTGATGACGAGCTGCGATTCCGCTTCGAATGCGACAGTTTTTCCTACAGCGAGCCCAAATACATTAACAGCGTGATTGACTATAAACGCTATAAGGAGAAAAGCAATCGTTATGTGCGTACCGAGGTCGACCCCAATAACCGTTTATCGATGTACGAACTGAAGAACGGTGTTACTCATGTCGAAGAAGGCGACACCATAGACGTATGCTTCAAAATCGCTGACTATTCTGGCAACACCACCGTCGCTTCTTTCAAACTGGTGGGCAACGCGCCTGTCGAAGTGGAACACGAACCCATTTCTCGAAGCCAGTATTTTGTGAAAGCTGACGGGAGCTCCAATAGTCGTATCGAAATCGACAACTTCCAGGTTATTCTCGATAGGAACACGCTTTTCCGCGACACTTGGATGAAAACGGGTGCCACCGACCCCAAAGATTGCTGTTCGCGTTGTTATCGTTTTGGTGAGTTTACCCAATCGGTATTCAAACTCTTCACCGTACGAATCAAGCCTGATGAAAAATGGAAAGGCAATTCAAAACTCTTCATTGCCTATTATGACGGTGACAATAAGGTTTCTTCGTTAGGCGGTAAACTTTGCGCTGATGGCTTTGTGGAGACCACCACACGCTCCTTGGGAAGATATGCTTTGAAAATCGACTCCATTGCCCCTGGTGTTAAGATTCAGAACTTTAAAGAAAATGATACAATCACTTCAAGTTCTACTTTAAAAGTCAAGATAAGTGATGACATGACGGGCATCGAGACGTATAACATGTATGCCAACGATGCTTGGATCCTAGGTAAGTACGATGCCAAAAACAACCTGCTTTACTATGAAGTGGACAATCACATGAAAGTGGGCGACAACACGGTGAAAGTGGTGGTGAAAGATGCTGTGGGCAACACCACAACCAAAAAGGTGAAGGTCTACCGAAAATAAATTGGAAAGATTTTCAGCATTACGCTAAGTATTGAAATAAATCCGTAATTTTGTAGCATACATTATTACGGATTTATTTTTATGCGAGTTATAGAGCAATACAACAATTTTTCAGCAGCCGACTATTATGATGCCGTAGTGTTTTCCAGTGAGACGCCCGTGGAAGCAGTTTATTATCTGTTACAGCAACGTTTACACCGCGCTTTGCATCGTGTGTTCGAGCTTCATGGCTTTGGCTTGAGCGACGATTTCAATGATACCATCGACGACTTCTTTCTTTATCTCTATGATGGAAACCAAACCGGTGACCCTCCTTTTGACATCATGAATGGTATTCAGAACAAACAAGCCTTTTTTGGTTGGACCGTGTCGACTTACCGAAATTTCTTGTTGAACAAAGCCAAAGAGGAAATTAAACGAAACGTTCTTCAGGAAGAGGCTTGGGCATCTACCGATGAGGAAAGGAAAGGACTGAGTGAAGAGACGATGATTGACTACTTGGCTTCTGCGATCGCTTACGCCGACCAATGTTTCAAACCCTGTAATCTTTTCATTTTTTATCGGTTCCTGCTTTCTTTGCTTGATCACAGTCGTGCCATCCCTCAGGAAGAGATGGCTGAAGCCATGAAACTGCATCCAGTGACTTACCGTGTGCGTAGCAAAAGGCAACGTGATGGCTTCCAAAGGTTCATCTTATCACAAGAAGCTGGGCATCCCTTGGACTTGGATTCGCAGCATGAAGGGATGCGTGAATGTATCGTTAATGGATTTAAACAACTGTATAGCCTGCTGATGGGTTATTATAATTTGGTCTTGGAGCAGCTTTCCACCAAAGAGGCCATCAAGGCGTTGCGATTGCAATGCTATCAAGAGAGGGGCATCGTTATGCACGAAAACAATCCGTATGGCTATCGGTTCAATATGAATGTCAGGACTTTTTACAAGGTTTTGAAATCATAGTCCACCTCATGTAGGAAGAGCCCTTGAGCCGAGACGGACTCCCCGGCAGAACAGCGGTCTTTGCGTTCAATAACAGCACGGAATTCCTCAAGGGTCATTCGTCCTTTGCCAACTTCAAGCAAGGTGCCTACAATAGCACGCAACATATTGCGCAAGAAACGATCGGCCTTGATCCTAAACACTAGCAATCCGTCTTGTTCCATCCATTGGGCTTCCATAATCTTGCAGTTGTTCGTTTTAACCTGGGTGTGCAGCTTGCTAAAGCTGGTGAAGTCCGTGTAATCAAAGAGCAGGTCGGCCGCTTGTTGCATCTTGGCCACGTCAAGAGGTCCGTAATAAGCAAACGCGTCGTCCTGGTGAAAAGGATTCTTGACCCGGGTAATCTGATAGTGGTAAGTGCGGGAGAGCGCATCGAAACGAGCATGGGCTTGGGGTTGCACTTCCCAGATGCGATAGACCACGATATCAGAGGGAAGAAACACATTCAGCCTATAGGCCAGGTCTATGCCATCTTCAATTGGGTTTTTCACATCAAAATGAGCATAATAACACCGGGCATGCACCCCCGTGTCGGTTCGTCCACAACCTGTGACACTGACCGTCTCTCCCAGTTTAAGGCTAAGGCAACGTTCCAACTCGGCCTGAACACTAGGGGAGTGGGGTTGCACCTGCCAGCCGCAGTAGCGGGCTCCGTTATAGGCAAGATGGATAAAATAGCGTTTCATGTCCGCAAAATTACAAAATCCTTTATCTTTGCCAACAAATTCACAAAGATGAGAACGAGTTTTTTTTCTGACGATACCATCTGTGCAGTGGCCACCCCGCAGGGTATGGGTGCAATCGCCACGGTGCGGGTCTCGGGGCCGCAAGCCCATGCCATCGTGTGCGGCTTGTTTTCCCGAAAAGGGGAGTTCCTCAACGAAACTAGGGTTGAAGGCTATCGTGCTTATTTTGGACAGATTGTATCTTATGGAGAGACCCTTGACGAGGCGGTGGTGACGTTTTTCAAGGCTCCCCATTCGTTCACAGGAGAGGATGCTGCCGAAATCAGCGTCCATGGATCCGTTTTCATTCAGCAACGTCTTTTGGAGCTTTTGGTAGAAAAAGGAGCGCGTCTGGCCTTGCCGGGCGAGTTCACCCGAAGGGCTTTCGTGAACCGTAAATTCGATTTGGCCCAAGCCGAAGCCGTAGCTGACCTCATCGCTTCTCAGAACGAAGCCTCCCATCGAGTGGCCATGAATCAACTGAAAGGTGGGTTTTCAAAAGAACTTCAGATAATGCGTTCCAAACTTTTGGAAATCACATCCTTGATAGAACTTGAATTGGATTTTTCAGAAGAAGATGTGGAGTTTGCTGACCGAAGCAAACTGAAGGTTTTGTTGAACGAGACCCTGTCCCATGTCTTTCAATTGATGGATTCGTTCCGTTGGGGAAACGCCATCAAAAACGGCATTCCCGTGGCAATCGTAGGAGAGACCAATACGGGAAAATCCACCTTGCTGAACGCATTGTTAGGCGAAGACCGTGCAATTGTGTCCGACATTGCGGGCACTACCCGTGATACGATTGAGGAAGTGATGAACTTGAACGGTACCATGTTTCGTTTCATTGACACGGCTGGCATACGTGAAACCGAGGAAACCATCGAGAAAATCGGTATTGAGCGGACGTTTCGAAAAATCAGCGAAGCCGACATCGTGCTGGGATTGGTCGATGCCACCCAACCGCATGAAGAACTGGCAAAAGCTGCCCAAATGATCCTAGGAAAAATAGACGATGTCCATCAGGTGGTGGTGCTGTTACTGAACAAGACCGACCTCTGTCCTTCGGAATCAGCCGATAAGATTGACCTTTTGAAAAGCCTTGTCACCTCCACTTCGTTGAATCATTCCTACATCCAGACTTTATCTGCCAAGACCGGCAACGGGCTTGATCAGCTGCGGCAAACGCTCATGACCATCCAGCAGTCAAGAAACGTCAGCCAAGACACCGTTTTGGTTACCAATGTGCGTCATTTTGAGGCTTTGAAACACGCTTCGGAGAGTCTTCAAGCAGTCCAGACAGGGCTCGAGGACGGAATTCCCACCGACTTCATTGCCCAAGACTTGAGGGAGGCCCTTTATTATTTAGGGTCGATCACCGGAGAAATCACTACGGATGAGGTTTTAGGGTCTATTTTCAGCCGCTTTTGCATCGGAAAATGAATCATGCCCAAATCAGCAATCCGCTGCAAATGATGAGCCCTGAGACCAGCAGGTCGATGAGGCAGAACCCCATGATATCCTTTGCATTCAGTTTAGCGATAGCTAAAGCGGGCAAAGCCCAGAATGGCTGAATAAGGTTGGTCCAGGCATCACCCCACGAGATAGCCATGCCCGTTAGGCCTGGTTCCACACCCATGGCCGCACCTGCCGTGAACATAATGGGAGCTTGAATGGCCCAGTGACCGCCGCCCGAAGGCACAAACATATTAAGGATTGCCGCACAAAAGAACGTCAGAAGCGGATAGGTTTTCGGGGTGGAGATGGAGATACAGGCATCGCTGATGATGGTACCCAGACACAATCCGCTTTCGCCAACCCCTGTGATGATACCCATGATGCCCGCATAAAACGGAAATTGAAGCAGAATGCCTGCGGCACCGGTAGCAGCTTTACCGAACGCATGGACGTAGGCCAAAGGGGTTTTGTGAAGGAGCAGTCCCACAAACAAGAAGAGCATGATCACCGCACCAAGATCGAAGCTGCCGCCTTTGAAAAACAACTTGATGATCAAATAGGAGAGACCTAATAAAGCGATAATCCAAGAAAGGAGGGGGCTGTTCTCCATCTTCTCTGCCGGGGTCTTCGAAAGGGTCTTCTCAGGCTCGGGATCCTCGGCAAGCAAAGAAGCGTCAACGCAAACCACATGTTCGCCTTTGGGGTGCATCAGGGCATTGACCAGCACCAAAGCCATGATGGTGATGGCCACCATTATGAGGTTATAGGGGTTCAGAACCGTCTCTGAAATAGGCACAGGGTTTTCTACCGCCCCACGGGTAATCTCCTTCAGTCCCGCGCCTGGTGTGGCCATGGTCAACGGAATAGAGCCGGAGAGGCCGGCATGCCATACCACGAAACCGCTATAAGCAGAGGCTATCAACAGACGGTAGTCCACACCTTTTAGTTTTCGAGCGATCTCTTTGGCGAAAATCACGCCTACAATGAGGCCAAAGCCCCAGTTAAGCCAGCAGGCGATGGCTGAAATCAAAGTCACCAAAGCGATGGAGCCTGCCGGGGTCTTGGGTTTCGAAGCCAACTTGCCAATCCCTTTCTTGATCACGGGAGCTGCGGCCAAGGCCGAGCCGCACACCAACACCAAGGCCATCTGCATGGCGAAAGCCAATAATGACCACACACCGTTGCCCCAGTTGTTGATGACTTCCAGGGGAGTTTGGTGACATACAGGCATTGCCACAATCATGGCGACAAGAGTCAGGATAATGGCAAAAATAAAAGGCTCAGGGAGGTATTTCTGTACGAGCTTTACACAGCCGCGAATGATCTTTTGGAACATGGAACTTTTTTTTAAGCATGCAAAAATAGCAAATAACTTGTATCTTTGTGGCAAAAATAATACGGGTATTAATAACAAATGCTATGAAAAGAGGATTTGGAAGTGACAACCATTCGGGTATTTGCCCTGAGGTCTTAGAGGCCATCGTTCGTGTGAACAAGGAACATGCTTTGGCGTATGGGGATGATGAATATTGTGCCGTTACGGAACAGACGTTCCGCAAACAGTTCGGTGAACAGGCGAGGGTGTTCTTTGCTTTCAACGGAACGGGATGCAATACGTTGTGTATTGATGCCATGGTGCATTCGCACGAAGCCGTGGTGTGTGCTGAAACCGCCCATATCAACGTAGATGAGTGTGGGGCTCCCCAACGGGTGGTAGGATGTCGTTTGTTAACGGTAGACACCCCTGACGGCAAATTGACACCCGAGTTAGTGAAGACTCGTCTGCACGGTTTTGGTTTTGAGCATCATAGCCAACCCAAGTTAATCTCCATTACCCAACCCACAGAACTTGGCACGCTTTACACTCTCGATGAGATCAAGGCTTTGGTGGAGCTTGCTCGTGAATACAACATGTACGTCCATATAGACGGTGCCCGTTTGGGCAATGCTGCAGTGGCTTTGGGTTGCACTTTCAAAGAGATGACCACAGACCTTGGCGTGGATGCCCTGTCATTTGGAGGCACCAAAAATGGCCTGATGATGGGGGAGGCCGTGGTGCTATTGAATCCTGATATCTGTCTTGATTTCAAGTATCGCCGCAAGCAAGCCATGCAGCTTTGTTCAAAGATGCGTTTCATTGCCGCCCAGTTCGATGCGTATTTCGAGAACGACTTATGGCGCCGAAATGCCGAGCATTCGAATAGGATGGCCCAGCGGTTATACCAAGCGGTGAAGGATATCCCTGGGGTGGAGATTGTTTATCCTGTCCAAGCCAATGGTGTGTTTGCCAAATTACCTCGCAAGGTGTGGAAGGCCCTTCAAGAGTTCTGTTTTTTCTACGATTGGGATGAGGATGCCGATGTGGTCCGTTGGATGTGTGCCCTTGACACCACGGAGGAAGACATTGAGCGGTTTGTTAGCCAACTGGAGAAGTTGATGAAGAATTAAGAATTTAGAATTTAGAGATTCTTTGATAGATGGAGTGGAACGATGTTGTTATTGATAATGGAGGAGGGTTTTCGTCAGTTCTTGTTTTAACTCGTTCCTGAAAGATTGTGGTTCAAGAACTACCAGTTCGGAGCCTTCTCGTAGTATCTCTTGTCT
>CAMHFN010000036.1 GCA_946184615.1 uncultured Bacteroidales bacterium
CCTTCGTTGTCAATCAATAATACTCTGTCGAAAGAAACCTTGCTTCCTTCTTCTCCTTGCAGTCTGTTGACGAAGATCTCTTGACCGTTCGTGACTTTGAACTGCTGTCCTGCTATTTCTACAATTGCGTACATGACTCTAAATTTTCGGACTGCAAAATTACACATTTTTTTGATTGTGCAACAAAATCCTTGAAAATTTTCCTCAATTATTTTTTCAATTGGGTTGCAACCTTGCAAACTTCTTCTTTGGTGAAGCCTATTGGGAAGGTGTGTGTAGGCTCCAGATAGTAGAGTTGGTGGGCTTCTTGGAACTCTTTCTCACCTCCTCCGGTAATGTTGAGCATGACGATGTCGTCGGCGCTCACCTTATTATTAATAGCTTGAATCAATGAGGCAAGCGCCACGCTTGCGGCAGAGTAGATGTCGCGGCCTTCGGTTTCGAGGAAGAGGGTTTTGGCCTTTTGGGCTTCTTCGTTGCTCACGGCGAGGATGTCACCGTTGGTGTCTTTCAAGGCATCGTAAAGGCCTCCTGCCAGCGAGTAGGGCGGTTTGCGGTTGGAGAGTACGGGGGCGCAGATCTCGGCAGCATCGCGACGAGCTTGGTCGGCATCGTAGGGAAGCAAGGCTCTGGAATCTTGCCTCCATGCCTCGTACATCGGGATGAAGGGCTTGTTCTGTGAGACGATGAGTCGGGCTTTGTTGTTGCCAAACCTTCCGTCTTCGATGAAGCGGAGGTTGGCTTCCCAAGCGGCAATGGCACCAGTGCCACTGCCTACGGCTTGGAAGTAGAAATCGGGGATGTGGCCTATGGTAGTCACTGCCGACATCATGGTGGTGCTCATGCCGTCGCGTCGGGCGATGTTTTTGGCACCCCCTTCGGCGAGAAAACCGGGAAGCTCGCAAACGTAGTTGGAGAGTTGGATGGCATCGTAGTAGTCGCTGCCTGGGGCTGTGGTGAAAAGCTTCACGCAGGGATTCAACGGTTTCTCGAACCACAAGGCTTTGATGTTGTCCTGTGGCACGCAGAGGAGCAGCGGAATGTCGTTGTCGGAACATACCTTGGCGAAGGCGCGGGCAGTGTTTCCGGCAGAGGCCACCACCAGCACTTGTTCCTTTTGGGTCTTTTCCATGCGGGCACACACCGAATAGGCTTCAGTCTCCTTGAAGGAACAGGTGGTCATGCGGGCACCCCGCTCGGGCCACCATCCGCTGAAGGTGATGTAAAGATGGTTCAATCCTAAGACTTTGGCCAACTTCTCGCTTTTATAGGTGATAGGGCAGGAAGGGTTCTCCAACATTTGTTTGACAGGCATCCAGTCGGCAAATTTATATAGCCCTTGGCTATCGTCGCCAACGTGCAGTTGCTTGCTTTCGTAGAGGGCTCTCACCATGCTCGGTGTGGTGCTTTGAGGATCGTCCAACATCCATCCTTTGTCTTCAAAAATGTGGCCGTCAGCCACGTTCATCAACTGATATTTTCCCATAGAATCTTTTTTTCAGACTGCAAAAATAGTAAATATATTTACTAATTTTAAAAAGCTTGCGTTTTTCTCTACCACCACGGAGAGGATTTTTTTCATTTTTTTTGAAAGCATCAAAAAATTTTTTACTACTTTTGACACCTTATATATTAATATGATAATTAAACTCAAATCCTTATGAAAAAATTGATACTCGTTTTAGGTGCGATCATGCTTGCGGTGAGTGAGTTGCTTGCTGGTCCAGTGAGTCAGACCACAGCACGAAAGGTGGGTGTAGGCTTCGCACAAAACAGGCTCTCCGCCATGAAGACGGATCAGATTGACCTCGTCAAAACTACCGATGCTTATTATGTATTCAACATTGGACAAACCGGCTTCGTCATCGTTTCGGCCGACGACAGTTTCCGACCGATTATCGGCTATTCCGACGAAGGCGCTTTCCCCACGGAGAACCCCTCGCCGGAAATGATGTATTATCTGAACGACCTGAGTATGGGGCGAAAAGCCGCGTTGCGTTCCTCCATCGAAGCCGATAAACAGGTAAAAGCAGAATGGAACGCCTTGATGAACCAGGGTACAATGGCACCCCGTAACGGCAACCGCTCGTCGTTCTATCTTTTGAAGACCAAATGGAACCAGGATTTCCCATATAATAAATTTTGCCCGACAGGCCCTGGCGGACGCTGCTATGCGGGCTGCGTGGCTACCGCCATGTCCCAAGTGATGAACTACTGGCAGCACCCTACACACGGATACGGATCCCATAGCTTCGTGGATTATACGTACGGCGAACTCTCCGCCGACTTTTCTACCGCGGAATACCGCTTCGACTTGATGCCGAACAGCATCGACAACATGTCCCCAGTGGAGAATATCGACGCCATCGCCTTGTTTATGTACCACTGCGGCATCTCAGTGAATATGATGTATTCCCCTGATGGTAGCGGAGCCTACTCGCAGGATGTTCCTGAAGCTGTGCTGAAGTACTTCGGCTATACCAACCGCTGCCGCCTCCATAGTCGTAACAACTACTCGCTTGAGGAATTCCAAGCCATGCTCAAAGACCAGTTTGACATGGGCTGGCCGTGCTACTACTCAGGTCAGGATACCGGTGATGGAGGAGGCCATGCCTTCGTGTGTGACGGCTACGACGAGAACGATATGTTTCACTTCAACTGGGGCTGGAGCGGCTCGGGCGACGGTTTCTTCGTCATTGATGGTCTCAATGTGTCCAGCTACGCCTTCAACGGCGACCAGGCTTTCATCGCCAACTTCGTGCCAGACGAGGTGTTCCTCAACACCGTCAAAGCTCCAGACTACTTCACTGCAGTGCCGAATGGCGATGACGAGTTCTCCGTTACCCTTTCGTGGACCAATCCTTCGGCGATCCTCGACGGCCATGCGATAGAAAGCCTCGATGAGGTCGTGGTGATGCGTGATGGTGTGACTGTCCATACCTTCGACCATCCTGAGCCCGGAGAGACCATGAACTTCATCGACCCGGCTGGAATGCCTGTGATGGTGAACTACACCGTCCATGCCGTTTATCATGGTTACACGGGACGCAAAGCCCATTCGGGTGGCCTCAATCTCGGCCCCACCTGTCAGTGGACCGCCCGCCTCTCTAGTGAAGGAAACGGTTGGGGGGAGGGCATGGTTACCTTATCGAACGCCTCAGGTATGGCAGTGGCTGTGCTGAGCGCCGATCGTGGAGAACAAGAAATCTCCTTTGAAGTTCCGCAAGGTCGAATTGCCATGCAATGGACAGCTCCAGCCGATAGTTTGCAAATTGGCTTGGAGATTCTGGATAGCGAAGGTCAAACGGTGTTCTCCTACAACGGCCCTTCTACTTTAATGCCTCAAGGCCTGTTTTATGAGATGGTCAACACCTGCGGAGGCAACGGTAGCATTGCCCATCCTACTGAGTTGAAGGCAGAGATGAATGGCGATGATGTGGTACTGCATTGGACGGGTGTGGACGACCCGGGTTATGGCTATAGCATCTATCGCGACGGATACTTCTATGCCATGGTGTCTGAAACATCTTATACCGACCTGGCAGCCGCTACGGGATACCATGCCTATTTCGTCACCGTTTTCAGCAAAGAGGGGGAAAGCGAACCGTCCAACACCGTTTGCGCTGTGTCGGAAACCGACGACCGACCCGCACTGAACTTCGACTACGAATTGCTTGAAGAGATGAAAGTCAAGTTGACTTGGGAAAAACCTTCGAACGAGTATGATTTGGCAGGTTTTTCTATCTATCGTAAAGCCCAAGACAGCGACTATAAACGCATCAAGCTTTGCAATGGCAATGTAACGACTTATACCGATCCCTTTGTGGTTGATGACGGCCACCGTTATTATTATAAAATTGTTGCCGTATATCGTCCCGGCAACGTGGAGTCGGCACCAGCACGCTCGCTGCGTAACCCTGACCTTACCTATCTGGAGGTGAACCGCACCCATATCCCTTCGGGACTGACGATCGAGCCACAGAATGATGCGCTGCTGTTGCATTGGGATGCCGCCATGCTCGCCGAGACCTATAATGTATATTGCAATGGAGAAAAAATTGCCTCAGACCTTACGGAACCGACGTTCACCGACATCCTCCGCGGCGATGCACTGATGTATCAGGTGACAGGGGTCCTTAACGGTGTGGAATCAAGCCCATCCAACAGCGCAACCTATGGCAACTATGCCGTGGACGACCCTACCGTAACCGAAATCACATTCTTCCCGAATCCCGCCAACGGGT
The DNA here is from genome assembly GCA_946184615.1 of uncultured Bacteroidales bacterium. Classification (GTDB taxonomy): domain Bacteria; phylum Bacteroidota; class Bacteroidia; order Bacteroidales; family F082; genus Limimorpha. The sequence continues at coordinate 4,245 of CAMHFN010000036.1, forward strand.
ATGTTACCGTAAAGGCGGATGACCTCAACGAGATTGCCGTCTACAATGTGGCTGGCCAACAGGTCTTGCGCCGTAAAGTGGAAGGCAACGAAGTAAAGTTGGATCTTGCCCATTTGCGCTCAGGAGTGTATTTCCTACAAGTCCATACGCGTCAGGGCTGCTCACTGCAAAAAGTGGTTTTGATGAACTAACCTTTAAACAATGGATACCATGAAAAAATCAATCCTCATCATATTGCTGCTGGCTGCTCCTTTCCTGTTGGAAGCCCAACAGCCCTTATTTTTCCACAATAGGTTGGAAAACTTGTCGTATCAAATGGAAAACCCCTCGGGCTTTCCCGTCAAACCGATGGAACACTCCAGAGCTTTGAACGATTTTACCCTGAAACTTGACAGTGTGGTGGGTTCAGACAACTTCGACTGGACGAAGTGGAAAGACTGCTATACGTATCAAGGTGATACGATTGTGGAAATTTCATACGAATGGGAAAACCAGGTTTGGGTGCCTACAGTGATGTCAGAAACGTGCGATGACCAAGTGAAAGGCTACCGTTGGACGGAAGAAGGCTGGGAACATTATACCACAGTGACTTACCATTATGTTGATTGCAGTGGCCAAAAAGTGTTGGAAAGCATGGAGACCGAACGTTTGGTCGACTCCCTTTGGGAACCGTTCAGAAAGTCGGTTTACGAATACGACGACCAGTGTAACGTTGTGCTCAATGTGAACTATAACGGTGTCCTCAACGAATGGAGACGCAACTCCAAATATGTTTACACCTACAACGATGACGGCCTACTGGAATCGACCATGTATTATACCGTCCGCGATACCACTTGGCGCGAGTCGCAAAAGCTGACCTATTCCTACAATGCACAAGGCCAATGCGAGAGTTTCCTAGCGCAGCGCAAAGGCGGATGGGGCCCGAATGCCAACACTTGGATGGATTCGTACCGCTATGACTTCGAATACGAAAACGGAGCGTTGGTCTCAGAGTTGTATTATGCCGCAATGGGCTGGTTCGGTGGGGAAATGAGCCTTGACAGCAAGTCGGAATACGCCTTTGACATCCATGGTAATGAGGAACTGAAGACCTCAAGTATCTTTAATGAGGTGGACTGGATCGTTCGCGATACCTATGAGAATACGTTCGATGTCTCGGTCGACGCCTCCTCAATACTGGGCCTCGCTCCCGTGTGGAACTCCATGCTCGGTACGGGAATGGGATTTGTGCTGGATAACGACATGCCTTTATACAACAAATGGCGCTCTTGCTCCATCGTCTCCACCAATCTCGACACCCAGTTTGAACTCTATTATTCTGGCTTTGCCGAGGTGGAGGAACACTTTGAAACAGGGATCTCGGTATGCTCTCGTCAAGGCAGCCTCGTCGTTGAACTCGACCAACCCGCCGATATCACCGTGTATGACCTCCTAGGACGTGTGGTCGCTGCTAAATCCCAGATTTCACATGGCGAATTCAACCTGACCCCAGGCCTTTATATGGTTGGCAATGGAACATCCATGGTGAAAGCAGTGGTGCGTTAAACTTATGTTTTGAAATCAATATTTAAATAATATGAATAAAATTATAAAGTTCTTTTCTATTACCCTTTTGATGGGAGTGTATGTCGTAGCTTCCGCCCAAGAAGCTGAAAAGGAGGAAAAAACCGTTTATCAAATTACGGAGACGGTAAATGTACCGCATACTGCAGTTGACAACCAAGGCAGCTCGGGAACCTGTTGGTGCTTTGCCGGCATCGGTTTTGTGGAGGCGGAGATTCTCCGGATGTACGGCAAGGAATTCAATCTCTCGGAAATGTTTGTGGTCCGCAACGCCTGGGCGGAAAAAGTGGCCAAGTTCGTCCGTATGCACGGCGGCAGTTCACTGAGCCAGGGTGGTGAGGTGTGCGATGTGCTGTATATGATCGACAAGTACGGCATGATGCCTGAAGCTGACTATAGTGGGAAGGTAATAGGAGAGGACCGTCACATGCATAGTGAGATGAATGAGGTGATCGCCTCGGTGGCTCGTGCCATCATCAAAAACGGCAACAAGAAAATCTCTCCAGCTGGTCCTAAGGCCGTCCAAGGGGTACTGGATGCGTATCTTGGTGAAGTGCCTGAAGAGTTCACCGTGGATGGAAAAAAATATACGCCCAAGTCATTTGCAGAGGCTTATCCCATTGACCCCGCTAACTATATCGAGATCTGTTCTTTCACCAGCGAGGAAAACTACAAGCCTTGCATGGTGGAGATTCCTGACAACTGGACTTGGACACCGGCTTATAACATGCCGCTCGATGAGTTGATGGGGGCGGTCGATTATGCCTTGGAGCACGGCTACACCCTCGGCTGGGCCCAGGATGTCAGCAACAAAGGATTCTCAGGCAAAACAGGTCTCGGTATCGTTCCCGAAGATCCCGAAGCCACCCTTTGGGAAGCGATTGTCGCCGAAAAGAAAGTGACGGACGAAGACCATCAGAGAGCCTACGACAACTGGGACGCTGGCGACGACCACAGCATGTTGGTGGTGGGTATGGCTAAAGATCAGAACGGCACCAAATATTACAAAATTAAAAATTCTTGGGGTACCGAAAGAGGACCTTATCAGGGCTATTGGTATTGCTCGGAGCAGTACCTCCGCCAATATACCATCTTCTTTACGCTCCATAAAGATGCCCTATCCAAATCCATGAAAAAATCGTTGAATCTTTAAATCTTTAAATCTTTAAATATTAAATCATGAAATTCAAACCTTTTTTTGCTGCTGCTGCCATGATGCTCAGCATCGCCGCTGTGGCCCAACCTCAATCTTCAATGCCGAAACCCGATGAAAAAGAGAGTGAAGGCTTCAAGTTCGACACCATCAAAGTGTTGCCTATCACTTCCATCAAAGACCAGAACCAAGCGGGTACCTGCTGGTGCTATTCTTCGTTGGCTTTCTTTGAGTCGGAACTGCTCCGTATGGGTAAGCCCGAATACGACTTCTCGGAGATGTACATTGTTTACAAAACCTATCTCGACCGTGCTGAAGCCGCTGTCCGTACCCACGGCGATGTTTCTTTCTCACAAGGTGGCTCATTTGGCGATGTCATCTACGCCATTCGGCATTATGGTCTTGTCCCCGATGAGCTGATGCCCGCTGGTGCCATGCACGGTGACTCTCTGTCGAATTTCACTGAGCTTTCAGCAGTGACCGACCCGCTGGTGGAAGGAGTTGTCAAGAGCCGCAAGATCCAGATGGACAAAGACGGTAACGCTCTGTGGAAGAAAGCCCTTGCTGGTATTTACGATGCTTACCTTGGAGTGCCTCCGACAGAGTTTACCTACAATGGCAAGAAATATACCCCTATGAGCTTTGCCGAATCCACGGGTCTCAACATGGATGACTACGTCAACCTTACCTCGTTCACCCATCATCCCTTCTACGAGCCTTTCGTCATCGAGGTGCAGGACAACTGGCGCTGGGGACAGGCCATGAACCTTCCTATCGATGAACTGATGCAGGTGATGGACAACGCCATCGACAAGGGTTATCCGATTGCTTGGGGCTCCGACGTGAGCGAAGCGGGCTGGCTCCGTGGCAAGATGGCCGGTATCGCCGTCCTTCCTGACCTCGAGGCCAAGAGCAAAGACCTCACGGGTAGCGACATGGCCCATTGGATGGGCTTGAGCGCCGCCGACCGCAAAAAGGAATCCATGAATCAGCCTACGCCTCAAAAATGGGTCACCCAAAAAGAACGCCAAATTGCTTACGACAATTATGAAACGGGCGACGACCATGGCATGTTGATCTACGGTACCGCCAAAGACCAAATCGGCAATGAATACTTCATCGTGAAGAATAGCTGGGGCGATGCAGGACAGTATCACGGTACCTGGTTCGTCTCCAAGGCTTTTGTGCGCTATAAGACCTTAAACATTGTGGTTCACAAAGATGCCCTTCCGAAAGATATTGCTAAAAAATTAGGCATTAAGTAAGAAGAAAGAAGTAAGAATATGGTGAAGACAATGGTTTTAATGGCTGGTTTGTTGTCGCTGTTCGGTTGCTTCTCGCCAGGAAACAGTCCTGTGAATGAAAACGATACCATTACTCATTTTTCTTTGTCAGAAGGAGGAGGAATGAATCGTTTTTCGGGATTCAGCTATATCGTCGAGGAGACCAAAGAAGGTAAAGTGCATTTCATTTTCAATGAGGGCTATCCCGATGAAAAGGAACTAACGATAGATGACCATGCTGTTTTCGATTCACTCCAGGCGATCATCTTAAAGAATAAGATGTTCAAGTACAAAGGCCATTACCAACCGAAATTCGATATTACGGATGGGACCTCATGGCACCTGTATGTGACGTATGCTTCAGGAAAAGACATCAGCGCAGGAGGCTATATGGCCGGTCCTGATGGGTATAGGGAAGCTTTCAGCGAAATCATCCAGTGTCTTCAACATTGGCAAAACATGCCTGGTACCACAAATGAAGTAGTGTCCTTCCTTTACGAATATGGAAAAGAGCATTACACCATCGAGCGGAAGGACGACCATGCGGTGCTGACCTACGACAACGAGGAGACCGGTGAGCATCAGGAGATCGAAAGAGAACCTCAGATACTAGAGGACTTACGGGTAGTTTTCAATGTCGACCGTCTAAAGATGAATGGTGCAAGAGGAAACCTCGACGGGGAATACACGCCTTGGATGTACGACATCACCTACAGCAACGGTGACCATTATCGCTATGAAAGCTACGACCGTGACTTCAAATGTGGGTATACCCATATTCTTCAGGGATTCATTTCCTACTGGATGGAAGATATAGAAGAAAGAACACCTTTTTATTATTACTAATATTTTAAAATTACTGCTAACTAAAATCTTAATATCATGAAAAGACTATCTTTAATGATGGCAGCCCTGTTCATCATCGGAACAGCAGCCTTTGCCCAAAAGACTGATCAAGCCATTGACCAGTACGGCAACAAAGTGGGAGTGAAAGAATTGAGTACCACCGAACGTGATGGTATCTTGGTTTTCGAATCCAAGGACAAGGATTTCAAGTTCTGGTTTGACTCCAGGGTTCAAGTGGACTTCGGCCACTATTTTGGTGCCCAGGAATGGGCCGACCCGATTGGTTCTGGTGCCAGCATCCGCCGCGCCCGTTTTGCCGTGAAGACCCAAATTAACCCCGACTGGTATGGTGAAGTCGATATGGAAGTTGCCAACGGTTCCTTCGAACTGAAAGACGCTATCGTCCGCTACACTGGCCTTGAGAACTGGCAGTTCAGCGTCGGTAGCCAGAAGCCCGACTTCTCCCTGTCGCGCAACACTTCATCGCGTTACCTCGAGTTCATGGAACGCCCGATGGTGGTCAGCGCTTTTGCGCCTAGCCGTCACCTTGGCGCTTTTGCCAAGTACTACAACAAGTACTTCTTCGGTAGCGCCAGCATCCTGTTCCAGGAAATCGAAGGCCAGGAGACACGCGACTATGTGGAGGCCAACAACAAGGACTATGGTATGGACGAGGGTCTCTCTTACATCGGCAAGGTTGTAGTCCGTCCCGTGAACGAAGCTGACTATGGCCTCCATATTGGCGGCGCTGTCATGTATGATGCCCCGAAGACCTCTGATGAGTATGGCGCCTATGCCGGCACACGCTTCAGCTGCCGTAACGCTACCAACATCAGCCGTAAGAAGTATGTCGACACTGACGACATCAAAAACACCAAGTTCAACCTCATCGCTACTGCTGAATTGGCATGCCACTACGATGGTCTCCGCGTGGAAAGTGCTTGGCTGTCCGATTGGACCTACATGGATCCCGAAAAGGTCGTCCTCGACAAACCTTATCATTTCCAAGGCTGGTACGTTGAAGCCGGTTATCTTCTCTGTGGCGGTAAACAGACCTACGACTCGGGTAGCGCCAAGTTCAACCGCGTCCGTAATGGTCACGCCTGGGGCGATGTGGAACTCGCTGCCAAGTATGAGTTCCTCAACATGAACGACTACGAAGGACGTACTACCGAACAAGCCATTTTTGGTGGCTCTGCCGAACTTTATGGTGCTGCCCTTAATTTCTATCTGGGCAAGAACACCAAGATCGCCTTGAACTACCAGTATGTCAACAACGACCGTTATGCCAACGGCAAAGGCAAACTCTATGTGGGTTTGGATGCCGATGGCAATGCTACCAAGGACTTCACCAAGGTGGTTGACGCTGCTGGCGATGCCGGTGTGAACTACCACATGCTGCTGGCTCGTTTCCAGGTCGCTTTCTAAATAACACGATGTTAAACATTTAAATAGAAATCAATATGAAAAAGATAGTATTTGCGGCATTAGCCTTAATCGTTGTGATGGCTTCCTGTGTCAAGGATCCCCAATATCCTGGTGTTTCCATCTCAAATGTTACTTATAACCCCACGGCTGTTCAAGCCGATGACGATGTCACTGTGAGTGCCACAATCATCAGCTTTAACGAGTTCTCCGCCACATTGTATTATAGTGTTGATGAAGGCTCTTTTGTTGAAGTGAAAATGACTCCTGGTGCAGAGAAGGATGCCTTCACCGCTGTGATCCCCGGTCAAGCCGATGGTGCTCATGTGGCATTTTATGTAGAAGCCGATGGTGCTTTGAAAGCTAAGTCTGCCACCATGGAATATGTAGTTGGTGCTATTGCCATTGACTATAGCGTGCTCCGCCTGAACGAATTGAACGGTAATGACAAGTTCATCGAGATTTACAATGCTGGTGCCGAAGCGATTAACATGAAAGGCGTTTATATTGAGAAAGACGGTGGCCAGAACTGGGTCGGTAGCAATGTCGTTACGATTGATGCCGGTGGTTATCTGTTGCTCTGGGGCGAGGACAAAGTGCTCGACCATCTGGATATCGACACGGCGAATTATATCTTCCACAGCGGCCTCTCTGCCAAGAAGAATGTCCGTATCCAGCTCTTCACCCCTGCTGGTGAATCCATCGATGACTTTAACCTGACCAACATTGACCTGAACGCCGAGGCTTACGGTTCAGTTGAGGCTCCTGCTTCCTACAGCCGTAATGCCGATGGCAACTGGTACTATGCCGATGCCACCCCAGAAGCTGCCAATGTTGACGGTGTGAATCCGGTCCTCGGTCTCGAAGGCGGTGTCACCCCCGAGCCCCCGACTCCAGAAGAACCCGATTACACCAACCTGATGCTCAATGAGCTGAGCGGTGTCGATAAGTTCATTGAACTCTACAATAAAGGCAATGTCGACCTCGTTTTGACGCAGGGAATGTATTTGGAAAAAGACGACAAGGCAGATCCTGTCTGGGTCTCTGACGGTACTGTCACTGTTCCTGCCCATGGCTATGTGGTGCTCTATAGCGAAGACCTCCTCAATCCGGATGAGCCGCAGTATCCCGAGTCAATTGTCTTCCATAGCGGCCTTTCGGCAAAGAAGACGGTGCGTATCGCTCTCTTCATGGCTGATGGTACCCAAAGAGACATCTTCACCAGAGGCTCGACAGGCGAATGGGGACAGACCATTTCGGAAGTGAGTAACGCATTTGCTCGTACTCCCGATGGCGGCGACTGGAAACTGGCCGAACCTACACCAGGTGCTGCCAACCCTGCCGAAGGCGAAGACATCCCTCAAGAATAATCCTCATAAGGGCGGACCTGTATGTCCGCCCTCTTTAAATCTTTAAATTTTTGAATCTTTAAATTTTTATATCTTCCAATGGCAAAAGAAGAAATGAAAATCGGCGAAGTGTCAAAGCCGAGATTTGAGTTCCGCTCCTTTGGACAGTGCTTCTGCGAGGCTCATAAACGCATGGCCCGTCTCTCTGCACCTGTTCCCGAGAAAGTTTGGGAGCGCCTCAGCGACGAGATCTACATCATCTCCCGCAAAAACGATATCAACAACACCAAGATCCGTGATGGCAAGATGGATATCAAGACCTTCGTGCAGAGCGTTGACGGTCTCGAACAGTGGAATCCCCTCATGAAAGGTGAGTTCCCCATCAGCCGCGAGGTCCTCGAAAAGGAAGTGTTCCCTGCCTTCATGGTGGAAATGCCCAAACTCGATAAGGATACCTATACCTATGACGAATTCATCGCCATGGTGAAAGCCAACCCCGACCTGGCCGCTGTGCGCGTCCACAAACGCCGCTTCGGCTACATGGTCAACGACACCATCTGCGAATTCGGCGAGGTGCTCATCAACGGCGCCAAGGTGGTGACCATCAACTCCGAGTCGACCGAGATCGAAGACATCAAGAAGACCATCAAGGACTGTGGTCTGGAAGGTGTCGAAAACATCAACTATTTACAGGCAATCAAGCGCGTCATCGGCATGTCCGACAAGCCGCTTGCAAACGAATAAGATACTATGGCACAGGAAATTGAAAAGAAATTTTTGGTGAAGGGCGACTTCAAGGCCGAGGCTTTCAAGGCCACCCGTATCACCCAAGGTTATCTCAGCAGCGTGCCGGAGCGTACCGTGCGCGTGCGGGTGAAAGGCGACAAGGGCTTCATCACCATCAAAGGTATTGGCAACGCCTCTGGCGCCGCCCGCTTTGAATGGGAGAAAGAAATCCCTGTCGAGGAAGTGCAAAGCTTGCTCGAAATCTGCGAACCCGGTGTGATTGACAAGACGCGTTATCTCGTCAAGAACACCGATGGTAAACACACTTGGGAAGTGGATGAATTCTATGGCGACAACGACGGTCTCACCGTCGCCGAAGTGGAACTCACCGACGAAAACGAACCTTTCGACAAGCCCGCATGGCTTGGCGAAGAGGTCACCGGCGACCCCAAGTACTTCAACTCCATGTTGATGAAGAATCCTTATAAAAACTGGAAATAAGGTAATCGATGGTGGGGTCGGATGACCCCACCATTTTTAAAAACAACAACTATGGCCACATTTGACCCTCTTGACATGAACAATTACAAGGTGGAAAAGCTGCCTAAGATGCAGAAATCCTCCTTCGAGAAATGGATGGCCCGCCTTGGCGCACCACTCGCTCTCATCGCCTTCGTATTGATCTATTGGTTCAGTAGCATCGGATTTATTGACCACCTCAATCCGGAGATGCTGACTGCCAAAGCGTTGAAACGAAGCCAAGAGATTGGCATGGTGGCCTTCCTGCGTTCCAATTATGCCATGTTGGCCATCTTTGTGGCTGGACTCATCTTGTGGATGACAGAGGCCATCCCCAACTATCTGACCTCTCTGCTGATCATTCTAGGCACGGTGCTCTGTAATGTCACATCGCAAAAAGACGCTTTGGCACAGTTGGGTCATCCAGTCATGTGGCTGAACATCCTTTCGTTTGTATTGGCCAGCATGTTGGTCAAGACGCAGTTCGCCAAACGAATGGCCTTGGCTTTTGTCATCAGGTTCGGCAAGAGTGCCAAGGGGGTGCTTTGGAGTTTCCTTGTCATTAATTTGATGCTGTCGGCCTTTATTTCCGCCACTACGGTGAAAGCGACCATCATGCTGCCCATCTTCATGACCGTGTGCGCCATCTACGGTGCTTCGGGCGATCATCGTAACAACTTCGGACGAAACCTCGTGATTCAAAACCTATTCCAGGTGAATATCGGTGCCAATGCCTTCTACACGGGCAGCGGTGCTCACCTGCTGGCCATCTCCTTGATTGCGGGTTTCGTGGGCAGTTGTGATTTCGGCTACTCCGACTGGCTTGTTGCCGTTGGACCGATGAGCGTGATTACCCTCGTTGTGGGCTTACTGGTAGGAATGCATATCTTCTTCCCCATGAAGAAAGAAGAACAGAAACCCCAAATCGAAGGCGGTTTGGAACGTCTGAAGGAAGAACTTAAGGCCATGGGCAAGATGAAAGCAGAGGAATACAAGGCGGTGGGTATCTTTGTGCTCGTGCTTTTCTTGTGGGTCACCAAAGGTACTTTCCATAATATTGATGAGACCATCGTGGCTTTGTTGGGGGCCATCTTGGCCTTGCTTCCGGGTATCGGCGTGGTGAAATGGAATGATGTCGACATCCCATGGCACCTCATGCTGTTCTCGGCTGGTGCCTATACCCTTGGCTCTGGCCTCAATGCCACCGACCTCCCGAATACCATGGTCAACGCTGGCTTCGATAGCCTGGGCATCACGGCAAGTACACCGTTCTGGGTGCTCTATCTCATCCTTACCTTCTTGATGATGTATTCAGGACTGGTGTTCCAAAGCAAGACCATCCGTACTATGGTGTTTGTGCCTATTGCGTTGGGTGTGGAGGCTCGTTTCGGTTTCCCGGTGATGAGCCTTTCCTTACCAGTAGCGATGTTAATCGAACATTGCTATGTGCTTCCGTTCAATAGTAAACCTGCGGCACTGCTCTATAATACCAATATGTACAGCCAGACGGATGCCTTTAAATACGGTATTACCATGATGACCTTCGCATGGATTCTGATCCTGATCTGGGGACAGACGGTACTGAAATGGATGGGGATCACCCCAGGATTGTTTTTCTAAAACGATTAGGATAAGCCATGATTGAAATCCAAACCAAGATTCATGACAAGTTCTCCATCGAGTTCAAAGTGGGGTTCAGTGGCACCGAAGGTGTCAAAGTGGACCATTTTGATGTGAACTCTTGGATTTTTATTCCCAATGGCTTGGATATCAACAAACAAACTTACACCAAAGAACGGTTTTATACGGATATGAAGTCGAATGTGCGCCTGCTTACCCCTGCTTTTGCATTGAAGCAAATGGTGGAAGGGGAGGAGGCTCCGCTTCTTCATCTGAAAAGCGCTTTGAAAGCCGTGATGGAAGTGCCTTCTCCTGAGCGCCTCGACGAGTTTGAATTCCAGTTGAAGTTGTTCGCCTCGATTTTCAAAAGCTCCATCCGTAATGAGTCGGCCAAAATCATGGCGCATGTGGATGACCCGCATACCTACGAACGTTGTTTGGTTTATGTTGAAGACGTGAGTCGCGTGTTGCAAAGTTTCCGCAGTTTGCGCGACGGGATCGACTCTCATAACGAAGAAGTGTTGACCAAAATGGGTTTTGCAGACGAGTTCATCAGCCATCAGGCAGACATCCGAACGATGAAAGTGTTAAAAAAGCTCCATCGTTCCGACCAACAGCAATTGAAGGATGCCTTTGCTGCATTAGCCGACCTGCTGGTCCACGAAAAGACGTACAAAACAAATCGAGGCTACAGCCATACCGTCATCGGTGACGAGGTCAACAATCGTCGGCTGCTTTATCGCCACAGTCTCTTGAAAAAATACATCGAGAGTGCTTTGTTTTTGAAAGTGAACACCACCCAAGACGGTCAGGCGGTCAAGCAAATCTCGTTCAGCCTCGCGGCAGGCCTCGCCATGATGGTGTATCTGCTCATTACCATGCCCTTCCAAAAGTACTTGGGCAATTATCCCAGTCTGATTTTCTTTATCCTGGTTCTCTTTTACATCTTGAAGGATCGCATCAAGGAACTCACCCGTTGGTTGTTTGCCTACCAGTTGAAAGACAAATACTACGACAACAAGACTGTGGTGAGCATCAAAAACCGGCAGGTGGGCTGGATTAAAGAAGGTATGGACTTTATTTCCGATGAGAAAGTGCCTGAGCAGGTGCTGAAGTTGCGCGACCGTAATAAGTTGGAAGCCGACAACAAGCTATTGGAGGAGAAGATCATCTTGTATCGCAAGCGTGTGGAGATCGACAATGCCGTCTTGCGCAACCAGTACAACTATGAGTTCAAGGGAATCAACGACATCATTCGTTACCACATCAACTATTTGACCAAGAAGATGGACAACCCCGAATCGTCCATAGACTGTCTCGATGAGCAGTTGCAAGTGCAAACCATTAGGGCGGAGCGTGTGTATGCCCTTCATTTTGTGATGCAGTTTAAATGGGAAGACCAAGTGGAATACAAAGTGTTTCACGTGATGGCTAACCGTAATGGAATAATAAGCATTAACGCATGAAAACGGATAAAAAAACAATTTGGGCCGAGATACGGCGTTACATCATCATCACCTTGGCCCTGTTGATGATGGCCTTCGGCTGGACAGGCTTTCTCATTCCCCAACATGTGCTGGGCGGTGGGGTGAGCGGTATCGCCACCTTGATCTTTTATGCCACGGGGATCTCCACGGGTATCTCGGTGTTTGTCATCAACGGCATCCTGGTATTGATTTCGTTGAAGGTACTAGGGCCTTCATTCGGCATCAAGACGGTGTATTCCATCCTCATGGCCTCCCTGTTTTTCTCACTCTTGCAGCATTACATCACCGACCCGATCCTGGCTGGTGAGATGTCGCCTTTGGTCGACGACAAGTTCCTCTCCTCCCTGATCGGAGGTGCGTTGGCAGGAACCGCTATTGGTATCGCCTTCACCCAAGGCGGCAGTACCGGCGGTACCGACATCGTAGCCATGATGGTCTGTAAATACCGTAACATCTCTCAAGGCAAGGTGATCCTGTTTTTGGATGTCATCATCATCGCCAGCTCTTATTTTGTGTTGGAGAGCGACAAAATACAAGCCATCATTTATGGTTTTGTGGTGATGGGTGTTTGCAGCTATTGTATCGATTTGGTGTTGACAGGTAACAAGCAGACGGTTCAAGCTTTTATCTTTACCAAGGAGCCTGAGAAGGTGGCCGACCGCATTACCCATGAGATGCGTCGTGGCGTTACCCTGATTAAAGGAACAGGTTGGTACACCAAGCGCGAAGGAGATATCCTGATGGTGGTCACCCACAAGCGCGAGGCCCAACAGATTCTCCGCATCGTGAAAGAAGAAGACCCTGCCGCCTTCATGACCATGAATATGGTGATGGGAGCGTATGGTAAAGGATTTGAGGTAATTAAGAATTAAGTATTTAGAATTTAGAGAGGGATATACCTGGGTATGGAAAAGAAAGAATTAAGAGCCCAAATTAAAGCATTAAAGAAGCAATATTCTAAAGAACAGTTGCTTGCACAATCCAATCTTATTTTGGCTAAACTGGAACAGCATCCCGATTTCATCAAGGCGGAGCGAGTCATGCTTTACAGTGCCTTGCCCGATGAAGTGCAAACCCAGGCTTTCCTGGAAAAATGGCATCTTTGCAAAACCATTATTCTGCCTACTGTGGTCGGTGACGATATTGTCCCTGTGGAATATGGCAAGGACACGACTTTCGCAGTGGGGGACTTTAACATCTTGGAACCCCAGAATGAGCCTTACGTTGGTGATTTCGACTTGATTGTGGTGCCTGGCGTGGCTTTCGACCGTCGGGGTAACCGTATAGGACGGGGTAGGGGATATTACGACCGTTTTCTCTGTCAGCATCTCGGAGTGAAACGTATTGGCATTTGTTTTGACTTTCAGATGGTTGATGAAGTACCTACTGAACCGCTGGATATCCGAATGGATGAGGTTTTAACGATGGAATGAAAATGCGTATTTAATTCAAAATGAAGTAATTAATGAAAATAATGAAAAATATTTTCAGAAAAACGCTTGTAATTCAAAAAAGTTTTATAATTTTGCAGCCGATTTAGAAAGAAACATAAACAAAAACTGTATAAAAAATGAAGAAATTAGTTCTTGCAATTGCAATCGTATTTGGAATGAGTGTTTGCGCCTCCGCTCAGGAAGGTGGCTTTTTTGGTAAAGGTCCCTCTACTGAAGAGGTAGGTAACCGTGGCGGTTTTCCTGGTATGCCTGGTCATGGTGAAACTGGCAACCAAGATGGTCAAGGTACACAGACCCCGCTCGCTGGTGGTGCTCTCTTGCTCGCTGGTTTCGGTGCAGCTTATGCTTTAACCAAGAGAAACAAAAAATAATCTGAAATATTGGTTATAAAAACAGGTAGAGACGTTTCGCGAAACGTCTCTACTTTTTTTGTGCCTGTCTGTTTTTTTTGTACCCGAGGCCGGGATCGAACCGGCACGCCTTTAAAGGGCAAGGGATTTTAAGTCCCTCGTGTCTACCAA
>CAMHFN010000037.1 GCA_946184615.1 uncultured Bacteroidales bacterium
CCAAGTCCTTATAGTCCTTGTTGAGCTTCACGAACTTCTTCATGTCGGAAGCCACGGCAGGGTCGGCGAGTTGTTCGCCCATCTCTTCCCAACGGTGCTTTATCGTTTCGAGTTTTTCGGTGATGTCCATGGAATGGTGTTATTCTTTTGATTTCAGTTTATAGCGTCCTATTTCTTCAACCGTTGACTCAACTCGTTCTCCGCTTTTTTCATCTTTAACATAAATGTCAACTTCGCGTTTTTCATGATCCGCATCAGAGCAAATGACATAGGTTTTACCTGCTTCTGCATTGAAAGTGACTTGATAGATCCCCAAAGAGTTGTTTTGAAAATAGTATGATTTACTTAATTCATCCCAGACGGAAAGAGAGTTAAAGCTTTCTATTTGGAATGTATAAATACCTGGTAACACTCCATATTCTCTAGCTACCCCATGATAAATAGTCTCTGGTATTATTGTAGAAGAGGAAGTGACATTTAATATCCCGATATAGTCATTCTTTCTAAAACTCTTTCTTTTGTTAGATGTCTCATAACTGTTTTTAACAACTGCTATTGACTCTGACTCCTGGTATTTTTCGTATAATAATCTACGGGTTAAACAGGAAGAAAAAGCCATCAAAAACGCAATGCTGATAAGAAAAGGGATCTTTTTCATATTATTATTCTTGGGATTTTTTTTGTTCCACCACAGTTGACTCAACTCGCTCTCCATTGTCGGCATTGGTGACATAGATATCTACTTCATTCTTCTCTGGATCTGTAACAGTCCATAACAAGTATTCTTTTCCAGCTTCTGCGCAAAAGGTGAGTAAGTAATAACCAGTCATACGTCCCCACATTCCTCTTATCTGAAAATGTAGTATTTCAACAGTGTGAGTTCCAGGAAGAATATAACATTTAGTTTGGTTAATCCCTGTAATGGAATCAACTCTAATTATTTTTGGTAATTCAATAGTTGTCCTGTTTTTGAAAATATTATTGTTTATTGCCTTACCTTGTTTGATGGTAGCCAAAGAAGCTTTGTTCTGTTTCGGACCGACATATCCTTTTGTTGTGGCGCATGAGGATAGCAATAAAGAAGATACAACGAAGAATAGAAGTACGAGCTTTTTCACGTTAGGATGTTTTGATGGGTTAGTAATCAAAAGTACCAAACTCACTCTTGATTGTCAGTCGCTTCACATCCGAAGCCTCCACGTGACCAATGATTTGGCTATCAATATTGAATTCCTTGGCAATGGCAATCATTTCATTGGCTGCCTTTTCGTTGGTGTAGATCTCCAAACGAGAACCCATGTTGAAGACCTTATACATCTCGTGCCAATCCGTGCCCGAGGCGGCTTGAATCATCTTGAACAAAGGTGGTAAGGCCAGCATGTTGTCCTTCACGATATGCAGTTTGTCCACGAAATGCAGCACTTTGGTTTGGGCACCGCCGCTGCAATGGATGATGCCGTGGATTTGCTTGCGGAACTCCTTCAGTATCGGAATCATCAGCGGGGCGTAGGTGCGGGTGGGCGAGAGGATGAGCTTGCCCACGTCAACGCCAGGGACTTCGGTCGGGTCGGTCAGTTTGTGCGGGCCGGAATAGACCAAGTCCTCAGGGATGCTGTGGTCGTAACTCTCATCGTATTTCTCAGCCAAATAATGGTTTAGCATGTCGTGGCGGGCCGAGGTGAGGCCGTTGCTGCCCATGCCGCCGTTGTAGCTGTCCTCGTAGGTGGCTTGTCCGTAGGAGGCGAAGGCCACGATGATATCGCCTGGCTGTAGGTTGTTCTCGATGACTTCATCACGTCTGATGCGTGTGGTCACGGTGCTGTCGACGATGACGGTGCGCACCAAGTCACCCACATCGGCGGTCTCACCGCCTGTGAGGTAGATGCCGATACCGAGTTTGCGCAGTTTCTCCAAGAAATGTTCCGTGCCGTTGATCAAGGCCGAGATGACTTCTCCTGGGATGAGGCTCTTGTTGCGCCCAATGGTGGAGGAGAGGAGCATGTTGTCGGTCGCGCCCACGCAGATGAGGTCGTCGGTGTTCATCACCACGGCATCTTGTGCCACGCCTTCCCAAACGCTCATGTCCCCCGTCTCTTTCCAATAGAGGTAGGCCAATGAGGATTTGGTTCCCGCACCATCGGCGTGCATGATGTTGCAGTATTCAGGGTCACCACCGAGGATGTCGGGGATGATCTTGCAGAAAGCATTGGGATAGAGCCCCTTGTCGAGGTTCTTGATGGCGTTGTGGATGTCTTCTTTTTCGGCAGAAACGCCGCGTTGACTATAACGTTGGTTATCCATTATTTGAAAATCAGTTTTCTTTCCTTGGTGTCGAACTCGAAGTTACCCATTTGGTTCAGGGTGCTCTTGCCGATGACCCAGCTTTCAACCATCTTCTGTACTACTTTTACCTTCACGTCTTTGAGCGACTTGTTGGCGATGCGGATTTCTCTCAAGGTAAGGATGGCACCATTGGCTACACTTCCAGTAGTCAGGATCTTGTCGACATCACCTTCGAAGTTGTCACGGTTAATACGGCCTGCACTAAGCAGTTTCAATGCGGTCCTTTCGGACATGCAGAACTCGGCATTTTGGCTGTAGGTGAAGAGCTCCGTATAGCCGTCCACGTTGGCATCAAAGGTGAAATAGCCTCGGTTGTCGGTGGCGAAGACGATGTAGTTGACTTCTGTCGGGTTGATGGCAATCTTGACACTATCGCCTTCAGTGATCTCGGTGCGTGGCACATAGTCCTTGGAGAGGATGCGGAACTCGGTCCGTCGATTCATCTGGTGAGCGGCCTCTCTGACTTCATTGTTGGGTAACTTGTTGATGTAGTCCTCGGTGAGTTGGGTCCCGGCTTTGAAGGTATAGCCTCTCACGGTCATGTCTTTCTGGATGGTACGAGGCACCCGCTCACCGTAGCCCTTGGCGGTCAGACGTTGTGGGTCAATACCTCTAATAATCAAGTAATCAACCACACTTTGGGCACGTTTTTGCGAAAGGATGTCATTGCTTTCCTCAGAGGCGCGGGCGTCGGTATGCGAAGCCAACTCGATGGTGATGGTCGGGTTGACTTGCAGCGTCTCGATGAGGCCTTGCAGTGAGTCCTCAAACTGGGGTTTGAGGTCCCATTTGCCTAAGTCGTAGAGGATGTCAGGCAACATGATGGGCTCTTCGGGGATGGGCTGAATCATGTATTCTTTCACGAAGTCTTTGCTGAACTCCAGTCCAACAGTGGTTTCAGTGGCACTTAGGGTGAAGTAGTTGTCCTTGTCGATGGTGATGTCGTAAGTGGTGTTCTTGTTGACTTGCGACTCGCTGAAGTTGAAGTAGCCCTTGTCGTTGGTGCGAGTGCTCATGACAGAGCCGTCTGACCCAACAAAGCGCACCGTGGCATTGGAGACAAACTGCAAGGTGTTCTCGTCTTTGACGGTACCTGAGAAGGTGAAGTGTATCTGAGGTTCTTCAAAGTAATAAATGTTGTCGATGCCTCGGGTGTTGCCTCTGTTGGAAGATACAAAGCCTTTTTCTTGAGTGGGGTGAAACACAATGGCGAAGTCGTCGCCAGTGGAATTCATGGGGTATTTGAGGTTGACCGGTTGGCCCCAGTTGCCTGCGGTATCGATGGTAGCCACAAAGATGTCGAGCCCGCCCATGCCTCCGTGACCGTTGGACGAGAAGTAAAGGGTGGTGTCGTTGCGTAGGAAGGGGAACACTTCATCGCCAGCAGTGTTGATTTTTTCACCGAGGTTAAAGGGACGGCCAAAAGGTTCATTGGCACTTTTACGGGTGGATACCCAAAGGTCTTTGCCCCCCAATCCGCCATGACGTTCAGCGGAAAAGTAAAGTACCAATTCATCACCAGTAAGGGTAGGGTGTCCCACAATGTCAAGGGTGTCAACGGTAGCGATTTCGACGGGGACTGCTTTGGAATAGGCACCAGCCGACTTGGAGGCGACCATGATCTGGCAGCCGTTTTTACGATGCTCTCCAGCTTGACAACGAGTGAAATACAATTTGGTGTAGTTGGCATTCATGAAACCTGCGCCGTCGCTGTCATTGGTGTTGATGCTCTCGCTCTCATCCGCCAACACAGGAGTGCTCCAGTCGCCTTTTCGGTCTTGTTTCGAGGTCCAGAAGTCGGAGAAATCCTGTCCGGTAATTTCTTCTTTCTCCCCTCCAGTGGCTCCTTTGCGCGAGGAGGTGAAGATGATTTCATTGTAATTGTTACTGGTCCACATAGCCCCGAAATCGGAGTTTTTGGAGTTGATTTTCTTCAACTCGGTAAGCTCGTATCGTGATGGGTTTTCAATCCATTCTTGGATGAGGTTGGTGGTCTCAAGTCCCAAGGGACCGCGTGGGTCGTCAGGCACCGCTTTGATGTAGTTCTCGTAGCATTCGATGGCTTCCTGGTATTTTTCGTTGGTTTTGTAGGTTTCTGCCGCGAACAGGTAAACCTCGGGATGGGTGCTGGGGTAGTCGGTTTTGAGCACTCTCTTATAATAAGGCTCGGCACGTTTGCTAAGACCGATCATGCGGTAGCACTCGCCCATCTGATAGCTGATTCGGGCACGTTCGGTCTTATCGCGTTTGCTTTTCTTATAGGCCCTCTTATAAAGGTCAGCAGCTTCTAAATATTGTTTTCTGCCAAAAGCGAGATCGGCGTTTTTGGCGGGATTTCTCCGTTGTGCGCTCAAGTCGGGGGTGAGACCCAAGCATAGGAGAGATAGCAGGATGATAATTATTTTCTTCATGCTACAAAAATACTATAAATTGGGGAATAATCGGTGGAATAAAGTAGAAAAAACAATTATTCTAGTTTCACCACCTGTTTTGTCATGATTTGGTGGTCGCTGATAGCTTGTTGGAGGTAGGTTCCACATGCCTCAGACATTCCTAAGCAGTAGGGGTGTCATGGGCAGCAATGATGACAAAGTTGTTTCCTTCATTGTCGTTATAGATGTAAAACTCCGAAAGGAATAAAAAAATCCCGCCGTTTCCAGCGGGATTTTTGCAAGCAGAGTAGAAGGTTAATGTTGATGTTTAATCATTTCTTCTTTGACTCACTCTCTTCGGCAATCTGTTTCTCTTGCTTGTGGCCTTTAAGAAGGTTGTAAGCGACAGGTGAGGACAGGAAGACGGAGGAGAACGTACCAGCCAGGATACCGACCAACAGGGCGAAGATGAATCCGCGGATGGTGTCGCCGCCGAAGAAGAAGATGGCGAGCAACACAACGAAGGTGGATCCTGAGGTGTTGAAGGAACGGGTCAATGTGCTGTTAACAGCATTGTTGATGTTCTCTCTCCAAGTGGCTTTCGGGTGCAACGTGGTGTTTTCACGCACACGGTCGAAGATAACCACGGTGGCGTTGATGGAGTAACCGATGATGGTCAACACAGCGGCGATGAAAGCCTGGTCAACTTCCATGGTGAAAGGCAGGATGTTGAAGAACAGGGAATACATACCGAGCATGATGATGGTATCATGGGTCAAAGCTGCCAGAGCGGAGAGACCGTACTGCCATCTGCGGAAACGGATGGCGATGTAAGCGAACATCAAGACCAACGAAACGGCAATGGCCCAGATGGATTTGCGCTTGACGTCGCTGGCGATGGTGGCACCGACTTTCTGAGTGCTCAGCACACCGATGGTCTCGTCTTCAGAGGAGAACTGCTCAGCGGTGAGCTTCTGGCTGAACAAACCGTTCAGACCTTGGTAGAGGATGCCTTGGATCTCGCTGTCCACTTCAGGGTTGTTGTCTTCAATCTTGTACTTGGTTGTGATCTTCACCTGGCCGTTAGGACCGTAAGTCTTCACTTCAGGAGTCTCCCAGCCTTCCACGTTGACAGTGGACAGGGCTTCACGCACTTGGTCGACCTTCACGTCTTGATCAAAACGCACGATGTAGTTACGACCACCCTTGAAGTCAATACCGAGGTTCAAGCCTTTGAAGGCCAGTGAACCAACGCTGATGACGATCATGACAAGGGCGATGATGTAAGCGGTCTTGCGGAACTTGATGAAGTCGAAGTGAGTGTCTTTCAGGAAGTTCTCGGTGAGCTTGGTGGTGAAGGAAATCTCCTTTTCCTTATCAAGCATTCTCGTGAAGATGAGACGGCTGATGAAGATAGAGGTGAACAGTGAGGTGAGGATACCGATGCAGAGGGTGACAGCGAAGCTGTGGACAGGGCCAGTACCCAAGATAATCAGTACGATACCCGTAATCAAGGTGGTGACGTTACCGTCGATGATGGCAGAGTAAGCGTTCTTGTAACCAGCATCGATAGCCGGACGCAGACCCTTGCCGCCACGGAGCTCTTCCTTGATACGTTCAAAGATAATCACGTTCGAGTCGACAGCCATACCCAAGGTCAACACGATACCTGCGATACCCGGCAAGGTCAGCACGGAGCCGAGGCAAGCCAGCACACCAAACAGGAAGAACACGTTGACAATCAAAGCGACGTCGGCGACCAAACCAGCTTTCTTATAGAAGAAGATCATGTAGATCAGCACGAGGATGAAGGCAAACACCATGGACCACATACCTTTCTGCACGGATTCCTGACCCAATGAGGGACCAACGACCTGCTCTTCAAGGATGCGGGCAGGTGCCGGAAGCTTACCAGCCTTCAGGATGTTGGCAAGGTCTTGGGCCTCTTCAATGGTCATGCCACCACCAGAGATTTGAGAGCGACCGCCACCGATTTCTTGGTTGACGACTGGGTAGCTGTAGACGTAATTGTCGAGGACGATAGCCACTTGTTTGCCGATGTTCTCACCCGTGAGACGCTTCCAGGCTTTGGCACCTTCAGCGTTCATCTGGATGTCGACTTCCACTTCGTTTCTCTGACCGTAGTCCTGACGGGCGTCGGTGATGACTTCACCACCGAGGGCGCATTTGTTGTCGCGCGACATCTTCAGAGCCACAAGTTCGAGATATTCAATCTCGCCACCGTAGGTCTCAGGCTTCACCGTCCAAGCGAGTTTCATGTTACGCGGGAAGATGTTCTCTTCGATGGCGGTGGCCAGCATGCGGTTGATGGCAGCGGTGTCCTTCACCTGAGCCATACCCACGCGGGCTGTCTGTGCAGGACCGTTTTGGCTGTAGGAGGGACTCAGCAGACCATACAGCGGGTTCTCGGCACGGAACTTGGCCAGAGCCTCGTCATCGCTGAGGTTTTCGAGGTTGGTGGTGTCTTGTGCAATTTGTTCGAGAAGACCCCCTTCAGCGGTGGTGTCAGCAGCAACAGCTTCGCCTTCAGCAGGCTCGACATCGGTCTCAGTGCCCTCGGCAGGAGCTTCTTCCACCTTGGTCTCTCCCTCGTCCAGCGCTTGCTTGGCTTTGCTTCTCTCAGCCAGCAGGGCATTGGCTTGGTCGAAGTACTGATAGACCTCGTTAAAGCTGTAGGTCTCCCAGAATTCGAGTTGAGCGGTGCCCTGGAGGAGCTTACGCACACGGGCCGGATCCTTAATACCAGGGAGTTCGACCAAGATACGGCCACTGCCTTCCAACTTTTGAATGTTGGGCTGTGCCACACCGAAACGGTCGATACGGGTTCTCAGAATCTGGTAAGAACGGTCGATGGCGCCATCGCACTCTTCCTTCAACACCTTCAGCACATCGTTATTGCTGGAGTTGACGGTGATGCCCTTATCTTTGAATTCAAAAAGGAATATCGAGGCTAGTTTTGCGTTCGGGTCAACTTCTTCATAGGCTTGGCCGAACAGAGTCACGAAGTCGCCTTCGCTCTTTTCTTGACGCTCGATGGCAAGTTTCATGGCCTGCTGGAAGGTCGGGTCGTTGGCATTGGCACCAGCCAAAGCATTCACGATGTCCTTCACTGAGACTTCGAGGGTGACGTTCATACCGCCCTTCAAGTCCAAACCTAAGTTAATTTCTCTCTCCTTGGCATCACGGTAGGTGTACTTCTTCACCAAAAGATTGTACACATTCTCGTTGCTCACGGAGTCTAAATAGTAGTTTTCCTTGGCTTCATCGCCTTGGGCAAACTTTGCCGCCTTCTTCTCCACCACCTTGGTGACCACGGTGAAGGAGAGCTGGTACAGGAAGATCAGCCCGAAGATGATGGCTAAAGTCTTGATTGCTCCTTTGTTCTGCATTGTAAAAACGATTTAATTATTTGACTTTTAATATATTAACTTCAATTTTTGCTCTTTTTGCCTAAAATCGAGCCTGCAAAATTAGAAATTTTTATTCGATTTCACAAAATGTTTTTAATATTTTAGCCATTTGAAGATTTCCTTGTAGGTGGGTTTCTTGCCGTACATGAGTATGCCGGTGCGATAAATCTTGGCCGCGACCCAGGTCATTCCAATAAAGGTTATGGCTAAGAGTAGGGCTGAAACGACCACCTGCCAGATGGGCACCCCAAAGGGAATACGCACCATCATCACCACAGGGGAGGTGAAGGGAATCATCGACATCCATACCGCCAGACTTCCATCAGGGTCATTGACGATGTAAACCGCTGAGATGATGGCAATGATGAGGGGCACAGTCACCGGAAGGGTGAACTGCTGCGAGTCGGTGTTGTTGTCGACAAGCGAACCGATGGCGGCGAACATGGTGGCATAGAGCAGATAGCCCAACAGGAAAAACACGATAAAGCTGATGATGATGATGGGGAAGTCGATGGAATGTACAATGCCAAGAATGTCTTGAATCGCTTCGTTGTCCATGATATTGGTGTTGCTGATCTCCTGTGCCATCACAGTGCCTTGGCCAATGGCCTCGGGATGGCTGATGCCTACGGCGGCTGAGAAGCCGACAAAGATGACTCCAGTGAGAAGAATCCACATCACAAATTGGGTTAAGGCAACCAGTGACACACCGATGATCTTGCCCATCATCAGCTGGAAAGGTTTCACACTGCTGACGATGACTTCGATGATGCGGCTGCTTTTTTCTTCGGCTACACCTTGCATTACCTGGCCTCCAAACAGCATGATGAACATGTAGATCAGTACGGCAAGCACCATGCCGAGGATGAATTGCACCTCCGTGAAGGTCTCTTTCTCACCGCCCTCTTCGTCCATTCGGATCACAGTGAGGTCGATGTGGGTCTTAATGCTCTCCAAAATCTCAGGGTCGACACCCGAGGCGATGAGTTTCTGCACTTGGACTTCGTTTTTCATCACGTCTTTGATATGCTCCTCCACACTCAAGGGCACTTGCTTCATGCTGTAGACCACCGCACTTGATGGTATGTTAAGCTGCGTCTCAGGGATGTAAAGGGCGATGTCGAAGAACCCTTGTTGTACCAACTTCTTCGTGGAGTCGATGCTGATGTCGTCCAAACGGATGAAGGTCTGGTTTTCGGTGCTGACAAATTGTCTCTCGAACCAATGGCTTTGGTCAACCACGGCGATGGTGCGTTTCTCGTTATCGCCATGAAGTGCAAGAAGAATGGGAATGATGTAGATGGCGGCGATGAGCAAGGGACCCAAGAAGGTCATGATGATGAAGCTGCGTTTCTTCACGCGAGTGAAATACTCACGCCTGATGATGAGTCCGATTTTATTCATGGCCTTGGTTTTTTGATTGTACTTCCTGAATGAAAATCTCGTTCATGGATGGCAAAGGAGCATCTTCGGAGACTCGATGCTGCGCTTTGATCTCATCGACCTTCCCTTCCAAAATCTTTTCACCTTTATTAATAAGGGAGATGCTGTCGCAAAGTTCTTCAACCGAATTCATGTTATGTGTCGACAGCAGGATGGTGGCACCTTTATCGCGCAGTTCGAGAATAGACTCTTTTAATAGGTTGGCGTTGATGGGGTCGAAGCCAGAGAAAGGTTCATCGAAGATAAGGATGTCGGGCTCATGGATGACGGTGGTGATGAACTGCACTTTTTGTTGCATGCCTTTTGACAGCTCTTCAACGGTCTTGTTCCACCATTCTCCGATTTCGAATTTCTCGAACCATGCTTTGAGTCTCTGGGTGGCTTCAAGTTTTGAAATGCCTTTGAGTTGGGCAAGGTAGATGGCTTGTTCGCCGACTTTCATTTTCTTGTAAAGGCCGCGTTCCTCGGGGAGGTAGCCGATGCGTTCTACATGTTGAGGGCGGAGCGGCTTGCCGTCGATGAGTATCTGCCCGCTGTCGGGAGCTGTGATTTGGTTGAGAATGCGGATCAAGGTGGTCTTGCCAGCGCCGTTGGGCCCCAAAAGACCATAAACGCTTTGAGCAGGCACGGAGAGACTCACGTCGTTGAGTGCCACGTGCTTGTCAAAACGTTTTGTGACGTTGATGACTTCTATTTTCATGTGTTTTCAGGATTAGCTGAAATAGTCGCGTATCTTCTTGAAAAACGATCGGTCGTCGTCGTTGGGGGAGGGCTTGAAGCTTTCCGATTTGCTGAGTTCTTGCAGTAGTTTCTCGTCGTCTTTGGAGACTTTCTTCGGGATCCACACATTGACATAGACCAGCAGGTCGCCGTTGCCGTAGCCATTCACGTTAGGCAGTCCTTTGCCGCGCAGTCGCAGCGCTTTCCCGCTCTGTGTGCCTGGGGCAATCTTTACTCTCACCTTGCCGCTTACGGTAGGCACTTCGGCATCGGTGCCGAGGATGGCCTCGGGGACGGTGATGAACAGCGAATAGATAAGGTTGCTGCCGTCGCGTTCAAACTCAGGGTGCGGCTCTTCCTCGATGAGCACATAAAGGTCACCGTTGATGCCGTTGTGCGGCCCAGCACCGCCTTTGCCGCGCAAGGTGAGTTGCATGCCTTCGCCCACACCAGCGGGGATGTCGATTTCGATGACTTCCTCACCTTTGACGATGCCATCGCCGTGACAGTGGGTGCATTTGTTCTTGATGACGTTGCCGGTGCCGCCGCAAGTCGGACATGTCGAGGCAGTCTGCATCTGACCGAAGAGCGAGTTGACGGTACGCAACACTTGTCCTCGACCTTTGCAGGTGGGGCAGGTGTCGGTTTTCCCATCAGCTGAGCCTGAGCCATGGCAATGGTCACAAGTGACGTATTTGCTGACTTTGATTTTTTTCTTCGCACCTTTTTCGATTTCTTGGAGGTTCATCTTGACTTTGACACGGATGTTTCCTCCGCGTTCGCGTACGGCACTGCCTGAACGTGATCCTCCGAAACCACTGCTTCCAAAGCCGCCTCCAAAGATGTTGCCGAGTCCAAAGTCGGCGAAGATGTCACCAAAATGGCTGAAGATGTCATCCATTGACATGCCTTGACCTTCGTAGCCACCAGCACCACTCATGCCGGCGAAGCCGAATTGGTCGTAACGCTGCCGCTTCTCAGGGTTGCTCAACACTTCGTAGGCCTCAGCAGCTTCCTTAAACTTTTCCTCGGCCTCCTTGTCACCTGGATTACGATCCGGGTGATATTGCAAAGCCAGCTTCCGGTAAGCCTTTTTGAGCTCTTCCGGTGTGGCGTTTTTGCTGACACCTAATACCTCGTAATAATCTCTTTTTTCTGCCATTTTTTTCCGGACTTTAACCCCTCACGGGGAATCTCTAAATTCTAAATTATAAATTCTAAATTCTAAATTGAATTAATTCCCCACCACCACTCTGGCGAAGCGTATTACCGTTCCGTTGAGCTTGTAACCTTTCTGAATCACGTCGATGACCTTGCCTTTCTTGGATTCATCGGGGGCAGGGACCATGGTGAGGGCTTCGTGTTCATCGGTGTTGAACTCGCAGTCGATGGCGACAATCTCTTCCAGTCCTTTCTTTTGGAGGGTGGTCTTTAGCTTGTTAT
The DNA here is from genome assembly GCA_946184615.1 of uncultured Bacteroidales bacterium. Lineage (GTDB taxonomy): Bacteria > Bacteroidota > Bacteroidia > Bacteroidales > F082 > Limimorpha. The sequence goes on from CAMHFN010000037.1 coordinate 11,753, forward strand.
AAATCAACGTGACACCCTGTAGGTCAGCTTCGTTGCCGTTCTTTTCCATGTTTTGGAGGGCTCGCTCAAAATCGTCGAGTACGGGGAGCAGATCTCTCATCACGGCTGCGGAGGCCGTGGCTGATAGTTCCAGTTTCTCTTTGGCCGTGCGTTTGCGGTAATTGTCGAATTCCGAGTACAGACGGAGGTAAGTGTCGTTGAGCTCCGCGTATTTCGCTTTGGCTTCTTCCAAAGCCTTGGCTTGGGCGCGTCTGCCTTTATGACGCTTGCTTAGCGCCTCTTCTTCTGACGGTTTTTCCGATGGGGTAGAGGTGTCTTCGGCTTTTTTTTCGGTTTCTGGTTCTTGTTGGGGTTGCTTTAACGGTTCATCTTCTTGAATCTCAATGTCTTTGTTTTCTTCCATGTTGGTATTTATTTATATATTTTTTTCGAAATAGGAATGCCTACTTGGCATAGCAAAAGCTTTGCCAAAGAAAGATAGTTGACAAAATGGCAGACCCAGAAGTTTATCTTGTACTTGTTGGGAAGATGAGCGTTTTGTCCCCCGTTGCGGTGGATTTGTAGATGTAACCCTGTCCGGGTTCGAGGGTAGAGAGGGACCCCCTCCAACGGTTAGTGTAGGTAGCTATGCCATTGTTTTGCGACCTGATGACATCGCCATTGGCTACAGTGAAACCAGCAAAGGCATCATTGAGGGCCATGCTTGTGGAGAGCGGGAAGACAATCCAGTTGTTTCCGTTCTTGATGGTGATAGGATGCCCGGAAGAATCGATGGGTGTGCCTTCGAGGATGATCTCACAAGCGGTAGGGACCGTGATCATGTACATCTGGGTCAGGTCAATCGTGTTAAGGGACCCTCTCCACCGGGTGCCGTTGTAGGTGGAGTAGCCATTGTTTTGCGACCTGATGTTGATGGAAGTGGAGCTAGGCAGTGCTTCCACGAGAGCGGCCTTAAGGTCGTCGAGGGTGGTCTCCACGTTGAATGAGACCCAGCTCGTACCTGATGCCAATGAAATGGTCTGACTCTCACTGCCGCCACAATTCACTGTAAAGGTGAAAGGTTCACTCATCGCATCGGAACCAGCGAAGATTTCATTTCCATTGTTGTAGGTCACCGTGTAGAAACACTCTCCGTCCCACTCTCCGCTCACCCACTCGAAGCGTAGTTCCTGACCGTCGCAAACGGGGAACTCATAGGTATCAGTAGTAGTAGTGCTGGCAAGGTTATGGTTTGATGCCGACATGGTGGTTAAACAAGTGTTGGTTGCCACATCCATTACGTTGATGGCGGCACCGTTCCAACCGTCTCCATAGTCGTCGGTGAGTGTGAAGATGAGTTGACATTGGTCTTCTTGCGGACAATGAGCTGGCTCGAAGTTGAAGTTGTCGAGGTAAAGATAAAGCATGTCGTTGGAGGTAAGCTTGACAGCGACATACTTGGTGCCTTCAGGGAAGAACTCTTCATAAAGCATCCAATTGCTTTGGTCATTGGCGGTCACCTCCTCGCTCCAAGTGAAGGCATTGGGTGATTTTGTGGTTGTGGAGTAACCCACTTGGAAAGTCTCGGGATAAGTGTTTGAAGCGTTCTTGTAGTAGAACGACACGTTCATGCCTGTGGTTCCCTCAAACTTGGGCGAGATGAGGTATTGGGGTGGAGTGGTGTTATAACGGAACCGGAAGCCATATCCGCCTTCGTAGGCAGCACTGTTGATAATGGCTGAACCGCTATGGCAATTCAGCCTGGTCCAGCAGTCGAATTCACCGAGGTCTTCGAAGTCGTATGCGTATGGCAAACTCTTGGGCTCACAAGCGGGGAGGAAGCCGAAGGTGGTCTTGGGGATGAAGTTCTGTTGGGTAGAGGGAATGGTTTCCATGCTGGAACTATAGCCTGAAATGGAAGCCCCGTTGACCGCTTGGCCGTAGAAGTAGATGTTCTTCCAACCTTCGTCATCGGTGTTCTCTACGCTCACCAAGAGGTTGCCGCCTTGGTAGGTGTAAGGCGTGCTGAAGTTGATGGTCATTTCTCCACCGGTATCTGTGCTCACGATATTAAAATAGCCAGAATAAACGAGTTCACCGTTAGACTCAAATGCATCAATTTGAGTATGATCCACTTCCGATAAGTAAACATTTGCAGGGCTTACCGTGGTGTAGGGAACGTTGTTATTAGTGGTGTAGAATGTCACGCTGCTGATCGACGAGCCAGTCATCTCCGTCAATTCTTCGGCGGGGATGACGAACTGGCTTTTCGTGAATTCGTCGAAATAGAAGATGTAGGCGGGGACTGTGTTGTTGGTGGTCGTCCCGTCATAAACGGTCAGTGTTTCGTTGTCTTCCTGTCCCACAACCACTGTCGCTGTGTTGGATTGGCTTGACTCACCGGCATAATAATTGGTTTTCAAATAGTAGGTGTAAGTGCCTGGCGACAAATTGTTGTCGCTATAAGTCGTGTTGCTCACGTTGTTGGCAATGCTGGAACCGTTTCTATAAATCGTATAGGTATAGGTGCCATCGGTAACAAAAGCGCGGATGAGGAAGGCAACACCTGAATAGGTATTGGGGATGTATGAATAAATGTTTGATGAATAATAGTTGCCATCGCTACCGCTGTATTCGGCATAGGATGCAGGATAGTCTCTGCCTTCTGGATCATAGATGAACACCCAATAATCCTTGGAAGCATCAATGACGATTGGAGTGGTCAGGTCGACATCATGCCACCCTGCTCCCGGCACCGATATAGTTTGCTCGCTGAGAATCGTTTTTGGAGACACACCGCTGGAATACGTGTCGGTTCCATTAAAAATATGGATCTGATAGGATCCACCTACATTGGTATAAAACGACACTTTATAAATGGTCTTGTTGTTATAGGAACTGAGGCTTGATGCAAGATAACGATGGCCCCAGTATATGTTATTGCCGTTATTAAAGCCCAAACTACGACCCGAAGGGACATTGTTGCCGATGGTCACAGTGGCAGTAGGTAAGGATGGATAGCACCAATCGGGGGCAGTCCAAGTGAGTGCCACATGATTGTCGGTTAAGGAGGCATCCAAATCATCAACTGTAGGAGCAACGTAGGGAATCGTGACTGTCACGATGTTGGACGAGGTCGACAATTCTTGGTCTGAGTTCACACTGCGCACATAAAACGACAGGGTGCCATGACAATGGGAAACCGTATAGGAAGTAGACGTGGTGGTGGCAATTCTATATCCATCACGGTAAATGTAATAATCAGTAGCCCCTGAAACAGAGGTCCAACTTAAGCTAACGGTGGTGCCATTAATGCTATGGTTAAGGCTGGGGGGAGTAGACGTGTTTGTTGACGGGTGAATGCCCATAACGGCTCCTTGCGATTCATTATAGATACCATAGGAACCCGAACCGATGCCACCAGGTCCGGGATTGAGGTTGTTGACAGTATAATACTCGTCACAATCCCCACTCCATCCCCAATTGAAATGGAAATAATTGGAAGAATTGTATCCATCACACACGAATGAGTGGCCACCGCCCGAACCGGATCCATGATATTGAATAGGACGATTTTGGTTCAAATCGGCTTTCAGCATGGCGATCCAATCACTGTCACTATAGCGGGAACGCGAATAGTGATGGACATCTTTCGAATAACCAAAATAGGATTTCAAGGCATCGGCAACAGCCTCGGTACTAGCGCCACTACCTCCAGAAAGAGCAGAGCCATAATCCATGTCAATAGAGACACCGCAATGGTACATCAAAGTGGCAATGGCCGAGATTTGAGTGGAGTTGCTCGAGCCACTATAGCTATTGAGCATATGGGACCAATCGTAATTGGTTGACTGGAAGTCGGCCGACTGTTGGCCATAAGTGGCATGTGTGTAAGAGTGCGATCCTATGCCGCGTGTGGGATAGTTCCAGTATTTCATCACTTGTGCCATGGCAGTGGCAACGCAACCGGTCACAGTACCAGACGGACACTGCATGTTGTAAGGTGAGTCTTGATCCCAATGGGTTTGAAGCAAAGGACCCACGACGACTGCGGTGGTGCTTCGGTTGAATTGGCCTTCGGACAAATCACGCCATTGTTGCGCCACTTCTGACGTGGCACTTAGCTGATTGTCGATAGCATACTGGATGGCATTGCTATACTCTTGAATCCAGGCCCTTTTGTTGTCAGGCATGTTTTCAATATCGAAACGTCCGTTCAGTGAATAACCGAGGATGGGTTGCATACGGTCGTCGGAAGCCATCAGGACGAAGCTGTTCTCCGTGGTGAATACATATATGTTGGTAAATCCGGCTTCAGCCGAAAGATCCATCAGATCGGCAGAGCGGTTAACGTTTAGGAAGTTCGCAGCCACTTGGCGAGCTCTTCCGTTGTCAACGGGGTTGCCGTTTGCGTTTACCCAGCAAGTAAGCAAAAGTACCAGCAAGGCTATGCTTGTCTCTATTCTCTGAAAGCGACTGTTTTTCATTTTATTAGGATGTTTTGTTTATCGTCTTGGAGCTTATTTGGCGCTGGTGGGGAAGACCAAAGTCCTATTGTTTGTTGTGGCCGATTTGAACATGTAGCCCTGCCCAGGTTCGAGGGTGGAAAGGGATCCTCTCCAACGGTTGGTATAAGTGGATATGCCATTGTTCTGCGACCGGATCACATCGCCGTTGGCGACATTGAAATTGGCGAAGGCGTCAGCTGGGCTCATGGCAGTGGAGAGCGGGAAGACAATCCAGTTGTTTCCGTTCTTGATGGTGATAGGATGCCCGGAAGAATCGATGGGTGTGCCTTCGAGGATGATCTCACAAGCGGTAGGGACCGTGATCATGTACATCTGGGTCAGGTCAATCGTGTTAAGGGACCCTCTCCACCGGGTGCCGTTGTAGGTGGAGTAGCCATTGTTTTGCGACCTGATGTTGATGGAAGTGGAGCTAGGCAGTGCTTCCACGAGAGCGGCCTTAAGGTCGTCGAGGGTGGTCTCCACGTTGAACGAGACCCAATTGGTGCCTGATGACAGCGTTAATGTCTGGGAGGAACCACATAACGCACTTTGGTCACTAAGCAATCCGTGCATCGGGGGCAGACAAGGGCCGTCATATTCCTGAGCTTGGCCTCTAGTTATGGCCGCCATGATGAGCGCGACCATCATTGCTATTGTCAATAACTTCGTTTTCATCGTTTACGTTTTTTTATCGTTAATTCAATTTGTTCGTCTTTATTTTAATTGTTTACAGGGTTCACCAAGCGCACAACATTTCCAGTACTTCGATTATTCACAGTATTACCAAAACCGATATAATTATTGCCAAAATAAACACAGTACGCATTGTTAATATCACTATAAGTGGAT
>CAMHFN010000038.1 GCA_946184615.1 uncultured Bacteroidales bacterium
GCCTTTTCCAAGGCATACAGCATCTTCAACCCTTGGTTGCGGTCGGTGTCCAACTCGCGGTAAAGCTCCGACATGTTGGGCTTCTGCGGCACCTGCTCGGCCAGGATCATGAACATCTTCTTGGCTTTCTTGATGGTGGATTGCTCCACGTTTTCAATCACTGCGTAATCGTTCTCCAGGATGTGGTTGACCACATTCTGCAAGCGGTTGGCATAGCCTCCGTAAATGTCTTTGTAGAAAGGATAATACCCGATCTTCAGATATTGGACGAAGGCAGGCAACACCTTGAATCCGTCGCTGATGATTTCCATGGCAATGCTCTTGTGCTTTTTCAGCAGGTCCTTCAGTTCGATGACGGGGATGTCCTTGATGCCTTCAAACTTCAGGTACTCGCGGAACGAGAGTCCCGTCAAGGTGTATTCCATCAGCCTTCTTGAGAGGTCGCCTTTGCCTTTCTCCATCTTGAGCATCGACGAGCCCGTGTAGGCGACATAAAGCCCGGGGTAGTTGTCGTTGAGGTTTTTCAGGACGGTCTGCCATGAGTCCAGATAATGAATCTCGTCAAGGAAAAGATACCGACCGCCGTATGCATAATAGTCTTCCACCACATCCGCAAAAGCGTGTGTCGCAAACCATAGGTCGTCCAAGGAAGCATACAGCACCTCCGAGGTGTCAGGAAAGGCCTCCTTGATGTGCTGGAGCATCAGCGTGGACTTGCCCGTGCCTTTCGGTCCTTTGATGCCGATAAGTCGGTCTCTCCAGTCGATTTTCTCGAACAGGTATCGTTTGAAGTCGGTAGAGGTGGCTTGCAGCTTCCTATCCAAGACTTTTTGTAGATATTCAATTGAGTTCATGGTAGTTGTATTTTGCCGCAAAGATACGAATAATATTTCAAAACACAATTATTTTGCGAAAAATAATGTTTAAAAACACTAAATTCAATAAATAATAATGTTTGAAAATACTAATTTTATAATAAAAATAGTGTTTGTAAACACTAATTGTTGGCTTATTTCAAAACGACAAGACCGCTTCAACGTTTGTCAAAGCGCTCATGGTCATAAACTATGGTCGACTTATAACTTTTCCAAATCCATCTTTACAAATTCGCTCAAGTCCTTACATTTTATGGTTCGGCGGCCTATTCAGTGGTGACATATAGATCATCCAACTTGCAAATTTTAACCAGTTTCCACACCTGAGTTTTTGTGCTTTTGGTATTTTATGTTCAACTTAGGTGTGGATACCGTTAGTTTTACCATAGTTTCCGCAACTAAATTTAATAATCATTGAATGTTTGTGTTATTTTTCTACGGAATGACAAACAATAGGATTTTTTTTGTTTTTTTCAATGTCAAACAACTAAAATGAAACTGATATGAACAGAACTTTGAAGGCAACAGCAGTCCTAATGCTGATGATGATTTTTGCTGTAAGTTGCACAAAACAACCAAATAATGTCAGTGGAAACTACAATGGCCACGATTTTGTTGACCTTGGTTTGCCGAGCGGCACATTGTGGGCAACTTGCAATGTGGGTGCCGAGGTGCCCGAGGGTTATGGCGATTACTTCGCTTGGGGCGAGACGGAACAGAAAACAGTTTATGATTGGACTACCTACAAGTATTGCAATGGGGGTTTCGACCAATTGACCAAGTACTGCCAAGAGGCCAGCTATGGCTATGATGATTATACCGATGATTTGTATGATTTACAGCCGTCGGATGACGCGGCCACGGTGAATTGGGGCGAGGGTTGGCGCATGCCGAGCGCCAGTGAAGGCGAAGAATTGCTGAGCCAATGCGAACTTAAAAGAGACACGGTTAATGGCGTACTAGGATTGCGCATTATTGGAACAAATGGCAACACGATCTTTCTGCCTTCTGGAGGTTCGAAAGGGGACTTTGTTGGCCCTGCTCCCGAGTCTTTGCAAGTGGGTGGCCACGGCTATTATTGGGTCAATGAAAGATGTTACGCTTTTAATAATCAGATGGTGGGGTGCCACGATCACATGGCGAATTTCATCAGTTTTCCTGTCGTAAATAGTACTGGAGGATGGACAGCTCGTAGTATAGGCATGTCTATCCGAGCGGTGCGTTCAGCGGAATGATTCTTTGTGCGATATAAAGACATAATCCCCACAGCACCGAATGGCGTTGCGGGGATTATTGTTTCTGTTTCTAAAATTCTTGATAATTACAACTTCTCCATATTTCTCTTGACAAACTCGCTCAAATCCTTGCCCTTCAGCAAGTTCTTGGAAAGCAAGGCGAGGTCGTAAATCTGCCGAATCGTGGCTTCTTGTGCGGCTTCGTCCTTGTCCAAGAGGCCGGTGATGACAGGGCTGTTCGTGTTGAGCATCAGCGTGTAGCTGTCGGGCATGGAACCGTAGAACGACATGGCACCGCCGCCCATCTGCTCCATCTCTTTCATACGGCGCATCCACTCGTTTTGGGTGACCTCCACGGGCGCGGCTTCGGCACCTTCGTTGCTGAACTCCACATTGAACTTCACCTTGTCGATGACCTTCTCGAAGGCGGCCTTCACGGTCTCCTTCTGCTTGTCGTCGAGGCCCGAGGCGGCTTCCTTGTCGTCCTTCACGATGAGTTTGTCGATGGTGTTGGAGTCCACACGGGCAAACATCGCGCGGCTGTCGTCGCCTTTCTCGCCTTCCTTCTGCTCGTAGGCGCTGATGAAATGCGGGTCGAGGATGCCGTCCATCATCAGCACGTTGTAGCCCTTGGCCTTGGCGTTCTCGATATTGGTGTATTGGTCGTCCTTGTCAGTGGCGTACAGATAAACGAGGGCTTTGTTCTTGTCGGTTTGGTTTTCCTTAATCAAGGTTTTGTACTCCTCGATGGTGTAGTACTTGTCGTCGGTGTCCTTGAAGAGGAAGAACTTCTCGGCACGCTCGTAGAACTTCGGGTCGCTCATCATGCCGTATTCGATGAACACGCGTATGTCGTCCCAGTTCTTTTCGTAGGCCTCGCGGTCTTTCTTGAAGAGTTCTTCAAGTTTCTCGGCCACCTTCTTGGTGATGTAGGTCGAGATTTTCTTCACGTTCTGGTCGCTTTGCAGGAACGAGCGGCTGACGTTCAGCGGGATGTCGGGCGAGTCGATGACGCCGTGCAGCAGCGAGAGGAACTCGGGCAGGATGCCTTCGACGCTATCGGTGACGAAGACCTCGTTGCAGTAGAGTTGGATCTTGTTGCGCTGGAACTCGTAGCGGTTCTTCACCTTCGGGAAATAGAGGATGCCCGTGAGGTTGAAGGGGTAGTCCACGTTGAGGTGGATGTGGAACAGCGGCTCGCCGAAGTTCATCGGGTAGAGCGTGTGGTAGAAGTCGTTGTATTCCTCGTCCTTGATGTCGGTCGGGGCTTTCTTCCACAGCGGTGCCACGTCGTTGATGATCCAAGGCTTCTCCACTTCCTTGGTCTTGGGTTTGCCGTCCTTGTCGGTCTCGCCCTCGATTTCCTCCTGCACCTTGCGCGTGCCAAACTGAATCGGGATGGGCAGGAACTTGCAGTATTTGTTGAGCAGTTCGCGGATGCGGCCTTCTTCGAGGAACTCGGCGGCATCGTCACTGATATAAAGGATGACGTCGGTGCCGCGGTCGCCCTTCGGGATTTCGTTCATCGTGTACTCCGGGCTACCGTCGCATTCCCAAATGACGCCGTTGGCGCCTTCTTCCTTGCAGGACTTCGAGATCAGCGACACCTTCGAGGAGACCATGAAAGCGGAATAGAAGCCCAAGCCAAAATGTCCAATGATATTGGCGGCTTCGGCCTCGCTCTGGGTCTTGAACTTGGCGATGAACTCCTCAGCCCCTGAGAAGGCAATCTGATTAATATATTTGTCAACTTCTTCGGCGTTCATGCCGATACCTCTATCGCGGACGGTGAGGGTCTTTTTCTTCTTGTCGACTTCCACCTTGATGGTGAGGTCGCCGAGCTCGCCCTTGAACTCGCCCGATGCGGCCAAGGCTTTCAGCTTTTGGGTGGCGTCCACGGCATTGCTAATGATTTCACGTAGGAAGATCTCCTGATCCGAATACAAGAACTTCTTAATGACAGGAAAAATGTTTTCTGTCTTTACTCCAATGTTACCGGTAGTTTGCATGTCTGTGATGTTTTTTTGATTTTCAAATTGACGAAGGCCGTTTGTCAAATAATGTGCCATGTCAAAAACTGACATTTTGACAAAATACATTTGATTTAACAAAATCTTATTATCTTTGTACGTTTATAATCAGTACCTATTATGAAAAGACTTTATACTCTTTGCACTATGTTGCTCTTGATGGGAAGCACGTTCGCTCAGGTGCTTGTCAACGAGACTTTCGAAACCGGTAATACCGTAGATCAACCCCCAGTGGGATGGATCTGCAACGATGGAGGCTGGAAAGCCGGCATCACCATCCCTGACGACAATGTCGCTCGAGGACGCAAGCCCCATACCGGCGATTGGTACATGTATGCCACCTATAATACAGATGTCTGGATTTATAAGGAAATCAGTGTGACTGCTGGTGATTATTACCGTGTCTCGTTCTGGTATGCCACTTGGCATGTCGACCACTTTAACCTGGAAGTGAAAGCCGGTGCATCCGCCAATCCTTCGGCAATGACGGCTACGGCAGTCCCCATGATGGTGGTGGCCAACGAGGACTTTGAACAGACCTCGGGCGTGTTTCAGGCAACCCATTCCGGCTCTTACTATGTGGGCTTCCATAGTGTTGCCGACAACGGGCCTTGGTATTTGTCCATCGATGATGTCATCATCGAGCAGACCAATGTAGTTCATTTCCAAGTAGACCAGCTTACCGCTGACACTTCGGTCTATTTTGGCGAACCAGCCTATCTGCGCTTCTTGATTCGGAACACGGGCCAGGAGGCTGACCATTGTCAGCTCAACAGTGTAGGTGCTTTGCCGATGGAATTCTATCAAAACGGCACTCCGATTTCTCAGGTTGATCTGCCTTACAATGAGACCTTGGAACTTGTCGCTAAGACCACCTTGCCAATGAACCTCTCCAACAACCAAGAACTGCATGCCACATTTAATGTTATATCGACTATCTCTGGTCTGACCTATAATGCTGATTTCAAAATTACCGCATTGGAACCCTTCAATGCTTTCCCATTGACGGAGGGATTTGATGGGGCTACCTTCCCCCCATCAGGATGGCAAAACGTAGCTACCAATGGCACCTATGTTTTTGAACGCAGGACCTCGAACGATTGGCCTGCATGCCATCCTCATGACGAGAGTGCAGCCATGGCCAGATATTATAGCTATTCAGCTCCCGAAGGCTGGACGTGCTCACTTATCTCCCCCAAACTACAACTCAATCCGACAGATAATTCCGTGCGTTACTGGATCTATCGTAACTTCAACAACAACATCAATCGACCAGACCGAATTAACGTATACTATTCTCCAACAACCAACACCGCTGACGGCACCTTGCTTGGCACAGTGCACCGCAACACCATGATGGATCCAGTGGTGGGTGAAAACAGCGATTGGTATGAATATACGTATTCTTTCGATAGTCCGGAAGGCTACGGCTTCGTCATCTTCGAGGCGGTAAGCGGTTATGGATGGGATCTTTGCATCGACGATGTCTATGTCAACTCGTCTTCGCAAGACACTAATCCTCCCACCGTTGTCTCGCTCAAGGGGGATCAGACTTGGGCGGATACTGAAATGAACATCACCTTGAGGGTGTACGACGAGTCGAATGTTCCTAACCAGATGCAAGCTACCTATACCATAGATGGTCAAGCCCATAACATTACTTTGAACAAGATTTCGAAGTCCAATTATGATTACACGGCGACACTGCCTGCCCAACCGAATCATACCACTGCGAACATTGTGTTCCATCTGGCTGATGACCTGGGTCACACCGCTGATTCAGATCCATACGCCTTACATTGGGATTGGCAAGCTCCCATCCTTCTTGAAGGTTTTGAGGATGAACAGTTCCCACCGGCGGGTTGGTCGATCGAATCCCTCAACATGAGTTGGTTTAGCTGGTACCGATTCAGAGCGGAATATGCCACCAACTATTTCGGCGATGAATATTATGTGGTCCCCCCCCAAGGGGAAAGAATGGCTGGCGTTGAATGGGATGAATCGGAGGAATGGGGCCCTCAGGACGAGAGCTTGGTTACTCCGCTGATGGCGATCAACCGCCCTGCGGCACTCTCCTTCGAGACCTTCTGCCAATACGGCGTGCCAGAGTATCACGATCATTATAAAGTGGATGTTCTGAACACCAATACAGGCTCATGGAGTACCCTCTGGGATGCAGTGGATCAGCCAGAAAGGGTCAACCAGTTCCAAGAACCTGTCAACATTGATTTGTCGGCTTACCAGGGACAGAATATCAGATTGAGATTCCGTGCTCATAACAACGGATCGGACGTGCTGACCTATTCGTGGTTCATCGATAACGTGAAAGTCGTAGCGACAGATACCCTTGACGGTCCTACGGGAATGGACGAGTCGCTGTTCGATACCCAGCTTATCCTCTTCCCAAATCCCGTGAAAAACCAACTCCACATGGACTCGAAAGTCAAAGTTATACAGATGCAAATTATAGCCCCCAATGGAACAATGATTGAAAACAAGAAGGTGGGAACCTATAGCATCGACTGCCATTTTGAAGGCTATTCCAAGGGGGTTTATTTTATTCGCCTGATTACCGATGAGGGCCTAATTATAAGAAAGATAGTTTTAGAATAATAAATAAAAATATGTAATAATATGAAACGTTTATTGATGTGTTTTACCATCGTTTTGATGGTCTTCACGGCTTATGCCGCTCCAGTGAATCGTGATGAAGCCTCAGCATTGGCCGCCACCTTCTTGAATCAGCGATCGGTGAATGAGGTTAAAACGTCATTTGACCATTTTTACGTATTTAATGGCAAGGACTGTTTTGTTATTCTATCCGCGGACGATCATGCTTTGCCGGTATTGGGGTATTCGCGCAAACACGTTTTTGATGTGGATGACATTCCGGTGAATGCACAAGAATGGTTGAGGGCATACAATTACGAAATTCAAACTTTGGCGGAGAGGGGTGCTGATGCTTCGGAAAGGGTCAAGGAGGCATGGACCTCGCTTCGAAATGGGGGAGGGTTACCACAACGTGGCAAAGGTTCGGTCTCTCCATTGATTGCCACATATTGGAATCAGAGAGCTCCCTACGATGGCCTTTGTCCGACTGATTGTTACACGGGTTGTGTGGCTACGGCCATGGCCCAGCTCATGAAATATTGGGAATATCCGCGTCGTGGCACGGGCGATTATTCGTATTTCCATTCTACTTACGGTGACCAGTATGCCAACTTCGGCGCAACAACCTATGATTGGGACAACATGCCAGTGGTGGCTCGAGCATGGAGCCCAGAACCAGTCTGTCAGGCACTGTCAACATTGTTTTACCATTGTGGCGTGTCGGTTGATATGAACTATGGGACTACAGGGAGTTCGGCAGCTTCTGCCAAGGTGCCGATTGCCTTGGTGAACCATTTTGGCTATGCGGGGACAGCTCAGTTGGTGTATCAGATGGACTATTCCTATGAAGGATGGGAAGACCAGCTGAGGAGTGAACTCAATGCGGAACGACCGATGTATTATGCAGGTCAGTCCGACAAAGGAGCTCACGCCTTTATCTGTGATGGTTATGACGAAATGGGCTTTTTCCATTTCAACTGGGGATGGGGAGGCAAAGATGATGGATTCTATAAGATTGGTGCTCTGGATCCTGCTAGTCAAGGTTCCTATAATGTGTTAAATTATGCTATCGTCGGCATTGAACCGTATTCGTATGCCATTGCAGCTCCCGAAGGTCTTTCCGCTACAGTCGAAGGAGAGCATGTCGTTTTATCTTGGACGGCCGTCTCTGGTGCGGTGCTGTATAAAGTGTATCGTGATGGAGTGATGATATCACCAATGGTGATGGGAACCTCCTACACGGATGACAATATGAGTTATGGCGCACATACGTATTATGTAAAGGCCGTTTCAAGTATGGGTGACAGGTCGCCCCGTTCGACTGCCGTCGAAGTCAATGTGGAATCTCATGTCCAAAAACCAGTCCGTGTGGATGTGGTACCTCAAGGGAATGACTTGGTTATCAGCTGGGAGATGCCTTTCGGATCTGAAGAGGAACTCTCCTACGGAACAGGAAACCAAGTAAGTTCCATGGGGTATAATGAAAGAGACACCTATTGGGGACAGCGTTATCCTGCTGTTATGCTGAAAGATTATGTCGGATTCTCGATATCATCGGTCAGTGTGTATCTTAAAGAATCAGGAAATTATACGTTGTACCTGTGCCAAGGAAACGAAGTGGGCGTGACCGATGTCGTTTTTCAAGGCGAATATTCAGTGGAGTCGGGAGGCTGGTGGAACTTGTTGGTTGACGATTTGAGCCTGGATTATACGCGTGACTTGTGGGTAGTGCTCTGTGCTCCAGCTGAAATCTCATATCCGGCGGCCTATTGCTCTTACAATGGTTTGGGAATGGAAAACGCATCGTTTATTTCCACAGCGCTTTCAACATTCATTTCCTGTGCCAATAGGGAAATCTCGTGGATGATGGCAGTCAATCTGGAGGAGGAGGGTGATTTTACGTATAAGGTGCTTAGGAATGGTACATTGGTGGCATCAGAGTTGACAGAACGCTCTTTTACCGATACGGGTTTGACTTCAGGCGCTTATGAGTACCAAGTATGGTCGAAACTCAATGGGGTTGAGTCGGAAGAACCCGCTCAGAATTCGATAACAGTGGCCACCATTGACCTTGCCATAGACCATCCTGATGCAGGAGTGCTGAGCGGCGGAGGATTGGCCGAAATCGGGGAGTATCATACAGTAAGTGTTGTTCCTAATGCAGGGAAGGTGTTTCTCGGATGGAAGGAGAACGGAGTCATGGTGAGTTCGAATCGTGACTATTCTTTCCTGGTTGTTGGCGATTGCAGTTTGACAGCGTGTTTCTCGGGTACTGGAGTAGAGGAGGAAGAGGATTCGTCTGCCATACGCAAAATCGAAGTCTTTGCAATTAATGGCGTATTACTTGAAACCATTACCGAAGACTTTAGCAACTATAAACATCGCCTCGATGGTTATGCAAGAGGAATGTATCTGCTTCGCATCACGACTGATGAAGGAGTAATCACGAAGAAAATGGGAACAGCGTATTAGTTTGCTGAGACAATTCATCGATTATGTCAGGAACCATTGATATTTTTTTGAGCCGTGTGGCTGAGGCTGCTGAACAAAGCACTTTGGTGAAGATGACGTTGAGCAAGCCTGTCGATAAACATGATGAGTTGCGCAACATCTATGTGAAGCCAGTGCTGATCAAGGAAAAACGGCTTTATGCCTTCACGTATCGCTTTGAGCGTCGTGACGAGGTTAAGAACTACGATATTGCGCAAATGATTGCTGCTTTGACAGAACTCGTTCCGAGTCGCTTCCTAAACACGGTGCTGTTCACCGTCAATGAAGATGTTACCTTGCTGGTCTCTGCCAAGGGAAAAGCTACCTTTCAAACCAAAAAAGTGCAGGAATGCCGTGAACAAAACTTGGAACATGACAAGCAAAAAGTCCGTCTCATCAACCCAGCAAATCCCTGGTGGTATCAGTTGGGGCTCACTACTCGTGAGGGCAAGATTACTGCCGATATGCAGCACAAGTTCAAGCAGATTTACAAATATGCCGAGATTGTGGAGAGCCTCATCAAACCGATGAAATATGATGGCATGGTCCACATCGCCGACATGGGGGCAGGGAAGGGGTATCTCACTTTCGCCCTTCATGAGTTGTTGACCCAAAAGCTCCATCTGAATGTGGATATTAAGGGTGTGGAGATTCGTCCTGACCTGGTGCTGAAAATCAACGAGATTATTCAGACATCGGGCTTGAAAGGACTGGAATTCGTGGAAAGCAGTATCGAGGCCTATCATCCAAAGGAATTGGATGTGCTGATCGCCCTTCATGCCTGCAACACCGCTACGGATGACGCCATTGCCAAAGGAATTAGGGCGGGGGCAGGGTTGATTGTATGCGCCCCCTGTTGTCATAAGCAAATCCGTCAGGAAATGGAACGCTCGGGGATAACCGATGCCATTACCCGTTACGGCATTTTCATGGAACGTCAGGCAGTGATGATTACCGACACCATTCGCGCGTTGGTGATGGAATATTATGGCTACAAGACCCTCGAGATGGAACATACCCCGAAGAATGTGCTGTTGGTGGGACGAAAGACCGATAAAGCACCTGACAAGCTAATGATTAGTAAAGCCATTAGCGATTTGAAACGGAGGTATGGCATTCAGAATCATTATCTTGAAACCATCTTGTAAAATAATTCTTGATGAAGTGGCTTTTTATCAAAAGATTCTTTGTATCTTTGTGACCAGACAAAACATCTAACAAAACAAATAATATCATGCAAAACATTGATTGGGCAAATTTAACTTTTGGTTATTATCCAACAAATTACAATGTCCGTTGCTATTTCCGCAATGGACAGTGGGGTGAACTTGAAATCAGTTCTGACACCAGCATCAACATTCACATGGCTGCCACTTGTCTGCACTATGGTCAGGAAGCCTTCGAAGGCATGAAAGCCTTCCGTGGCAAGGACGGCAAAGTGCGTGTGTTCCGCTGGGACGAGAACTGCAAGCGTTTGCAGCGTTCAGCCCAAGGCATCATGATGGCCGAAGTTCCCGATGCATTATTCAAGGAAGCTGTTGAGAAAGTCATCCGCCTCAACGCCGACTACATCCCTCCCTATGAGACGGGTGCTTCATTGTACCTTCGTCCGCTGCTCATCGGCACTGGCGCCCGTGTGGGTGTGAAACCTGCCGACGAGTATCTGTTCATGATCTTCGTGACCCCAGTCGGTCCTTATTTCAAGGGCGGCTTTATGGCTAACCCATACGTCATTACCCGCAAGTACGACCGTGCTGCCCCGCTGGGTACAGGTACCTATAAGGTCGGTGGCAACTACGCTGCTTCACTGCGTCCGCACGTCGAAGCTTGCCATGGTGGACAATATGCCTGCGAGTTCTATCTCGATGCCAAGGAAAAGAAATACATCGATGAAGCTGGTGCTGCCAACTTCTTCGGCATCAAAGACAACACCTATATCACTCCTCAAAGCACATCCATCCTTCCTTCCATCACCAACAAGAGCTTGATGCAATTGGCCGAGACCATTGGTATGAAAGTGGAACGCCGTCCCATCGCAGAAGAGGAACTGGCGACCTTTGAGGAAGCTGGCGCTTGCGGTACCGCAGCAGTCATCAGCCCGATTTCACGCATCGATGACCCTGAAAACGGTAAAACCTACACCTTCGGCGATGGCAAACCGGGTCCTTGGAGCCTGAAGCTTTACAACAAGCTCCGTGGCATCCAATACGGCACCGAGCCTGATGAGTTTGGCTGGACTTGGGTGATTGAGGGAATCTAATCCCTTGTCATTCAGAAAATAAAAAAATGCGTCATAATATGGCGCATTTTTTTTGTTTTTATTATTTTTGTGCCGAAAAAGGATTATAGTTCAATTAAAACCAATAAAAAATGAAGAAATTTACTCTTGTCTTAATGACTGTGCTGGCATTGTCGTTCTCACTGAAAGCCCAGCAGTATGTTTCAACGGAACCTGCTAACAGGAACGTTATCCTCGAAGAGTTTACGGGTCGTGGCTGCGGATATTGCACGGATGGCCATCGTGTCGCTAACCAAATTATGGCGAACAACCCTGGAAGAGTGTGGGCCATCAATGTCCATGCTGGTGGATATGCCTACACGACTTATCCGAACTTCAATACCAATGCGTCAACAACGATCTTGGGTGGTTTCAATGTAAGTGGCTTCCCGACGGGAGTCGTTAACAGATCTACCCCCAACGGCCTTGACCGTGGCGCTTGGACGGGGCAAACCAACATCCAACTCAACCAAGCTTCGGAATGCAATATTGCTGGTGTGGCAATGGTCAACCCAGATACCCGTGTGGCTACCATCAACGTTGAAGTTTATTACACTGGCAGCAGTAGCGTGGATGAGAATTATCTGACTATTGCTATGATACAAGACAGTATCCTTGGCTCACAGGCAGACTATGGTAACTACAACCCAACACAGTGGCTTAACGGACAGTATGTGCACATGCACGTGCTGCGCGATGTCATCACTCCTACCTGGGGTGAAGCTATTTCCCCCACAACACAAGGTACGCTGATTTCAAAGACCTACGAATACCAGATCCCTGAAAGCATCGGTAACCCCAATGGCGTGGAAGTGGTTTTGGACCATATCGCTTTCCTTGCTTGGGTTTCTGAACGTTATCAAGGTACTGCTACCCGTCCAATTCTGACGGCTTGTGAGCTTGACAAATCTACAATCACCGATGAACCAATTTATCCTGTGGCAAGTGGTGTATCACAACATATTGCTGCCTCGTGCAGCCATACGCAAACCTTCAGTTTCGGTCTTTCCAATATTGGCACCGAGGAACTTACCTCCATTAAATTCAACGCTCAAGCAGGGGAGGTCTCCACTGAATTTGAATGGACAGGTAGCCTTCCTTCTGGTGATAAGACTCTCGCTGAATTTGAAATGGTACTTCCTTTCGGAACGTTTAACGGCCTCCTCAACATCGTGGAAGCAAATGGTGAACCCTATGACTATCAAGCGACCTTTACTGCCGAATGTCTCGAATGGTCTTCTGTAGTTGTGGAGGAAGATGTCGCCGAATTGAAAGTGTTTGTGATTCAAGACCAGTTTGGTGACCAAATTACCTGGGATATCATTAATTCCGATGGCGAGGTTGTCGCACAGGGAGGTCCTTACGAACATTTGATCGGATCGGGCTCCACCCAACCGAATCTCCAGAATGTTCAAGTTCCTGCTAACGACTGCTATCTGTTCAGATTGTATGATAGTGGGAACAACGGAATTTGCTGCACTTATGGCAATGGCTATTATTATGTCAAAGAAGCTAATACCAATACCGTGATCTTTGGTGGTGAAGGTAATGGCGATTTCGGATCGGAAGCGAGAAACCTCTTCTCTGTAACCAATTCCAATGCTGCATCGGTAACCACCGGGGAACCTCGTGTCCTTAGCGATCATGAAGCGATGTTCATCGCTACCCTTGTAGGTAATGCAGCTGAAGTGGGCTTTGAATATCAAAAGTTAACGGATCCTGTGGGATATTCGGTGGCTGGTGTGTTGAATGACAACAATGTCTTTACTGCAACGGTTGATGACCTGGATTCCAACACCATGTATGCAGTTAGAGCATACGCTGTGTTGGCTGATGGTAGCGTGACATACGGTGATGACATTCATTTCCATACTTGGGTTGATGGTGTTAGCGAATTGGAGAATACCTTGAAGGTGTATCCTAATCCTGCCAATGACTATCTGTCTGTTGAAGGTGCCTTGACTTCTGTTGAAGTCTACAACACCGTAGGTCAGTGCCTGCTCCAAAAACAAGTGAACGGCGATACACGTATCGACCTGAGCGACTTCAATAACGGTATCTACTTCCTCCGTGTCTATAACAACGGTGAAATGGCGGTCCGTAAGTTCTCGGTGAATCGATAAGTGTTGGTGAAGTCATGAAAAAAGGCGGCTTTCGGGCTGCCTTTTTTGTTGCTATGATTGGGCCTTTATAACAATGCGGCCATCTGTTTTTGCAGTTTCTGTGCTTCCTCAGCTGCTCGGTCGGCGAAGTCGAACTTGTTGGAAGCATAGATAATGCCTCTGGATGAGTTGACCAATAAGCCACATTCTTTGTTCAAGCCATACTTGGCCACGGTCTGAAGGTCGCCGCCTTGAGCGCCAACGCCGGGTACCAGGAAGAAATAGTCGGGGAGGAGCTGGCGGATTTCGCCCAATTCTTCGGGATGTGTGGCTCCTACAACGAACATCATCTTTTCTGAGGATGCCCATGTGGTGGCCGTTTTCAGTACTTGTTGATACAAGAGCCGCTTGCCGGTGTTGAGGTATTGGAAGTCTTGGGAGCCTTTATTGGAGGTCAAGGCCAGCAGGATCACCCATTTGTCTTCAAAGTCGAGGAAGGGCTCCACGGAATCCTTACCCATGTAAGGGGCCACGGTCAAGGCATCGGCTTTCAAGGTGTTGAAGAAGGCCTTGGCATAGTTGGCCGAGGTGTTCCCGATGTCGCCACGCTTGGCATCGGCGATGATGAAGATGTCGGGGTGGTTGATCTTGATGTATTGGATGGTGCGTTCCAGACTTTGCCATCCTTTAGCGCCATACACCTCATAGAAAGCGGTGTTGGGCTTGTAGGCTACGGCAAACTCTGCTGTCTTGTTGATGATTTGCTTGTTGAACTCGAAAACGGGGTCTTCCAATGCCAAAAGGTCCTGGGGAATCTTGTTAATATCAGTGTCCAAACCTACGCAAAGGAAAGATTTCTTCTTCTGGATCTGTTCGATGAGTTGTTGTTTGTTCATATATTATTGTTCTATGTTTTCTTTCAGACGTTCAGCGTTTTCCGCCATTTGCAGGCGGTTGATGATCTCGTTCAAGTCGCCATCCATGACGGCGGCAAGGTTATAAACCGTCAAGCCTTCCACGCGGTGGTCGGTGACGCGGCCTTGAGGGTAGTTATAGGTACGGATCTTCGCCGAGCGGTCGCCGGTCGAGACCATGGTCTTACGCTTGGCGGAGATGTCGTTGATGTATTTCTCGTACTCCATGTCGTAGATGCGCGTACGCAGTCGCGCCAAGGCGCGTTCGCGGTTCTTGGGCTGGTCGCGGGTCTCGGTGCATTCGATAAGGATCTCCTGCATCTCGCCTGTGTTGGGGTTCTTCCACATATAACGCAGGCGCACGCCCGATTCCACCTTATTCACATTCTGTCCACCAGCGCCGCTGGAGCGGAAGGTGTCCCACTTGATTTCGCCCTCGTTGATTTCCACGTCAAACTCTTCGGCTTCGGGCAATACGGCCACCGAAGCAGCGGAGGTGTGGATGCGGCCTTGGGTCTCGGTTTTGGGCACACGTTGCACACGATGTACGCCCGACTCAAACTTCAGAATCCCATAGCAGCCGTTGCCCGTCACGGTGAAGTCGATTTCCTTGTAGCCGCCGCTCGCGCCTTCGCTGACACTGGTCACTTCGACCTTCCAACCACGGTTTTCGCAGAATTTGCTGTACATGCGGAACAGGTCGCCAGCAAAGAGGCAGGCTTCGTCGCCGCCCGTGCCTGCACGGATTTCCATGATGGCGTTCTTGCTGTCTTGCGGGTCTTTGGGAATCATCATCACGCGGATGTCCTGCTCCAACTGCTCGATGCGCGTTTGGGCAGTGTCCAACTCCTCTTGGGCCATCTTGCGCATCTCCTCGTCCTTCTCCGTAGCCAGGATTTCTCGGGCTTCTTCCACGTTGGCTTTCAGTGTCTTGTATTCCTTGAAGGCCATGACGATAGGCTCCAAGTCCTTATAGTCCTTGTTGAGCTTCACGAACTTCTTCATGTCGGAAGCCAC
>CAMHFN010000039.1 GCA_946184615.1 uncultured Bacteroidales bacterium
AATTTATTCACCTTATTATTCACTTAAATCAATTTTACAATGAAAAAGTTATTACTCGTTTTGGTTGCTGTGATGGGCTTGACCTTTGCAGCCAATGCACAAAACATCGGTGTACGTCTTGGCGGTGGCCAAGGTTTTGGTGCTGAACTTTCTTACCAACAGGGTCTTGGTGGTATGAACCGTTTGGAAGCTGATCTTGGTTATCATAGCTGGGCTGGAGGAAGCTGGTTGTCATTGTCAGCCCTTTATCAGGCTCATTTCGACATCAACGCCGTCCCGAACTTGGGCTGGTATGCTGGTGTGGGTCCAAGAATCGACCTCTATACTGGTGGTGGAAACGCCAATATCGGTTTAGGTATCTGTGGCCAACTTGGTCTTGACTATCATTTCAATGCCCTGCCTGTTCAGTTGTCATTGGACATCCGTCCTTGCTTCTATCTGTATCCCAACACTTCATTCCATTGGGGAGACATCGCATTGGGCATCCGTTACATGCTCTAAACAACCCATTACTGATTTAATGAAAAGGCCCGCTGGAAATCCGGCGGGCCTTTTTTATCCACCCCCATGGGGAGCGATGTTTTGAGAAAACACCTCAAAAATCTCTAAATTCTAAATTATTAATTCTTAATGATCCTCTTCGTCACCATCTTACCGCCAAGGATCTGCACGAAATAAACGCCGGCTGGCAGATCGCTCATGTCAACAACGGCCGTGCCTTCCATGCTGAATCTCCTGACATCGACACCCTGGGCGTTGAGGATATGGACACCCGTGCGGCCCTTGTCATAATCGGTGGTGATGGTCAAGCGATCCTTCACCGGGTTAGGCGTGAGCGTCACGTTGAACGGATCGGCATCCACGTCGGGCAACTCGGGAACATTGGTCAATGCACCGATATTGTGGCTAAAGGTCACCAACTTGCCTGAAACCCTTAAAATCGGGTTGTTGGAATCCTGGCAGTTGGGGCAGCTGTTTTGACCATCCACACAGTCGGGATAGTTGGGATGACATTCGTCTACGTAAGTCGGATCGAACTCATAAAGGAGGTTGGCACAACCGTTGGAAAGGTATTCGTCAAGGCTGTAGTTCCAAACCAGCATCATGCTGCCAGGACACCATCCACTGCGTGGATAATACCAGGTGCCAAGGGATTCGCAGCCAGCTGGATTGGGGTTGCAGGTGCGCCACAGATGTTGCGTATAAGCCGTTGAACCGTTGACTTTGATATTATGGGTTGCTTCGTAGAACTCGGCAGCATTTCCCGTATTGTAGTTGCCGTTGGTGCCACTGCTCCAGTTGTGGCCCGAAGTGACCAAACGGAGGTTGGCTTTTTCCACACCATATTCAAACTGTACCGTACGGGTAGGAATGGGACACGGGTTGTCATAATCGCCAAAAGCGTAGGTTCCAAACCAGAGTTCCTGCATATCCACGTAGGGATAGTCGGGAGTGCCTTTGGTGTATTCAAAAGTGATGATGGGCGCGATGCCTGAGCCGTCATAGCTTTCCATATACAACTCAAACTCAACGAGACCTTGCAGCAAGGTGGTAAAGTCGCTCACATCAAGATCATCAGCGCATTCCATGCCGAAAGGAGTGGCATAACGATAGAGCTCTATCCATTCACCACGATAGTTTTTCACACGGCAATGGCTCACACGGTCGTACTCGTCGCAGTCACCGTTGACGCATTGGTGATCATAGTGCATGTTGATGGCGTTGAAGGCGTTGACATGGGTCGGAAAGATGCCTTCACCATGGTTGGTAAACATAGTGGTATTCACTTGCAAGTCCCCATTAAGGGCAGTAACTACAATGTCGTTGTAGTTGGTGGTCACTTCGAAAGCATTGGAAACCGTAGTGACCTTTCCACCGGTTTGAGTGATACTTGCGGTCATGGTATAGGTGCCTGCGCCTGAAGGCGTCCAAGTGGTGTACCAATAACCATTTTCAGGGTTGTCGGGATAATCGGTTTTTAAGGTCAGTTCTTGTCCGTCGACGGTACATTTCACGTCTTCAAACTTGAGGATGTTGCCATGTTCTATGTAGGCGCTCAACACCACCATCACAGGATTCTCAAAGTCGGGCATATACACCTTGGTGCCTTCGTAGGGACGACGGATGGTGATTTCTGGGGCATAAAGATCAGGTTTGACAGCATAGAAGGTACGCGAAACCGCAGGAGCGGGTTGCCAGTTGGTGCCATCGCCGAGTTGTGTGGCTTTCACCTTCACTTGACCATCTTCACCCGTAAGGGTTAGGACGTTGCCATTGATGGTAGCAGGACCATCCACCACTTCGAACGTTACAGGCAGTCCCGAAGTGGAAGTCGCTTGAAGGGTGATGGGTTCATTATACACCAATTGGTCAGGGATTTCAGCAAAGTCAATAAACTGAGCGGCCAGTCCTCCTGGGAAATGGCGCACGGTGAAGTTGTCGAAACCGCCAAATCCGCTGTTCAACATGAAAATGTGATGCCAGGTGGCGGGGTCGAATTTGTCGCCACTACCAGGGGTGAGACCGGCATTGACGCCTTGGCATTCCGGTACAGCCTCCCACTCACCGTTGGGATCATCATAAATCAAGTAAAGGGTAACGGCACCCTGACCATCGTAGGCATCCAGGTCAATGGAAATCTTCCAACGATACCAATGCCATTCACCGCCTTCAGGCTGAATATTGCTGGTGATGACATTGTTGGGCAAAACCACGCCATTCATGAAATTGGGGTTGCTCGGGTTGACACCTGTCATCATCAAATAGATACCACCATCGGGAGAAGTGCTGTTTTCATCGGGATAGATCGGCTCATAGAGGGCGTTGGAGGAAGTGGCCCTGCGGACCGGAGGAAGCACTGAACCGTCGCCATTGCCATCGTAACCAATGCCAAAGAAATCGCCCCACCACATGCGCAAGAGGTCGCATTCCACTTCGATGACACCACCCGATGAAAAGTCGAAACCATACTGGGTAATATCGTGGGTGGCAATATCACCGAAACTGGTGCCTGAAGAATTGGAGAACACTCCCAGAGTTTCGTCAAGGGTCGGTTGTTCCGGATCGTGGCCGTTCCACGAGAAGTGGCCCAAATAATCGGTGTACATAGGCGTAAAGCCTCCGTTGCCTGCACTGTGAACACGCACATACCAACCATCTTGGCCGTTCAACAATTGGTTTTCACCATAATTGTTAAAATTAAAGGTGACTTCCGTTTGGGCTTTCAATCCAAAGGAGAAAGCCATCAACACAATAAATAAAAAAATCCTCTTCATAATTCTAAATATTAATTAATGATCAATTTCTTAGTCTCCATACTTCCTCCGAGCATTTGCAGGGTGTAGACACCAGCCGGTAGCTGGCTTACATCGATGGTACGTTCGCCATCCACGGTGAAGTACATCACCAGCTGACCCATGACGTTGAGCATCATCACGCTGACCGTGCCTTTTTGGTAATCCGTATGGATGGTAACCTGTCCCTTGGCGGGATTGGGATAAACTTCCACCTTGAAAGCAGGTTCAGCCATGGTCTGATGCACTCCCATGAATAGGTCTTCATCATTGCTGAAGGTGATCACCTTGCCTGCCACCCGTAGAATCGGATTGTCGGGAGCAGCGCATTCCGTACAGGTAACCCCATCCACACAATCGGGATGGTTGGGATGACAAAGGTCCAGATAGGTGGGGTCGAACTGATAGAACAGTTCTGCATGGCCAGTGGGGAGATATTCCGTAAGGTCGTAATCCCACACCATACCCATGGTTCCCGGACACCATCCGCTACGAGGATGCCACCAAGTACCGTAAGATTCACAACCAGTAGGATGTGGGTTGCAGGAACGCCATAGATGCTGGTCATATTTGCTTTGTCCATTGATCAGAATATGATGGGTGGCCTCATAGAATTCAGCGGCGTTTCCTGTGTTGTTCGTGTTGTTTGTACCGCTACTCCAATTATGACCTGTAGTGGTGAGTTTTAATGTGGCAGCTCGGGCCTTGTCGTTAAACGGATAATCAACCACCGGTACCGGCTGTTGGTTGGCATAGTCGCCAAAACTGTAGGTGCCAAACCAAATCTCATCCACATCGGCATATAGATAATTCGGTGTACCTTTGGAAAAATCAAACTCCAAAAGGGGATTGGAACCGCTACCCGTCCAAAGTTCCATGTAATATTCAAACTCCACCAGACCCTGCAACAGCGAGGTGTAGTCGCTCACATCGAGGTCGTCGGCACATTGCATCCCGAAAGGCGAAATATAACGGAACAGCTCCACCCATTCGCCACGATAGTTGCGTATCTTGACACCGCCCACACGGTCATATGTGTCACAATTTCCATTGACGCAATTGTATTCGAAATGCGCCATGATATGATTGAAAGCACCTACGTGTGACGGGAAGACATATTCGCTGCGAGCATTATGCTGAGTGGGGGTACACACCAAATCACCATGCATGGCGACCACCTCCAGCGTGTTGTCAATTTGATCCAAGACTTCAAACTGGTTGGTGGCTGTAGTGACCTTACCGCCCGACTGGGTGATGCTGACGGTCATTTCATAATTTCCAAAAGCATTGGGCGTCCACATTCCATAATAATAGCCGTTTTCTGGATCGTCGGGATAGTCGGTTTTCAAGAGGATCTCTTCTCCATCTATGGTAGCTTTCACCTCGGTGAATTTGACGACTTCGGGGTGTTCGATATAGGCCGAAACCACAATCATCACCGGATGGAGGGCATTCAAATAGACCTTGGTGGCCTCGTAGGGCCGACGTAGGGTTATTTCTGGCGTATAAAGGTCGGGGTCTACCACCTCAAAGGTCTTCACCACATCGGGAGCAGGAAGCCAAGAAGCGTTACCGCTTTGGGAGGCCTTCAGACGCACCACACCGGTGGCACCTGTCAAGGTCAGGACGTTGCCATTGATCGTTGCCGGACCCTCAATTATTTCAAACACAACGGGAAGTCCTGATGAGGCAGAGGCTTGCAGGGTGATGGGATCGTTAAAAATCAGTTGGTTGGGGATGTCGGCCATCTCGATGAGCTGGGCGTTGCCATCTGGCTGTTGACGTACCAATAAATTGTCAAAACCACCCTTGCCGCCTTGCGAATGGAAGAAAATACCATCCCAAACTTGATAGTCGTTTTTGTCGCCCGAGCCCGGGGTAAGGTGCATGTTGATGTTGGTGGCTGCGGTCTGTTGAATCCAATCGCCCGTGCAACCAGGTTTGACAAAAATGGTTACCGAACCTTCGCCATTGTAGGCACTGAAGTCGAACGACATCTTATACCGGTTCCAGCCGCCTTCGTTGAAACCAAACTCCACCGAGTTGCCATTGGGCAAATAGAGCTTGGCGTGACCATTGTCGCCTTGTTCCTTGAAAAACAAGTACACACCGCCGTCGACGTCGTTCATGCCAGGCAGAATGTATCCGTCTCCATCACCGTCGAAACCAACCCCGAAGAAATTGCCCCACCACGTACGGTTCATATCGATTTCCAAATCCATGATGCCCCCTTCTTGGAAGCTGAAGTTGAAATTGGTAGAAGCCTTGCGGGTAGCGGTACGACCCACCCCAGACCCACCGTAAGGATACCATACAGCAATCGACTCATCGGGCGACATATCGGAACCAGAAACATAATCCACATCGAAATCCTGTGAAGAAGTAGCCGTTTGGTAATGCGTCATCCAACCGTCTTGACCGTTGAGGTTTTGTGTTCCCGTGGCCAACCCATTGAAATCATACAAATATTCCACTTGGGCTTTCGCTCCCAACGAAACCATTAAGGTTATAATTAGAATTATCTTCTTCATCTTCTCTATAGTTTTCCGTTATTTTGTCATCCACCATACCTTGGTCTGCCTTGTGTCTTTATGCTCCATGCGATCAACCTGTTCCAAATAATTGTCATAGTTGTATTCCACTTCTTTTTGAGGATATTCCATGCGGTAAGAAGTCAGTTTGGCATGGTTGGTGGTGGTGGGTGTGGCCATGGTACGGCGCGCCAAGGCCCAGGCCTCCCAAGGCTGGCGGAAGAGGTTCAACCAACGCTGCTGATAGAGGACTTTCAGGTACGCTTCCTGGCTTCCATCGAATTCAGGATTAGTGATGATGGTTTTGACTAGTACTTTGGAGGAATAGGAATAACTCCATGACCAGATATCCGAATTGCCAAGACTGGCGGTATATTGTGGATAGAAATAGGTCCAGCGGCTGGTCTGTGAAGGGATGTGTCCCCAGAATAAGAACGACTGGTAAATACCTTGACGGATGGACTCATCGGCATTCAGTGGTGGGGTGATGCCTCCGATATTCCTAATCTCGATTTCAGCCTTCATGAACAACACATCGGCGTAGGTGACAAGGATCTGTGGAACGTATTTCTCGTCTCTCGTGAGATAATAGTTGAAGGGGGAGAACAAGCACGATGGTCCTTTGAAGGTATAGCTTCCATCGCGTGATTGGGCGTAAGGAGAACCGCCTTCTGTGGGTGTTTCGGCCGTATGAATTTGGGGATAAGGACGCCAAGCACCATCAGGGAAGCTGTCGGTCTTGTGGTTGGTATCGAAAAACAGGAAAATACGATAATCGAAGATGCCACTGCCATCCATGTCGTCGGTCGAAGAGAGACAATGCCAAACCGTTTCGCCCATACGAAGATGTTTGTGTTCACGGAACGACCAGTTATTATCCCAGTTGGTACCCAACACACTGGGCCACAAACAGATACCACCTCCCAAAGCGGAGCCGCCTGAGTTGCTCATGATGGTGTAATAGAAGTTGTAGGCATCCACCAGCAAAGGCGTGGCAAAGTCGGGATCTTTGTCGTACATTCGCAGACCATGACGCAGAATCAAAGAGTTGGCAAACTCGGCCCAGAGGGTGTAGTTGTTGCTGAGCAGCACCTCGTAAGGCAGTTTGTAGTATTCATTGCCGCTGGGTGTGGTTACGGAATCGGCATGAAGCACATCGCGTGACCATTCCAACTCCTTAAGCAGGGTTTTGTAAATGCTTTCTTGGGAGTCCCATTCGGGTTTCATGGTGGCTTGCGAGGAGGCGTTTTCCCAAATACGTCCTGCTTGAGAATACGGGATGTCGCCAAAGATGTCGGTTACTTTAAACGTTTGATAAGCCTTCAATACATTCAACTGGGCCCGCACCTTGTCGCAAATAGCGGTGTCGCCCTGCTCTTCATCGTAGGTGTCGAAACGTCGTTCCAGCTCGCGGATGTTAGCCAGCATAAGGTAGTAATCCGACCATACGGAGGAGGTTCCTATTTGAGAGTTGCCCCAAGCATCGGAGGTCAAGGCCCCAAGTTCTGTTTCGGGATACCAGATTTCGTTTTGCAAATAAAACTGCTCGTTCATGTTCTGTTGCAAGGACTCCACCACGCCGTTGAACAAGGCTTCGTTGGTCGTTCCCGACGGTGAGAACGGATTTTGGTTCATTTCCTCGAAATCCTTGGTACATGAGCTTATGATTAAAGCAATTAATCCAAAATATAATATCTTTTTCATTGTCAATTAATTTTCCTCTTTCAATTTTCAATTTTTAACTTTAAAGGTTCACCTTCAATGAAAACATGATCGATCTTGTTCCTGGATAGGAGCCGTATTCCAAACCTTGGGCATTGCCCGAGCCTTGGGTGCCCTCGGGGTTAATGTTGTCGGGCAGGTCTTTGTAGATGTAAAACAGGTCGCGACCCACCAGCGAGACGGAAGCTTGTTTGAAAAAGCTCTGTTTGTCAAGAAGCTTACGTGGGAAGTCGTAGGTCAGTGATACTTCACGCAACTTAACCCAAGTGTTGTCCACAATGCCTGGGGTGGTGATGATTTTACCCCAGCCGCCGTAGTTGGGCATGTATTTGTAAAGGTAATGCACTACGTTTTCGTTCAAGTGAGCTTCACCCGTCTCGGTGTTGATGCAGTAGCCTGGCAGTTTAACGCCGTAGTTGCCGATGAAGTTGCCATCGGCATCGTAATAGGCTTCTCCATGACCTTCGCGTTCATAAAGCGTTTCTGGGCTTTGACCGGTTTGCATACCTACCACGTAGGAGGCACAGTAGATCTGACCGCCCAACTTGGCATCGACCAAAGCAAAAAGCGACCAGTTTTTATAAGATGCCCGTAAATTGACACCCCCAGTGATCAGAGGTGCACAATTACCAACGGGTACACGGTTTTCAGTGATGAGATACTCTGTTCCTGATTCGTTAAGCAACGGCATGGGGTTGCCGTCGGCATCATAAAAAGGTCCTATTACGGTTCCATTCGGCATGGTGTATTCGTAGAGGTAATTCCAACCGTAGATGGTGCCGTATTCCTCTCCTTCCTTGACGGCGATGGCTGGACCGTTGGAGCCCCAAATCTCGGAAAGCGTGTACATGTTGGCCCCCGAAAGGTCCACGATTTTGTTACGGTTGCGGGCCAAGTTCAGACCTACCTGCACACCGTGGTCCTTGCCATTGGTGATGTCGTAGGTCATGATGGCTTCGATACCTTTGTTGGTGACCACACCCGTGTTGATGGTCACATTGGAAGCTCCTGACGAGGGTGCCAATGGTGAGGAAAGGATCTGGTCCCATGAGTAAATATCATAATAGGTAAAGTCCATGTTGAAACGAGCACCCAGTCCCAAGTCGAAACCTGCTTCAAAGGCACGCTGACGTTGTGGTTTTAAGGCCAATGGTGGTACCGTGCTAGGTAACGACGATGACAATTGATGGCCAAAGGAACCAGTGTTATAGGTGTAGTTCAGTTGATAAGGCTCCGTGTCGCTGGCAGTCTGAGCCCACGAACCTCTCAACTTCAAATAGTTGACAGGTCCCCAGTTCCAGTCCTTGAATGCCGAAGTAGGCACAAAACTGAGGGTGGCCGATGGATAGAAATAACTGTTGTTGGTAATGGGCAAGGTTGACGACCAGTCGTTACGTCCTGTCACATCCAGAAAGGCCCAGTCGCTGTAACTCAAATTCAGGAATGCATAGATCGAATTGACTTGTTTTTCCCATTTCGATTCCCCAAAGACACGCTCGGTGGCAGAGGAGTAATTGTAGATGGTATAGAGGTTGGCGTATGCCCAGGTGCCCGACGAGCCGTTCAATCCGTCACGATATCCGTAATATTGCTCTCCACCCACAGAGAAGCGGATGTTGAACTTCGAGCCGAACAGCTTGTCTTTGTAGGCCGTCAGCAAGAAGTCCATGTCGCGGGTCAAGGCACTCGACTTGCTCTTGTAATAATAGCCGCCTACCATGCCGTCGGAAGTAGTGGGTTTATGCGTGGTGATATAGTTGTCGTTGGTCCAGTCCAAGGCTACTTTTCCAGAAGCGGTAAGCCATGGCGTAACGTCATAGAGCAGCCGCACCGACCCAAACATCTTGTCACGGTCGAGGGTCGTGTTGTTGTTGTAGAAGGTCCAGAACGTACTGCTGTAGATATACATGTAAGGATATCCGTCAAACTGGTTCATGGTGCCGTCGGGATTCTCGTAAGCGTTCAGTTCAAGGCCTTTCCAGCTTCGTGGCCAGCTATAAAGCAAGCCTTTGTTGAAGTTGCTGTTCGACTCACCGATTTCGGGAGAGTTGAGGCGGTAATAATCCAAATAGGTGAAAGCCACATCCACTTTGATTTTGTCGGACACATTGATCAACGAACCCACATTGACCGTGGTTTGTTTCAGGTTGCAGTTGTCGATGATGGCATCCGTCCTCGAATCGGTGAACGAGACGCGGATGCTTCCAAAGTCGCCGGCATTTTGCAAGGCAATGTTGTTGTTCAACGTATGGCCGTTATGGAACAACATGCTGAGGTTGTCGGGCTGTGGCGTATAGTCACGCACCACGCCATCCCACCATAACACTTTCTCGCCTTTCATCTCAGGCCCCCAACTTTGAGCACCGCCATAATAGCCGAAGGTGGTGTTGGTGGGTTCTCCGGCTGGACCGTTATCCACGCTGTAAATGCCAGGGTATTCATACACTTGCTCGCCGTTTTCGAACATGCCTTCGATGGGGGTGAGAGTAGGGGTATTGAAGGTGATGGGGCCACCTGCACCGTATTTGTTTTGTACCGAGCGATAGAGGTAAGGTTGGGTAATCTTATAACTTGTGGAGTAGCTGATACCCAGCCCACGTTGCTTGCTGCCTTTCTTGGTGGTGATGAGCACCACGCCGTTACCGCCTCTTGATCCGTATAATGCCGCTGCGGTAGGGCCTTTTAAGATGTCGATGTTTTCGATATCCTCTTGGTTGATGTTGTTCAAAGCTGTACCCCAGTCACGTCCGCCACTCCAATCGGTCACACCCCCTTCATTGGTCATGGGCACACCGTCTACCACAATGAGCGGTTGGTTGTCGCCAAAGATGCTGTTGTTGCCGCGGATGGTGATACGCGAAGAACCACCGTCCACACCGTTGGGATTGACAATCTGTACACCGGCGGAGCGACCGCTGAGCGCACTGATGACACTACCAGATCCCGACTTGGCGATGAGGCTCCCATCGATTTCCTCTGTGGCATAACCTAGTTCCCTTTTTTGTCGTTTGATACCCAAGGCCGTCACCACCACGTCATCAAGCAATTTGGCATCTTGTTCCATGGTGACATTGATTTTGTTTCGGTTTTTTACGGGTATTTCTTGTGTAGTGAACCCCACGAAGCTGAACACAAGAGTTCCGTTGGCATCGACATGGATGTTATAGTTGCCGTCGATGTCGGTGACGGTTCCTCCGCTTTCTCCTTTGATAGTGACAGTGACACCGGGTAGGCCCAAGCCATCGTCGCTAGAGATTACCTTGCCGGAAACCATGAGGTTTTGAGCAATCAACCCCAAAGGCAATAAGAGGAGGGAAAAAAATAGTAGAATTTGTTTTTTTACCATAAATATAGTGTATTAATTTCTTTTATTTATACGATACTCTTATTTTAGGGTACAAATATAAAAAAAGAAATTAAAAATGGCCGCCGATATATTTAAACCCCCAATTTGTGGAATCACAAAGTTCAGGTACGGTTGTGCCTCCGAGTTTCATCACTTTTGTTTTTGTCATTTTTGACGAGAACACACCGTAAGTGCCATCAAGGATAGTAAAACTTGCTCCTGCGTTGAGAGCATTATCGTTTATACTATTAAAATAGCGGTATTTTGCAAGATTCTCGCCGCCTGCCTGTACGGTGACGACGATGGGGTTATCGGTAAAGATCCGAAGCATAGAAAAGGCCTTCCTGTTTGTTATGGATGGTGATGGTATCGAGGATTATTTGGCGTAAGGAATCGCCGTTACAAAACTCGGTGAGGCGCACGTCAAGTTTTCCTGGGTAGTTGCTTTGCAGGGGGTCTTGTGTGATGGATAGTGCACCCTCTTGAGCTTTTAGGGAGTGGGTGATTTTGATGTAATTGGTATCGGCATAGCTATCGAGAATTCCATAAATGATAAGGATTTCTTCTCCATCGGCATAAAGGTCCACTTCCGTAGAGCATGAAGTGAACATGGCTCCAAGCAAGAAATACAATATTAATTTTTTAATATTTTGCATTTTATGGTTTGAATTTAGGGTGGAGTAGCCGAAGTTGGTGGTGTTGCGCCGGCGGTCGTGGCCGTAGGCGAAACAAACACTGTCGTCGCCCTGCACCACCTTGGCCACCTTGTCGAAACCGGTGTGTGTAATGGACTGGGCGTCCGAGGGGAACACTCCCTCCGCGGTGGCCGCCGATGTGAGGGCGTGTACCTTGGCGTTGTCGAACACGGGCTGTGAGAACACCGTGGTCACCTGTGGGGTGCCGTTCACCGATGTCACGGCCTGCCTCGAGGTCATGCGGCCCAGGGCATCGTACGTCACGGAGCAGACCAGGTCCTGCCCCGAGGGCCTCGTCAGCGTGATGCCCGTCAAGCGGTTCATGTCGTCGTATGTGAAGCTTTCCCCCATGTTCGTCCTGTTGTCCTTTCGGGTGGCAATATCAACCACCGTCATTCTATTAAGTGTTCCTCCCTGTTTTTACTAACATTTTCTATTATGTGTTTTTACTCATAGTCAACACAATAAAACAAAAGTAGTTTCATTAGTTCTTCGTCATATATTACAATCGAAGAAACAACAACATTTTTTCGTTTCTTGCAAGTAATTTTGTATTTGCCTGGATGATCAATAAAATCGTGGCTTTCTGAGATATAGAATTGGTGATACAAATCCGAAGGGATATAATTGCTAAACTCTTCAGGAGCAAAAAGAGGTGTTTTTTCTTTAATAGGTAATTTTCTATAATCTAACATTTTGTTCTTTTTTAAAAAAAATTCGTTTGAAATACTGTCAAATTCATAAATGATATATATTTCCCCTTCACCCTTCATATTCCAGTTTTCTTCAAATAAAGTAGGCTTTATTTGTTTATCGACCTTAAGTCCAAAATAGGATTTGGCACTTTTATACGCTTCTGGATTTATATTACAGGAAGATAGGCTTGTTAAAACGATAGCATATAAACAAAAGACACACTTCTTCATCACTTTTCTTTATGGGTGATAATTATAGTTGATGTAAAAATCTTTATTATGTACATTGTACAGGCTTGCCACATTGATAATAAAAGCATATTTAAGCTAACCAAAACAAATCCGTAATATACAACTAAATACAACAGGAAGTAAAAATAGACCTATCATGAACAGATACATCATCCATCCTTTTATTTTTTGATTCAACGGGTTTGACTCGTGTCTCTCTGTTAGTGAATCAATGATTTCTTTATAGTATTTTTTTTTCTTTATATTCATTATAATGATTATGAAAATAGCAATAATCAGCAGTATTGAGAGATACTTGAACGGAAAGCCCGAGTAAAAACGAACAAAAACACATCCGGCCATGGTAAGTATACTATATACTCCCAAGAATTGTATTGTACAGGAAGCAATTGTTGACAATGACAATAGTGATTCTACACTACTTGGGCTATCGTCCAATTTATACACTTTTTTGTAGTATTGATAAAACCAAAAGAAAAGATATTCAAACATTGTTATAAAGCATTATGGTGTTATTTGCCATGTTTTAAAGTCAAAACCATATCCACCACACCAGTCATTCAAATGTTGGCCAAATGATTGGCCTGTAAATGCATAAGAGCCTATATCAACAGCAAGGTAAGACGCTCCTATAATCCAACCTGGTGGTCCAGCAACTATACACGCCATTCCAACACTTGCATCTAATAAATGAGAAGGATATGCAATGCCATCATTTAAGTATATATCAACACCAACAAGGGCAACACCTGCACTTCCTAAAATACTACTTGTTGTAAAAAGCCTATTTGCTACCTTATTACCAACAACAATTCCACTGGAACCTTTGGGAACAAGACCTCTTGCTTCGTAAGTTGACCTAAGTGATCTTCCCAATTCATCTAGTATTTTTTTGTTTTTAGGTTGTTTCAGATAGGTGAGCCAGTAGGATGTGGTTGAGTTCCCGTCGCTCTCGGTCACAAACTCGCAGTTGCCGACGTATCGCTTGGTGCGCGTGGTGTTGCCCACATGCTCCTCCATGAAGATGCGCTGATGGTCGTAGCCGTAAGTGTAGCAGATGCTGTCAGTGCCCTGCTTGACCTTGCTCACCTTGTCGAAGCCGGTATAAGTCACGGCCTGCCTCGAGGCCATGCGGCCCAGTGCGTCGTATATATATAATCCCTCCATGTTGGTCTTGTTGTCCTTTCGGGTGGCTAAGTTACCGAATCTATCGTAATTGAAGATATAATCCACCGCTTAATAATCAAAAATTTAACGAACTATTGTTGGTGAAAGGTTTTCAATAATTGGTAGAAAGCTCAACCATATCGGAAACTACCTTTCCCGTGTGAATGCTTTTTGCAGGATGGAACCGTTCGTCTTTGAAATGATTGAATATTTTTGTTGCAACATTTTTTCCGTATGCAAGTTTTTCTTTCTCAACGAAACAAAATATTCCTCTTACCACTCCTTTCTCATCAACTATGAACGTCATTTCATTAATGCCGGGTTTAACTATTTCTTCGGCCTCATAATGAAGATAAAACTCGCTGAACTTTGTTTTTAAACATTCATCAGTCATATTTATGCAACTCGCCTTGGGATATTTAATGATGTCATTGTCCATATAAAATGTGCCATCAAAGGCTCGTTTGGGTAGAAGCGATGAACAAAAGAGACTATCGTCAGCGGAAGATGCTACTAACAAGAGTTGGTATGAATTCCTGTTACCATCCGTGAAAGGAAGGCCGTCTTCACTCAACAAAGCACGATAATATAGTTTAGGCGGTGTTCTATATTCCCTTGGATCTTCGGGGTCATTTCGAAGAATGCGCTTTATTTCCAATAAGGTAAGCGTTATTGTTCCATTGTTATAGACATTTTGTTTTTCAAGCTGTTCGATTGTTGCTATCTTTTTCCATATGCCATCTGCCTGAATTGCAAATGAGGCGTCATTGGCCACCATTTTTCCAGGTATACATTCTTCATAAATACCTTCTGTGTTGTTACCTAAATCATAAATCACCGAGTCATGAAGTATGTAATACAAAGACGGTATGGTTTCCCCACTTGTTTTGAGTTGTAGTACTATTACAGCGGATCGTAATTGTGGAATGCCAATTACAGGAATAGATAATAATAACAATAGTGTTTTGATAAACTTACTCATAATTTACGGGGTTTTAAGGCCTGTGATAAAATAGGCATCCTTAATATCATCACGAAACAATACCCATTGATAGACTTGTACATCGTTGTAAATGGGATCATTTATGTATATTAAAAGAGGGGTGGTTCCTTTTTTTTGTATTCCAATCATTGTTACAACATGGTCAACATCTGTAATTCCCGATGCATGTTCACCTTTTAAAATGATAGAGTAGGGATGACCTAATTCCAACTCTTGCCCAATTTCAATAATATCGACACCCATTCCATCTTTAACAATTAATCCGCATTCTTCGTAAAACTCACTTAAATATGTATTCCTATCAACAAGAATCATTCCGTTAGCCATGGTTGAAAAATAAGATTCTCCCTTGTCTATTCCCGAAAAGTACTGATAATATGATCTTGCTACAGCTATTTTACAATCTCTTAAACTAGTTTGTGTATAATGACGGTATTTTTGAAAATAGTCTGAAAGCACATATCTAATAGAAGTGTTATTCACATTATTACCCGTTCTGCCACTTCCTCCGCCGCAGCCAGTACCGTTGCTCCAGCCGATGGACGGCCCGTTGCTGG
>CAMHFN010000040.1 GCA_946184615.1 uncultured Bacteroidales bacterium
GCCAACTTTTTCATTGCTCGTCCTCCTTTTTCTTCAGTGCAACATAGCCGAGGCCCGCACCAATCAGAATGGCGATGCCGCTACCCAAAGGAGCGGGGTCTTGGAAAGATTGGATTTGCACGTTGAGATCCAATCCCTCTCCTTCAACGGTTTTTTGGTTCAGAAGGCTTGCTCTAGACTGGTCATTGGGGCCAAACAATCCTCCAGGTCTTTCGGTGGTGTTTTGTGCCATTGCGCTGGCTGGCGCCATCAAGGCTGCCAGCCCGAGCGAAAGCACGAGGGCTTTCAGATTCGTTTTGTTAGTTTTCATTTTATTAGTTCGGTGTTTTAAAAATTCAGGGATTGGGATTCTCCTTTGGAGGATTGGAAAGCGTTTTTTTTTGTTTATTTTTTTTAAAATCAATGATTTACAAAAATTTAGCATCGTTTTTGTACCGTTTTGGGGGCGCATAATTACAGAAAAATTCTTTTCGTATGGAATTTGTTTTAAAAATTGACGCAGCCCCTTGTCGGCTCCACCCACTTCGATAACCAGCTTGCTGTCAACGCGGAAATCTCCTCACTTGGGGCAGAAATCCTCTTTGAACTCCATGCCACAGTTGAGTCGGATGGTGGTTTTAACTTTGGTTGGTGTCTCGGTTTGCATATCGGATCGGGGGTTTCCCATGGGGATCTGGATTCGATGGGACAAAGGTAGTCAATTCTCAGGCTTTCATGGTTTCCATAAAAAAAGACCTTCCGCAGCAGTTAATGCTTGCAGCAGATCCAATAGGGAAGCATTGGGATTGTAAACCGTCATATAATGGTCATCCCCGTTGAAGGTGATCAACGTGTCAACGGATTTCAGCACTATTTGATCAGCGTTTGGGCGAATCTGGGATACAGTCGTTCTCGGGCACCTGCTTCGGCAGAATGTCGAGGATCCAATAGGGTTTGTCGAAATACCGATTTAGATTGTCTTTCATTGTGTTCTTGATGGATGGCAAAGGTACGGCTATTTTGTCAACAAAAAAGTGGAGACACTTTGCTGATTGTCTCTATTTTTTTTGTAATTTTGCGCCCTCAAAAACAGAGTATGTCCTATACCTCTAATTTACAGATTATTAACACATGTAAAAGGTTTTTGAGGAGTGACTTATGAAACGTCTTGGCCTTGTCTTGTTTTTCATGGAGTTGGTTTTCGGCTCCATGGCACAATCTAATGGAGTGGCTGTTTCTGCTGAAATCCAAGATGTGACGTTGACGCAGGATACACGACTGACAGGTTGTGGAAATGCTAACGAAGTGATTCTCAAGGTTTCCGTTAGTTTTGGTGGTGACAATGCTTCGGCGTCCTTGGCTCATTTGATCCTTTCCCTTGACGGTACTAGCGATCTCGCCGACATCGAGAGAATCAAGGTTTTTTCTACGGGTAGTGTAGATGCCTTCGACCCACGTACACCTCAAAATGCGCAACTAGTGGGGACTGTTGCGCCCGCCTCGGGCGACTTGATTTGTCCGCTGAACGGTACTTTGAACTCGGGAACCAACTACTTGTGGGTTACAGCACATGTTTCCAATCATGCCACCGAAGGGAACCTTATTGATGCTTCGTTGAAAACCATCACTACCGCTAGTCAGACTTATACGCTCGACAACCCTTCGCCCGTCGGCCACCGCGAGATCATCCTTGCCCGTACCGTGCTGTATCAGCCGGGTGACTATAACTCGGCCAACTATCGCATCCCAGCAGTCATTACCGCCAAGGACGGATCCCTCGTGACGGCCACCGACAAACGTAAATTCAACGAGGGCGACTTGCCTGAGGATATCGACATCGTATGCAACCGTAGCACCGACGGAGGACACACGTGGAGCGAACCCTATACCATTGCCCAAGGTACAGGGGCCAACCATGGTTTCGGTGACTGTGCCTTGGCTTGGAGCAACGATGAGAACGGCCTGATTGCAGGTTTCGTGGGAGGTCCTGGCTTGTGGTATTCGACACCCTCGAACCCAATTCGCACGTATGTCACAAAGAGCTATGATAACGGCAAGACCTGGACGGAACCCCAGGACATCACCGACTTCCTTTTCGGCGATAGTTGCATCGTCCCCGAACAGCGTACATGGCGCGCCTCTTTCTTCGGATCGGGCAATGGTTTGAGAACCTCCTCTGGGCGTATCATCTTTGTGGCAGCCATTCGTGAAACCACCGACCCAGTGCTTTATAACCACGTCGTCTATTCCGACGACAATGGTGTGACATGGCATGTATCGGGCCGCGCCTCTTCCTCAGGTGACGAGGCCAAAGTCACGGAGTTGGAGGATGGACGTATCTTGATGAGTATCCGACATGCTGGCAAACGTTGGTATAACATCTCGGCAGATGGCGGCGAGACATGGCAACCCAGCGTTTCTATTTGGAATGACATCAATGCACCGGCCTGCAATGGCGATATGATCCGGTTTACTTTGGTCAACCAGGGTGGCGACCGCAACCGTCTGCTCCATTCGGTGCCCTACGGTAGCCAACGTGCCGATGTGTCGGTCTATGTCAGCTATGACGAGGGTGAAACTTGGCCTGTGCGCAAATGCGTTGTCCCTTACCACTCGGCCTATTCTTCGCTTTGCATCCTGCCTGACGGTACCATCGGCCTTTATGTCGAGGAAAGCTATGCCGGAGCTTCAGGTTATTCGATGGTATTTTATAACTTTAGTTTGGAATGGCTTACCGATGGTCACCATTAGTGAAGTAAAAATACATTTTCTTTCATTGATTTGTGCTTTGATTGATAAAAACCGTATCTTTGCCGTTTAAAACTATGCGAAAAGTCGTAACCCAATCGGATCTCAAAAATGCCTTAGGCAAGAAAGGTTTCTTCGGTACGTGCGTGGCGGGGATGGCCTATAGTTTCATGCGTTTGGGCAAAATCAACCGATTGTATGATGGTGCCGCTGACTATCAAGGACCTGAGTTTGCCGACCATCTGTTGGAAAACATGAAGATCAGCATTGATGTCAGTCCTGGGCAGCTGGAAAACATCCCCAAAGAAGGAGGCTTTATCATGGTCAGCAATCATCCCTTTGGAGGTATTGAAGGGGTGATGTTGTTGAGTGCCATTGCCAAAGTAAGACCTGATTTCAAGTTGATGGCGAACTTCATCCTTTCTCATATTCCGAATCTTAAAGAGTGCTTTTTCTCAGTGAATCCTTTCGAGAAAAACCCCGAGTGGAAGAGTAGTGTAGGAGGAATCAAAGGTGCCATTGAACATGTTGCCCAAGGCCATGGATTGGGCGTGTTCCCAGCAGGGGAAGTGTCGCGCTACCATGGTCATGATTTTCCCGAGGACTTGCCCTGGAGCAACTCCATTGCCCGTATCATCAAAAGCTCAGGGGTACCGGTGATTCCTGTGTTTTGGGATGGAAACAACTCTCGTTTGTTTTATGCGGTCGATAAGATTCATCCGATGATGGGCACCGCCCGACTGACTCGTGAATTGATCAACAAACAAGGCCAACGTTTCATCCTCCAAATTGGCAAACCCATCTCGCCCGCTGAAGTGGCTACCTACGAAAAACCTGCTGATTTGTCAGCCTATCTGCGAAGCCGCTCTTACGCTTTGGAAGCGAATATCAAGAAGTCGCAACCCGCTACCATCAACGAAAAATGGGCACCCGTGGAGCCTTCTAAAGACCGCCAACTGTTGATTCAGGAATTGGAATCCATTCGCGACAAAGGATTGTTGTTTGCCGCAGCCAATTATGAATGCTTCCTTGCCAATTATCAAGAGATTCCCAATTTGATGCACGAGCTGGGAAGACTCCGTGAGGAAGCGTTCCGCTTTATCGGTGAGGGCACAGGAAAGAGTTTGGATACGGATGAGTTTGACTGTCATTACAAGCATTTGATTCTTTGGGACAACAAGAAACAGCAGGTGGCAGGTGCTTACCGTTTAGGTTTCGGTAATGAAATCATGGAAAGCAAGGGCTTCAAAGGCTTCTATGTCAACACGTTGTTCGACTTCGATGCATCGTTTGGCGAGACTTTGAAGAAAACCATAGAATTGGGTCGTTCCTTTGTCTCCGTCGAATACCAGCGTGAAGTGCTCCCCTTGGTACTGTTGCTTCGTGGTCTTGCCGCTGTGGTGATTAAGAACCCGGACATAGAGCATTTCATTGGCCCTGTCAGCATCAGCTCATGGTATCCCAAATTCTACCAGAGCATGATCGTGCATTACGTTACGCAGAAACACCCAGTGAACTCGGAGTTGGCTAATGTGGCAAAACCGACCACCCCCTTCCATCCCGATTTCCTCAAAGTGGATGCCGAAGTGCTCATGAAAGAGAATATGGAGTCGGTTGACAAGTACGACAAGTTCATGTTCCGATTGAGCAATGGAGAATACCGTTTGCCCACGCTATTCAAGAAATACCTGAAGCTAAATGCCAAGTTCTTGTGTTTCAATGTTGATCCCGACTTCAACGACACGCTTGATGCGTTGCTGTTCCTCACGTTCACCGATTTCCCGGAAAACGAGGTGATGCCTTTGTTCAGGGATGGCACTGAAGAAGAACAAAGGGAAGTTAGGAAACGTTTCGGATACTCCTAATTCCTAGCTACTCCTCACTCGTAAAGGTTTGTGCGAAGAAGGTGAAATTCACCTTGCCATAATGACGTTGCTCCATGAAATGGGGATGCTCGTCAAAATGGACGTATTTGTCGTGTTCCAAAACAAACAGACCGTCGTCAGTGAGCAAATGGTTGTCGAAAACAAGGCTCACCAGTTCATCGTACCGTTGGCAATCGTAGGGGGGATCTGCGAAAATGAGGTCGTATTTCATTTGATGGTTAGTGAGGAAGCGGAACACATCGGAGCGGACGGGGACGAGTTCCTTCATGTCGAGTTTCAGTGCCGTCTCCCGGATGAATTTTATGCAGCCGAAGTCAAGGTCAACAGCGGTCACTTTGGGGCAGCCGCGAGAAACGAGCTCATAGGAAATGTTGCCGGTACCGGCAAAAAGGTCGAGGGCTTGGATGCTTTCAAAGTCCAAATAGTTTTCCAAGATATTGAACAAGCTCTCCTTGGCCATGTCGGTGGTGGGCCTTACGGGAAGGTTGTTGGGTGCGACGATCTGCCGTCTTTGATATCGTCCTCTTATAATTCGCATAGCAGGGATTTGTAGGGGATATAGTAATAATGGTAAGGGGTGTCGTTGAGGCTCATGTCGACTTCAATCTGGCCGTCGGGGCGTGCGAAATGAATCCGTTTCAGGTAGCGTTTGCATAGCTGGATGATTTCGGAGTGGGCCGAGATCAGGCCGCTGAAGTGGACCGGGATATCCGTGCCGAAGGGTTGTTGTTCAAGGGCAAAAAGTAAGAAATAAGCGAAATCGTCCTTAGTGCTGAAACTGAAGCTATTGAAAAAAGCCAGACGCTTGTCGTGGACAATGGCGAGGTCGAACGAGCGGCTGTTGACATTGACGTAGGCGTTGACGGGACTGTCGAAGGGGTCTTCGAGGAGGGTAGAGTAAAGGAAGATGCTTGAACGGTGGACGGTCTCCATGTTTTCCCAAAGTTTACTGAGCCGTTGTTGCTGTCGCAAGGGGACGGCATACACGTTCACCGCCTGGAGGCCAGGGATGGTCTCGTGCCTCAGTGTATAGCCTGGGAGAGGCTCGTGGTTGAACAGGAAATAGGAATCCTGGTGTCGCTCGTCGAACAGTTCTTCAGGAACCAGAACGCTATGGCGGTTGTCGACGATATAGCGCACGGAATGAAGAGGTTTTTTGTATAGTTCTCTTCGGAAGAGTGATTTCTCTAATGCCTCCGCGATGGCCGTTCCATCGTCGGTTTTGGAGGTCTGGTAAAGCTCTAAGTCGACGATACGGTCTGCTTCTTGGTCATGAAGCACAAAACAAAAACCATCCAATGCGCATTGGATGGTTATGTTGTAGGAAAGGCTTCTTTTGGTGGGATCGATCATTAGAGTTTCTCCCAGTTGCCGTCGGTTGAGGCTTCTTCGAGCGAGCCGACCTTCAAACCGGCGTATTTGTCAAGCTGTTCCAATTCGGCTTTGGCATTCTGAACACGGGTGTTCCATTCTTTTTCGGAGAATTTGCTGCCCGGTTGGGCCAGGTAAACATCGAAAGGAGTCTTGGCTTCAAAGACCGGTACAGAGATACCACCGCGCTTGATGATGCTGTCGTGGAGCTCAAATTGGGCGACAGGATCGCTAAACGGAACGTTGCGAATGTCGGCAAGTTTGAACCCCTCTCTTTTTCCGAAGAGGGAGTCGAGCACTTTCACGTAGCCAATAGTGTCGTTGATGGTCTTGGAGAACGTGGTGTCTTCTGGGTCGGGAACCATCATGATGATGGGAATCTCGTAGTTCTGGCAGAAATCGATCAGTGTGTCGAAGTTGGAGCAGTACTTGTTATGAGCCTGCTTGTACTGAATCTCAGCGTCGCGGATGTCCTTCAAACGCTGTACGACTTGGGTCTCGCGGAGACTCTTCTCGTTACCGAAATCAATAGGAGCCTTGATGCTCTGGATGACCTTAATGGCTAAAAACACAACAACAGCAAACAAAGCGATGTTGATAAGGATGCTTTTCAGTTTTGAATTCATTGTATACTATTTTTCTGTTTTTTATATGCAGTTTTTTTGAGTGCTGCAAAGTTATTATTTTTTTCGCTTGGTTGAAACAAATTTTTCTTGAATTATTTTAGTATCTTTGCAAAAAATAGGATGACAGCCATGAAAACGAAGAAAGAAATAGCAGAAAATTGGCTTCCGAGATACACGGGTTTGCCTTTGGAGAAGTTTGGAAAGTATATTCTATTGACGAATTTCCAGAATTATGTGGACCGTTTTGCTGTTTGGCAAGGCGTGGAAGTGGTGGGTAAGGACAAACCCATGCCCTGTGCCACCGACGGGGAGATCACCATCATCAATTTCAGTATGGGCAGTGCCAATGCTGCTACTATCATGGACCTGCTGAGTGCCGTCAAGCCCAAGGCAGTACTTTTCTTGGGGAAATGTGGTGCGGTGCGGAAAAACCGTGTGGGCGATTTCATCCTTCCCATTGCGGCCATCCGAGGTGAAGGTGCTTCCAACGACTATTTTCCCCCTGAGGTTCCTGCACTGCCGGCATTCAACCTTGAAAAAGCCATCTCCACCACCATCCGTGACTATGGACGTGATTATTGGACGGGTACCGTGTACACCACAAACCGTCGTGTTTGGGAACACGATGAGGATTTCAAAAACTACCTGCGCCGCATCCGTGTCCATGCTGTGGATATGGAGACAGCCACCCTGTTTTCCGTGGGCTTCCACAATGAAATCCCTACAGGAGCCCTGCTGCTGGTCTCCGACGAGCCTATGACGCCTGAAGGGGTCAAGACCGCCGAAAGCGACAAAAAGGTGAGCAGCAACTTCGTGGGCGACCATCTCCGTATTGGAGTCGACTCGCTCCGACAACTCATCAACAACGGTATCACGGTGAAACACTTGAGATTCGACTGATGACGTTCGAGCAGATCATATCCGACATCCATAAAAAAAAATATGCTCCCATCTATTTTCTGATGGGAGAGGAGCCTTATTTCATTGATGTCATCTCCGACACCCTCGAGGAAGAAGTGCTCGATGAAACGGAGAAAGCATTCAACCAAATTGTGGTGTATGGGCGCGATGTCGACATCGACACGGTAGCCGACCACGCCAAGAGCTTCTCCATGATGGGCGGCTATATGGTGGTCATCGTGAAAG
The DNA here is from genome assembly GCA_946184615.1 of uncultured Bacteroidales bacterium. Taxonomy (GTDB): domain Bacteria; phylum Bacteroidota; class Bacteroidia; order Bacteroidales; family F082; genus Limimorpha. The sequence goes on from CAMHFN010000040.1 coordinate 7,757, forward strand.
AAGCACAAGATTTGAAAAACATCGAGGATTTTGAGAAATACCTCGACACCATCCCGCCGACCACCCTCTTGGTGTTTGACTATAAATACAAGAAACTCGACAAACGCCGCGCCATGGCCAAAAAAATCGAAAAGATGGGCGGCGTGCTGTTCGAATCGAAAAAACTGTATGAAAACAATATCCCTGGATGGATTCAGAACTATCTGTCTGGAAAGGGATACTCCATCACTCCGAAGGCGACGCAGATGCTCACCGATTTTCTGGGTAACGACCTGCATAAGGTGCGCAACGAGCTTGACAAGCTGATCGTGGCCTTGCCAAAACAAAGGAAAATAGACGATGCCGACGTGGAACGCAACATCGGCATCTCCAAAGATTTCAATGTGTTTGAATTACAAAATGCCTTGGGCCGTCGCGATGTGGTGAAAGCCATGCAGATTGTGCAACATTTCGGCGAAAGTAAGGATAATCCGTTGTTTCTCACGGCAATCAGCCTTTACGGCTATTTCACCAAAGTTTTGAAAGCACATTATTCCGCTGACCAGTCCCCCAACGGTCTGGCAGCCGCTATCGGAGTGAGTCCTTACTTCGTCCGCGATTACCAAGTGGCTGTTCGAAACTTCTCCGTGGCTGATTGCGTGCGATGTATTTCCGTTTTACGTGAGTTCGACTTGAAGTCCAAAGGCTACAACACAGGCGACGCCCCCGAAAAGGACCTCTATCGTGAAATGATTTTTAAACTCCTCCACTAACTTTTATCTTTAACTCATGCGCATTGTTTCACAACGAGTACGTCAGGCTTCCGTGACGATAGAAGGCAAAGTAAAGTCCTCCATCGGTCTTGGCATGTTGGTCTTACTTGGTATCGAAGAGGCCGATACCGAAGAGGATGTGGAATGGCTCTGTGGTAAACTTTCGAAGTTAAGGATTTTCAGTGATGAGAATGATGCCATGAACCTTGATATTCAACAGGTGGGAGGCTCTTTCCTTGTGGTAAGCCAGTTTACGCTTCACGCCCTGACCAAAAAAGGGAATCGTCCAAGTTTCATCCGGGCCGCCCGTCCTGAACTGGCTATCCCGCTTTATGAATTGTTCGTCAAACGCCTTCGTGAAGTAGCAGGCCGAGAGGTTTTGACGGGCGAGTTTGGAGCCATGATGGAGGTGGAGTTGATTAATGACGGACCCGTGACGATCCTTATGGACTCGAAACGGAGAGAGTGAAGAAATTGGAAAATGAATAACTGAATAATTTCAAATTAATCCCATGGATAATAAACGGTTAGACAAGATTAATAAACTGATTCTTAAAGAATTAAGTGATATTTTTCAAAGAGAACTGAAGCCAGCAGTGCCTTCGCTGATGATTACGGTGACGCATGTGAAGGTGACTTCTGACTTAGGGTATGCCAATGTGTACCTGAGCATCTTTGGCGTTGAAGACAAGAAAAAAGTGGTGGAGGAAGTGGGACAGAATGCCCGAGCCATCCGCGGCTTGTTGGGCAATCGCATCCGTCATCAGATGCGGGTCGTTCCTGAATTGCGTTTTTTTGAGGACGATTCGCTCGACTATATCGAGAACATTGACAATTTGCTGCATTCTTGAGCGTGAGACTGCCTCTCTTCATAGCGAAACGTTACCTGCTGGCCAAAAAAAGCCATAATCTTATTGATATCATCACATGGATTTCCATCATTGGTATCAGCGTGGGGGCGTTTGCCCTTATCGTGGTGCTGTCGGCTTTCAATGGATTGGAGCAGGTGATCTCTTCGATGAGCAGTCGACTGACACCTGATTTGCAGATTGCCGCAGTGAAAGGCAAAACGATTGACATGACGGCTTTCCCGATGGCGCAGGTGAAGGCGGTTCAAGGGGTGGAACATCTGATTCCTACAATCACTGACGATGCGTTGTTGCGAGCCAACGACAAGCAACATATCGGGCAGGTGAAGGGCGTTGGGGCGGAATATATGATGCTGAATCGGGTTAAAGCGGTGGTGCTGGGGGATGGACAGTGGACTGAGGGGAACAACGACTTTGCTGTTCCTGGAGTAGGTGTTGCATGGCATCTGGGTATCAATGCCTACAGTCCTTATGCCATGGTGAGGGTCTATGTGCCCAAACGCGGCGATGCCTCGCAAATGAGTCTTGAAAGCAGTTTCAACTCCGGTGTGCTGACGGTGCAAAACGTGTTTCAAACCGAACAAGAGTTGGACGAAAAAATGGTGTTGGTGCCTTTCGACTGGCTCTCTGGATTGATTGAATATGATCACAAGGCTACCCAAATGGAGCTATTCCTTGCTCCTGATGCAGAAGTGCAAAAGGTAAAAAAAGAGGTGATCGCCATCCTAGGGGAGGGATATAGCGTGAAGGATCAGCAGGAACAACAGGCAACGCTTAACAAAATCATGCGTTCTGAGAAATGGGCGGTGTATGTCATCCTTACCTTTATCTTGATCCTTTCCACCTTCAACGTGGTAGGCTCCCTTTCCATGTTGATGATTGAAAAACGGAAAGATACAGAGATTTTGAAGGCGATGGGAGCCGACAAACGCTTGATCCAGAAGATTTTCATCCATGAAGGTTTGCTGATCTCCGTTGCGGGAGGCCTCATCGGTCTGCTGTTGGGCATTCTCCTGGTGCTCTTACAACAAAAGTACGGATTTGTGAAATTCGGAACAGGTGGAAATTATGTAGTGGATGCCTATCCTGTCTTGCTGAAAATGAAAGATGTGCTGCTCATCTTTGCCACCATTTTCGTAGTGGGTTGTACCTCATCCCTTCTCACGGTGCGTCATGCGATGCGCAGGAACTGATTAAATTCGTTAAGTCAACAAATTCTTTTATTGAGAGCTGCTCAGGGCGTTTGTTGAAGACCTCGTTTTCAATGATGTCAGGGCTGAGCATCGGACGTAGCGAGTTCCGCAGGGTTTTGCGACGTTGGTTGAAGGCTTGTTTTACAATGGTCACGAATCGTTTTTCATCGCAGCCTAGGTCAGTGACGGCATTCCGCCGCATCTTGATTACGGCCGATTTCACCTTGGGCGGCGGGTTGAAGACGTTTTCGTGCACGGTGAAAAGATAGTCGATATCGTACCAAGCCTGCATCAGCACGCTGAGGATGCCGTAGGTCTTGCTGCCTTCCTTGGCGGCCATGCGTTCGGCCATTTCCTTCTGCACCATGCCGACCACCTCCACGACTTGTTCTTTGTATTTCAGTACTTGGAAAAAGATTTGGCTGCTGATATTGTAGGGGAAGTTGCCGATGATGGCCATGTTCTGCTTGCCATATTGACTGAGGTCGGCCTTCAAGAAATCACCCTCGATCAGCCGTTCGCCCAGCATGGGGAAATGGGTCTTCAAATAGGCGATGGATTCCTTGTCGATCTCAATGACGTAGAATTTGCCCAATAGGTCTTGAACCATGTATTGGGTCAACACTCCCGTTCCGGCGCCCACTTCGATGACAGTCTCCGCATCGGGCGAAAGTTGTTCGACAATCTTCTTGGCGATGTTTTGGTCGGTCAAAAAGTGCTGCCCCAGCGCCTTTTTGGGCCTGACTTCCGTCTTCTGTCTTCTGTCTTCTGTCTTCATAACTTCCTATAGTTCTTTTTGGCTTGTGCGGTATAGAGACTGGTGGGATATTGGTCGATCAGTTGTTCATAGTGTTGCTTGGCGGCTTCTCGATTTCTCAAGTATTGGTGCTCCAGCAGGGCAGCTTTCATCAGGGCGTCATCGGCCATGTAACTGTCTGGGAAGTCGCTAACAATCTGGAGGTAAAGGCTGTCGGCATCGATGTATTCTTTGTCGTTTTCTTTCATTTCCGCGATGCGGTAAAGGGCGTGGGGCTTGCTGATCTCGTTGCCGTCGTGAACGATGGAGTCGAGGATGGGCAGTGCTTGGTCGGTCTTCTTCTGGTAGATTTTGAAGTCGGCGCGGGCGAGGCGCTTGAGTTCCATGCCTGTGGTGTCGTATTCGAGGTTGTCGCCGATGATGAGTGCGAGGCTCATGGCATCGTTGGCGATGAGCTTGGACGTGGCGGCTTTGAGTACATTGAGCTGCGCTTCGGCCCAGGCGAATTCACCGATAAAATAACGCAATTGGGCATTGCGAAAGCGGGCTTCATGACCCAGTGGCGCTTCTTTCATGGCTTTGTCGACCTGGCTGTAAAGCAAGGTGGCTTCCCACACCTCGTCGTTGTAGAGGTAGATGTCGGCCAGTTTGAGCTTCAATTGGTTAAGCTGGTTTTTGTCATGGGTTTGCTCGATGGCTTGCTGTAGCAGGGTCATGGCCCGACTCGACTGGTTGAGGTGGTAGGTCAGGATATCGGCTTGAACCTCTGCCAGCCTAGGATATTCCTTTGACCCCACGTCGTTGTAGGCTTCTTCAATTCTTTGGCTCAGCCGTTCATAACTCCTGACGGAGGTTTCGGAATTGTTTTTAAACAACTGGGCTTCGGTGTTGATGGATCCCAGCAGAGCTTCACCATAATAGGGGTTGATCTTGCCTTTTTGAAGAATGTAGTCGAAGGCGTTTTTGGCGGTTTCATAATGCCCGTTGTCGTAGCAGATTTGGCCTAGGCTTGCAATGGCTTGGTCTTGTCCGATGTTACGTCGGTCAAGGCTGATACATTGGGCTAGGGCGGTGTCGAAATCCTCTTCTTGAATGGAGAACCAGAGCAGAAGAGCGGCGTATTCTGAATTGTCTGGTTTTTCCTGGGTCTTCTTCAGCAAGGCGATTCGCATCTCATCGGCAATGCTTTTGTTGATATCGTAGAGCAGCATGGTCTGGAATCGACTCTTGATGGTGTTGTATTTGTCTGGAGTTCTTTCCAGCTCAAGGAGGTAATACTCGAATGCCGACTGGTAGTTGTTCATGGATTGGCAGAGAGAGGCTTTCTCTAGGTACAGCGGGTCGTGCTCGGTGTTGTTTTTCGAACCTTGGTCGAGCACGGTCATGGCATAGTCGTACAACGCCCTGTTTTGGAGTAGATAGGCGGTGTTGACGATGGTGTTTTTGTTGTCGGGAAGATCCTTGAGTAGTTCGTTGAAAAGGGCGTCGGCTTTGTTCTTTTTGTCCTCGTTGAGGTAAACGTAAACCAAATCGACCTTGGTCTTCGAGTAGTTGGGGTTTTTCCGGTTGAAAGCCTTCAGTTCTTTCTCAGCTTCTTCAAGTTCCTTGAGCCGTATCAAGCATTCGATGTATTGGTTGAAATGGTTGGTTTGTCCTTTCTTCTTGAAAAGCTGTAAGTAAACCTCTTTTGCTTGAGTGTAGTCTTGGCTTTGGAAGGCCTTGCTGGCGATTTGTTCATCGAGTCGCTGTTGCGGATCCGTGTTTTGTGCCGCGACGGGAGCCAAGGTGAGGGCGAGAAGGAAAAGGAAGCAGAAGGTTCTCCTCATTGTTTCGCAGCTTTGCTGATGGCTTTTTTTGCAGACTTCAGTTCTTTGTCTTGTGTGGATAGCCGGTCTTGGAAATAGAGGATCCTGTAGTGGAGGGTGTCGATCACGGCAGTCTCGTCTTCCAAGTAGGCGGTGGCGAGAGAGTCGTTGATATAGTGGGTGTCGATGTCGTTTTGCAGGTTGGTCAATTGCTGGCGGCTGTAACGGATGTCGTGTTGCATGATGGGGAGCACCTCGTCGAATTGGTTGAGGTAGGCCAGGGTGAGGTTGAGGGTCTCGAAGTAGTCGTTGACTTGGTCTTGCGGCACATATTGCAACATGGAGTCGCACCACATCACGTCGGAGCGCATCCGCACCGGGTAGGTGTCTTGAAGGTCTTTCAAGGCGATGCTGTCGTCGGTCAAACGGTCATGGAGTTGCGCGATAGGTTCTTTCCTGCTTTGGCATGAGAGACATTCCAAAAGCAGGAAAGCGACGCATAGTATTTTACGAGATGATGTCAAAGCCAGTGTATTTTTGGAGGGCTTTCGGGATGCGGATGCCCTCAGGGGTTTGATGGTCTTCGAGCAGTGCGGCCACGATGCGGGGCAGGGCGAGTGCGCTGCCATTGAGGGTGTGCACGAGTTGGATGTTGCCGTTCTTGTCTTTGAAACGGAGCTTGAGGCGGTTGGCTTGGAACGTCTCAAAGTTGGAGACGGAGCTCACTTCGAGCCAGAGCTGCTGGGCTGCCGACCACACCTCGAAATCGTAGGTAGTGGCGGAGGTGAAACTCATATCGCCGCCGCATAGGTGAAGGATGCGGAAGGGGAGTTCCAGCTTGCGGAGCAGTCCGGCGACGTGGTTCTTCATGGCCTCGAGACGGTCGTAGGAGCCCACGGGATTGGCGATTTCCACGATTTCCACCTTGTCGAATTGGTGCAATCGGTTCAGGCCACGGACATTTTTGCCATAGGAGCCAGCTTCACGGCGGAAACAGTTGGAGTAACCCACGGTTTTGATGGGCAGTTGTTCCTCTTTGACGATGGTGTCACGGAACATGTTGGTCAGCGGCACTTCGGCGGTGGGGATGAGATAGAATCCGTCGAGGGGTACGGCATACATCTGTGCTTCCTTGTCGGGAAGTTGTCCAGTGGCGTAGGCGGACGCTTCGTTTACCACGACGGGCGGTTGGGTCTCGTTGTAGCCTGCGGCTGAGGCCTCGTCGAGGAAGAAGTTGATGAGGGCTCGTTGTAGTTTGGCACCTTTGCCTTTATAGAAAGGGAAGCCGGCACCGGTGACTTTATTGCCCAAGTCGAAGTCGGCCAGGCCATATTGGTTGAGCAGTTCCCAGTGGGGTTTTGCACCTTCGTAGAGTTGGGGCATCTCGCCTTCCTGATGCACGTTGACATTGTCGGTGGCGGAGGTGCCACGGGGCACGTCCATGCGAGGTGTATTGGGGATTTCCACGAGCTTGACTTGGATCTCTTTCTTGATTTCCTCAAGACGCTCGGCCAGGGTCTTGCCGAGATCTTTCAGCTCGTTGTTTTTCACTTTCAGTTCGTTGGCTTCGGCGGCTTTGCCTTGTTTGTAAAGGTCGCCGATGACGCGTGCGTTGTTGTTCAGTGCAGCCAAGGTCTCGTCGCACTGTTTCTGTGTGGCACGGCGCTCGTCGTCCAGCTTCAGAATTTCGTCGATGAGGGCGACATTGGTGAAGTTCTTGATGGACAGACGTTCGATCACCTCTTCGCGGTGGTCACGGATGTAGGATATTACTAACATGAGTTGACGATGTTTGAAATTGCTCGCAAAGATAAACGAAAAAAACCGACCACCGTAATGATGGTCGGTAAAAAATGTATGT
>CAMHFN010000041.1 GCA_946184615.1 uncultured Bacteroidales bacterium
GAGCAGTTCTTGACGACCAAAGCACCTTTGTCGGTGTTGGAGCAGCACACATAGACACGACGGTCTTTCTTGCCACGAGGACGAATCTCGATGATGCCACGGGGACAGGTCTTGGCACAGACGCCGCATCCAACGCATTTGTCGGGGTCAACGACAGGAAGACCGGTCTCTTTGTCAATGTGCAAAGCACCAAAATTACATTTCTTCACGCAGTCGCCCAGTCCCATGCAGCCTTTGGAACAGCCACCCTTGCCGGCGTAAAGGGTGCTTGCGAAAGCGCAAATGTCAGCACCTTCGTAATGCACCTTGGCAGGGGAGTTCTTGCAACTGCCGTTGCAACGTACCACAGCGATCTTGGGCTCAAAAGCAGTGGCGGTAAGCCCTAAAACGGCAGCCACCTTGCCCATGTCAGTGCCAGGACAGGCGAGACCGTCGATGTTGCCCTTTTCAGCAGCCTGTTTTACACAGGCCTCAGCCAAAGCACGACAACCAGCAAAACCACAGCCACCACAGTTGGCGCCAGGCAAACAAGCTTCTGCTTCGTCAATGAGAGGGTTCTCCTCGACCTTGAACTTCTGGGCCACGATGTAAAGCACAACGGCCAATACAGCTCCGAGTACTCCGAGAACCATTAATGAAATAAGTAGCGTGTTACTCATTTGTGGAAAATTTTATGTTTGTTTTCAATTTTTGCAACCTGCAAAAATAAAGAATCCCGTTTTTTCTACAAAGAAAAAACTGTTTTTTATTCGATTCGGTATTCAAAACGCTTCCTGAGTTTGTCGCGTTGCATGTAGAGCACTATATAATAAGGAATCAAGGCTACAATGCTAATCAAGGCCGATAAACCTTCGCCCAAACCTAGTCCGAGGCAGATGAAAAGCACCGCCAGCAACAGCACGATGGGGATGAGGTAAGCCAAAACCGCTGCTTTGTTTCCTTGCCCGATGGACATGATAACGTTGACGTTCTGCATCAGTGTGAATTCCTTTCCTTCTGGGCGGGGTACAGTGAGGATCTTCTCCGTTTGTTCACCCATGCCACAAGCACTCTTGGCATGACACAACGCACAGGCACTTTGTGCCAATATCTTGATCTCTAGCTCGTTATCACTGATTTTTGTGATAATCCCCTCGTGGGAGATGGTTTCTTGATTGCTCATCTTTTTTTTGTTGGCAAATTTACATTTTTTTTATTTTTGCACATTATTATATTTAAGCGATGTCTGAAGAAAAGAAGAAAAAGGGTAAATGGGCGACTTGGTTCCAAACAAAGTATGAGAAAGTAAAAGCTTGGTACCAACGTGATGATAATTTCCTTCGTAGGGTGCGATTTCCTGGAACGAGACTACCGTTGCTTGACGTGTTGCGTGATTTTATCAAGCTTTTCACTAAAGGCCGCACCGTCGACCGTGCGGCAGGTGTCGCGTTCAACTTCTTTGTGGCCCTCTTCCCCTTGTTGCTCTTCTTCTTTACGCTAATTCCCTACATTCCGATCCCGCATCTCTATGAGAGGGTGATGATGCTCATCAAGGACTTTCTCATCCCTTCTGGAACCCTTGACTATGTGACAGATACCATTGACAGCATTATGAACCAACCTCACGATGGACTCCTTTCGATTAGTATCTTGCTCTGCTTGGTATTCGGTTCGAGTGGCATCGTGGCCTTTTTTAACGGATTCCGAAATGTCTATGCCAACTATGTGTCCGACAAAGGCTTGACACTCAAGGGATGGATTATCCAGCGTGTTTTCGCCATCGTCATGCTGATTATTATCGGTCTTTTGCTGGTGCTTTCCATTTTGCTGATTTCTACGGGTGGCAAGGCATTGCACTATATGGCTACCCATGAGATTATTGAAAGGGGGAAATTCATGTTCTACCTGTTCAATACCTTGCGTTGGATAGTTGCCATCTTTGCCCTTTGCTTTGGAGTATCCATCCTCTATTATTTCGGAAATGTGAGGTTCAATGAGCATTATCGTAAAGAACTGAAGCATCCAAGACGAAACGGAAAGAAATACCGTGAGTTTGTCATCTTCAGTCCAGGAACCATATTGGCAACTACCTTATTTGTATTGGGAACTGTTGGATTCAACACTTATATATCTAACTTCTCACGGTATAATGTGCTTTATGGCTCCATTGGGACACTTATCATTTTGTTGCTGTGGATTTGGATTGTGGCCATTCTGATTTTGGCAGGTAATGATTTGAATTCAGGGATTCGTCGTAATGCCGACAAATTGAGTGCTTCTGAGGATAGTACTCGTAAAAAGCAGATCGTGATTGATTCGTTGAGGAGAGCCATTAAGGGTCAGGAACAGGCCATTGAAAACAGGAATCGTAGTATTGATAGTTTGCGCAAAGATATTCAAGAACGGGAATTGCTGATTCATGACTTGGAAGAGAAGAACAAGGATAGCGGGCTGATTATCAGTGCATATATGACATTCTTGGAACAAGAGTTGCGCGAGGCGGGACAAGAAAGCCTTAAGGAAGATTCAGAGAGGAAACCCTTATTGTCCGACGAGAAAGCGTAATTTGTTCGCCATGGGAATTGTAGCACGTCAGAGTATCAAGGGAACGATAGCCACTTATATCGGAGTGGCTGTGGGTATTGTCACCACGTTCTTTATCCAGACCAAGGCACTACAGCCTGAGCAGATTGGATTGATTGACATCGTGTTGCAAAGCGCTATGCTGTTTTCGGGACTGGCGATGCTGGGTACCAACTCGTCGGCCATGCGCTACTATCCTTTTTTCAAGGATGAGAGCAGCCGTGATCATGGGTTTTTCGGGTGGACGCTTTTGGTGCCTTTTGTGGGCTTTGTCGCTTTCTTGCTGTTTTTCTTCCTTTTCAAAGACAGTGTGGTGGCCTTTTTCTCAAAAGACTCCTCCATGTTTGGGGACTACGTGTATTTCGTCATACCCATGGCGTTTTTCATGTTGTATATCTTTGTCTTTGAGACGAATAGCAATCTCCTGATGCGTATCGTGTTACCCAAGTTCGTCCGTGAGGTCGGACTGCGAGTGGCAACGTTGACGGTTTATCTGCTATATTATTATAAAGTCATTGATTTTGATGGCGTGGTCATTGGTTTCTGCGTGTTTTATGGTCTTGCTACGCTGATTAATGTGGTTTATCTGCTGTCGCTGAAACGGGTGTCTTTCAGGATCGACTGGAAGTTCATCACTCCTCAGCTTCGTCGCGACTTTCTGCTCTATACCTTGTTTATGTTTACAGCGGCCTTGGCAGGCAACGTCATCCCGATGCTGAGCAAGTTCTTCGTGGCGGGGTTGACGGGGTTCCGTTTGGCGGGTGTGTTTGCTATTGCTACCAACATTGCAGCCTTGGTGGAAATGCCCTACCGCTCGTTGGGTGCCATCTCACGCCCCCACGTCTCTGATGCTATGGCCAAACAGAATGTGTCACAGGCCGATAGCTTGTGCAAAAATGTGGCACTACATCAATTCATTGCAGGTTCGTTTGTGCTCCTGCTGGTCTGGGCCAATATCGACTTCCTGTTTGACCTTTTGCCTAATGGCGACATTTACCGGATGGGTAAATGGACAGTGTTGCTGTTGTCACTGGGGCGGCTCATTTACTCTACTTTAGCAGTGACCACCACGGTGCTCAGTTATTCGAAAAACTATTATTACTATTCGCTGCTGTTTACGGTGTTATTGGCTACCATGTCGGTGCTTTTCAACTACTGGTTGGTGCCTCGCTGGGATATCAACGGTGGAGCTTTTGCCTACACATTATCCTATTTCATCTATTTTGCTTTGTTGTTGGCGTTTATCAAATGGAAAATTGGGGTACAACCATTTTCGGGCAAAATGCTGCCGGTGCTGGTGGTCGTTATGGTACTGTTTGGGCTTAACTGGGTATGGTCGTTGTTGTTGACACCCTGGATATCTAACCTGTTCAGAGAACCTGTCCTCGGTCTGCTTATCGATGCCGCCTTGAAGTCGGTCTTGCTCTTGGCTTTGGGCTTGATGGCTGTTTACAAGCTGAAGGTGTCGGGTTCGGTCAACGACTTGTTAGATAAGGCGTTGCGTATCGTTCGGTTAAGGAAATAATGAAAATGATGTATGTTTGCAACATAAAAGGGCATAGTATGAACTCTCTGGCAAAGAAACGTATCGATGAGTTGGACTTTTTGAAATGCATCATGATTGTGTTGATGGTTGCATTTCATCTGGTCTATTTCGAGGAGTTGCATCCCTATGCCAAGCGGGTGGTCTTCACCTTCCACATGCCTGTTCTTTTGATTATCTCGGGCTATTTGACCCATATCGACAAGTCTCCTTTGCAGTTTCTCCGCAGCATGTTCTGGCTGTTCATCCCCTATCTGGTCATGGAGGGAGGCTATATATGGATGTGTTCGATGCTTCCCGTGGGCGACCATATCGACAACTTGACGGTGGGGGCGTTTTTCGATAAGTTATTCCTTCATCCCCTGGGTCCTTACTGGTATCTTCACGCGTTGATTCTCTGCGGGTTGACTTATTATTTGGTGTTTAGACTCGTGCCAATGAATACCATGTCGCGCTGCATCCTATTGGGACTCATTTATGTGGGATATGCCTATCTGGGCCTCATCTCAATCTCACGAGCTTTTTATTTCCTTGCGGGCGTGGCGGTGCATCAAAGCCGATTTGAGTTCCTCGATGTGTTCAAATCGTCCTGGTTGGCGGTTGTTGGGTTGGCGCTTCTCATCCTTAATCCCGAGAATCTGCATACCGACGTGGTGGGTGGGGTGTTGATCGTATATTTGGTGATGAGTTTTTGCCTTGCATTCTATATGATTGTTCGTGGCCGCTTGCGCAACTTCATGCTGTTTCTTGGAAGGAACACCATGCCAATTTTTGTGTTCTCGCCCATTTTCACGATTCTCTGCAAATACCTCGTACCTTATCTTGCGTTTGACAAGACAGGGCTGCTTTTCTTGGTGATATCGCTATTGGTTTGTGTATCAGGAAGTCTTGCCATCGGTTGGGTGATGGACAAAATCGGTGTGTCGCGGTTTTTCTTCGGGAGAAAAGCGATTAATTAAAGTTCCAAACGAAATTCCACATCTCTTGGTTTTTGGCCACCAGCATCTGGGTCTTCTCCTTGAGGGTGTTGCGTGTGTTGGCGTTGGTCTCTGGGTCGAGTAGGCGGTCCACCTTGGCGAGGGTGCCTTCCATGTCGGTGAGGTCGACGAGACAGTTGCCTTGTCCGAACTCCTCCAGGAGTTTTTGGTATTTGTGGCTCCAGCTCGAAGCCAGACAGGGTACGCTTGAGCTGAGTGCGTTGGCTACGCCGTGGAATCTCGAGGAGATGACCATCTGGGATGCAGCGATGACGCCTTTGGTCTGAACAGCATTGAGACCTTTGACCACCGGGATGTTTTGGGCTGCCGCCATCTTATTGCAGAGTGCCAGGTCGCCACTGCCCGCATGGTTGAGCAAGAAGGTCTGATAACCTTTCTCTGTAATGTGCTTGATGACCTTGGCCATGGCTGCTACGTAGGCGTCTTCTTGCATCACGTCGGTCTTGAGCATTTTGTTGTTGGGGATGATGCAGACCTGTCCTTGATGTTGTTGCGATTGAGGAGTCTCCACGCCTTTCACGGGATTGGTGAAGTCGGGATAGAGGGCCAACTTGCTTGGGTCGATGCCGCCGTCGGCGAGGTAGCGGTACGACTGCTTGTCGCGGGCGATGAGGAGATCGGCATAGGTGCCGAGAACTTTCAGAATCTCGCGACTTCCAGGTTTCTCGAAGGGACCGAAGGCTTGGGGCATAAAAACAATCTTGGTGCCGTAGGACTTCAGCTTACCCAAATATTTCTGCCATAGGCGGATGTTGTCACTGTTGTGTTTCCATTGGTCACCGAACTGAAACCCACCGATGTTGAGCATCACATCGACGCCCTTTTTGGCGCGGAACACCGTGAAACGGTACCAGTACTTCAGCTCGATGAAGTTGGCGTATTTCTCTACATGGAGGCTGGTGATTAGCTTTTGCATGAACTTGCTTCGGGCCAAACGGTAGTTGTCGCCGAAATACTGACGTAAGAGCTTCTCATTGGGACTCTTGCTGTATTCGACAACGGTGGCGTCGGGGTACCGTCCCTTGATTTCCTGAAGCACGGCGACCAGCATGAGTTGTGCGCCTTTGTTGATGCTTTCCGCACCATCGATTTGTATGACCATGGCTATCCTATTTTCAATAGTTTTCTGATTTTTCCAGTGAATTGTTTCCAAGCGGCTCTTGTTCTCACTTTCTTGGCAATGGTTGTGATCGCTTCTTCGGGGTCACCTTTTTCGCGTTCTAGGAAGGTGTCTATTTCTTTCTTGTGACAGGCAAAGGCATTGGCTGATGCTTGACGTTTTTCAGCAAGATGTTGGCCTTTGGCAATTTCTTCGATAAGGCAGGGACGACCTGTCAGGCTCCCCTTGGCAAACAGTTCTTCAACGAGAGACTGTCCTTTGGGGGTTCGGGCAATGATGACACTACCACCACCTTTGGTGTCACCGCCCGTGATCCCCCAACTATCGCCATAGGCAATGTCACAGAACTGATTCATCTTATCGAGACAAAGCCTGCATCGAGGCGGAGTGAGATGTCCTTTGCAGGAAAGGCGAATGTTATTGTCCATCGTTTTAACCGAGCCTTGATGGTCCATGAAAGCGATCTTGGCATCTTTGTAGGTGCTGTATTTTCGGAGGCGCCAATAGATGCGAAAATCATCGGCAATTGTCCCGACTTTTTTCTGAGCGATGCGTTTCACCACTTCGACGCACGACTGGGCAAGAACGCCGCCACAAATCAAACCAAGCAGATACTCAAGATTCGCGTAACGTTCGGGAAACAGTTCTTTCAGTTTCACGATGCCTTCAATATGACAGGGCAGTCCCACAACGGCCACGTGGGCGTATTTGGCCAACTCGGGAAGAGCACTGTTTAGGTCAACGGGGGTGTATTGCGACGACTGACAGTCGAGGAGTTCCTGTTTTGAAGTAACAACCCGATATTGAGCCTTTTGTTGCTTCTGTCCAACCACCAAAGCAGCATCAATACGGCCTTGGTCAAATAAAAAAGCCAGTGTTGAGGTGACAGCACCACCACTTTGGGCGTTGTCAAAGATGTTTCTGTCAGTGCTTTTTGCAAAACATGCACTTTCAACATGACCCATGAGTTGAGGGTCAAAAGTGTTGCTCATCGTCTCGCTAAGTCCGATACCGGGACAGACGTTTAAGCATAGTCCGCATTTTAAGCACACCGCTTCGTCAATGATGGGGAGTAGTCTGCCTAAAGTACTGAATTCCATGTGGATGGCATGAGCAGGACAGACACCATGGCAGGTGCCGCATCCCGAGCAGAGATTCTTTTCCACTACTTTTTTGATGGTTTCACTCATGGAAGCTGTTTTAAATGGTCCAATAATATAGCAATTTCACCGCATAAGTTCTTTCTTGAAAAGCGCCCGATTTCTTGGGTTTCGTTATTGGCAAGTCCGTCAGAAAGGTGCTGCTGGTAAAGGAGACCAATGGCTTCTTTGGCTTTCTTCTTGTCATCGAAGCCTACAGTGACACCGGCATGGGTTTCGTCTAGGATTTTAGCGGTGTCACCTTCTTGAGGTCCGATACATAGGATGGGACGGCCCGAAGCCATGTATTCAAACAACTTGGCAGGAATCAATCCTAGTGTGTCGGTTTCTGTGTCGGGCATGAGGGGTAGCAACAGCACGGTGGATTGGTGAAGCACGGTCGCCACTTGATCGTGAGGGATATAGGGTGATAGCACGACATGGTTCTTCAACCCGTTTTGGGAGAGGGCTTGCATTACTTCCTTATCCACTTGGCCGATGAGCTTCACTTGTACTTTTGAAGCGAAATGAGTGTCCTCGGTGATGAGTTCACCCAAGGCTTGCCATAGGCATTCGGGGTTGCGCACCTTGAAGAGCACGCCGAGATAGGTGAGGGTAAACTTGTCTGACACGAAGGGAGCGCCTGTTTGGTCGATGTCACTCTCGTCGAAGCCATTGTAAACGACTTCGGCTTTCGGTGCGCCCAATGCCTCAAACCGCTTGGCCCAGTTGGGGCTCACGGTGACTACCTTGTCGGCTTTGGTGAGTACTTCGCGTTCCAGCCGGTGGTGCTTGCGGTCGGCCCAACGACTGAGGCGAAGCTTGCTGTAGTAGTCAATCTCCGTCCAAGGGTCGCGGAAGTCGGCGATCCACGGTATGTCCAGCGTCTCCTTCAACTTCATGGCAATCAAATGCATCGAGTGAGGCGGTCCTGTGCTAATGATGGCGTCCACGGGATGTTCTTTCAGATAGGACTTGAGGTATTTGACCGAAGGCTTTACCCACCAGCAGCGGGCATCAGGGATGAAGAAGTTGCCTCGGATCCAAATGGAAAGGTTTTCCTTCCATCCTTGCTTGTGCCCCGTGTCGTCGATGAAACCTGCCTTCACCTTCTGCTCTTTCTTCATGCCGAGGAATTTCTTGTAGAAACTGTAAGGCTCGGTGATCGGGTGTCGGATGACCTCAGCCTCCGGGCTCACATCTTTCTCAAGCGATGGGTCTTCAACAGGATATTCGGCACCTTCAGCTGTGTAAACCACGGGTTGCCAACCATATTCGGGCAGGTATTTCGACATCTTCAGCCAGCGTTGCACACCGCTGCCGCCAGAGGGAGGCCAATAATATGTGATGATCAAAACCCGTTTCATGCCTGTTTCTTCTTCCTGAGACTGAACACGATGGCAGTGATTAATCCGATGATTAGTATTAATGAACTAATCAGTTGTATGGTATTTCCTACTTTCCAAATCTTGGGAGCATATTGCATCACAATCTGATGGTTGCCTGAAGGAATCAAAGCTGCTCTAAGCAGGTAGTTGGCTCTGAGTAGGGGGTGCTCGGCACCGTCGAGATACAGTTTCCAACCGGAATCGCTCCAGATCTCGGAGAAGACCACGAGTTGTTCCATTTCGGAGTTGAATTGGTAGGTGAGTTGGTTGGGACGGTATTCGGTCAGTTCAACTTCACCGGCACGGCTGTTGCCAACCCCGTCACTTTCCACTTTGGGTTGGAATTCCTTGTGAAGGATGGCGGTGTGGTGTAAGTCGGTGGTCTTGAGAGCGTCGAATTCCTCGTTGGGGGTCTCCACCCAACGGATGTTATCGACAATCCATGCATTGCCGAAGGCGCAGGGGTTCATAATAGGTTCCGCATCAGGATTGTAGATGATGTATTTGGTGTTCAGCATGTTGAGCGTCTTTTCCTGCTGTAAGGCCAGCTGGAGGGTTAGGTCGGAATCCACATTTTTCATGATGCTGCCGAATTGACGAATCTCAGGGTTGAGGTAACCCGTGATGAGGTCTTGGTAACGACGTAGCTTGGCACCATGGTAACCGCCTATCGACTTATGGAAATAGGAGGTGCTGGCATCGTTGAACACGTCTTTGGTTAGGTTGAGCACCCTAAAGTCGAGGGACTTGTCCCTCAGTATGTAGTTGTCGGCTACTGTGGGTTTGAAAGGCTTGTCAGCCAGTTGTTTGCTGACGAAGTTGTCGTTGTTGAGGTATCGTTTGTCGATGGGGAATAGGTCGATAAGCACGAGGGCACCAAGGATGATGAAGGCAGGGGTGGCTTTCATCTTGCCTTTTCCATAGAGGAAGATGGGGACGGCGGCCAGCAGGATGAACAGTAGGCTGCGGATGGCGTCTTTACGGAAGATGGCCATGCGGACGTTTTCGAGTTGGGTGGCGAAGGCTTTGTAGGTGGCCCCGTCTTGGCCAGCCGACAGCTCGGCAAACTGTTGAGCCTCGCCTTGGCTGAGGAAACTGAAGAACAGCCTTGGAGCAATATAGAACAACAGGCAGATGCCGGCAGTGATGCCCAGGGAGAGGTAGAATTTCTTTGCGTTTTTCTTGAAGCTCTCCTGGTCTTTTAGGATCTCGGCTAGCCCCATGATGCCAAGCAAAGGCATGGTGAGTTCAGCGATGACTAGGGTCATGGATACTGCACGGAACTTGTCGTAACCAGGAATGTGGTCGATGAAAAAGTTGGTGAATCCCATGAAGTTCTTGCCCCAGCTAAGCAGGATGGAGAGCAAAGTAGCGATAAGCAGCGCCCATTTCAGCTTCCCTTTCACGCAGAGGGCTCCGAGGACGAAGAGGAACACCACGATGGCACCTACGTAGACGGGACCGCTGGTACCAGGCTGGTCGCCCCAATAGGCGTTGCTTTGTGCGATGCTGGAACGGAAGCGGCTGTCAGCTTTGTCCAGTGCTGGGTTGCCATTGCCAATGTAGGCTGAAGCGCCACCTTTGGCGTTGGGGATGAGCAGACTCCAGGTCTCACCGATGCCATAACTCCATTGAGTGATATAGTCGCGGTCAAGGCCCTGGGTTTGGTTGGTCGTGTTTTGGGTGAGCACGGGTTTGCCTCGGGTGGTTTCCTTGCTGAACTCATAATTACCATAGAGGTTGGTCGAACAGGTGAGAATCGCTAAGATGGCAGCCAACATCAAACAAGCCGTGGCTTTAAAGAAACGTCCGACTTGTTTTTCCCTGATATCGCTAATGAACTGAGCGATTACGAGGATGATGACGATGAGCAAAAGGTAGTAGGTAATCTGCAAGTGGTTGGCTTTGACTTCCAGGGCGAGGGCAATGGCGGTCAGTACAGACCCCCAGAGGTATTTGCCTTTGTAAGTCATGATGATGCCGGCCAGCACGGGTGCCATATAGGCCATGGCGAAGGCCTTGGTGTTGTGTCCCGCCCCGAGGATAATGAATAGATAGGAAGTCAACCCGTATGCCAATCCTCCAATGAAACTAATCCATACACTGCAATCCAGCACCAAGAGCAATATGAAAAAGCCTAGCATGCTGATAAAGACAACCCCTATGGGGTGGGGAAAGCCTACCGTCAGCGCTTTGCCTAAGTATTGTGTCAAGTTACTGCTACTTTTCACCGAAGTGTTCCATGCTGGCATGCCGCCGAAAAGCGAGTTGGTCCATAGCGACTGTTCCCCCGTGGCATCGCGGTAATCGCTAATCTCCTTCGACAAGCCTTTGTACATTTCGATATCGTGTTGCTTGATGCGCTTCCCTTCGAGGATAGCGGGAGAGAAATATATCAAGGTGATTAATGCGAAGCCAAATAGGCAGGCCGCTATTCCGAGGGCTTTCTTGTTCTTTTCAAAGAATGTTTTTTTCATCGGTAAGAATGAGTTTGCTATTAGGCTGCGAATTTACGATATTTTTTAATACTTTTGCCTCTTGATTGTTAAGAACGTCAATGAAAATCGCTATCATCGGACCGGCTTATCCCTATCGCGGAGGCATCGCTGCATTCAATGAGCGACTGGCACGCCAGCTTCATGATGAAGGTCATGAAGTGGACCTTTACACTTTCACGCTGCAATATCCTGGCTTTCTTTTTCCAGGGAAGACCCAATATGCTGAGGGTGCAGCCCCTGAGGGATTGAACATCGTTCGTTGTCTCAGTTCGGTGAATCCCTTCAATTGGAGGGATGTGGGGCGGCGTATCAGCCGTCAACATTACGATGTGGCGTTGTTCGCCTACTGGATGTCGTTCTTCGCACCATGTTACAGCGCCATCGCCCGACGACTGAAAAAGGTGAAGTGCATTGCATTGGTGCATAACATGATACCTCACGAGAAGTCGCTGCTTGACAGATGGCTTCCTCCTCGTTTTGTGAAATCCATGGATGGTTTTGTGGCCTTGTCAAAGTCAGTGCTGGAAGAGGTCGCAGAATTGGATAGAGGGGGTAAACCTAAAATTTGGTCGCCCCATCCTGTCTATGACCATTATGGCGCCATTGAGCCCCGTGAAACGGCCTTGCAGCACCTTGGCCTTGACTTACAGTACCGTTATCTGTTGTTTTTTGGGTTGGTTCGTGCTTATAAAGGATTGGATTGGCTGCTCGAAGCATTTGCCGATGAACGCTTGTGCAAGTATCCTTTGCGGCTGCTGGTAGTGGGAGAGTTCTATGATGCTAAAGAACCGTATCTGGAGGAGATTAAAAAGTTAGGTTTGGAAGACCGTGTCATGGTATGTGACAAGTTTATCCCCGATGAGCAGGTGAAGGACTATTTCAATGCTGCTGACATCGTAGTGCAACCCTACAAATCGGCTACCCAGAGCGGGGTGACACAAGTGGCTTATCATTTTGAGAAGCCCATGCTGGTCACTAACGTGGGTGGTTTGGAGGAGATTGTCCCCAATGGAAAAGTGGGGTATGCGGTAAGTCCCCATGTGCAGGGTATTGCCGATGCCCTGGTGGATTTCTATGAAAACGAGCGTTCAGAAGAATTTAGAATAAATATATTGAAAGAAAAAGAAAAGTATTCGTGGTCGAAGCTTACGTCTGCCATTCTTTCGTTAGTATCCGAGTGAGATGAAAAAGTTGATTTCTTTGTTTACCAAGATATTTCCCCGTCAGTTCTTGATTCGCTGTAGTTATTTCTTCAGCTTTCTGATTCGCCCTTTTTATTGGGGCAACAAAGTAGAATGTCCAGTCTGCGGCAAACATTTCCGTAAGTTTCTGCCTTACGGGTACGGTAAGGCGGTAGATAACCGGATGTGCCCCAACTGCCTTTCGCTGGAGCGTCACCGTTTGTTGTGGTTGTATCTGAAAGAAAAGACAGACTTCTTCACGGCACCTTTGAAGGTTTTGCATTTTGCCCCAGAACAACCGTTTTTGAAACGTTTTCGTGCCTTGAAGAATCTCGACTACACCACGGCTGATTTGGACTCCCCCATTGCCGACCTTCATCTTGACGTAACGGCCATCGACCAACCCTCTGATACATACGATGTCGTGATATGCAATCATGTGTTGGAGCATGTGAATGATGCCAACAAGGCTTTTAAAGAGATTCAGCGCATCTTGAAGCCTGGGGGTTGGGCGATTTTGTTGGTACCTATTAATCCAGACGTGGACACCTTTGAGGATCCTTCCGTCACCGACCCCAAGGAGCGAGAACGTCTATTCGGACAATATGATCACGTGCGTCAATTTGGCCGTGACTACGGCGAGGTGTTAAGTAAAGCAGGTTTTGAGGTAGTGGAGGATAGGATTTATTATGAACTTACTGAGGAGCAACGCCAAAGAATGAGGCTGGCGAGAAGAGGAGAAGAGATTGTTTATCGATGTGAAAAAGATAAGAGTTTATCTTATAACTAAAGAAGGCCGCTAACAGCGGCCTTCTTAGATACCTTAAATAAGAAATAGAAACGGCTTCTAATATCTTTTCTTAGTATTCATCGGAAACAGTGAGTCTCTTTCTGCCTTTGGCTCTTCTGCGGGCCAAAACCTTACGGCCGTTGGCAGTTGACATTCTCTCTCTGAAACCATGTTTGTTTCTGCGTTTTCTGTTCGAAGGTTGGAAAGTGCGTTTCATTTTCGTATATGTATTTGTTTATTTCTAAAAATGGATACCCCTTGTTTTGGGACTGCAAAATTACAACTTTTTTCGTTCAACGCAACTTTTTTTTGAAAAAATGTTTTTTTAGGCTACAGTTTCCTTCATGGGGATGTTCTTCAGCGTCTCCACTACGAAGTCCCAGAACGGTTGAACACTCTCAATGAGCAGGGCCTCGTCAGGGGAATGGGGGTGTACCAAAGTCGGGCCGAAACTCACCATGTCCCAATGCGGATACTTCGAGCCAAGGATGCCGCATTCGAGACCGGCGTGGATGACCATCACCTTGGGTTCTTTGCCGAACTTCTCTTTATAAACAGCCTTCATGGTGTTGAGGATGGGAGAGTCGGGATTCGGCTTCCAGCCAGGGTAGTCACCGGTGGAGTAGGCCTCAGCGCCGTTGTCGGTGAGGTTCTTGCGGATTTGCTCGG
>CAMHFN010000042.1 GCA_946184615.1 uncultured Bacteroidales bacterium
CGTTGAGCGGAAAACGAGACTCGAACTCGCGACCCCGACCTTGGCAAGGTCGTGCTCTACCAACTGAGCTATTTCCGCTTGCGATTTGCGCGGCAAAGATACAACTTTTTTCTAATACGCAAGCATTTTTTAATTTTTTTTCCTTCTAACGGCTAACTCCCTACTCCTTTGATCAGTTTCTTGATCTCATTTAGTTTCATCAAAGCCTCCACAGGGGTCAACGTGTCGATATTCGTATTGAGAATGTCTTCTTTGATTTGGAGCAACAAAGGATCATCTAACTGAATGAAACTCAACTGCATGGGCTCTTCGGGTCGTAGTGCGGCCTTGTCGACTTGCTCGCTGGTATGCGATTTCTCCAGCAAGGTCAGCAGCTTCTCTGCACGCTCCACTACCTTGCGAGGCATGCCAGCCATGGCGGCGACATGAATGCCGAAACTGTGGGCACTGCCACCTCGTTTCAACTTTCGGAGGAACACCACTTTGTTGCCGACTTCTTTCACTGTCACGTGGTAGTTCTTGATGCGGGCAAAAGAGGCTTCCATCTCGTTCAGTTCGTGGTAATGTGTGGCAAACATCACTTTGGCACGGCTCACAGGGTGGTCGTGAAGGTATTCGGTGATGGCCCAGGCAATGCTGATGCCGTCGTAGGTGCTGGTGCCGCGTCCAATTTCATCCAACAACACGAGACTTCGCGACGATACATTATTTAAAATACTTGCCGTCTCATTCATCTCTACCATGAAAGTCGATTCGCCTGAGGAGATGTTGTCCGAGGCTCCCACCCGAGTGAAGATTTTGTCGACGAGTCCGATGCGTGCCGATGCTGCCGGTACAAAGCTGCCCATCTGAGCCATCAGCACAATCAAGGCGGTTTGCCTCAACAAAGCCGATTTGCCCGACATGTTTGGCCCTGTGATGACGATGATCTGTTGCTTGTCTTTGTCGAGATACACATCATTGGCAATGTAGCTCTCGCCAGAAGGAAGCATCTGCTCAATGACAGGATGCCTGCCGTCCTTAATATCCAATACGTACGAATCGTCGATGCTCGGCTGCACATAATGGTACTTGAGCGCAATGTCGGCAAAGCTTACCAAGCAGTCCAAACGCGCCACCAAGGAGGCATCTACTTGAATGGGTTCCACAAATTCATTCACAGCTCCCACCAACTCGGTATAAATCCGTTGTTCGATGGAGGCAATCCTTTCTTCCGCCCCAAGAATCTTCTGCTCGTATTCCTTTAATTCTTCCGTGATGTATCGTTCAGCGTTGGTGAGCGTTTGTTTTCGGATCCACTCCTGTGGGACCTTGTCCTTATGGGTGTTGGTCACCTCTAAATAATAGCCGAACACATTGTTATAGCCTACTTTCAATGAGGAAATTCCCGTGGCTTCCATCTCACGTCGCTGGATGCCTTGCAAGTATTCCTTGCCCGATCGCGACAGCCCACGTAACTCGTCAAGTTCCGTGTTCACGCCCTCAGCGATAAAGTTTCCTTTTGAAAGTAAGGCGGGCGGGTCGGAATTCAAAGTCCTTTTGATTCTTTCGCGGATGCTGACACAAGGGTCAAACTGGTCGGAGTAGACTTTCAATGCCTCGTGCTGAGACTCTTCGCATAACCTTTTTAGGATTTCCACTTGGTCTAATGCCCTTCCCACCTGAAGCAGTTCTCTTGGATTAACTTTGGAGAGGGATACTTTGGAGATAAGCCGCTCCAAGTCGTTGATGGCTCGAATGGCTTCTTGAAATGGCTCAATGGCTTCTCGGTGTTGCGTAAAAAAACCTACTACCGAATATCGGGCTTCGATCTGTTCTTTGTTTTTTAACGGGAGAGCAATCCACCGTCGCATCAGTCGGCTGCCCATGGGGGAGACGGTTTGGTCAATGACGTCGATAAGGGTCTTGGCGTTGGCATTGGCGGTGTGTAGCAGCTCCAGATTGCGGATGGTGAATTTATCGAGCCATACATACTGTCCTTGGTCAATCCTCGACAGTGACGCAATATGGTTGATCTTGTCGTGATGTGTCTCGATGAGATAGTGGATGCAGGCCCCTGCTGCCACGATGCCTTTGGGAAAGTCATCGACACCGAAGCCTTTGAGCGAGCTGGTATGGAAATGGCGGTTAAGCACCTCGTTGGCGTATTCTTCAGTGAACACCCAGTCGTCAAATACGGTGAGGAACTGCTTCCCTCCAAAGATTTCAATGAAATCATGCCGCTTGTTACGTTGCAACAACACCTCCGAGGGGTGAAAACTTTGTAGCAGTTTGTCAATATACTCGTTGTTGCCCTGGGTTAGGTAGAACTCACCCGTAGATACATCGAGAAATGCCACCCCAGAAAGGTCTTTGTCAAGGTGTACTGAGGCGAGGAAGTTGTTTTCTTTTTGCTCCAGCACGCTGTCGTTGTAGGTCACCCCTGGAGTTACCAACTCGATGACCCCTCGTTTCACCAATTTCTTGGTGAGTGCTGGATCTTCCAATTGCTCGCAAATGGCCACTTTCAATCCTGCTCTGACCAGTTTGGGCAGGTATGTGTCGAGCGCATGATGCGGAAATCCCGCCATGGCTTGTTCTGCAGCAGCACCGTTGTGCCGGCGGGTCAGCACAAGGCCAAGCACTTCGGAAGCTTTCACGGCATCTTCGCCGTAGGTCTCGTAAAAATCGCCTACCCTGAACAACAACATCGCATCGGGATATTTCGCCTTGAATGCGTTGTATTGCTTCATCAGCGGCGTTTCGCTGGTTCCTTTTGTCATCTCGATCGTTTTGTCTGACAAAAATAAGAAATTCTCAAACATAATGATTCAATCCCTCCGTCAATTTGATTTTTTACTACCTTTGTATATTTAATATTAGGTATATGATGCATAAGTTAACCATGGATGAGCTGCATAGGCTCACGAAAGAAGAATTTGAAGAAGCGGAGAAACTCCCGATAGTGATGGTGCTTGACAACGTTCGTTCCTTGAGCAATGTGGGTGCCGTGTTCCGTTCAGCGGATGCCTTCCGAATCGGTGAACTGTTTTTATGTGGTATCACGGCCTGTCCGCCTCATCGGGAGATTCATAAAACAGCGTTGGGAGCCGATGAGACCGTGTGTTGGCGCTATTTCGAATCGACGGTGGAGGCTTGTCGCGAACTTAAGTCAATGGGATACCGGATTATTGCCGTGGAACAGGTGGAAGGAAGCGTGATGCTTCAAGACTTCAAAGTGGAACCGAACACGGCATTCATTTTGGGCAATGAGGTCGACGGGGTAAGCGAGGAAGTGCTGCCTTTTTGCGACCTTGCTCTCGAAATACCACAACAAGGTACCAAACATTCCCTGAATGTTTCAGTCTGCTCTGGAATTATTATGTGGGATATTTTTAAACAACTTTTTCTGAATAGGGCAAAATAAGCCGTGGTAAGACGTTTTTGTTGAAAAAAAAGTTGAAAAAA
Organism: uncultured Bacteroidales bacterium; assembly: GCA_946184615.1. Lineage (GTDB taxonomy): Bacteria > Bacteroidota > Bacteroidia > Bacteroidales > F082 > Limimorpha. The sequence continues at coordinate 3,448 of CAMHFN010000042.1, forward strand.
AGGTTGAAAAAAAAACGGAAATTTGTTTTGAATCAAAAAAAAACCTAATTTTGTTCGGTTTTTATCTGTCTTGTAGAATAGAAATGTTAAAAATATTATAAACTTAACTAATTTACATTATGAAAAAAGTTTTGACTAAAGTAATGTTGGTTGCCTTGATGGCAATCCTTCCTCTGAGCTTCTATGCCCAGAAGAAACAGACCAAGCCTGTTGAGAGGTATTTCTATATCTCTGCAGAAGGTGGTCTCTCTGTCAACCACACGGACTTGGCTGACTATGGCTTCGTCCCCAGCTTCAGCGATCCGTATCTTTTCAAGAACTTTGACGGCAAACTCGGTCTGGGTTATCAATTGGGTAAAGTGATTGGTATCAGTGCCAAATGTGGCCTCGGTACTTTGGAAGGCGAAAAACACGGCCAAGAAGTTATTGACGCTGCTTTCGTTCCCGCTGACCCAACGGTTGCCTACAAAGGTTTTGATGACGGTAAGTTGGGAAAAACCAAGTTTTTGGAAGGAAATCTTAATTTGACCTTCAATTTCACCAACCTTTTCTTTGGTTACAACCCGAGAAGAGTGTTCAACTTCATCCCTCACGTTGGTGTTGGTGGTATCGGCTATAAGGCTGGTGAAGTCAGCAAGACCACTGACCCCACTGTGATCTATGCCGCTAAGACGGATCGCGAATGGGCTCTCACCGTTCCGGTTGGCGTTGAGCTCAACTTCAACCTCGCTCGCAAACTGGACTTCTTCATCGATTATACCTACACTTGGATGAATAAGGATAATCTCGACCAAGTGAAGAAAGTTCCGGAAACTTACGAGATCATCAACGACATGTATAGCGCCTTGAACGCTGGTCTCCGCCTCAAGTTCAACAAGAAACCTTGCGACATCGAAGGTATGGTCCCCAGCCAGATTACCATGAGAACCAATCCTGAAAAGCTGGAAGAAAAGGACGGCAAAGTCTGCTTCGACGTCATCTTCAACGTCCCGGGTGAATATTTCGAGAAAGAAGCGGTCATGAACGTTACGCCTACCTTTAACTATCAGGGTGGTCAAATCGAACTTGAACCTGTCACCTTCGTCGGTGAAAAAGTCAAGGGCGGTGACTATCAAGTCAACTACAAGAACGGTGGCGAATACACCAAACCTTACTGCCTCGATTTCGTTCCCGAAACGGGCATGGAAAACGGCAAACTCGTCGGCAACCCGATGATCTATGTCTACAATGGCAATATCTATTCCAACCAACAGGAAATCATGAAGAACGCTTACTTCGTCCAAGGTGGCGACAAGGTCATTGCTGATGGTATCAAGTATGTGGCCCCTGTCATCGAAGAACCCGAAGAGCCTACACCTCCTGCTCCTGAAAAGGTTTATGAATCCATCGGAAAGGTATTCTTCGAATACAACAAGTCAGCCTACAAAGCCAACCTCAAACAGAACAAGAATAACGTGAAGAGCATCCTCGATGAAATTGCTTCTAACGAAGAGTACAACGATGTCCTGATCAAGGGTTGGGCTTCACCTGAAGGTGAGGTTTCTCTTAACAACGACCTCTCCAGCGACCGTAGCAATACCGCTAAGGATCAGCTGAATCTGGGTGAAAATGTCAAAGTCTCTGTGGAAGCTTGCGGTCCGGACTGGGAAGGCTTCTATGAACTCCTTGCCAACTCTGCAATTAAGGACAAAGACCAAATCGCCAATGTCCTCAAACAGATTAAGGACGGTAACCAGAGAGAAAAAGAACTCAAGAACATGATGAAGGTCTATCCTAAACTCGGCAAGCTCCTTGAAGAACTCCGCCGCGCTGAAGTCTTCGTCAAGAGATAATCTTGAGAAAACATCATGAAACAAAAGGCCGTTCCTTCGAGCGGCCTTTTGTTTTTTTAGGAGACAGGAAAACAGAAGTCAGAAGGTGATGCGATGGACTCCGATGTCGTAGGGCTGGTTGATGGCCTCGATGATCTGTTGGTAATCCTTCTCGTTTGCTACAAAATCCAGCCGGTTGGTGTCTAAGATGAGAATGCGCATGTCGTCTTGCTGCTGACGGATAAAATCGAAATACCCCTGCTGTACACGTTCCAAATACTCGTTGGTGATGTCCTGTTCATAGGTGCGTCCACGTTTCCGGATGTTGAATTGCAGGTGGTCGACATCCAAATAAAGATATACCATCAACTCAGGCTTGGGTAAGTTGGCGAAAATGATGTTAAAAAACCTTGCAAACAACTGATACTCATCTTCTTGAAGATTGTTTTTTGAAAAAATCAACGACTTGGCCACGTAATAGTCGGAAATGATGAAGTCGTGGAACAAGTCGAGATTGGCCAACTTGTCCTTCAACTGCTGGAATCGCAATGCTAAAAAGGTCATCTCCACTTGGAAAGCATACTTATCGGGCTCTTTGTAGAACTTGGGCAAAAAAGGGTTCTTGTCGGCCTCAAACTCCTCAAGCACCAGTTTCCCGTTGAAGTCGTTGGCAATGCGGGTCGAGAGCGTGGTCTTGCCCGCTCCAATCGTTCCTTCTATGGCGACGTAGTTGTAGTTCATGGTTGAGTTGTTGGATTATTCATGTTGTGTTTCTGAGGGGTCGGGACATTGGCTGAGTAGCTCTTTTTGACTCACATTGAATAAGGGGTGAAGAAAGTCGGGAATGAGTTCGCATAAAGGCTCCAAGGCAAATCGCCTTAAGTGTAGTCTCGGATGTGGGATGACCACTTTCTCCGTGTTGACCAACCGGTCACCATAATATAAAATGTCAAGGTCAACGGTGCGGGAACTGTACCCTTCTCGTTCGGGATGTCTAACGCGTCCTAACGCTGCCTCAATCTCTAGCAGGGTGTCCATTAGGACATCGGGATCCAATTCGGTCTCCACAACCAGCAATTCGTTCAGGAACCATTCTTCCGCTTCAAAGCCCCAAGGCTCTGTCAGATAGGCCGATGAGCGTTCCACCAACATGCCACACCTTTCATTAATGAGCGCACAAGCCTGTTCCAACAATCCGTGCTTGTTGCCTTGGTTCGATCCGAATAAGATATAACTCCTCATGTTGCAAAGATAAAGATTTTACTTTAATTTTGCAGACGCAAAAATAAAACGCTGTTATCATGAAATTCTCAAAAGTTCTTCTAGCCGCATTTCTTGGCACTTTGATCGCTTTGGTGATCAACTTCTTTGTTAAGGTTGGCTTCTTTGCCGCTCTCATTTCCAGTTCCTCGAATACCGAGGAGGTGGCAAAGCTGAAACCGAATTCGGTACTTTATATGAAGTTGGATTATGAGATTCCTGATCGTACTGCGGACCATCCCTTTTCAAGTATCAACTTCAGAACCATGGAAACCGTCGAATCGGTTGGCCTGAATGAAATCCTGCGCAATATTGAATTTGCAAAGACGGATTCTTATATCAAAGGGATCTACCTGGAATTGAGCACTATTCCGACCTCTACCGCTACCTTACAGGAAATTCGTGCCAAACTGGCTGATTTTAAAGAATCGGGAAAGTTCATCGTATGTTACGGTGAGAACTTCTCGCAGAGTGCCTATTATGTGGCATCAGTTGCCGACAAAATCTACCTCAATCCTGAGGGTGTGCTTGACCTTCATGGTATGGCTTCGCAAATCACTTTCTATAAAAACCTGTTAGACAAACTCGACATCGAAATGCAGATTGTCCGTGGTCCCAACAACCGCTTCAAGAGTGCCGTGGAGCCTTATTTCCTCGACAAGATGAGTGAGGCCAACCGCGAACAGATGGAGAAATTGCTGGGCACCGTGTGGGGTGAGATCCTGAAAGACATCAGCGAGAGCCGTGGCCTTAGTGTGGAAAAACTGAATGAGATTGCAGACCAGCTGGAGCTGCTGACCGATGCTCAAAAGGCTCTGGATTACGGTCTGGTGGATCAACTGTATTATAAAGACCAAATGTTGGATGAATTGAGATCGCTTACAGGTAGCAACTCAAAAATAAATGCCATAGGGAATGCCAACTATGCTAAAACGTATAAAGTGAGGAATGTGGCCAAAAATGAAGTGGCCGTCATTTATGCTTCGGGTCAAATCTTCGACGGTAAGGGGAACGAAGAGCAAGATATCTATTCAGAAAACCTTTCCAAAACCATCCGTAAGGCTCGTGAGGACAAGGATGTGAAGGCCGTCGTTTTGCGTGTCAATTCTCCCGGTGGCAGTGCTGTGGCTTCAGCCATCATTGGCCGTGAGCTCGACCTGACCAAGGCCGTGAAACCCGTCATTGTTTCCATGGGCAACTATGCGGCCTCAGGCGGTTACTGGATCTCAGCCAAGGCCGATTACATTTTTGCCGACCCCACTACACTCACCGGTTCTATTGGCGTGTTTGGCACTTTCCCCAATATGAAGGGCTTCCTCAACGACAAAATCGGTTTGACATTCGATGTGGCTAAGACCAATGAGAATGCCGACTTTGGCACCATTACCCAACCCCTTACCGAGTTCCAATATGCTAAACTGCAGGATAATGTAGTGAAGACTTACGACGATTTCACGAAACGCGTGGCTGAGGGTCGCGGCTTGCGTCAGACCTATGTCGATAGTATCGGTCAAGGTCGTGTTTGGGCGGGTGCCGATGCCATCGAGATAGGCCTCGTCGATCAGTTGGGCGATCTTGAGGACGCCATTGCCTACGCTGTGGAGAAGGCGGGCCTCGGTACCGACTACAAGGTAACCGAAATGCCTGAACAGAAAGACTTCTTCACCCGTATCATGGAGTCGATGAACAATACCGATGAGATTGATGCCGCCATGAAGCAAAGAATGGGGGTCTATTACGACTACCTCCAAGGTCTGGAGAACCTCCAGAAACACACTGGAATTCAGGCAAGGTTGCCGTTTGACATGATCATTGAATAAGGAAAGGGGCTGCGAAAGCAGCCCTTTTTTATTCGTATTCAGCCAAGATGGATTCCCGTTCGATTTGTTTTTCGCCCCAGTCATCCATCAACCTTTGAAGTTCTTCTTTCTTCTTGCCGTAGGCCCAATACCAATCATTGTCAATTTTGATCTCAGGATGTTGGTCGGGGTTGGCCATGATGGCATCTTGCTCGGCCAGTTCTTGTTCCATCTTGCCGATGGCATCTTCCAAACGCTGAATCTCCTTGTCTACTTTGCGCAACTTGGCATCGATCTGCTTTTTGCGTTCGTAATTGATTTTGTTTTGTGAAATGGGTTCAGTCGAAGCGGTCTTGGGTTGTTGCTTGGCGGCAATCTCCAATTCTTTCAAATGATTGAGATTCTTTTGCTCCAGGAAATCGTAGATGTCGCCGATGTATTCTTTGATGTTGGGCTTCTTAAACTCATACACCTTGTTGGTCAGCCCTTGCAGGAAGTCGCGATCATGAGAGACGATGATCAAGGTGCCGTCGTATTGGATCAAGGCATTTTTGAGAATGTCCTTTGAGAGCATGTCGAGATGGTTGGTGGGCTCGTCCAGGACCAATAGGTTGGTGGGGAAGAGGAGCATCTTGGCCAAGGACAGGCGGGCTTTCTCGCCACCCGACAACACCTTGACTTTTTTGTCGATGTCGTCGCCGCGGAACAGGAACGCGCCCAGCAAGGCTTTGACTTTCAATCGCATGTCGCCCACGGCAACATCGTCCAAGGTCTCAAAAACGGTTTTGTTCATATCAAGCATATCTTGCTGATTCTGAGCATAGTAGCCGATTTTAACCTCATGACCGAGCTTCACCTCGCCCTCGTGGTCTAGCACCCCGCAGATGATCTTCGAGAGGGTGGACTTGCCTTCGCCGTTGCGACCTACAAAGGCGATCTTCTCACCTCTGGGAATGAGCAGGTTGACATCCTTCAAGATAACTTTGTCGTCGTAGGCTTTGCCCACATGGTTCAGTTCCAGCGTCACCTTGCCGGAGTGTGGCGCCGGCGGAAACTTAAAGTGGATGGCGGTGTTGTCGATGTCGTCGACCACAATTTCCTCCATCTTCTCAAGCAACTTCACGCGGCTCTGCACTTGCTTGGCCTTGGTGGCCTTGTAGCGGAACCGCTCGATGAAGGCCTCGATCTCCTTGATCTCGCGTTGTTGGTTGTTGTAGGCGTTGCGCTGCATGTCCACCCGCTCTTCGCGGAGGTTGACATAATCGGAATAGGAGGCCTTGTAGTCGTAAATCTTGCCGTTTGAAATCTCAATGGTGCGAACAGTGATGTTATCGAGGAAAGCTCTATCGTGCGAAACCATCAGGATGGCGCCGTAGTACGATTTCAGGAAGCCTTCTAGCCATTGGATGGACTCGATGTCGAGGTGGTTGGTGGGCTCGTCGAGCAGCAACAGGTTGGGTTTCCTCAACAGGATCTTAGCCAGTTCCACACGCATCTGCCAGCCATTGCTGAACTCCCGCATGGGGCGTTGCATGTCGTCATGTTCAAAACCCAGTCCGACCAAGATGCGTTCGGCCTCGCCCTCGATGGCGTTGCCACCCATCATGTTCAGACGGTCGTTGAGCACGTTGAGGTGTTCGATCAGACGTTGGTATTCCTGGCTCTCGTAGTCGGTGCGCTCCATCATGGCGTTTTGCAATTGCTCCACCTCCCATTCCATTTGGTGGTATTCGTCGAAGGCGGTCATGGCCTCGTCCAACACCGTGTTGGGGCTGTTTACGTTCTTCTCCTGGGGCAGGTAGCCGATGGTGACACCTTCGGGCACGATGACATCGCCCTTGGAAGGTTGTTCCAGTCCGCAGATCAACTTGAGTAGGGTAGTCTTGCCGGCGCCGTTGTGACCGACCAAACCGATCCGGTCCTTCTCCCGAATCAAGAAGGTGATGTCGGTGAACAAATCGTCACCGGTGAAGTGCATGCTGAGATTTTGGACGGAGATCATAGGAATCAATTATAAATAGTAGCAAATACCAGCATTGATGCAGCTTCTGTTTAACACCCCCAAATATTGGGATGCTCTAGCATAAACGCCAAAATGTTCTGTGAACAGGATATCATAGGTGATGGCAACGCCGCCGCCAAATGATGTCTTTGAATGATTGTCTTTATCTGAACTCGTCATGTATCCTGCAAGAAACTCAACGGAAATCCATTGTTTTGATTTGTGAGGGATGCATAAACCATCAAGATAGTAACCCAATAAATCTTGCCTTTTGTGAAGAGGAAGGTGAAAACCAATACCACCAGCAATGAACTTGCTTTGTAAAAAACCATAGTGTTTTTCTATTCCATAAAAATGATCGTATGTTACGCTCATTAATGCGTTTTTTGGGGAAACAAAACTTGCTTTACAAGCCCAAGACAGGCCTTTGAGATTAGGAGTATTGACGTTTGTAAAAAAACCGCTTGTCGTATGAGAAAAGGCATATCCTCCATCGATTGCCAATCGGACAGAATTGTTTTTTTCTCTTTCTTTTTGTGTCTCAGCGAGGGATAGAGGGGCTTCAATGTGATACGATATTAGTTCTTTTTTGGGAATTAGTATGGATCTTTTATGGCCTTGCCTATCAAAGCCGTAAACGAAAAGGATTGAGTTATCTGTTTCCTCAGTGACAAGGCAGGGAATGGTGTCGGTTTTAGACATGACCACATAGTCGTTGAATGCTTGATCATGGGTGATATTTGATGTCGTTGGGGCAATCGTGTTGTTGATATCTATTATATATCCAGAGAGTTGGTGGAATCTTCCTCTACCAGAATACGGATAAACGTGAGTTTGAATAACTAGACCGTTTCCGCCAACGGCACGAACTTCTTTTTTGGCTTTTTTCAGCAGGTGGTTCCAATCTCTTGCCTCATACCCGCCAAGAATGGCAATTCCCCCGAGTACTTCGGCATTTTCAGGAATAGTATCTCCGATGTCGAAAACTGCTACTTCAGCATCTTTCCATAATGGTGGATATTGTATATCAATATCTTTGATGGTACTACAAGAAGCTATACAAAGAAAAAAGCTGAAAAAAAGGACGGCCTGAAAGGCCAACGAGCATTTAGCCCAGGGCAACGCCCTTGGATTACGGATGGTTATTTTATTTCCGCCCTGTAAGGGCAACAGCATGTTTGATGACATGGGTTTATTGCTTTTGCCCCTTCGGGGCGGCATTGTTTTGGTTTTGTTTTGCCCAAAGCGTTGCCCTGGGTTGGTAGCTGTTGGCCTTTCAGGCCGACTCATTAAACGGGTATAAGCCAAGAGTTTTTCTTATTTTGATGCTGTTTTTTGTTTTTTGTTCCAAACGATGAAAGCTGTCAATGCAACTAATGTAACCACCGCACCAATGCCATATCCCACCGGTCTCGGCAGCATCGATCCCAATCCTCCGTCGGCGGCCTTGGCCACGAAGAGGAAGCAGCCGGTTACCATGGTCATGAACAGGGCAGGAATCAAGGTAATCAGATACCAAAGTTTGCCTTTGTTCTTGGCCAGATAGACCGAGATGGCCCACAGTGTTACAGTAGCCAAAACTTGGTTGGCCCAAGCGAAGTAACGCCAGATCAACTGGAAGCCCTTGGCATCGGCGATGCTATAAACCAAAATCAAGGCGGTGATGGCGAACATCGGGATGGCGATGATCAGGCGGTTCTTGATGGGCTTTTGGTCGAAATGCATGAAATCGGCCACGATGAGTCGTGCGGAACGCATGGCCGTGTCGCCCGAGGTGACGGCGGCACTGATGACGCCCAAGATAGTGATGGTGGCGATAATGGGGGTAAACCAAGTGTTGGCGATGACACCCACGATGGCGGCACCGCTCTTGCCCGTGACATCTGCCACGCTGTCGGGACCGAAGAAATAGGCGGCAGCCGCAGCCCAAATCAAGGCGACGACACCTTCGGTGATCATGGCACCGTAGAAAATGGGACGACCTTGTTTCTCATTGATCATGCAACGTGCCATCAAAGGCGATTGGGTGGCATGGAAACCCGAGATGGCACCACAGGCAATCGAGATGAACATCATCGGGAAGATGGGATTGTTGGGTGCATCAGGATGACGGTTCTGCAAGCCGCTCCACAGTTCGGGGATTTCCGGTTTATAGATGAGGAAGGCAACGAAGATGGCTACTGCCATGCCCAACAGCAAAATACCGAAGATAGGGTAGATCTTTCCGATGAGCTTGTCAATAGGTAACAAGGTGGCTATCAGATAATAAGCCAAGATGATGATGATCCAGATATAGGGGTTCCAGCCTTGGGTGAAGTGAGCGTTAAGCAAGGTGGCAGGGGTGTTGACGAACACCACGCCGACCAAAATCATCAAGATCACAGTGAAGCCGCGCATGATCTGCTTGGCGCCATTACCGAGGTATGTGCCGTGGATCTCAGGCAGACTGGCCCCCTTGTCGCGCAAGGAGATCATGCCCGCCAGGTAGTCGTGGACGGCACCGGCGAAGATGCTGCCCAGCACAATCCAAAGAAAAGAGGCCGTGCCGAACTGAGCCCCCATGATGGCACCGATGATGGGACCCACGCCAGCGATGTTCAAAAACTGGATCAAGAAGATCCGCCAAGGCTTCATGGGCACATAGTCCACACCATCCGCCATGGTGGTAGCTGGAGTGGCCCTGTTCGGGTCGGCCCCAAAGAGCTTCTCTACAAACTTTCCATAAATCAGATAGCCAAGAATCAATACGGCTAAAGCGATAAAAAATGTAATCATCGTCTTCTTACTTCTTACTTCTTACTTCTGTCTTCTGTCTTCTTTAAAACTCCTTCTTCCCTCCAAACTCCATCAAATACGCTTTGAGGAACGCATCAATATTACCGTCCATCACGCCTTGCACGTCGGAGGTCTGATAGTTGGTGCGGTGGTCCTTCACGCGACGGTCGTCGAACACGTAGCTGCGGATTTGGCTGCCCCATTCGATCTTCAGCTTGCCGGCTTCGATCTTGTTCTGCTCCTCCATGCGGTGACGCATCTCACGGTCGTAGAGTTGCGACTTCAAGAGGCGCAAGG
>CAMHFN010000043.1 GCA_946184615.1 uncultured Bacteroidales bacterium
TTGGCATGTGTGATGTTGTTCTGAATGCTATAATAAACGGTCTGGTTGGCCCCTGAAGCGGTGGTTTGGTTGCTTCCGGCCGTGTTTTCAAAAGAGAGGTATTGTGCACCTTCGCCCGTGATCGTCCATGTGTAGGAAGAAGCAGTGTTGTTGCTACTTGTGATGGAGGTTGGGGTGGTATCACCGTTGTCGGTGTTATTATAGTAGTTGTGTGTTTCTCCATCAAAAACGTAGGAGGTATAGGCAGGAGTATAGGTGTAGGTATAAGGACTCACAGCGGCAGAAACTGTATGACTGGTCAAAGGACTGTCGTTGAATTCCATTGTAAAGCCGGTTAGGTCGCTTAATCCACCGTTAGCTGAGGTGATGTCTTGGCTATGTTCAGTGACCGTAACGCTGAAGAAGTTGGCGGCATTGGCGGTATGGTGATAGCCATACTCCGATGACATTTGCCATTGGTTGTTTTCGTAGGATACCCATACGGCTTCCCAACACTCACCTTCACTGTGGTATTCAGGAGGGCATTCACCGTAATGCTGGAGACCTCGTGCCAAACCACTGTCCCAGTCGTAGAAGTAGTAATTGTAGGTAACGTTATTGAGGACCTGTCCTCCCGGGTTTGAGTCGGACAGGGAGAGGGTGCCGTTGAGTTCCAGCGGGGCGGAAAGATACCGCTGATGGGTCCCGTCATGGAAATAATAGTTGTAGTTGTTGGACGAATACCAAAGACAATCGGGACTGAACGTGGTGGCATCTTGCAACACCCAATCCGACCCGTTGTACACATGGGCCAAGTAATGGTTGTCTTTCTTGATGACATACTGTCTGTCTCCGCTTTGTGCCAGTGCGCTCCCGGCAAAAAACAAAAGCAATAAACAGCTAACCGATAAACGTTGTGTTAATTTTGCCATATTATTGTGTATTTTTATTATCATACAAATTATTCCTGTCCGTTGATGATCACTTTGGTGTCGCCACGGACTTCACCCATGTTGCCGCCGCCGTAGATGTTGCCAAACACCTTGGTGCGCTCATTGATGAAGACAAAGGTTGAGCCCCCGACAGCACTTTCCTCACCTCCGCCGAAGACACTGCCTTTCACTGTGCTGTTGCCCTCAATGGTGAGGCTAACATTTTGAGCCACAGAGCCTAAGTTGGTCTTGCTCAAATCCACATTGGTGAATAGAATGTGATTGGTCTTGTCAATGGCAGAGTCGGTGTTGTTAATCACATTATCTCGGTGTTGCCAAGTGTAGGTGGTGGACTCACCTTTCACACCAGTGCGATAAGTACCCATATCCGTATAGTAATAGGGTTCCACGCGGAAACCGATACTATCGACTTCAACAGTTGGCAACGAAGCAGAGAAACCTGCGCCATACACATTTCCTTTCACCAGACAGGAGTCGAGGACGGAAGTGACGGGGCCATCGACTTTACCCAAGCTTCCGCCACCATAGAAGCTTCCGTTGACGGTACACTCTTTCAAATTAGAGGTAACGTCGCGTGTAGTAGCTAATGAGAAGCCGACAAACTCCACAAAGAGACGAGCAACATTGCTGGCATTGCCCGACATGGGGATGAATTGGTAGTTGATCTGTGTGGAGACGCCGCTATAGTTGCCGTTGTAGTTTTGTTTGTATTCAGCTCGTACCCAATCGTTCCAAGTGATATTGGTGACATTGTTCTTGTTGGCGGGAGCGTATCGGTTGTAGGAATTGCCGCCATAACCAGCGCCGAAATAGGTGCCGAACTCGCAGTTAGTGGCGTTGGTGACGACGGTTTTTCCTTCGTTCATGTCGCCGAATTTAGGTCCACCGCAAAAGATGCCCACGCGGCTATTGCTGATGGTGGTACTGATGTTGCCTTGTGCAGTGTGGGCAAAGTTAAGCCCACCGCCGTAGAACTCATTGATGTCGGCATTATCGATCTGCCAGGTGATGTTGCCGTTGGTGTGGTTGGTGGCATGGCCAATTCCTTCACGTCCTGCTCCAGACACCACTCCGAAACGTCCACCGTTGATGTAGCACTCGGCATTGTCATCGTAGTGATTAGCATCAGCGCGATATAAGCCAGTAAGGGCGAATTCATCATAATCGCCTCCTGTGACTGAGACAGGAGGATGGGGGGTCGGGTTTTGGTAGTCTTGGTGAACGCCTATATGGAATTCCTTGAACCACACATTGTCGCCCACATGGTAGTACTGCACTCGGTCGCCTGCATCGCCGTTGCTATTGGCTGCTCCTTGCGAGGAAACCCATTGTTCAATGACACCGCCTTGCAAGATGATGGGCTTTTTTACTCTAGAGGAAGGGCAATACTCCATCTGAGTGACTCGGAACAGTGCCGTGTTAGTTACCTCGAACCATCCATCTGGTTTAGGGATACCAAAATTATAAGAACCTGAACCTCCTGTGGACTTCTGCGCCATACCAAAACCAACAAGATTCAAGAAATCATATTTTACTGGATGAACAACAGATCGACCATCAAAACGCATGATTAAAGAATAATCCGGCTCATTGTCAAAGTTAAGGTCTACGGATGTGACTGTATAGGGTACTTTTGAACTGCCAAGAGCTGCATTATTACTACCATTATAGTGATGGTAATTGCCAACTAGAACTACAGCGTAATCGTTAACGGTGTGTTCTTTGTTTATTGATAGTGCGGTGACAGCGTTGCTGATGCTACTGTAAACCTTCTGGCTGCTGCCATTGATGTTCATATTGGATCCATTGGTAAACCACTGGCCTCCTGCCACAGCACTGATGTTGTACTTTGTGGTCATAGCTTGATTGTAAACCACTTCGCGGTAGTCATCAGCAAGGTATGCTGCTTTGGCCCAGTAGGGCTGAATAGTGATGGCCGTCACACCTTCAGGCACATCCCAATAGTCGCCTTGGTTGAACACGCGGCCACTGACGCTATAAAGGTCCTTGTCGGTACAGTAACGGTCAGCGAAGTTCCAATCTGGAGCATCGTTTGAGCCAGTGGTGAAGGAGCCGGACGTGCCGCCAGTGATAGAGGTAATCTTCCAGCCTACCACTATGCGATTGTCATTATAGTTTTTGGTACCTACATCGTTGTAATAAGGCAGTTGCACTTTGTAGTAATTGAAGTTGAAGTGGTCGGGATCTTTGTCAGTGATATTAAGGGTGATGTTCGGTGTAGTAATGGTGGCACCAGAGGGATTCCCGAACTGAGCACCACCACTGCCCATCTCAATAGTTACCGACAATTCATCTAATTTGCCTCCTTGGTTGCGTGGTTTGCCATCAACGGCATGTTCAGCGTCGATATTTACCACCGAAGGATAACGTCCCCATTCCTTTAGAACGGGATAAGGGTGGCTTGTGCCAATGCTGTCGGGCAACATGACCCATTTCATCATTTGGGCAGTCTCAGTGACGTCGCCCGTTGCCCACCATGCCGCAGTCTCACGATGTCCGTTAAGCAGGTGGCGAAAAAACTCAAAGCGTTGTAAAAAGCGTGTTTCGGCCATCAATGCGCAATTGGGGGTGTTAATCTGACGTTTCTGTACGTATGAGGCTTCAGCGCGGAAGTAGTTGAAATTGCTGATACCTTTGTTATCTTTGTTCACAATGTTTTTGCCGTTGTAAATGGGTGCCTTGTTCGTGCCACCAGTAATGTCGCCATAGAACATGCAGCCGAAAATCATGGTTTTTAGATTGTCGCTTGCAGTGGCCACGTTATTGTAGCCCACAAGACCACCGACATGGGTGCCTCCGGTGATGTCTGCGTAACTATAGCAAGTGACTACACGGGCTGTGCCGTCGAGTAAACCTACTAAACCACCTGTGTAAGCTGTGCCGCCCACGGTTCCACCAAGAATGCCCACATTGTAGATGCGAGCCGAGCCATTTGCTGTGCATGCAATAGCACCGGTGTTACCATTACCACTGATGGTCACGTCTTCTATCACCAAGTTCTTCACCGTTCCGGTAAGCGTCGTGAAAAGAGGCACCGAGAGATTCTTGATGCGATAAGGCATGTTCGTGGCGGGATCGATGGCCGCTTCTAAAGTGCCACTAAACGAGGCTATGGATGAGCCAAACGACGAAGCGTCAATGTCCGACTCGATGATATAGTTGCCACTGGAGCCAATGCTGCTCAACGAGGTAATGGAGGTTTGTGCCCAGCCAAATCCAGCTAAAAGCATCATAAAGAGTGTGATAAAGGAACGTTTCATATTGACGTTTTTATAAATTCACTTTTATTAGGAAAAAAACGTACAAAATTACGGTTTTTTTAGGAAAAACACTAATAAAAAAATATAAAAAAAGAGATGCCATATCATGACATCTCTGTTTTTCATAGACATACCCACCTCGGATATCTCTAAATTCTAAATTATCAATTCCCCACTCTGATTCTCATTCCATCCGAGTAGGCTGAGAATTCAGGGGCATATTGGCATTGGATTAAGGCATAGCCGTTGCTGAGGTTGCCTTCTTTGGTAACAAACATACTGTACTCCACTTGATGGGTGCCCTTGGGCAGGAAGTCGATAAAGAACTCCATGTCCGTGTCGGTGGTGCTTTGGTAATACCACATCCCGTCGCTGTACTCGTATCCCGAGATTTGCTCAAGCGGTTCGAAGCCTGCGGCACGGAGGTCTTTCACAAAGACGAAGCTCATGTCCTGCGGACTTTCAAAGGTGAGCTTCACGGTGAGTTTGTCACCTACTTTGAGGGGACGTTTGCCTACGGGGACGAGTAGCTTGCCATCGGCCGTGACGGTCTCCACAAAGAGTTCGCGCTTGATCTTGAAGCCCGACTCGTCGCTCTTGACCTCATCGATGGGCACGAAGTACTGCCTGAACAAACCGCCCCAAACCAAATGGCCAGTGGGGTTGTTCACGGTGAGGTGACGCATGTCTTCGGTGACTTCATTGGCGTTCCAGCGGCGTTGGATAAAGCCAGTGCCAGCTTCACCGCCTTCGGTGCTGATGGGGGTGCCGCTGAAGTTTAAGGTAACGTCCTTGCCCTCCTCAAACCAATCGCTGCCACGCATCAACAGTGCGTAGATGGCATCGGCAGTAGAGGCGGAGTTCTCCCACATATTGGTGCGTTTCTGTGTGAGCAGCCATACGCGCATCTGGTCGATGAGCTCTTGGTCTTGGTCAATCTCGGCAAAGGCCGCCATGATGTTGGCGTGGGTGGCGATATGCGAGATGAAGCTGAAGTATTTCTTTGGCCAGTACATTCCCAACTCCTCGTTCTTCTGGGCGCATTCCTTGAACGACTGGATGATGAGTTTTGCGGTCTTCTGGTGGTCGTAACGATAGAGGACAATGGCAGCGAAGGAGCGTTGGTTGAAGTTGAAGCCGGTCCACTCTTTCTTTTCATCGAGACGGTCGAGGTAGTATTTTTTGGCTGTGGCGAAGTCCTTGTCGGAGTTCTGCTCTTCGAAGAAACTCAGGGCATACAGCTCTTGCAGGGTGAAGCTTCCGATTCCCCATTCCTTGTCGTATTTCAGCATTTTGCGGTATCCTTCGGCCACGTCGTATTCGACGAAGCGGACGGCGTTATTGCAGATTTTCTCGGCCTTTCGTTGGTCGTTTTTGCTCAGCGATTCCCACACGCCCATCTGCTTGAGTCGTCCCATGCCGCTGAGGATGTAGGTGGTGATCCAGGGGCTTTCGGGCATGCCTTGGAACCAAGGCCAGCCGCCGTTGTACTGCTGTTCACGATCGAGCAACGACAATTCGGTGCTGTTCATCTGCCTTAGGTTGTTGAGTTCGAAGAGGTTGGCGATACGGGCACGTTGTTCGGTCTCGCTCTTGGCTTCGAGGACCCAGGGGGTCTCTTGGAGCAAGATGGCTTTCAGGTCTTGGTCTTTCTCGAGTTGCGACAGCAGGGCATCGGGGGTCTCGATTTGCCATTTCTTGATGTAGGCCATAAGGTTCGGCACATGGTCAGCGATATAGGCGGAGAGGCTGTTGGCGTAGAACACGTAGAAAGCGGTCTCGGGTCTGTCGCTCCTGATATTGGCCAGGTAAGGCAGGCTCTGTACGGCGTACCACACAGGGTTGGTGCTGAAGTTGAGCGTGAGGCTGTAGTCGCGTTCATGGCTGTTGGGGTTGGCAATGGCCTCGAAGTCGAAGGTCTTTTCGGTCTCTGCCTTCACGGTGAGGGGCAGGGTCTGGGTGAGGAAGATCTCGCTGCTGAGCACGGGCATGAGGTGCTGTTCGGCATCACTGAAGCTGCCGGCGTAGGCGGTGAAGCGGAAGGCCAAGAGGCTGAGGTCGTATTGGGCGGCCACTTTCCAACGCACTTGTTGGCTGCGTCCAGGCATAATCGGGCTTAACGGGATGACAGCATCGCTCTTGAGAAGTTGGATAGGTTTCATGGTGGTCGCATCGAAAATCTCCAGTTTCGCTGTGGGGGTCACGGCTTCTTCCCCGGTATTGATGACGTTGGCGACAAACCACAGAGTGTCGGTGTCGTACATGTATCTGGGCATGTCGGCCATGATCATGACGGGTTTGGACGACTTGAATTCGTATTCTTTGCTTCCCGTCTGGCCGTTTTTGGTGTAGGCGATCATCATGAGTTTCCAACGGGTGATGGCGTCGGGTGTGGTGAAGGTAAAGGTGGTGCTGCCATCGGCCTCGGTGCGGAGGTTGGGGAAGAAGAAGGCGGTCTCGTTGAAGTTTTCGCGGAGAGAGGGCTCTTCGTTCTTTTCGGGCTCTTGTGCCCCGCCCGTTTCAACATACTCTTCTGTGTCTACATCGTCCTCTTTCAGCATGGGCTCGGGAGCTACTGTTTTAGAAATTTCTGCGGATTCGTTGAGAGAGGCAGGCATAGCGGCATCGAGGGCCACCATACCTTCTTCTTCTACAGCGTTACGGTAAAGGACTCTTCCGCCAAGCCCTTTGCCAAACCGTCTGGAGTAGTAGATGTAGAAGAAAGGTTCATCGGAGGGTAGCTCAAACGAGAAAGGAAGCTGTGTGTCGAGATAGGGGAGGTTGGTACTGGAGCTAAGGAAATAGCTTCGGTCAGTGCGGAAGGCGTGACTTCCGGCACCGCGAGGTTTCATGTCGAAGTACCAGTAATGGAAGGCAAACTCATCGAGCGAGACATCGTACATACCTGCAAAGAGTGCGGATGCAACGGGTTTGTCTTTGAAATCTTTGACGTTGACGGTCCAAGTCTCTTCTCCGCCAGGGCTGAGCTTGTCGCGCACGGTGGCGAGGCTGACGTTGAGGTCAAGGTTCTTGTAAGGCACGCTGACATAAAGGCTGCGGGTGTTATAGCTGTTTTCTTTGACGAAGGCGGTCTGTAGACTTAGTCCTCCGCGGTCATCTTCGGTGAGGGTGTATTTGAGGGTTTGGATATCGTTGTTCAAGGTAATCCAACGTTCCAGACGCACCTCGTCGCCGTGGGTCAGTTTCACCCATACCTTCACATCGTTGGCGGAGCTGCCGATGTTGAAACTAACGGTCTCACCCGGTTGTGCACTGCTTTTGTCGGTTTGGTACCACGTCATGGCCGTTGTGGGCAGATGCTTGGCGTTTTTTTGGTAGACGGTGAATTCTTCGGTGCAGCGAGCCAGAGGATCATCAAGACTCTTCAACTCGATGTAGTAACGACCAGGCCTCAAGGTGTTCTTGCCAAAGGATAAGAGAGCTTCGTCGTCGACGTTGACTACATTTTGGTAGACGAGGGTCTTGCGTTTCATCTTATCGGTCTGGCTGCTGAACGTGTAGTTGGGGAAGAGGGCACGCAGCTCTTGGTCGGAGAGCACCTGTCGGTCAGGTTGGGAACCCAGGTGGAAGGTCTCGAAGTAGTTGAGTTGTGGATCGTCCTCGAATCGGTAAATCTTATATTCGACGCGGCTCTTGGCGGCTTTGCCGTTCATGTTGGACACCTCAATGTGGTACTTGCTGGCTTCCGACTGCTCCATGAGACTTGGAAGGTCGGTGTTGAGGGTGATTTCGTTGTAGCCTGCGCGGATATAATAGGTGTCGCTATGGGTCTCGCCTTGCGCACTGGTGGCTGTCACCTCGATCCTATAGGTGAACACGGGCTGAAGTTCGGGTTTGGTTTTGAGCGAGGGCTTCAGGTTGAAGGTGATGGCGAACTTACCGTTCTCGTCCGTGCGGGCTTCACCGAAACCGATGGTCTCGTCTTCGATGGGTGGGTACCACCACCACCAGCATCGCCAGGGGAAGGAGGTGGAACGTGTCACATGGTAGCTGTATTGGACATCGTCGAGGCCGAAACCGGCATAAGCATCCACACTGCCTTTGACGGTGACTTCCTGGTTGAGTTTGTACTGATCGGTGGTGCCGTCGAAGTGAATCTCGAAGGTGGGGCGTTTGTATTCCTCCACGCGGATCGTGGTGTTGCCGTGTTTGCCTCTGAGGTGGAACTCACCGTTGAGCAGGTCGGTGGGGATGACAAACGAGCCATCGAAAGCCCCATATTCATCCGTGGTGAAGTCGGCGGAGGTGATGGTCTGCCAGTTGGCATCGAGGAAATCAATATGTTCTTTGAGGTGGGTGGCCAGGGTGTATTCCCCGTTATCGACATGTACCGTGATGCCTTTGAAGTAAACGGTCTGACCAGGACGGTAGATGGCTCGGTCGGTGAAGAACTTGGTGTTGTTGTAGGGATTGTTGGAGCTTGATTTGCTGGCTACGTAGTGGTTTTCTTGAGGGAGAAGCACGTCGTTGCCTTTGCGAAGGGTGATCTTGAAATAGTCGTGCCCGATCTTGTCCGTGAGAACCACTCGCCCGTCGCTATCCGACTTCACGGTGGCTACTTCAATGGTCTCATAATCACGTATTTTGTAGTTGTAATTGCGACGTCTGACTTCAACGGTGACACCTTCCATGGGATAGCCCGTCTTGCGGTCGATGGTTGTGAGGGTGAACAGGTTGGGTTGGCTGTCGAGGAGGAAACCGAGGTTCGACACCTGAAAGCGTATGTTGAACATCTTGGAGGGTGTGTCTTTGACGGAAGGGTCGGTCTTGCCGATGAGGTAGTAGACACCTTCGCTGAGCGGAGAGAGGGCAATGATAGCGGTGTGGGTGAGGTAATCCTTTTCGGTGGGTAAGTTGAGGGTCTGTTCTGTTACGATGGGTTTCTTGTCCAACGCTTCATAGAGTTCTTTTTCGTAGAGGCGGTCCAATGCCTCGAGTTCCGACTCTTTCACTTTGACAATCTTATAGTAAGGATGGTCGACGTTGCGATATTCGATGATGGCTGGGATGTTCTCGTTGGGAAGTTGGACTTGGTTGAAGGAGAACTCGAAGTGAGGATGGGTGATATAGTCGAGTGTTTTCTTGCAGGCGGAGCAATGGTCGGGATAGGTTTTGATGGTTTCACGGCAAAGCTCGGCGGCTTTCTTGTAGTTATCGATGAAGGTGCTGTCGTTCGGGCTGGAAGTGTATTGCTGTATCAGACTGGTGGCGAGGCAGTTGGCGAATTCGGCGTAGAGTTTGTTGCCTTTGTTGTGGTCCATCAGGGAGCGCATGGCCTTCTGGTAGTTGTCGTGGTCTTCGAGGATGCCGTTGACGAATTCGTAGCGTTTGTAGTCGTTGAAGAGGCGGATGTCTCCTTTGTTTTCTGCAATCAGTTGTTGGAAGAGTTTGAGGCATTGGATAATGGGCTTGTCGCTGTTGCCGAGGTTAGCCTTCACAAAATCCTTGTCATCGGCCCACCAGAGCTGGGTGTCCCATTCGGGCAAGAGGTCATCGGCATCAGCGGCTTCGCGGTAATGTTTGGCGACACGGTGAAACAGGAAGTCAAACAGGGTGGGTTCAAATTCGACATGGTTGTCGTTGGGATGGGAGAAGAGACAGAGGTAGTCGGTGGTGGCTGCTTTTTTGAGGGCACTAATGGGTTTGAGGGCTTCGGCGTAATGTTGTGCGATCAGATTCTCAAACGTGCGGCGGTCCCAGTATTTCATGTCCACACCGTCAAGGCTGCCATCGATGGCGAGATTCTCGTTGATGCGGTATTCGTTTTCATTAAGGTATTCAGCGAAGAGGTTGGCGATCTCTTCGTGAAGTAAGGCTTGTTGGGTCACTTCAAGGCGGTCCAACTGTGCCAAAGCATATTTCAGGTAGGCCTCCTCGGGGTTTTCCTCCACGGTTTCGTGCATCACGCGGCGACGATAGAGGATGGTCTTGAGAAGTTGGATCTGGTTTTTGTCTTTCACTGCCTGTTTCTCAATGGAGTTGAGTTCTTTTTCTGCTGACTCGGGCAGGTTGTTACTCATGTGGGATTCAAACTGTTTCCACATGGCTTCGTAAGGGTCGTTCATAGGTTTATCGTCTTCTCGGTGGTTAATAATACGGAAGGATAATAGGGTCGTCGCAACGAGCAACAACACGATCAAAATGAAGTTTCGTTTCATGGTGTTTAGATTTTGACACAAAATTAATGATATTGCAAAAAGCGTGCAAAATATTTTTTCTACTTTTGCAGCCATGGAAAGAGAAATGGAACGGTTTGAGCAGGCTTTTGAAGAAGCCATGCGGAGCGAGGTCTTGCCGATGGATGTGATGATTCGTTATGCATCGTCTGCTCACGGGAAACGTTTGCGGCCCCGGTTGGTTTTTTTGTCGGCGCAATTGTTTGGTGCGGTCAACGACAGTACGCGGCGTACGGCCTTGTTTGTCGAAATGCTCCATACGGCCACTTTGATACATGACGATGTCGTTGACGAATCTGACATGCGCAGGAATCAACCTTCGTTGTATGCCCGTTTCGGAAGCAGGTTGGCGGTGTTGGCCGGTGACTACCTGTTGTCGAAGGCTTTGTTGCTGCTTTTTACTCCTGAGGATGACCCTATTCTTCAAGAAATGTTTGCTACGGTGATGGCAATGACCGAAGGGGAGGTGCTCCAAATTAGAAGACAGGAGACCGAGACAGGAGAAAAGAAGGACTTCGACCAAGGTCTCTCGAGGAAAGAGCTCTATCTTAACGTCATCGAGCGAAAAACCGCACGCTTGATTCGTGCCTGTTGTGTTGGTGGTGCTTTATCGGTCACCCCTCGCCTCTCACCTCCCACCTCTCACCTGGTTAGTGATTTTGGTCTCAACCTCGGCTTGGTTTTCCAAATGCGTGACGACCTTCTCGACAACGACACGCCTGAAACCACAGCCTTAGCAAAACAGCTCTTACCGGAATATTTGGATAAAGCCCTGAAAGCATTGGAAGTCCTTACACCTTACGTAAAGAATAAGGAAGTCCTAAACGCATTACGCGAATTGACGATTTTTTGTGCCGAAAGGGATCATTAGATTTCATTATTTTTTAATTTTGTACCTCTTAAGAAGACACAATTCACAGAAACTATGTATAAGATTGAAAAACACCCTATTTTGGACATCCCACAGGAAGATTTGGTGGAATTCCAATATGAAGGAAAGACCGTAAAAGGCCAGCGGGGCAAGACCATCGCCGCCGCCCTTCATCAAGCTGGTTATCCAGTTCACAGCCATTCATTGGATGGCCGTAACCGAAGCCTCAACTGCGGCATCGGCAAGTGCGGCGCCTGTGAAATGCTGGTCGACGGCAAAATCCGCCGAATCTGTATCACCAAGGTGGACGGCGTGAAGGAAGTGCGTCGCATTGACAAGGAAGACGCTGTGCTTCCCGAGCCCAAGGAACAGCAACCTCGTGAGGTAAAGGTCTACAAGACCCAGGTCGCCATCATCGGAGCCGGTCCTGCGGGATTGGCCTGCCGTGAGCAACTCAACGCCTTCGGCATCAGTAATATTGTGGTCGACAACAATGCCAGCATCGGCGGTCAGTTCAACATGCAGACCCACCAGTTCTTCTTCTTCGAGAAGGAAAAGAAATTCGGCGGTATGCGTGGCTTCGACATTGCCAAGACCCTGGCGGGCGACAACCACGAAGGCATTTTGCTGAATACCACTGTTTGGGACTTGCTTGAAGGCGGTCGCGTGGCCATCAAGAACATCGTCAATGGCGAAGTGGGCTATATCGACGCTCAACACCTGGTGGTTGCCACGGGTGCCGTGCCTTTCATGCCGACTTTCGAGAACGATGACGTTCCAGGTGTCTATACCGCTGCCGTGTTCCAGAAGATGATGAACCAGGAACATACCCTGTTAGGTAAGAAGGTGCTTACTGTAGGCGCTGGCAACATCGGCTATTTGACTTCCTATCAAGGCATGCAGGCGGGTGCCACCATCAAGGCCATCATCGAGGCCATGCCCCGCGAGGGCGGCTTCCCCGTGCAGGCCAACCGTGTGCGCCGTCTCGGCATCCCGATCATGACCAGCTACGTTCTGGTACGTGCCATCCCCAATGCCGACTACACGGGCATCACCGGTGCAGTCATCGCAAAATGCGAGAACTTCAAGGCCATCCCAGGCACTGAACAGGTGATTGACGACATTGACATTATTAATATTTGTACGGGCTTGATTCCCGACAACCAACTGTTGGTGAAAGGCCGTGAGGTCTTTGGCCTCAATACCTACGGTGCCGGCGATGCCATTCGCATCGGTGAGGGCACCAGCGCCGTTCTCCGAGGCAAGCAGGTCGCCTACGAGGTGGCCCAAGCCATCGGCGTTCGTTTCAACTACGACGATTATCTCGAGATTTCGAGACAATATATCGACTCGCAACAGCATCCTGTGCGTCTGTTGGAGAAACCCAACCTGCCCACGCCCGAGCGTATGATGCAGAAGGCTTTCGTGCAGGCCGACTGCCTTTACGGCTTCGCCTGCAATCCCTGCTCGTTCAGCTGTCCGCAAGGTGCCATCACCAAGCCTTCCACCAGCAGCACGCCGACCATCGATTACAACAAGTGCATCGGCTGTATGCTGTGTGTCTCCAGCTGCCCGGGTCTGGCCATCTTCGGTTATGACGTGCAAAAATCCACTTGCTTCCTGCCTATCGAATATGAAGCCCAGGAAGGTGCGGAAGTGTATCTTGTCGACAACGACGGCCAAAAGATTGGCGAAGGTGTCATTGAGAAGATTCTCAAGAAGTCGAACAAGACCAACGTGGCTCGGGTGAAAGCCCGTTCCTCACGCCCGTCTGGAGAAGCCAGCCGTGTGTTCGAGCTGACCGACGTTAGGGGCTTTATCCTGAAGGACCGCTACAACGCCAACAAGGAACTCACTACTCCGATTTCTCCCAAGAAACTGGCCGAAGGCGAGAGCGAGACCTACGTCTGCCACTGTGAGGACATCAAACTCGACCGCGTATTGCGCGTCATCGGCAACCGCAAGACCATTTCGGTGGATGAGCTGAAGCACATCACCCGTATGGGTATGGGTCCCTGCCGTGGTAAGCGTTGCATCCCACGTGCCCGTCAGATCC
>CAMHFN010000044.1 GCA_946184615.1 uncultured Bacteroidales bacterium
GAGCGTGCCAACGAGGTCGTGGAGATCTTCACCGAGTTCCCCGAACTGAAGGACAAGCACACCGGCCGCTCGCTGATGGAGCGTACGATTATCGTCTGCAACACCTCCAACATGCCGGTGGCTGCCCGTGAGGCTTCGGTCTACACGGCCATGACCCTCGGTGAGTACTACCGCGCCATGGGAATGAAGGTGCTGCTGCTGGCCGACTCCACCTCACGTTGGGCCCAAGCCCTCCGTGAGATGAGTAACCGTCTGGAAGAACTTCCCGGTCAGGACGGTTTCCCCGTCGACCTCTCGGCCATCATCTCCAATTTCTACGCCCGTGCCGGATATGTGAAACTGCACAATGGTGCTTCGGGTTCCATCACCTTCATCGGAACGGTGTCGCCCGCAGGTGGTAACTTGAAAGAACCCGTGACCGAGTCGACAAAGAAAGCGGCACGTTGCTTCTACGGCCTCTCGCAGAACCGCGCGGACAAGAAACGTTATCCCGCTGTTGACCCTGTGGATTCCTATTCTAAATATCTTGAGTATCCTGAGATTATCGAATATCTGGATGCTAAAATCGAAAAAGGCTGGGTCGACAAAGTGACCAAGACGAAATACATCATACGCCGAGGCAAAGATGCCTACGAGCAGATCAATATCTTGGGCGACGACGGCGTGCCGATGTCGTACCACGAGCAATACTGGAAGTCGGAACTGGTCGACTTCGTGATTTTGCAGCAGGATGCCTTCGACGATATCGACGGCTCCACACCATTGGAACGACAGAAGTTCATGCTCGATTTAGTGTTGGACATCTGCGACCGCAGCTTCAAGTTCGACAACTTCGAGGAGTGCACCACCTATTTCAAAGGCTTAATTAACATCTGTCGCCAGATGAACTACTCCGAATACCAGTCGGAACAATTCAACAAATACTTGAACCAGCTTAAGGAGGAATTGAACCATGAGTGAGAAAGCATTTCAACGCATCTATACCAAGCTGACCGCTATCACCAAGGCTACTGTGACCCTTGAGGCACAGGGCGTGACCAATGACGAGTTGGCCCTCGTGGCCGGACGTCTGGCCCAGGTCGTGAAGATCAAAGACAAGGCCGTCACCTTGCAAGTGTTCGGTGGTACGGAGGACATCCCCACCAATGCCGAAGTGACTTTCTTCGGCGAGCCGCCCACCTTGAACGTGAGCGACGAGCTGGCAGGTCGTTTCTTCAATGCATACGGCGAGCCTATCGACGGCGGTCCAGCCGTGGAAGGCGAGAAACGCCAGATCGGCGGTCCCTCGGTGAACCCTTACAAACGTCGCCAGCCCTCACAGCTGATTCCTACAGGCATCGCGGGTATTGACTTGAACAACACCCTGGTCTCGGGTCAGAAGATCCCGTTCTTTGCCGACCCCGACCAACCTTATAACCAAGTGATGAGTATGGTGGCCCTCCGTGCTGATGTGGACAAGATTATCCTCGGCGGCATGGGCCTCACTAACGACGACTACCTCTTCTTTAAAAACCAATTTGAGAGTGCGGGTGCCTTGCATAAGATCATTAGCTTTGTGAATACCACCGACCAGCCTCCTGTTGAGCGTCTGCTGATTCCCGACATGGCCTTGACTGCTGCAGAATATTTTGCCGTCGACAAGAACGAGAAAGTGTTGGTGCTGCTCACCGATATGACCTTGTATGCCGATGCCCTGAGTATCGTGAGTAACCGTATGGACCAGATTCCTTCCAAGGACTCCATGCCGGGTTCATTGTACTCCGACTTGGCCAAGATTTATGAGAAGGCCGTTCAGCTGCCCGATGGCGGTTCCATCACCATCATCGCCGTAACCACCTTGAACGATGGTGACATCACTCACGCCATCCCCGACAATACCGGATACATTACCGAAGGCCAGCTCTTCCTGCGTGCCGACCCCGACTCAGGTAAAGTCATCGTCGATCCGTTCCGTTCACTGTCGCGTCTGAAACAGTTGGTGCAGAACAAGAAGACCCGCGAGGACCACAGTGCCGTGATGAACACCTCAGTGCGCCTCTATGCCGATGCTGCCAACGCCAAAACCAAGTTGGAGAACGGTTTCGACCTGAGCGACTACGACCTGCGCTGCCTCGACTATGCCAAGGAGTATGCCACCAGACTGTTGGCCATCGACGTCAACATCTCCATTGAGGAAATGCTTGACACGGGCTGGGAACTCTTCGGCAAGTATTTCACCAAAGCCGAGACGGGTCTGAAAGAAAAACTCATCGAGAAATACTGGAAAGAACCCGTCAAGTGAAAATCTTAAATCTTTAAATCTTTAAATCTTTAAATCGATTTAATGGCAATCAAGTTCCAATATAATAAGACCTCACTAAACGAGCTCAACAAGCAGCTCAAGACACGTACCCGTGCCCTGCCCACGCTCAAGAGCAAGGAGAGTGCGTTGCGTCTTGAGGTGAAGAAAGCCAAGCAGCGTTCTGAGGACCTTGTCGCCAGGTTGAACGATGAATTGAAGTCGTACGAGTACATGGCCCGACTTTGGAATGAGTTTGAGCCAGGGCTGATCACGATCACCGATGTGAAGCTCAAGACCGTCAAGATTGCCGGCGTGCCTACGCCAGCCCTTGAAGAGGTGCTCTACGAAGTGAAGGACATCAACCTGTTCACCAAGCCGATCTGGTTTGCCGATGGAGTTCAGATCCTGAAGAACCTGGCCCAGTTGGGCATCGAGTCGGAGATCTACACCGAGGCGGCTCGCATCCTCGATTATCAGAGGAAGAAGACCACACAGAAGGTGAATCTTTATGAAAAGGTGCAGATCCCAGGTTATATCGAGGCCATACGTAAGATCAAACGATATATGGAAGACGAGGAGAATCTCTCCAAGGCTTCGCAGAAGATCGTGAAAAACAAACATATACTTGAAGAGGAGGAGGCTGACCATGGTAACTGAAATGACGAAATACGACTTCATCCTCATGAGTGGTGATGCGGATACCTTCTTGAAAAAACTTCAGGAAATAGGGTTGGTCGACATCACGCGTTCCATGAAGCCTGTCGATGAGCAGTCGGAGAAGCTTTCGCTGCGGGCCGGCATTTACCAAAAGGCCTTGTCGGCTTTGAAAGGGGTGGAACCTGCCGAGTTTGCCGATAAGACCTACGGCGACCTTGCCGTGAATGTGTTGGATACTATCAAGGAAAAGGAAGAGGCACAAGCCCAATTGGCCGGGCTCCGGAAAGAACTCGAGGAAAGCCGGCCTTGGGGCAACTTCCAGACGGAAGACCTCAATCGGCTTGCCGAAATGGGCCTGAAACTGCATTTCTACAAGGCAAAGGCCATCGATCCAGCTTGGGCTGAGCAATATGCGCTGAGCGAGATTTCTAACGACGGAGCGTATACCTATTTTGTGGTGGTGGCCGACTCCGATGATTATGATTTCCCGATGAAGGAACTCCAAGCCCCGGAAAGGGACTGCGCTTCCATTGAGAAGGCCATCGTGGCCTTGGAAGATGAGATCGTAGCCAAGGAGCGCCATCTCTCCGAGCTGAAATGCCACGAGCCTGACCTTAAGAAAGGCCTCGAACAACTGAGCTCGAAACTCGACCTGCATCTGGCTGGCGTGGCAGGGGAGAAGGCCGCCGACGAATACCTGACGGTGTTCGAGGGTTTTGCTCCCGCCGCTTCGGAAGAGAGCTTACGTGCTTTGCTCGACCAAGAAAACGTGTTTTACGTGGCCGACAAGGCCAAGGTGGACGACAATCCTCCCATCAAGCTGAAAAACAACAAGTTCGTGTCGATGTTCGAACTGCTCACCGACATGTATGGCCGTCCCAAATACGATGAATTCGACCCGACGGTGTTCATCTCCATCTTCTTCATGCTGTTCTTTGCCTTCTGCATGGGCGACATGGGCTATGGTTTGGTGCTGATTGGAGCCAGCCTCGCCTTGAAGAAAGTGTTGGGCAAGATCGCTCCCCTGGGCATCACCTTGGGTGTCGCTACCACCGTGGTAGGATTCCTGTTTCATACCTTCTTCTCTGTAGACATGCTGACCTGGAGTTGGCTCCCCGAAGCGGTGAAGAAGTGCATGGTTCCTTCCCAGATTGCAGGATTCGATGGCACCATGGTATTGGCCCTGTTGGTCGGTATCGTGCATATCTGTCTGGCTATGATCGTCAAGACTTACCAAAGCACCAAGACCAAAGGCTTTGCCAATTCATTGGGTACCTGGGGCTGGACCTTGCTGATCGTGGGTGGGGTCATCATTGGCGGCCTTGCCCTCATGGGTGTGATGGACAAGGCGGTGACCCAATGGGTGATCATCGTGCTCGGCGTGTTGTCGGCGCTAGGCATCTTCTTCTTGAACGACCTGCACCGCAATCCGCTAAAGAACTTCGGTTCAGGCCTTTGGGAAACCTATAACACGGCTACGGGTTTGCTTGGTGACGTGCTGAGCTACCTTCGTCTGTATGCTTTGGGTTTGGCGGGTGCCAAACTCGGTGAGGCTTTCAACGCCATTGGCTTGCAGGCCTTGGGCGATGGTGGCGCTGGCTGGATTGCCTTCATCCTCATTGTGGTGATCGGCCATACCCTGAACGTCGCCATGTGCGTGCTGGGTGCCTTTGTGCATCCCTTACGACTGAACTTCCTCGAGTTCTTCAAGAACAGTGGTTATGAAGGCTCGGGACGAGACTATCATCCGTTGAAAAATATCAATTAAACAATTAAACAAATAAACAATTAAAACTATGTTAGCAACAATTTTAGGTTATCTTGGTTTAGGCCTTGTGTTGGCCTTGGCAGGTATCGGAAGTTCAATTGGCACTTCGACGGCGGGCAACGCTGCCGAGGGCGGCCTCAAGAAACGTCCCGAGGCATCGGGTAATTTCATGGTGTTGTCGGCTTTGCCGGCTACCCAGGGTATTTACGGTTTCGTGGCCTTCTTCATGCTCCTAAGCAAACTGAAGGCTGATCCATCACAGGGTCTCATCATCTTTGGTGTGGGCCTCTGCGTGGGTTTGGTCTGCATGATCTCCGCCATCCGTCAAGGTCAAGTCTGCGCCAACGGCATCGTCGGCGTCAGCCAGGGTCACAATGTGTTCACCAACACGCTGATCTACGCTGCTCTTCCTGAATTCTACGCAATTCTGGGATTGGTCGGTGCGCTGATGGTCTGATCCTAATTCAGATTATTAATTGAGAGTTTTAGGGTTGTCGCCATGACAACCCTTTTTTTGTTACAGAGCTAGCATCCTGCGGATGCGGAACATGCTTTTTTTACCACTGGAAGAGATTCATTCCGAAGGTGAACTCGGCGTAGTCGATCACTACCTCGTGGACTTTCATGAAAGAACCCACGAACATGCGGCGGTCTTCGCCGATGTAGTATTTGAAACCTAAGCGACCATAGAAGGTACGGTAACAGGGTGGGAGGTACGTGTCTTCGAAATTGCTCTCCGAAGATTCTGCCAGCCCCCATGTCTTTTTCTGGTCGGTGCCATAATAAATCCCATGCCAGAGGTAATAAGCCCCACCGAGGCAGAAGGCGAAACGGTTGTAGTTGATCTCAAACATTGCCGAGGGAGCCAGGTGCAGACCGCGCGCAAAGCTGTATTCCATCAAAGGGATGGGATCGTCGCTCGTGAAGTACTCATGTCCCTCGTTGTACATCTGATGGGCTTTCTCGTACATACGTTTGGTTTCGCCGGTCCAGCCGAAATCCAATGCCAGGTCATAGCTGAACTTGGGGTGGAACTGACGGTGGAAACCTAGTTGAACCACGTCGGCGAAGTAGTAAGGTCGCTCTGAAGGCATGTCGGACACCATGCTGCCGTCGGGCATCTGGTAACTATTCATCCATTCGTTGGTTTGTAGCAGGCCAACAGCATTGGAGACAAAAAGCGCGGTGGTCTTCTTGAACAATGGACGCGGCGATTCCTTGGGAAGGAGTGTGGGTCTTCCATTGGGATGGTATCGTACGCCGGCGAGCCAGCTGAATACGTTGATGCCGCAGTTGGGCAGTCTGAGTGCTGCGTTCGACGAGTGGGAGAACTGGTAACGGACCAGGAAGTCGAGGTTGTCCTCGATCATGAAAGTGGGTCCAGCGTCGATAGCGAGATGTACGTTGACCACGGAACCGATGAACTCGTCCCCGTGTTTGGTCCAGAAGGAGAGTCCTCCCATGAGGTCGTAGTCGAACGACCAGTATTTGCCACGGTAGAGGTGTCCATTAAGGAAGGCTCCTGTGGAGATGCAGTCGCCCAAAGGGCGCCAGGTCTCCTGCTCATGGCCGTTCTCGTCACGGTATCTGTACTGGATGCTATCCACGTTGTTTTTCTCCAAACGGAGGAAAGCGCCGTAAACTG
The DNA here is from genome assembly GCA_946184615.1 of uncultured Bacteroidales bacterium. Classification (GTDB taxonomy): domain Bacteria; phylum Bacteroidota; class Bacteroidia; order Bacteroidales; family F082; genus Limimorpha. The sequence goes on from CAMHFN010000044.1 coordinate 6,352, forward strand.
GGTAGTTGAAGTCTTTTGCCCACTGGGCGCGGCCGTCGGTCTGGCGTGCTATGCGGAGGTCAAGGCCGTATTGCGGCAACACTTTCATGTAGGCATGTCGTTCCTCAAAAGGAAAATATTTGCCGAGGCGGGTGTCGATTTCCCAAATGTTTCGGGTGTCGTTCCAGAGGTTGTTTTGGGTTTGTGAAAATAGGAGGGTGGAAAAGAAGGAAAAAAATAAAATTAAAAATGCTTTTTTCATTGGTGGGTGAATAAAAAAATAAGTGATGGGTTGCCACACCTTGCTCCGGCATGGTTATTTTTTGCTCCAGGTGGTGCCTTCCTTGCCGTCTTTGAGCACAATGTCGTACTTGGCGAGTTCGTCGCGGATGAGGTCGGAGGTGGCCCAATCCTTCTTAGCCCGGGCTTCCTTGCGGATGTCGATGATGGTCTGCATGAGGCCTTCCACGAGGTCGCCGTTGCCTTCGGAGGCGTTGCTGTCCAACAAGCCAAGGATGTCGAACACAAACTCATTGAGGGTCTTGTTCAAAAGCGCTAACTCATCAGCGTTGATCTGTGCCTTGCCATCTTTAATGGTGTTGACGATGCGCACCAGCTCGAATAAGTTGGCGATGACGATGGGGCTGTTGAAGTCGTCGTTCATGGCATCATAGCAGGCATCCACGATCTTTTGGATGTCGAGCGGTGTTGCGCTTTCGGTAGCCTTAAGACTGGCAGCGGTCTTCACGCCTTCCATCAGACGGTTGTAACCCTTCTCGGCGGCTTGCAAGGCTTCGTTGCTGAAGTCGAGGGTGCTGCGGTAGTGGGCTTGCAGGATGAAGAAGCGGATGGTCATGGGACTGTAGGGCTGAGCAATCATCTCTTCGCCCTTGGCGTTGATATGACTACCGTTGAAGAACTCATCCAACGTGATGAAATTTCCGAGGGACTTGCCCATTTTCTGTCCACCGATGGTGATCATGTTGTTGTGCATCCAGTAGGTGACAGGCTGCTTGCCGTTGGCAGCAACGCTTTGGGCAATCTCCGACTCATGGTGGGGGAACATCAGGTCCATGCCGCCGCCGTGGATGTCGAAGGTCTCGCCGAGATATTTGCAACCCATGGCCGAGCATTCCATGTGCCAGCCTGGGAAGCCGTCGCTCCAAGGCGAGGGCCAGCGCATGATGTGTTTCGGCTCTGCTTTCTTCCACAGGGCGAAATCCACAGGGTTGTGTTTCTCTTCCTGACCGCTCAGCTCACGGGTGGTGTTGAGCATTTCCTCGAAGTTGCGTCCCGAGAGGATGCCGTAAGGGTGCTCGCGGTTGTATTTCTCGATGTCGAAGTACACAGAGCCGTTCTCCACATAAGCGTAGCCGTGGTCGAGGATCTTCTGCACCATGGCGATCTGTTCGATGATGTGCCCCGAAGCGTGTGGCTCGATCGAAGGACGCAGCACATTCAGCTTGTCCATCGCGGAATGGTAACGGTTGGTGTAATACTGTGCCACCTCCATGGGCTCGAGGTTTTCAAGGCGAGCTTTCTTGGCAATCTTATCTTCGCCTTCGTCGGCATCGTGCTCCAAATGACCCACGTCCGTGATGTTGCGCACATAACGCACCTTGTATCCAAGATGTTTCAGATAACGGAACACCAGGTCGAAGGTAATGGCCGGACGGGCGTGACCCAGATGGGCGTCGCCATAAACGGTGGGGCCGCAGACGTACATACCGACATGCGGAGCATTGAGGGGTTTGAAGGGTTGCTTGCAGCGCGTGAGGCTGTTGTAAATATAGAGTGCGTTGTCCATAATCGTGGTGATTTGTTTTGTTTGGGACGCAAAATTACGAAAAAAGCGAAAAAAAATAGTGAAACATGGTGAATGCTTGGTGTATTTTTCTATTTTTGTAGTCTAAATTGCTTTTTTAATCTTTAACAGTTGTGCCCGACACGGATTTAGGGTTTATTAAAATGGGTGAAACTCAACTTCAAAAGAACGGCCTTGGTGTCGCTGGTTTCGTTATCGCATTAGTCGGTCTCGTATTCTCATGGATTCCGCTGCTTAACGTCTTTAGCTTCTGGCTCTGCATCATTGGTGGTGTGCTTTCATTAGTGGCCTTGTTCCTTAAGGGTAAGAAAAAAGGTCTTGCCATCGCCGGTATTATCATTGGCATTGCTGGAATCGTCATCTACTATCTGGTCTATGCTGGTATCAAAGCAGCTGCAGGCCTTTAAAAATTGATTCGATTTTTCATAATAAAACACGGACTTTATGTTCGTGTTTTATTGTTTTTTGTACCTTTGCAACCGTCTTTCATACTGTTTAACTGACAACTGAACAACTGACAACTTCAAACTATTATATCATGTACACAGATTTTCAAGAATATCTGAAGAAGGAATTGGCTCAAATAGATGCTGATGGCCTTTACAAGCGTGAACGTATTATCGAGAGCGCACAAGGTGCTGAAATCATGGTTGGTGGCAAGGTTTGCCTCAACTTCTGCGCAAACAACTATCTCGGCCTCGCCGACAACCCGGAACTGATCCAAGCTGCCAAGGAAGGCATGGACAGCCGCGGTTACGGCATGGCTTCCGTGCGTTTCATCTGCGGTTGTCAAGACCTCCACAAGAAACTTGAAGCCAAGATTGCTGAATTCTTCGGCACGGAAGACACCATTCTTTATGCCGCTTGCTTCGACGCCAACGGCGGTGTGTTCGAGCCTCTGCTCAACGATCAGGATGCCATTATTTCTGACGCTTTGAACCATGCTTCCATTATCGATGGTGTGCGCCTCTGCAAGGCTCAGCGTTTCCGCTATGCCAACGCCGACATGGCCGACCTTGAGAAACAACTTCAAGATGCTCAGAAGTGCCGCTTCCGCCTCATCGTCACCGACGGCGTGTTCTCCATGGACGGCAACGTCTGCCCGCTTGATAAGATCTATGAACTGGCACAGAAGTACAACGCCATGGTGATGGTCGACGAGAGCCACTCCGCTGGCGTGGTTGGCCGCACGGGTCGTGGTGTCACCGAGCACTACAACCTCCGTGGCAAGATCGAAATCCTGACCGGTACCCTCGGCAAGGCCTTTGGCGGTGCCATGGGCGGCTTCACCACCGGTCGCAAGGAGATCATCGACATGCTGCGTCAGCGTTCCCGTCCGTACCTCTTCTCCAACTCGATGGCTCCTGGCCTCGTGGCCGCTGGCATCCGTATGTTCGAGATGATGAGCGAGACCAATACGCTCCAAGACAAGCTCCATGCCAACACTGACTACTTCATCAAGAAGATGACCGAGGCTGGCTTCGACTGCAAGCCTTCACAATCCGCCATCTGCGCTGTGATGCTCTACGACGCCCCGCTATCGCAGAAGTTCGCCGCCAAATTGCAGGAAGAAGGTATCTTCGTCACTGGATTCTACTATCCTGTGGTGCCGAAGGGACAAGCCCGTATCCGTGTGCAGGTGAGCGCCGCCCACGAGCGTGAGCATCTCGACAAGTGCATCGCCGCCTTCGTCAAGATTGGTAAGGAACTCGGCGTTTTGAAGTAATTCTTACTTCTTGCTCCTATATCCTATATTCTAAAAAAATCGGCTGACCTTCAAGAGGCCAGCCGATTTTTTGGGTTCGATGTTTTGGTTATGTCCTCTTATTCATATTGCCAGGTGTACCAACCTTTGGGAAGCACAATCCTGAACTCGAAGGTGTCGCCGTTTATCAACTTGCCACTTGCAGTGTAAACGAATTCGCTGTTTTCATCACCCGTGATGGTCATGGTGCCTTCGGTGAAAATAGTGTGATCGTAATTGGTCTCTCCAATATGACCATCCCACCATTCTGTGTCGATACGGAAACCAAAATCGACGATCTCGCCACAGACAAACAATTGCAGCTCTTCATTGTTACTGCTGGTGTAATACTTTGTGAGATCAAAGGTTTTGTTCAGCTGTGATTGAAAGATGTGATGACCACAGAACTCAACCGCAGGGTACCCTTGTGGGCCTGATTCGGTGGATTCTCCCACCAACTCTCCACTAATGCCTCCGTAAAGCTCAAGGTTTGTCATGTGGTAGGTGACACCATTATAAATGAATGTGTTGTCGGCGATGGTTTGTTCATCTTTTTTGCAGGCGGTGAATAACATGGCTACCGCTGCCAATAAAATAAGGAGTTTTGTTTTCATATCGTTTGTGTATTATAAATGTATCATTACTCTTCAGGGGTCTCTGGTTCAAAATCCCATCCTTCTGGAATCACCAACCTGATATCAACCGTGTCGTTGTTCCTTAAGACACCCTTCATAGCCCAAACAAAGCCATTTTCATCATTGGTAATGGTCAGGGTGCCACTTTTGAAGATGGTTTCCTCCGTGTATTCTACACTGTTTTCGCCGATACCGATATATCCATTGTACCATTCGCTTCCAGTATCGAATCCAAAGCATACGCTTTCCCCATAGAATAACACTTGAAAATCATGTTGCGTTTGATCGCTTGGGTAGTAGAGCTTTGTGAGATCAATAGTTTGGTTTAACATATCCGTATAGACACGGAATCCGCTTGAGTAAACTTCAAAATCTCCTAATTGTCCTGATTCAGAAGAGTGGCAACCCAGTTCTGCCGATTTATGATCCCAATCATAAAATAGTTCCACATCTTGCATATGATAGGTGACATCGTTATAGATGATTACGTTGTCAACGGTTTCGTTTTCTTTTTCCTTGCCGCAGGCAGTGAACAATATGGCTACAGTAGCCAATGCAATTATTAGTTTAAGTTTCATGGTTTTTGTCGTTTGTTATCTTTGAATAAAATCAGCCTTGGGAATGTATAGATCAACGGTGAAAGTGTCGTTGTTTTTTAGGACACCGTCAAGTGATAAAACGATACCTTCGTCTTCAAGGGTGATGGTCATCGTGCCGCTCTTGAAGATGGAGGTGTTCTCATAAGGTTCTCCATTGATGTGACCGTTGCATTCGTTTCCCCATATTTGGCAGTATTTGTTATAAAACCAATGATTATCGGGACTGTAAAACCTGTTGGCCCAAATGCAGTAGCCGTTTTGGTCGCTGACGTTACCTGCCGTTAGGTCAAAAGTCTTATTGAGACAGTTATTGTCTATTTCACAGTCGAAGGAGTACTCTGGATGATCATGTCCTTCTTCCAGATCGGTCCAGCCACTAATGTAATACGCTGTGCCATTATGACGGATTTGCACGTTACTGATCAATTGACGGGTTTCCCCGTTCCAAGTCAGTTCGTTCTTATAGGTTTTATCTTTGTTGCAAGCGGTGAACACCAAGGCAACCGCTGCCAATACAATGATAAGTTTTGTTTTCATAGTGTATAATATTAAATGTTGTTGATTACCAGCAGTTTTCGATGCTGCTCTTTTCTTTGTAAATTTTTACGCTAAAATTGGTGTCATCCTTGAGGACAGCATCCACTGCAAAGACGAAAGCCTCGTCGTCGTAAGTAACAGTAACGGTGCCGCTCTTGAAGCTACCTTCATCGAGACTCAACCCAGGAACAGGACTGTTTTCTTCGGCAGCAACAAAAAAGCCTAATTTTCCCTCCCCAGGGAGACCATCAGGAATGTTGTAGGTGTGGTTGACGGTGGAGACTCTGGCATCAGCGATAAAACTGAAATGGTTGCCATCGGCCTGAACGCCATCAATCATGTAGGCATCCTCCATGTCCTCCATAGGACCATAACAAATGTTGCCATCCATTTTGTAAACGGTGCCGTGATAGACTAGCTCGTTATTGCCGGCTTTTATTTCTTCCTTGTCTTTGCCGCAAGCGGTGAACAGCATGGCTACCGCTGCAAGTACGAATAAGAATTTTGCTTTCATTTTGTTGTTTTATTAAGTGAATAATGATGTTAACTGAATGCAATAATACGATTTTTTTTTAATTTTGCAAGCCTAAACAGAAGAATCATACAAAAACTTACCATAAAATGAAAAAAGTATTGATCGTTGGTTCCGGCGGACAGATCGGAACCGAATTGGTAAAGAAGCTCCGTGCTACCTACGGAAACGAGAATGTGGTGGCTTCGGATCTTCGCCCTTTGACTGGTGAAATCGTTGAGAACGGACCCTTTGAACGTATCGACTCGACACAGATCATGCAAATTGTCGATGTGGTGAAACGCTACAACATCGACACCATCTATAACCT
>CAMHFN010000045.1 GCA_946184615.1 uncultured Bacteroidales bacterium
TGCCGATGCTGGCAGAAATAATGCCTTTACCGAGGGAGGAAACCACGCCTCCCGTTACGAAGATATAGCGAGTCATAGTTAGGTGAGTTGAAAAGGCAAAAATATTAAAAAGTGTTTAATGGATTCTCAAATTAGTTTTAATTTTACAACTCCATTTGTTTTAAGCCCTATGAAAAGCCTATTCGTTGCAGTGTTGTTGTTAATGTTGGCAGCTTGTCATCCTATTCCTCATAATGTGAAGCAAGCCGCCCGCGATGCCTTGGGAAACGCACGCATCCAACAGGACTCTGGCAACAAAGCTGAGGCTTTACAACTGTTCAAGGATGCTGAGCGTTATGGACTGTTGGCTGATGACACGCTGACGGTAGCCCATGCACGGTTCAATATCGCTGCAAATCTGGGCTATTACGCCGATAAAGAAGAAGTTGTTTCCTTACTGAAGGCTGCTGCGGAAGGTTTTGGTGACGATTACATCAATCGTGCCTATGCACTTAGGGAGTTGGGGGATTTCTATCAATTCCATAGAGCATACGATACTGCTGAGATATATCTGAACCAAGCGTTGGCATACGCCGAAAAAAGTGGCTCAGTGGAAACAAAAAGCAATGTGTTTTCAGCGTTTTATGCGATGTATTTCAATGCTGGGGAATATGAAAAGTCAGCCGAATCTCTTCGCCAATTTATGCAAGTTCGCCTTCCCAATATGGACGACAATTTATGGGTTTTTTATTACCACGGCATGAGTAACATTTTTTATGAGTTGGGCGAACTGGATTCTACGGCTTATTACTACGGAAAGTTGGAGGAACTTGTCAACAAAATGGAGTCTAAGGATGATACATGGATGTATTATGGCGATCTTGCCAGTTTTGCCGAAGAGCGAGGCGACTTCGAAAAGGCATACAACTACTTTTATCAGTTTGAAACAGGTATTGTCCATGCAGAGATAGAGCGGCGAGAGAACAATCTCGCTCTCGTCAGCCATCAATATGATAGTGCTCTGATGCAGAACGAGTTGAATGAGAGAATCATCACGCGTCAACGATGGATCATCGTTATCAGCGGGTTGGCAGCCATAGTCTTGGCGGCTTTTTTGGTCTCGCAAGTTCGATTGGCACGGAGACGGAAGGAAGAAGCTGAAATCAACGCTGAGTTGTTCCACTTTAAGCAGCAGAACATGGCCTTGGCGCAAAAGGATGCTGAGCATGAACAAATCCAGCAGGACTATGCTGATCGTCTTTCCGAGGCTTTGGACAAGGAGCAACAAATAATGATGCTTTTGGACATCTATCTGAATAACAAGAAAGCTAACCTTCTTAACGATTTGGCACGTTCCGTTTTCGGTGAAAAGGACCATTGGAAGGCCATGCTCACTGTGGTAGAGGAGAAATACCCCGGCCTTTGGGATACCCTTGGGCAAAAGTACCCCGACTTGGATGAAGACGAGAAGAAGTCCTTCATCTTATCGCATTTTAAGGTCTCGCGACAGGAAGAGGCGGATTACCTTGGAACTACGGTGAATATGGTGGATAAAATCAGGGGTAGGGTGAAGAAAAAGATGGGTAAGGATTTGCTTTAATCATCAAATTTTGCTGGAATATCCATGCGTTCGTGAAGGATTCGTACGACTTCAACATCATCCTCAACTAAATAATAGAAAATCAAGTGCTTGTGACATTGATGGGCATATAGACCTGGTAAGATTTCTTTGTATTCTCTATCAAGATAGGTCGGATGTTCTGCAATGTATTGACAGGCTGCTACCAAATCGTAATAATAGGTATCAGCTTGACTTTCCGACCAAGTTTCAAGCGTATATTGCCAAATGTCATCAAGGTCTTCAACAGCCTTATTGGAGAGGTGAAACTTAGCCATTGTGACGTGATGCTTTGAGTTGTTTCAAGTGTTCCCCGGCGTTGAAATTCTCATAACGACCACTCGATAACCCCTCCTCAATGGCGGTCTTTAAACATGCGATTTTTCTCTCATTTTCTTCCAAAAGTCGAAGTCCAGCACGGACAACCTCGCTAGCATTGTTGTAACGACCTGTTTGAATGGTAGAGCTAATAAATTCCTCAAAATAACTGCCTAATGCCACGGATGTAGTTTTCATGATTTGTGTTTTTTATGCACCGCAAAGTTACCAATATTTGGTAATATCACAAGCGGGTAATTGTTTTTTTTTAGTATTTTCTCGATTTTAATTCCATCGGGAATAGATGGTTCTTGGACTTTCTCCAAAAATAGTTTGGAATAGACATTTTGCTAATTTGTTTATTTTCAATAGTTTACAAAAAGTCAAACTAAAAATAGTTTGGACAGGCCATTTGACTGCTTGACAAACCGACTATTTTTGTCTCCAGATTTCAAAACGCATCCATCTATGAAAATAAAAGCCATCATTTTTGCATTGTTGCTTTTATGCAACTTCGCCGTAGGTCAGGAACACTACCTTTGGCCTATTCCTGAAAAACGGGTTGGTGAGAACATTCTTTACCGTCCGCAGGACTATATTGGGGTAGCGGATGCACAGACACAAGCCGAATTGAATTTCGGAGAATTGGTGATTGGGGCGCCCTTGGGAACGCCTGTGCTTTGTCCCGTTGACGGGAAAATCTCCGGTGCCTTGCTGGGCTACCGCAACAGTTGGAGCTGCTCTTCGATAGCCTTTGCACAACAGACGGGCAACTTCGAACAAGATTCTTTGCTTTTCCTTGAGTGGGACAATATGACACAGGAGAAAATCCATAACACAAGCCTGCATATCGGAGTGCAGACTTCCGATGGAAAAACCGTCTGGATTGACGGCATTCGTCCCACACGACTCTTCAAAACGGGTGAAAAAATCCATCGAGGCGACACCTTGGGCACGGTCGGCTACCTTTATAAAAAGATTAAGCAACCTTGCATTTGCATCAGTATCTCGAAAAACTCAAAAGCTGATGATCCGATGACACCTTTCGGACTGAAAACAACCTTCATTCCACCCAAGGCGAACAACAAGACCCAATTGACGCATGAGGAAGCGCAAGTTGACATTGACAGCATGATGTTGGCCCTTGAAGATGCCTTCCCTGGGTTGTACGACTACACGCCGAAAGAGGAATTCGACACCTATATCAAAAACAAAATGGCTGCAATAGGCGAAACCATCTCCAGAAGTGATTTTGAGGTGTTAGTGTTCAAGTTGATAGGGAAAATCCACGATAGTCACACGGCTATCATTTCAGAGCCGAAAGTGACGGGAGGCGCAAGCGGAAAGCCCTCTTCGGTGTGTTTGGGCTGGTTCAACGATACGCTACAAGTATGGCGTGCGCTTCCTAAATACAAAGACTATCTCGGCAAGAAAGTAGTTTCGGTAAACGGCATTCCGGCCGATTCATTGAAGACCCTGTTGCTGGAATATGCCAGCTTTTCCGATGGCTTTGTGAAGAGCTATGGAGATTATGTGCTTCTGTATGGAGTGGACACCTACTATTGCAGTCTTATAGCAATGGATTATAATCTTAGCATCACTTTTGCCGACGGCGAGACGAAGCGTTTTGAACAGATGACACGCAAAGACCCCAACCGTGAACCTCTGTGGGTGGAATATCAATATCGTCAATATCACGTGGATAGTAAAGGGAAGAGGGTAGAGCATTTCGAATATGAGAAACTCTCAGATTCAGTGGCTTATCTCGCTCTCCCCACATTCGAACTAGATGACTTGGAACAAGAGCAACTGAAAGGAATCTTCTCCAACCTCATCTCCGACAGCATCCCTAACTTGATCATCGACCTTCGTTTCAACTACGGCGGACCATCAGCCTCAGTGGAAGGCATTTATTCCTATCTCGCCTCCAAACCTTTCTGCACAAACATGCGCAAAATCGTGAACAAAAAAGGCGGTTTTCTCTGCTTCGGCAGTTGCCCCGTAGAGGATGATCCAGATATGCTTTATGCTGGTTATGAGCCGCTTCCGAATGGCGAAGGTTTTGTGAAGGACAAGCCAGAATGGAGAGCCCCCGACTCCTTGGTCAACTATAAAGGACGGTTGTATGTGCTCACCAACGAGACCTCGTTTTCGGCCTCTACCTGCTTTGCGGGCTGGGTGAAGAAGCAGAATCGAGGCGTCATCGTTGGGCGCGAGACGGGTTCGGCCTACCATCAAATGAAGGCAGAGAGTTTTACACAATACATGTTGCCTAATTCCGAAATAACCATCCAAATCCCAACGACCAAGGTGGTGTTCGACACAGTGGTCAACGAGCGTTTCCCTTACGGTCGCGGTGTGCTACCCGACTATCCCGTCAACTTCACGCCCGAGGAACTTTCTTTTGCTCACGGCGACTCCATCCTGAACTACACACAACAACTCATCCGCGAGGGCAAGTATATTTATTATGTGGAACCAGAACCTGAAATCATGAGTGTTGATGAGGATGCACGACCCTTTCGTTGGTGGTGGGTCGCGATAGGTGTGATGGCTGCTTTGATAGTAATTGTAGTTAGCAAGAGAAAAAAACAGCAGTTGTAATAGTTTTGTGTATCTTTGTGCTCGCACAAACAAAACGATTATGCTACAAAAAGGTACCAAAGCTCCCTATTTTGAAGGGAAAGACGAAAATGGAAATATTGTAAAAATCACTGATTTCGCTGGCAAGAAGCTGGTGCTTTATTTCTATCCAAAGGATAGCACTCCGGGATGTACCGCTGAAGCATGCGATCTTCGCGACAACTATGAGCGTTTCCTTGCGTTGGGCTATCATGTGTTGGGCGTCAGCCGCGATAGTGCCGCTTCACACCAGCGTTTCATCGCCAAGTATGAACTCCCGTTCCATCTCATCGCCGATACCGACCTTAGCATCCTGAAAGCCTACGAGGCTTGGGGGGAGAAGAAGATGTATGGCAAGGTGACCGAAGGTACGCTGCGCACTACCTATGTCATTGACGAGAACGGTATCATCATCGACGCCATCGGCAAGGTGGATACTAAAAACCATACAGCGCAAATACTGTAAAACGGTCATGCCATGAACCCCATCGCCATCCGCCTTCTCAGCCAACAGTTGATTTGTCCACAGTTTGATGATCCTGCTGCGGTGGTCAACTATATGGGTGCCATGCAGGCGCAGGAATACCGCCTGATGCGCTGGGCGGTGGCGATGCGGACCAAAAAGCCTTCGGCCAAAGCTTTTAAGAAGGCCTTCGACAGCGGTCAGATCATCCGTCTGCATCTGATGCGTGGCACCTGGCAATTGGTGTCGGCCGAGGACTATTGGCCTCTGCTTGAGCTTTGCTCGGCGAAGGCGTTGGCAGTCATCAAGGGATGGATGAGTAGCAACAAGATTAGTATTCCTTAGGAAGAAGTGAAGCAAATTCGGGAGATTTTGATTCGGACTGCTGCCGATAAGGGTAGTGCCACCAAAAAAGATTTTGCACAAGCTTTGGCGGAGAATAACCTATTTATGGATGATCATCGCCTTTCGTACCATATCCGATACGCTGAGCTGTCGGGGACGCTTTGTAGTGGCGACCTGTTGCCGATGAAAGCCACCTACGCCCTTGTCGCTGATAAGATAAAGCCCTATGTCAAGATGGACTGCGACGAGGCTTTGGCGTTATTGGCTCGGAAATATTTCCAAAGCCGCCAACCAGCCACTTTGGAGGATTTCGTGTGGTGGTCTGGACTGAACATCAACGATTGCAGACGGGGAATTGATGGCAATGGAGACTTCCTCCGAAAAGAAACATGGAAAGGCCGAGCGTTCTATTTGACTACAGATTGCCGCACCCGTGGTTTTCGCAAAGGCAACTATCTGTTGATTCCGCCTTACGACGAGTATCTCATTGGCTACAAGAGCCGCGATGTTGTCCTCTCGCCCGATTATCGTCACAAGGCGCATAACAATAGCGGCATCTTTCAACCTGTCATCGCTTATGATGGCGTGATTTGCGGCAATTGGCCCCCTTTCAAGGAAGAGCTTCAGGCGGAGTTTTTCATGGGTGAGCATGAGGCCGACTTTCAAGAGGAATGGAAACGATACAAGACATATCAACTAAAATGAAATGAATATGAAAGAAAAACATTTGTCCGACACCAAACGGTTTTTGTTGACGCTTCTAGCGACCACCTTCTCCATCATACTCACTTTCGGCACGTCGGCCATCATCGAGAGACGCCATAAGGCGGCGGCTAAGAAGGAGATGGTCATGATGATCATCTATGATTTTGACAAGACCCTAGAGCTGGCACAATATGCCGATTCTGTGCTGCAACAGGCAGGTGTTGCGGAAATGGAGATTGCCCGGCATCCGGAATACTTCGACAGCCTGCGCCCTCAGTTCTTGTCGGCTGTCGGGGTCACCCAGACGGAGTTTTCGGAGACGACGGAAAACATTTTCTCCTCCAATATCGAGACGTTCAACACCCTAGGCAATGTCAACTTTGTCCACGAGGTCTCTGCTTTTTATCATCATCGCAGGATGTACAAACAACTTGTATTTGATGAATTGTTGACCCAAGTACGAAACTCACCCATCATGTTTTCCGTTGAAAACCTTCTCGAAATCAGTTTTCCGATATATAGTTTGTATAGTTGGCAAGGCTTGGTTGCCATGCGGGCTATTCGGAACCGTTGCGTTCAAATGATGAACGTCAACGAGAAGGAACTGGAAAAATTCAGCCAACGACGCGTGGAAACCGAAGACTATAGTGAAGAAGACGAGCTCATTAGGTCGCAGCGGCTGGAGAAAATGATTGAATTTGGGAAAATCACCAGTGATCCAAAAACAACTCGCAAACACTAACTAAGGAAGCAACGAATTAAAAAAAACGTGGGATGAAAAAGACCATTATGATTTTGTTTGCACTTGCGTTGTCAGTGATTTCTCAAGCGCAAAACATCAGCTTTGAGCAGTATTTCCTTGAGGAAGGCTCGTTGCGCATGGATGTGTTCCAATGTGGCAATGCCGACACGTCTCACCATGTATTTGAGCGCTTTATCATTGAGCCGCATTTCGGGGGCTCCAAAGTCAACTTGATCGACCCTTTCAACTTCGGGACGAATCGGGTGAAAGTGATTGATGCTCAGACGAATACATTGATTTATTCAAGAGGTTACAACACGCTGTTTCAAGAATGGAAAACCACCGACGAGGCTAGGGTGATGGAACGCTGCTATGAAGAATCGGTGAGTGTGCCCTTGCCGCGTAATGAGGCATACGTTATCCTCGAAATCAGAAATTTCGATGGCGAGTTTGAGGAAGTCTTCTCAAAGCTTTATGAGCCTAACGAGATCTTCAATACTACCGAGCAGCGCTATGTGTTTCCCGTTCATGATTTCCTGGTCAATGGCACGCCCGAAAGCAAGGTCGATATCGTGATTTTGCCCGAAGGTTATACCGCCAGTGAAATGTCCCAGTTTCAGCAGCATTGTCAGGCACTAGTCGATGTGTTTGCCCAGGAGGAGCCGTTTGCCAGTCATCTTGACGACTTCAATTTCCGAGCGGTGTTGGCCCCTTCCGAGGAGAGCGGTGTTGATGTTCCCGCTTCCCATACCTGGAAACGTACCATCCTCAATGCGCATTTCGATACCTTCTATATCGACCGCTATTGCACTACCCGCAGTTATTTCTCGGTGAAGGACGTGGCGGCCAATGCGCCTTACGACCAGATTTACATCTTGGTCAACAGCAGTCAGTACGGCGGTGGAGGGTTCTACAACTTTTACTCGATGAGCACGGCGGGTAACATGTCGTCGGCCAGCGTCATCATTCATGAGTTTGGCCATGCTTTCGCCGGCTTGGCTGATGAATACGAGGAGCCGGACAATCCGCTTGCTTTGCTTTACAACTTGAATGTGGAGCCATGGGAGCCCAATATCACATCGCTAGTCGATTTTGACTCGAAATGGGCTGACCTTGTGGTGCCAGGCACTCCTATTCCAACCCCCGAAAGCAATCAATATTACAACATGGTAGGTGCTTTCGAAGGTGGAGGTTATTTGGAGCAAGGTATGTACCGACCGCAACAGCATTGCATGATGCGCGATTATGCGCCCTTCTGCGCTGTGTGCAATCGCACGATTGAAGCCATGATCGAAGCGCATTCAGATGTTTTGTTCACAGCGGTGCCAGCGCATTCGGTTCACGAATCATCGCTTCGTGTCCGTCCTAACCCTGCCACCGATTTTATCGATGTTTTTGTGGAAGCCAAAGATGGCCAAGCGGAGATCATAGACATCACGGGAAAAACAATGAAGACCATTCAGCTCAACAATGCGGTGAATCGGATTGTGATCAGCGACTTGCCACAGGGTGTGTACGTGCTTCATGCAAGCGGGGAGACAAGGAAATTCGTGAAACAATAATATTATGGAAAACGAACTCAAAAGAATCTATTCAGGCTCTTTCGTCAATGCGGAGTTCATCGGCAGTGTGTTGGAAGAAAACGACATCCAATTCCTGATCCGTAACTTCCAAGAAGAGAGCCTCGTGGCAGGCTGGGCGGCCAACACCATCAAAGGCGAAGCTTCGGTATTCGTCTTTGAAAAGGACTACGAAAAGGCCATGTCGCTGCTGGCTGAGATTGAAGCTTCGGAGATGGAGGAGGAGCCTGAAGAATGAAACGGTCTTTCAATAAGGCTCCGTTGATTGGCGTCACCCCGCTGTGGGATGCGGCACGCCAGAGCGTTTGGATGTTGCCGGATTATCTGGACGGCATCAAGGCGGCTGGAGGGATTCCTGTTGTCCTGCCTTTGGATTTGTCGGACGAGGATGCAGAACGGATTGTGGAGACCTGTGACGGATTTTTGTTTACTGGCGGTCAGGATGTCTCACCAGCGCTTTATGGAATGAAGGATGCCACGGGAACCATCGTATCCAGTCCGGAACGTGATAAGCTTGAATCGTTGCTGCTTTCCAAAGCGTTGGAGGCTGACAAACCTATTCTTGGCATCTGCCGTGGCCTTCAGTTCATCAATGCCTTTATGGGTGGTACGCTTTGGCAGGATCTTCCCTCGCAACATCCTTCGGAAATTGTCCACCGACAAGGCAAGCCTTACGGGGTCCCGACGCATCAAGTCGCGCTGAGCGGCGACCTTCAGACTTTGTTGGGGAAAGACGTTTTGGACGTAAATACGTTGCACCATCAAGCCATCAAAGACCTTTGCAGCGGTTTGACCCCAATGGCGGTCGCTCCCGACGGCATCATTGAAGCGGCACAAATGGTGGGCAAGCGTTTTGTCTGGGCCGTGCAATGGCATCCCGAGTATCTATTCCGGACGGATAAGGATAGTTTGGCGATTTTTTCTTGCTTTGTGGAGCATTGCAAGTAGGGGAGAGGGGACTTTTAGCCGCAGTGGGTCAGAAGCTTAGTCACATTCTTCCAACCACTTTTCTAAGATCTCGCAGTACTTGTCGGTTTGTTCGACGAAGCAGGTGTGGCGTGCACCTTTGAAGACTTCCCAGCGGCTGTTGGGGATGTTCTCGTAGAGTGAGGCAGCCACCACGGGAGTGCAGATGTCGCGGGTGCCGCTGCAAATCAAGCAAGGCTGTGTGATTTGGTTGAGACGGTCGGTGTATTCGAAGTCGGCCAAATCGCCCAAGGGTTGGTATTCGTTGGGTC
>CAMHFN010000046.1 GCA_946184615.1 uncultured Bacteroidales bacterium
AGCTCGAACTGAACGTGATGGAACCCGTCATCGCCTACAGCCTTTTCGAGTCCATTCATCTGCTCACCAACGGCCTTGACACCCTGCGCAAGTACTGCATCGACGGCATCGTTGCCAACGAAGAGCGTTGCCGCCAACTGGTCGAAGGCAGCATCGGTATCGTCACCATGCTCAACCCCATCATAGGTTATAAACAATCCACCAAGATTGCCAAGGAAGCCAGCGAAACCGGTCGCGGCGTCTACGAACTGGTCCTCGAGCACAACCTGCTCACTAAGGAACAGCTCGACAAGATTCTCCGTCCAGAAAACATGCTTAAGCCCATCGACATTAAACTGTAATCCGTGTTTCGGTATTTGCAAATCTAGGATAGCATAATTGCTTTGAATAACGGTGTCGCTTCATGCAGCGCCGTTATTTTTTTGTTTTTCGCAATTTCTAAAATAATTCATAAATTTGCAGTCCAATAGTAACGAAACACAAAATTTAAAACGATAAACAATGAAAGTAAAAGAATTAGTCGAAAAGCTCAACCTAAAAGTCCTATCGGGCGCGAACGGCCTTGACAGAGAGATTGATGGCTGCTACATCTCCGACCTTTTGAGCGATGTAATGGGTAACGCCATGGAAGGCAACATCTGGATCACGCTGCAGACCCACAAGAACGTGATGGCCGTAGCCTCACTGAAAGAGATGGCCTGCATCATCCTTGTGAAGAACCTCGTGCCTAACGACGAGACCATCGAGCAAAGCAACGAGGAAGACCTGCCTATTCTGCAAACCAACCTTCCCACTTATGAGATTGCTGGCTTAGTGTATAACCTGCTTCACGAATAAATGGAGCTAAACTCCTATAGAGCCGATTTACACATGCACACGGTGCTTTCACCGTGTGGCGACCTCTATATGAGTCCCTCCGCCATCGTGGAACAAGCCAAGAAGCTCCACCTCGACGTCATCGCCATCTGTGACCACAACACGACAAGGCAGGTGAAGGTGACCCAGAAGATCGGCCGAGAAAACGGTATCTTCGTCATCGGCGGCGTGGAAATCACCACTCAGGAGGAAGCCCATGCCCTCGCCTACTTCGAGACGGACGAACAACTCGACAAATTCCAGGAATTCCTCGATGAACACCTCCCCCACATCCCACTGGATGAGGAGAAGTTCGGCTACCAACTCATCGTGGATGAGAACGAAGAAGTGGTGGGCGAAGAGGAATGGCTGCTGTGGTCGGCCCTTGACGCCGATTTGGACCAACTTTATGATGTGGTACACGAAATAGGCGGACTGTTCGTCCCTGCCCACGTGAACAAACCAGCCAGCAGTTTGGTGAGCCAACTGGGATTCGTCCCGCCCGACATCAAGGCCGATGCTCTGGAAATCTCGAAACACGTGAAAAAAGAGGACTTCCTGAAAAAATACGCCTATCTGAAGAAATTCAACTTCACCAAAAGCAGCGACGCCCACTTCCTCCATATCATCGGAGAAGTTCATTGTGTACTACACATGTATGATAAAACGTTCGATGAGTTCCGCAAGACCCTCCACGGAGAAGACGGACGCTACATCGACACCGAACCCAACGAAAAACTGCAACTCCTTTATGGTTAGAATATTATGAAAGAATTAGCCATGCATGTATATGACCTGATGGAAAACTCGACCGCGGCCAACTCGACCCTGGTGGAGCTGACCATCAAGGACAGCCTCAAAGAGAACATCTATGCCTTCACCATCAAGGACAACGGCAAAGGCATGAGCCCCGAGTTCCTCGCCAAGGTGACCGACCCCTGGACCACTTCCAGAACGACACGTAAGGTGGGTCTGGGACTGCCTTTGATCAAGATGAACACCGAGAACATGGGTGGTGGCATGAAGATCGAGAGCGAGGTCGGAAAGGGCACTGTGCTCAACTTCTGGTTTCAGCACGACCATATCGACCGTCCCCCCATGGGCGACCTGGCGGGGTCCTTGGTAATGCTGTTCTCTGCCCATCAGGACATCCACTTCATCTACACCCACATCACCGATGAAGGAGAGTTTGTATTCGACACCGACGAAGTGAAGGAAGCCCTTGACGGAATGCCCATGAACGACGTCCACATCATGAAGTATCTCAAGGAGATGATCCAGGAGAATTTGAAAGAGATTAAATATAATGATTAAGAAGACAGAAGTAAGAAGTAAGCATAATTCAATTAAAAAAACATAAAATGACTTTAAAAGAAATTGCCGATGTACTGGAGGCCAAGGTCCTCTGCGGACAAGACCGCTTGAACGAAGAACACGAGACGGCCTTCGCCTCCGACCTGATGAGCGACGTGCTCACCTTGGGCGACTACAACCCTGTGATCCTCACTGGACTGTGTAACATGCAGACCATCCGCACCTGCGAAATGGGCAACCTGGACATCATCGTCTTGGTGCGCCGCAAAAAAGCCACAGAGGAGATGATCGAAGAGGCCGAAGACGAGGGCATGGTAGTCATGGAAAGTGACTTCTCCATGTTCAAGGCCTGCGGACTGCTCTTCAAAGGGGGCATGCAGCCCATTTTCTAAATGTTGAACCAACATGAAACATTATGCACTTAGAATATCAAGTATTTGAAGCGGACTTTGTGAATGCCGGAGCCGCATCAAGCGCGATCAAGAAGACCTTGAAGCAGCTCAACGTCAACCCGCAAATCGTGAAACGGGTGGTCGTAGCCCTCTATGAGGCTGAAGTGAACGCCATAGCCCACGCTTACGGCGGTATGATCTATGCCGACATCGAGGCCGACAAGATCATCGTCAAGGTGGTCGATAAAGGTCCTGGCATCCCCGACATCGAATGGGCCATGCAGGAAGGCAACTCCACTGCCTCACCCGAGGTCCGCAACATGGGATTCGGCGCCGGCATGGGTCTGCCCAACATCCGCAAGAACGTCGATCGCCTCGACGTGCAGTCCACCGTCGGTGTAGGCACCACCGTCGAGATGGAAGTAAAATTCAGTTAATAGATAAAAGATAATAGATAAAAGTTATGGAGAAGGTCCCATTTTTTCACGCGCTGACCATCGACCAGGAGACCTGCATCGGGTGCTCCCACTGCATGAAAGCGTGTCCCACCGAAGCCCTTAGAGTGCGCAATGGCAAAGCCAAGCTGAACCCCGACCGTTGCATCGACTGCGGCAATTGCTTCAAAGTATGCCCAACGAAGTCGATCTACATCAAACAAGATGACTTCGACGACATCTTCAACTACGCTTGCCGCGTGGCACTAGTGCCCTCCGTGTTCATGGGGCAGTTTCCCAATGACATCACAGTATCCAGGATTTACCAGATCCTGAAAGAGATAGGCTTCACCTACATCATCGAAACCGAAGCCACCGTGCCCATTTACACGGAAGCCAAAAACAGATATGCCGCCGAACATCCCGACATCCGTCCCCTGATCTCCACCTATTGTCCCGCCATTGTGAGGCTGATTCAAGTGAAGTTCCCTGGACTGACAGAGAACCTCATCCCCATCAAGGCTCCTATCGATTTGACGGCCATGTACATCCGTCGCAAGCTGGAGAAAGAAGACTGGAACTCCGAGGACATCGGCATCTTTTATATCACCCCCTGCGCCGCCAAGATTGCCGCTGTAAAGACGCCTGTAGGCGAAGACAAATCACTTGTGGACGGGGTCATCAACATGGATGCCCTTTATAACCGGGTCTTCAAGCGCATCAAAGAACAGGGCAAAGGCTTCAAAGAGCAAAAGCTGCCCGTCTCCCAAATCTCTTCAGACGGCGTGCTGACTGCCCTCACCAATGGCGAACGCCGACTTTCCAACGCCAAACACTCCTACTCCATTGACGAGATTCATAACGTCATCGAGTTCCTCGAAAAAGTAGAGAACGACGAAGTGGAAAACGTGGATTTCCTGGAGCTGCGCGCTTGCGACCAAAGCTGCCCCGGCGGCATCCTCACTTGCGACAACCGTTTCATGATGTGTGAACGCATCTTTGCCCGCGCCCGTAAGATTGCCGAACGGGAACGCAACGGTGAACAGACCAAAGACCATGAAATCGAAGCGGAACGCAACTTCCTGGCTCGCAACGTCAAGGTCGGAGAAATCAAGCCCCGCTCCATGCTCGTCCTTGACGAAGACATCACCCAAGCCTTGGAAAAGATGCAACGCATCAACGCCCTTAGAGCCAAGCTTCCTCAACGCGACTGTGGCGTGTGCGGCGCACCTACCTGCGACGCCTTCGCTCACGACATCGTTATGGGCGAATCACAGCTCTCTGACTGCATCTTCATGAAAAACAAAGATTAAAGTTCCTCTGCTTTTTTTCTTCTTTCCTCTCGCTTCTGCCTTCGGACAGCAGCCTTTTGTAGTCTCACCTCCTCACGCCGCGCATATACATTTAGCATGTAGATCGCCACTGCACCGATAACTGCCATGAGCACGGCAACAAAGAACTCCCCATTGATTTGGGGTAGATGGAACACGTACTCCAACATATCTGCTGAAGGCTCCTTCCAGGGGTACACCACGGGCAGGCTGCCCAACATAAAGCCTGACAATGCCGACAAAGTTTCGTTACGGAATTCCTTCATCAGCCAGGAAAGCAAGTAAGAGAAGATGACAATACTGACGATGGAACCAAGGAAAAACGGCAACAGGATTCGGAAACCGAACATGAAGGACGAGGCCCTGGTCATCGCTGGAATGGCCTGGGTGACAATCAACTCGTAATTGCCCATCAGCAACATCAGGTGAGATCCCGAAATGCCAGGAACCACCATGCCCGTAGCACCTACAATACCACAGATAAACAGATACCAGAAACTATCATTCGACTCCGGGTTCAGATGAATGGAAAGCAGGAAAGATATGCCGAATCCAATCAACAAAATGATGATATTCTTGACGCTGACTTTCTCGATGCTTTTCATCACATTGATAACCGAAGCGATGATCAAGCCAATGAAAAAGGCCCAAACATAGACCTCGTATGATTTCAGTGCAGTTTTTAGGAAAATGGACGTAAACACCATGCCTACGATGATGCCTGCCAAAATAGTGATGAAGAAGCGGAAGTCAGTCCTTCGCCCGAATTCCGTCACCTCTCCTTTGAAAAGATACTTGAAATTCTTGGGGTTCAGGGCCTTAACCGCATTGATGAAACGTTCGAACACACCCAACACCAACGCAATGGTCCCACTCGATACTGGCACCACGTTGACGACACCCATTAGGATTCCTTTGACAAAGATTTTAAGACGCGTCCAAAAACTCATTCCAAAAACTAAACTACCTGATGAACGGCAAAAGTACTATTTTATTTCATTATTACGCCGTAACAGTCAAAGAAATCTGCTTGAATAATCCGCACTTGATAAAAAGAACCCATTTGAACTTCTTCCTTAGCAGAAATCAAAATCTCGTCGTCCACTTCAGGTGAATCATATTGGGAACGCCCCAAATAATAATCACCTTCCAAACGGTCAATCAAGACTTTTTCTACTCTTCCGACACGCATAGTATTGATTTCCAAAGATATATTTTGTTGAATCTCCATTAATCTATCCACACGTTCCTGTTTGACCTCAACTGGCACATCATCCGTCATCTCGTAAGCAGGCGTCCCCTCTTCAGGCGAAAAGGCAAACACCCCCGCCCGCTCGAAACGCATCTCCTTGATAAACTGACAAAGCTCTTCAAAATCCTCCTCGGTCTCTCCAGGGAAACCCACGATAAAGGTGGTACGGAAGGCAATGTCAGGCACATGTTTGCGAACATTCTTCACAAAACCGATGGTCTGCTCACGGTCCACGCCACGGCGCATAGCCTGCAAGATGTGGGTACTGATATGCTGCAAAGGCAGGTCGATATAATGACAAATCTTGGGGTTCTCCCGCATCAAATCCAACAACTCGTCTGGGAAGCCGAGCGGATAGCCATAATGCAGGCGTATCCATTCGAAACCGTCGATGTCGCAAAGCGCTTTCACCAATTCCACAATATGGGACTGGCCATCAATGTCGTGGCCGTAATAGGTCAAGTCCTGGGCGATGAGGATGAGTTCCTTCACGCCTTGTTTGGCCAGGCCTCTCGCCTCCTCCAACAGATGCTCCATCGGCACCGAAACATGCGGTCCGCGAATCAAGGGGATGGCGCAGAAAGCACAACGGCGGTTGCATCCCTCGGAAATCTTCAGATAAGCATAGTGTTTCGGAGTGGAGAGCACACGATGGCTACAGTATTCTTGAACAGGTTCCTCCTTAAGGATGTCGGCAGCTATCAGGTTCACGCTCTCAACGCCATAGAAGCCGTCAACTTCATGGATTTCTTCCTTCAATTCCTTCTTGAATCGCTGTGAAAGACACCCGGTCACATACAATTTTTTGATTTTTCCTTGTTTTCGCAACTCGGCATATTCCAAGATGGTATCGATGGATTCCTCCTGTGCGTCACCGATAAAGCCGCAGGTATTGATGATGACCACGTCCGACCTTTTATCCGAGTCGTGGCGGATCAGATAACGTTGTTCCAACAATGCTGCCAGATGCTCCGAGTCCACTTTGTTCTTGGAGCAACCGAGGGTAACAATATTCAAAACAGGACGTCTCATCACTCGAAAAGTGAATCCACAAACGCCTTTCTATCGAAGACTTGAAGATGGTCTATACCTTCACCGACGCCGATGTATTTGACCGGGATCTTAAACTGGTCGGAGATGCCAATGACCACACCACCTTTGGCGGTACCATCGAGTTTGGTCAGCGCCAAGGCATTAACCTCGGTGGCGGCAGTGAACTGACGAGCCTGCTCAATGGCATTCTGACCCGTAGAGGCATCCAACACAAGCAGCACTTCGTGGGGTGCATCGGGGACCACCTTTTGCATCACCTGCTTAATCTTGGTGAGTTCACGCATCAGGTTGACCTTGTTGTGCAAACGACCAGCAGTGTCGATCAGCACCACGTCAGCGTCTTGGGCAACGGCCGATTTCACCGTATCGAATGCCACGGAAGCCGGGTCGGCACCCATGCCCTGCTGGACGATGGGGACATCCACCCGCTCAGCCCAAATCTTGAGCTGTTCCACGGCAGCGGCACGGAAAGTGTCTGAAGCACCCAGCACCACTTTCTTACCTGCTTTCTTGAAATTATGTGCCAGTTTACCAATGGTAGTGGTTTTGCCCACACCATTCACACCCACCACCATAATCACATACGGTTTCTTCCCTGCAATATCAAATGTGGTACCATCACCCGACTGGTTTTCTTGCAACAATGCCATGATCTCTTCCTTGAGGATGGCATTGAGTTCGTCGGTACCGACATATTTGTCACGCGCCACCCGTTTCTCAATGCGGTCGATGATTTTCAGCGTGGTTTCAACACCCACGTCGGAGGTGATGAGGATCTCCTCCAGGTTGTCGAGCACCTCGTCATCGACTTTTGATTTGCCGGCGATGGCATGGGAGATGCGGCTGAAGACGCTGGTCTTGGTCTTCTCCAGACCTTTGTCAAGGTCTTCCTTTTGTTCTTTTTTTCTGGTTAAAAATGAAAACAGGCCCATAACTTCACTTGATGATATGAAAAAATAGCTCTCCCACTGGTCATGGAAAAGCTATTGAATTGTCTTGAAAGAAACGCAACTTATCTCTTGGCGAGAAATTCCTGGACTTTCTCAACAGGAACGATGGTCTCTTCAAAATAATAAGCACCGGTCTTCTCCGAACGTTTCATGCGGATGACCTTGCTGTATTCCTTACCCAGGGTACGAAGGGTAGCAACTACTTTCTTTGCCATAACTCTTAATTATTTGATCTCCTTGTGGAGGGTCATGCGTTTCAAAATGGGGTTATACTTCATCAATTCCAAACGATCGGGAGTGTTCTTCTTGTTCTTGTAAGTGAAGTAACGAGAAGTGCCTGGCATGCCGCTGGCCTTATGCTCTGTGCACTCGAGGATAACCTTGATACGTGCGTCTTTCTGTTTCTTTGACATTGCTTATCTTCCTTTCAAATTTTTCGGACTGCAAAATTAGAACAATTTTTTGAATTGGCAAGGGCTTTTTTTAATTTTTTTTAATTATCCATTAATCACCTTATTGACAATCTCGAGGATCTCGGCTTCTTCCTTCACAGCGGCAGCTTCAATCTCAGCGGCTTCTTTCAAGATCTCGGCCTTGAAGGCTTCGTCTTTCAGGGAAGCGGCATTGATCTTCACATTGAGGTGAGCACCCATCACGGCAGAGCGAGCGCATAAAGCACCCACGCCAGCGTCGGTGACGGAGTTCGGATTGCCGGTTTCGGCCATGGCACGGACCACTTCAAAGGCCTTGAAGGCGACCTTCATGGTGCGGAAAGGCACCTGGGTGGCATACTTGGTGGCATCCTGGATGGCCTGTGTACGGGCAGCCTTCTCTTCGTCGGTCTTCTTCGGCAAACCGAAAGCAGCCATGATGGTGTTGAAGGCATTGGTGTCTTCATCGACCAGTTCCAGGAGTTCGTCCTTGATGGCTTGACCCTTGACGGCCCAATTGGAGAACTCTTCCCAACGCTCGTCCCAGCCCGGCTTGTGCGATGAAAGGTTGGCAACCATGGTAGCCAACGAAGCACCGAGGGCACCCATGTAGGCCGAGATGGAACCACCACCAGGAGCAGGACTTTCAGAAGCGGTCTCGTTGGCGAAGCCCGTGCAGGTCATGTCGACGAGTTTCTTTTGGGTATGATCTTCAATGAGGTATTCGATGACCTTTTCCTTCGGATCAAAAGGCTTCAAATCATCGAGGCCCATCGACTTGATGGCGATCTTCATGATTTCCTCTTCGCTCACACCGAGGCTGCGCTGTTGCTTGGCGAGATAGAACTTGCCAGCGTCCATCAGCACCTTCTTGGGAACGAGGCCGACGATTTCGCAGCCGGTGACACGCACACCACGGGCAGCGGCCTTGGCGCAGACCTCCTCGAAGCAGACGTGGACGGGCGAAACGCTGATGTTGGTGATATTCATCGACACCTGGGCGATGCCGTAGTCCTCGATGAACCAGCCGATGGCCTTGGTAGCCTTCAGCGTTCCAGGAATCATGATCGGTTTGCCGTTTTCGTCCTTCATCGGCTTGCCGGTCACCTTGCCGCCTTCGCGCATCGGGCGACCCTTTTCGCGCACGTCGAAAGCGATGGCGTTGGCGCGGCGCGTCGAGGTGGTGTTGAGGTTATAGTTGATGGCCACGAGGAAGTCGCGGGCACCCACTTGGGTGGCACCCGTGTGGGCCACGTGTTCGTTCCATTCGTTGGGGCCGAAGTCGGGCTTCCACTGCTCCGTGCCGAGGCG
>CAMHFN010000047.1 GCA_946184615.1 uncultured Bacteroidales bacterium
GCTCGATTCCGTGCATCTGACGCTCTTTTTCTTGGCGAATCAGATCAAAGATTTTCTCGTCTCTTTTCATTATTGAAAAATTAGTATTTAAGATTTATAATTCGATTCTTTTCCGAATGCAAAATTAGTACTTTTGTGTGACAAAAAAAATGTTTTTATGAAAACTGTTAAAAATGCTTCTATTATACTGATACTAAGTTGTTTAATGTGTGTTTCATGTAATAATGACAAACCCGTTGAGCCTTCTCGGATCGATTATTCCGATACCACTTATTGGTATTCTAGTGGCGATGAAAGCCATACAGCCGATGTCTTTTACCTGTATCCGACCGTGTCCACAATCTCCTTTGAAGACAATGGTTCCTCATGGTATGCGGACATCACTTTACCTGAGGTTCGTGAAGAAGCCAACGGCAACCAGCGGTTCAACAAGATGCTCTACGGAGATTACAATTTTTATGCACCCTATTACCGTCAGATGATTTTCGAGGCTTACCAACAACCTCTGGATACTCTAGAGAAAATCGCCGACTTTGCCGCTGCTGATGTGAACGACGCTTTCCAATATTATATGTCGAATTATAACCACGGCCGGCCTTTCTTTTTGGTGGGTCACAGCCAAGGTTCGCAGATGCTGATTGAATTACTAAAACACGGAATGACCGAAAAACAGCGTCAGCAGATGGTGGCCGCCTACTGCATCGGCTATCACGTCACAGCGGAGGAATTGGCCGCATATCCCGAAGCTCTGAAACCTGCCACGGACAGCCTCATGCCGGGCTTGGTCGTCTTCAACTCTGTGACGGACACGGCGGCGATCGGCATGGTGTCGAAAGGCGACATGGTCGGCATCAATCCCACCACTTGGTCGATGGCCACCGACACGGTTCCTGCTGACTACCATCTTGGCATGGCCAAATACAACGAAGCCCGCGACAGCGTGTTGATTGTTCCTTGCCCGACTCGAACTTACTTGTATAATCATTCCACTGTCTGTCCCGACCTCGATCCCGAGATGGTCTTCATTCCCGCTTACGAAGCGATGTTCCCGAAGGGCAACCTCCACTTCGCCGACTCCTGGCTCTTTGGCGGGAATGTCGTCGAGAATATGCGGTGCCGATTAAGTCATTGGAATCCATAACGAATCTATTATCATGCTATGAAAAACGATCTCTTTAAAACTGCACTCTTCATCGGTCTGTGCTTGCTGATGCTCGCCTTCAATCCCAATATCTTTTCCACCACTTGGAACGACAAAAAATAATTTCTTATTTTTGCACCCAAATTAATCTAGCATCCGATGAAGAATTTTGTTGAAGAACTCCGCTGGCGCGGAATGCTGGCTCAGATGATGCCAGGCACGGAAGAACTCCTTCAAAAAGAAATGGTAACAGCTTACCTCGGCACCGACCCGACTGCCGACTCCCTCCATATCGGTCACCTTTGCGGCATCATGATGCTACGCCATCTGCAACGCTGCGGTCATAAACCCATCATTCTGGTGGGTGGTGCCACGGGCATGATTGGCGACCCTTCAGGCAAGAGCCAGGAACGTAACCTGCTCAATGAAGAGACCTTGCGTCATAACCAAGAGTGCATCAAAAAGCAAGTGGCTAAGTTCCTCGATTTCGAGTCGAAAGAACCTAATGCCGCCGAGATGGTGAACAACTACGACTGGATGAAGGATTTCACTTTCCTCGACTTTGCCCGTGAGGTGGGCAAACACATCACTGTGAACTACATGATGGCGAAGGACAGCGTGCAGCAGCGCCTCAACGGTACCGCCCGCGACGGACTTAGCTTCACCGAGTTTACCTACCAGCTCCTTCAAGGTTATGACTTTTTGTGGCTTTACCAGCATAAGAACTGTAAGCTTCAGCTTGGTGGTAACGACCAATGGGGTAACATCACCACGGGTACAGAATTGATTCGTCGTACGTTGGGCTTCGAAAATGAAGCCTTCGCCCTGACATGTCCGCTCATCACCAAGGCCGATGGCAAAAAGTTCGGCAAGACGGAAAGCGGCAACATCTGGCTTGACCCGAAGCGTACCACGCCTTACAAGTTCTACCAGTTCTGGCTCAACGTCAGCGATGAGGATGCCGAGAAATACATCAAGATCTTCACCTCGCTGGAAAAAGAAGTCATTGATGCCCTTATTGAAGAGCATAAGAAAGATCCAGGCATGCGCGTGCTTCAAAAACGTCTTGCTCAAGAAGTTACTGTGATGGTACACTCGCAGGAAGCCCTTGACGCTGCCATCGAAGCCTCCAACATCCTCTTTGGCAAGGCTACCAAAGAGGCCTTGATGAAGCTTGATGAGCAGACCTTCCTCGATATCTTCGAGGGCGTTCCCCAGGAGCATGTCAACCGTGCCGATCTCGAGCTGGGCATCCCGATCGTGGATTTCATGGCTGTCAACACCCAAATCTTCCCGTCCAAGGGTGAAGCCCGCAAGATGACCCAAGCTAACGGAGTGAGTGTCAACAAAGACAAGGTCACTTTGGATAAAGTGATGACTCCCGACGACCTCATTGATGGCAAGTACATCCTCGTGCAAAAGGGTAAGAAGAATTACTATTTGGTCGTGGTTGAATAACACCACTTCAACGTCGTTTTTCCCCATTTCGTTCATTTGATAAAAGGAAGCGCTTTCGTTTTGCATACCTTTGCACTATGATAAAGAAAAAAAGCAAACCGGAATTCCTTTCTTTGAAGGTCATCTTGTTGCTTTCGTTGGGTATCAGCGTGGGCTTTCATGTCATCTTCACCATTTCAGCTTTCTTCGGGAACACCTTGTTTTTTCCTGAGATGAAACAGGATCCGCAACGGCATTTCAATTTCTGGAGACTCCTGCTGTTTACGGTTTGCAATTTTGTGTTGGTCTTCTTGCTCTTCCTTTACAACCGTAGGATGTACGGGATTGGGTTCAAAAAGAAAAGGATGCGTTTTTTCTTCCTGGTTTTGGGCTCCATGCTTATTGCCACTGCTTTGAGCCTTTCGTTCACCTTGGTCCCGGAGCTTATCCAACCCCGTGAGCATCAGGCAGGGTTCATGGCGCGTATCATTCGTGATGGATTGATGCGCGATTTCTCTTTCATGGTGGTGGTGATGTTGGTGACGAAGCTCTTGCAGACCTTGTATGAACGAAACAATATCCGAGTCGAGAACGAAGCACTTCGGGCGGAAAACATCACGACGCACTATGAGGCGCTGAAAAGCCAGTTGGACCCGCATTTCATGTTTAACTCGCTGAACACATTACAATCGCTCATTGGCACTGATGCAGTTAAGGCGCAGAACTATGTGCAAGAGCTTTCGCAAGTGCTTCGGTCCACCTTGCAGAACAAAGAGGTGGTGACGTTGGAACAGGAACTGCAAGGGGTGCAAGCTTATTGTAACCTGATGCAGATTCGCTACGGAGACCCGCTGAAATTTGAATTTCAGGTTGAGCCCAAATACCTTACCTATCTGGTGCTTCCGCTTTCCATCCAAGGACTGGTGGAGAACGCTGTCAAGCATAACGTGATTAGCGCCAAACAGCCTTTGAAAGTAGTTATTGCAACGAAAGAAGACGCTCTGAAAGTGTCCAATCCCATCCAGCCTAAAATTATGGAATCGAAGGGCAATGGCATTGGATTGGCGAATCTGGTGGAACGTTACCGCTTGAAATGGAATGTAGAGGTGGAGATTATGGACAACGGAAAGGTTTTTGAAGTAACTTTGCCTTTGGTTTCCTCTAAAGAATAAAGTCATGAAAGCACTCATTATCGAAGATGAAAACGTTGCAGCGCAAGCCTTACAGTCGCTGGTTCAAGAGATTAAACCTGAGATCGAAGTGGTGGCCATCCTTCAAACCATCGAAGAAAGTGTGGAATGGTTCGAAGAAAACGCCATGCCCGACTTGGTGTTCATGGACATCCATCTAGCGGATGGCTCTTCGTTCGCCATCTTCGACAAGGTGGAGATCACCTGTCCGATCATCTTCACCACGGCTTACGATGAGTATGCCCTTAAAGCCTTTGAAGTCAACAGCATCGACTATCTGCTGAAACCCATCAATAAGGCAGACTTGGAGCGGGCTTTGAACAAGTTAGAGCATCTCACTTCGAGAGAGCAGAAGAAAACCTCGTTGGAAGGCTTGTTGGAACAGATGGGTGGCTTACAAAAGAAATATAAGACTTGTTTCTTGATTCCCGAGCGCGACAAGCTTATTCCATTGGCTACCAGTAATATAGCTTATGTTTTTATCGATACCAAGACGGTGAAGGCCATTGCTATGGACGGACACACTTATTATCTCAGTCAGACTTTGGATGAAATCATGTCGCAGCTTGATCCTGAGCAATTTTTCCGTGCCAATAGGCAGTTCATCGTCGCCCGCAATGCCATCAAGGACCTGTCGATTTGGTTCGGTAACAAGTTGGCGATCAACCTTACCGTTCCTGTTCCTGAGAAAATCATTGTCAGCAAGGCGAGGGTAGGGGAGTTTAAGACTTGGTTTGCGGAATAATGGAGAACGGAAAACTGATTAACTGAACAATAACTATGAAAATTGTATTTCTTGAACCTCTCGGCCTCAAGACCAATATCATTGAAGAGGCTTGTGCTGGCCTGAAACAGCAAGGCCATGAGGTGGTCATCTATCCTGACCGGAATGAGAATCTCGACGAGCTGATCCGCCGTGCCCAAGATGCGGAAGTGGTCATCGAAAGCAATATCCCATTGAGGAAGAATTTTCTGGATGCGTGTCCCAAGCTTCAGCTTCTCTCCATTGCTTTTACGGGCTTGGACCATATTGACATGGAGGAATGTCAACGTCGTGGCATCGTCGTGAAGAACGCAGCGGGCTATTCCACAGAGGCTGTCGCTGAGTTGGCCATTGCCATGATGATTGACGTGTATCGCAAGGTGCTTGAAAACGACCGCATCACACGTGAATGTCAACGTAAGGGCATCCTTCCGGGCCGTGAGATTGGCGGCAAGACGGTGGGTATCATCGGTATGGGTAATATCGGGCAGAGGGTAGCTAAGCTCCTTAATGCCTTTGGGTGCAACGTGCTGGCTTGGAACCGTACGCCTAAGATGGTGGAGGGTGTGACTTTTGTGGATAAAGAGACGTTGTTGAAGGAATCGGACATCGTCACCCTGCATATTGCCTTGAATAACGAGACACGCGATTTCATCACAGAAAAGGACCTGAGGTTGATGAAACCCTCTGCGATCCTTATTAATACAGCGCGAGGACCTGTCGTGAATGAACAAGCCCTCGCTGTTGCTTTGAAGTCGGGAGTCATCGCTGGTGCCGCTACCGATGTGTATAGTACCGAACCGCCTTTGAAGAAGGACCACCCCTTGTTTGACGCACCCAACCTGGTGATGTTGCCTCATATCGGTTTTGCCACCGAGGAAGCCTTTGTGCTCCGATTGGGCATTGTAATTAATAATTTAGAATTTAGAGGGCTTTTGCCATCACCCTCTAAATTCTAAATTATTAATACCCTTGGTGAGTGTTGCCATTCAGGGTTTCAATGAACTGGCAGGCTGCGCTCTTCACGCTTTGGAAATCGCTACCCAATGAGCTGGAGCAGTCGAGGACCAGCATGATCATGGCACTCTTGAATTCTTCGCTCGTGGTGATGTAGCCATTGGGCGTGAACTCGCTGTTGTTCACCCAAGTCTCGGTATTTGCGTTCCAGTTCCACTGTTTGGTTTTGCCGGTGTAGACCTGTTCGCCGTTGGTGTTATAGAGGTTGCTGAAGGTGAAGCTGATGAAGATGCCGTCGACAGTGGGGTAGATGACTTCACCGCAGTTCTGCAATCCGACGTAGGCGATGTTGTTGAAAAGGCAGGTGCCGTTTTGGTTGAGGAACACACCTTCAATGTAACGCTCTGATGCTTCGGCATTAGTTACATCGTCGAAGGTGAAGCGGATGCGGGTGTTGTGTTCCGGTGCTGGGGTCTTCAGAGTGACATCCCACGAAGAACTCTGATGATAGAGGTCTTGGGCGATTTCGCCGAATTTCTGTCCCACTTGGGCCATGTTATCCACCAAAAACACATTCTGTCTCGGGTCACTGGATAGTTTTTCCAGGCTATGGCGGAACTCGGTTTCGTTGACATCAGCGCTCATTACACCAATGGAATAGGCGGTCAACGGGATCTTGTTTTCTCCGATCGAAGTGTTTCGGATGCGGTTGCTCACATGTTCCAGGTAGGTTTCACCTGAGCTGAAGTCGTCGTTGAGTATATAGGAACCTTGGTCGAGACCATCGGTAAAGGTCACTATGGATACGTTGATGAGGTCTTCGGGAGGGGTGACGGACTCAATCTTTTGAAGTGCTGTGTTGACGGCATGATAGAGAATGGTGCCATGGTCCATGGTAAGTCCATTGATGAAATCCTTCATGTCGTCTTTGCTTGAAGCGTTGAGCAACGTGAGTTTTTGGTTGGTGATGCTGTTGTTGAAACCGATGATGCCCACATAGAGGCCTTCCTTGCTGGTGTTGGGTTTGTCCTTGAAGCAGCTCGTCATCAAGGTCGAAGTGAGCAGCAGGGCTGCCATTATAACCAATGTTTTCTTCATGATAGTAGGGTATAGGATGTTTTCTATGCAAAAATAACGGATTATTCTGAAATTCATTGCCTACAAATGGACAAATACATATTTATTTATGAACAAAAACGGCTGACCATAAAAAACGGCGCATCCTAAGACGCGCCGTTTCTTTTCTCTGAAAGGTAATTCTGTCTTCTTCCTTCTGACTTCTGTCTTCTAAAAGAATTTACTTCCCTTCACTCAGCTTCTTGTAGCCTTTGCGTCTCAGCTTAGCGAATTACTCGGTTTTATCTTTAGAAAATTCAGCATACAAGGCCGTTTGCGTTCTATGGCAAACTCATTCTGCATACTACTGAGGAATAATTATACGGTTCATTTGTTATTTCAAAAAGATAATTCCAGCCGCAAAAATACTCATTTTTGGAATGTGAAACGTGAGCATAATGAAAACAACGGGCGCATCAGTTACATCGATGTCCTTTAGAGGGTTGTTGTTCTTCAAGAACTGGTAGAAGCAGGCAAACAACCGAAAAGACCTTTCCTTGTCAGCCCCTCCTTGAACGTCCGTATTGTGCGTACACAAGGCACTTTGTCACCGCTGGCCAGTCCGAGGAAGAGTGAAAAAAGTGAGGATTTGGAATATTTAGCAGTAATAAATTATGAGATTTTGGAATATTTGGCAGTAATAAATTATGAGGATTTGGAAACATTGCGTATCTTTGCAGCGTTAAATTACTGAAAATATGGAAGAGTTCAGAATATTCAAACGTAAGATATACAGTAAATTACAGGAATGGAAAAGGGAAGAGAACGGGAAGACAGCCCTGTTGGTTAAAGGCGCTCGACGTGTGGGAAAGTCAACCATCGTTAAAGAATTTGCCCGCAATGAATATAAATCGTACATGTTAGTCGATTTCGCCAAGGCATCGGCAGAGGTGAAATCGCTGTTCGACGATTTGAATGACTTGGATCACATCTTTCTACGGTTGCAGGCCATCTACAATGTGGTGCTGGAGAAGCGGCAGTCAGTGATTATTTTCGACGAGGTGCAGGAATGTCCAAAAGCTCGCCAGGCTATCAAGACGCTGGTGGGCGACCATCGCTACGACTATATTGAGACGGGCTCGTTGATATCCATCAGGAAGAAATCGCAAAACATCATCATTCCGAGCGAGGAGACGCGGATTGAGATGTATCCGATGGATTACGAGGAGTTTCGCTGGGCTTTGGGCGATGAGGCTACGGTGCCGCTGCTGAGGCAGTTCTACGAGAATCGGCTGCCATTGGGACAGGCGCTGCGCAAATCGATGCGCGATTTCAGGCTGTATATGCTGGTGGGCGGTATGCCGCAGGCGGTGAACGAGTATCTGGACACGAACAATTTGAGCCGGGTGGACAAAGTGAAACGCGGGATTATAGACCTGTATATCGAGGACTTTGGAAAGATTGATCCCTCGGGACGTGCGGCAAGATTGTTCCAAGCCATTCCGTCGGAGCTGAGCAAGAATGCCTCGCGTTATCAGGTGGCAAGTGTGTTGAGTGACAGCGAACGAAAGAATCTGGACGAGGTGCTGGAGAAGATGCGTGAGAGCATGACGGTGAACTTTGCCTATCACTCGGACGATCCGAATGTGGGGTTGGCGTTGAATTGTGATGTGAACCAGTACAAGATATTTGTAGGTGATACGGGACTGTTTGTGACATTGGCGTTTTGGGACAAAGATGTGACCGAGAACTTGATTTACGAGAAGCTGCTGAGCGACAAGCTGAGTGCCAATTTGGGTTATGTATATGAGAATATCGTGGCACAGATGTTGACGGCAGCGGGGAACAAACTGTTCTACCATACGTGGCCCACAGAGAGTGGCAAGCATAATTACGAGGTTGACTTCCTGTTGACGAGAGGAGCCAAGCTTTGGCCGCTGGAGGTGAAGTCGTCGGGCTACAAGACACATGCCTCGCTGGATGCCTTCTGCGAGAAATTCTCGGCCCGCGTGGGCGAGCGGTTTCTTGTATATACGAAGGATCTGTGCAAGGACGGGGCCGTGACACTGCTGCCGGTGATGATGACGATGTTTATCTGACCGAAATATTAGCCGTTGATATCGGTGCTGTTGACATTTGGAATAAAGCCAACTGCCACATCAAATTTTCGCCAAATGGGTGAATGAGACAGAAAATGGTTAAAAAAAGGTTGTAGTGTTACAACCATTTCAATAATAAAACGTTGCTGAGAAGGTCTCCTATGCAACTGGCAGGTGTTTTTGACACAATAAAGAAAGTAATACAAATCAGGTCACCTCATCATCCATTCCAACTGCGTTTTCCACTTCTCCCAATGTGGCATCTCCTTGGTCAACAACGCATAAAACTCTTTAGTGTGATTATGATGTGCCAAATGACAAAGTTCATGGGTAATGACGTATTCAATTGGAGTTGTATGGTGAATGTTTATCTCAAAGAGGACAAATATATTAGGGCGCATAGTGACAGAAGAAGAAAAATTTTTATTTTTGCCAATTATATGGTACAAAATAAGGGGAAGACGGAGAGGGTGACACATTTTTGGATCAGGAGAAACCATTATGATTATAGACAATAAGATACTTGACAGCTTGACTGCTCAGGCCAAAGCATCGCCCCGGCTGCGGATGAATCTGAACTTTCATCAGAGTCTGGATGAGAAGT
>CAMHFN010000048.1 GCA_946184615.1 uncultured Bacteroidales bacterium
GGAACACGTTCTCAGGCACAAAACCTTGTTCGCAAGGGTAGGAGTCGGCACCGTAGTTCTTGATGCAGTGCGGGATGTTGAGGTCGTCGTTCATCTTGCGCAATGCGGCGATGAGCAGGGTGACCTTTTCGTCATCGTTGCTGCCGCCAAGGTTCATATTGTCGGCGATGACACCGTAGCGTTGCTTGGCCTCGGGATTCTTGGCGTTGAAGGCGATTACCTTGGGCAGATACATGGCGTTGGCGGCACCGTGGATGATGTGAGCGCCAAAGTCAGCAAACGCGGCACCCGTCTTGTGTGCCATGGAGTGGACGATGCCTAACAGGGCGTTGGAGAAGGCCATGCCAGCAAGGCATTGGGCGTTGTGCATCTCATTGCGGGCTTGAACGTCGCCGTTGTACGAGTTCACTAGGTCTCTTTGGATCATCTTGATGGCGTGCATGGCCAACGGGTCGGTGTAGTCGCAGTGGGCGGTCGAGACGTAGGCTTCGATGGCATGCGTCATGGCATCCATGCCCGTGTGGGCCACCAGCTTCTTGGGCATGGTCTGGGCCAAGGCCGGGTCAACAATGGCCACGTCAGGCGTGATTTCAAAGTCGGCGATGGGGTATTTGATGCCCTTGGCGTAGTCGGTGATGATGGAGAAGGCGGTCACTTCGGTGGCCGTGCCCGAGGTGGACGAAACGGCGCAGAAGTGGGCCTTGGTTCTCAGTTTGGGCAGGCCGAACACTTTGCACATGTCTTCGAAAGTGGTCTCAGGGTATTCATATTTAATCCACATGGCTTTGGCTGCATCGATGGGTGAACCACCGCCGATGGCCACAATCCAGTCGGGTTGGAACTCACGCATCACGGCTGCACCGTTCATCACGGTCTCCACCGACGGGTCGGGCTCGATGCCGTCGATCACTTTCACTTCCATGCCGGCTTCTTGCAGGTAGGCAATGGCCTTGTCCAAAAATCCAAAGCGTTTCATGCTTCCTCCGCCAACGCAGATAACAGCGCGTTTGCCTGTGAAGGTCTTCAATGCTTCTAAAGCGTTCTCACCATGATAGAGGTCTCTCGGTAATGTGAATCTATTCATTTCTTTCTGTGTTTGATTGTTTATTGTTAAGTATTGTTTTGTCGGTTTGATTGTTTGCTTTTTGTTTCACTTAATCGATAAAATTTTATCTATAATAAAACCTATTTTATAAATATCGTCTTAATGCTCGTTGATATACTAAATTTGTTGTCTTAGTTGTTGTTGCTCAATTTGTTGGCAAGCTGGTGCGAAAGCACAGCTAAAGAGGAGGGAAGGTTCTCGTTTTTCACCAGGATGCCTTGTGGCACGTTGAGTAGGGTGAATGCGAAATTCCAGATGGCGAGGATGCCGCAGTTAACCATTTGGTCACAGACGGCTTGAGCTTGGTCAGCGGGTACGGTAATGATACCGATTTTTACCCCAGTGCGCTTGACATAACTTTCCATCTTTTCCATGGGGAGGATGAATTTATCGTCGATTTGGAGACCATGCAGGTCTGGGTCCTTGTCGAACCCTACAGTGATGTTCAGTCCCATGCTCGAAAACTCCTTGTTGGTTAATATCAGTCGACCGAGGCTTCCCACACCCACCAAGATGGCTTCATCCACTTTGTTATATCCCAAGTATTCACAAAGATCTTTGATCAGCGTATCGATTTCAAAACCCGCATGAGGTTTTCCTTCCACGCTACTCACTCCCGACAAGTCTTTGCGAACCAAGACGGGGTTGAGGTTGAGGCTTTGGGCAATGGCGGCAGCTGAAACATATTTTTCACCTTGTTGCTGCATCTTTCGGATGTGGCTGTAGTAGAGCGGCAACCGGCTTAAGGTCGATTTGGGGACTACCAATGAGATGTTACGTTGCGTCGTCATTTCGATACAAAATTATCTATTTGTTTGACGGCGCAAAAATAGTGCATTTTCCGATACGAGGTATCAAAAAAATGCACTATTTTTAAAAGTATTCTGTAAGGAGTTGTATTTTAGCTTGATAAATAATCAAGGTACCAGCTCAAACTCGATGCCGACGCTCCATGGTGAGGGACTGATGTCACATTCACCATCCGGATGAATGAGGTCGTCAGTGTCTTTGCAGACAGGCGACAGGCGATAGCTGCCGTAAATGCCGATGTTGAGCATATTAGCGATGCTGTAGCTGATGCGTGTGAAGGCACCGTATTCAAAGAGATTCATTATTTTAGCATTGTAATAGGTCGTAACCTTCTTTGAATAGTCGTCGTTTGAGATGTGTTGGCCAATATCATCGGTAATGTAGGTCTTGTCGGTGATGCGCACACGGCGTGTGATGTTGATACCACCATAGCCACCGAGGTCCCAGTTGATGCCCCACAGGCGGATGACAACGCGTTGCATCAATTCGCCACGCAATTGCATGTTTCTTAGCATAATTTGATCATGAAAGGGATGGGAGTCGCTGTCCTTGTCATTGCTTACAAAACGGTTCCAATCCAAGCCGAGTCCCATACCTATTTTATATGACTTGCCATACATCCAGCGGCGACCGAAAGCGAAATGGCGGTTGAAGCCGTTCCAAGTGGCATTGGGCAAGTTGTAGTCATATTGGAAGTAGGTTGTCTTTTGCCAGCCTTCAGCATCCACCTTTTTAAATGTGCCGTTCTGGCTGTTTCTGTATTGGGTCAGCAGGTTGATGTCGCCACCATTGCCAAAGATAGGGCAGGAGTCATAGAAACCATTGTAGCTGACATTGAGTTTCTTGCCTTGGCCAAAGTCTTTGTTGCTCAGTTTGATGCCTGTTGAGTCGGGATACACTTTATAATAACCAAGCAATACGCCATCGGCACCTTCCACGTTGATGAATACATCTTGGTTTTCGATGACTTTCGGGACGACAATCTTCACGCCGTCCTTCTCCTGTACGAGGTTAAAGGAACGCTCGGCGGGTTTTAGGTCGCCCGTAAAATAGGCGGCTTGAGGAACGCCGTATCCAAAGGCATAATCATAATAAGGATAGAGGTCGCACGATTTTTGGATTTCAGCCTTCATCTGTAAGGCGGTCAAATCGCGTTTGGTTTGCCATGCGCAGGCACAGAAACCTGCCGTCAGAGGGCTGGCAAACGAAGTTCCGAAAGCAGAGGTAAAGCCACCACTGGGTTTGGCCACTTGGGCTTCGCCGAAGGCCACCACATCAGGTTTGCGGCGTTTGTCGGCAGTAGGACCGTAGGAACTGAAAGAGATATGGCGATAGTCCTTTAGGTTGGC
Source organism: uncultured Bacteroidales bacterium (assembly GCA_946184615.1). Lineage (GTDB taxonomy): Bacteria > Bacteroidota > Bacteroidia > Bacteroidales > F082 > Limimorpha. The sequence continues at coordinate 3,265 of CAMHFN010000048.1, forward strand.
ATCGATGCCACCCACGCAGATAACATTCTCGGCATCGGCGGGCGTGATGATAGTCATCCAGCGGCTGTCGTCGCCTTCGTTGCCGGCGGAGTTGCAGATCAGGATGCCCTTTTCGACAGCTTTGTTGGCAGCTTTGGCCACGTAGGAAGTGCCGTCCATATCCTTCGTCCAGTGGCGGTCCTTGCCATAGCCCAACGAACTGTTGATGATGTCAGCACCGTTCTTGTCGGCCCATTCGGCACCTTGAGCCCACCACACCTCTTCTTTAAAAGGCTCCGGTTCAATTTCGGTACGCGCCAACAGAAACTCTGCGCCTGTGGCCAGACCGAGCTTCTGACCATCCTCATTGATGCCTGCGATGCAGCTCAACACCATAGTGCCATGCGTGTTCCAGCCGTATACGTCCTCCTTTTTGTTGGGGAAGTTGTAAGTCTTGATAATCTGATGGTTATCGCGCAGATGTTGGAAAGCGGGGTGGGTGTTCACTTTAGGGAAGCCGCCGTCCATGACACAGATGCGCAGGCCTTTTCCGTCAATGCCTTTGTCGATGAAATGTTGACCGCCAAAGCGTTTCAGCTGATCGGTGAGGATGTCTTGGTTTGCATCACTGGATTGCTTCGTTCCTCGCATTGACGGGTTAGAATCCCGTGAAGCCATTGTTCCGTTGGAAACGATTTCCTGCACTTTGGCCACGAATGGTAATTGTGCAATCAAAGCTGCATTGTCATCGGTGGCTTCAATGCCGACAGCGTTGAGCCAGCGCGACTCGCCGAAGACCTCGGTGGAGTAGGAGCCTACCGCATTGACGTAGCTGTCGTTCAGCGGGTAGTTGCTGATGTCGTAGAGGTCGGCGCCGCATTGTTGGTAACGCTCGATGGCTTTGGCATCGAAATAGGTGTAGGGATCGAATTGGGTGTTGTTTTTGTCGGTAAAGAATACCCAATAGCAACGGTCTTGGGCCATTCCCGCTGCTGCGAGCAGGATGATGATGGCTGTGAGGAGATGTTTTTTCATATTTGTTAGTTTGAATTTGATGCAAAATTAAGTTTTCTTCTGTTAACAGGAACGATTTTTGCAGCGATTTTACGTGTTTCTTAAAACCTTTGTATCATGAAAAAATCAAGACTTTATCCCTTACTGGCACTTGTTGCTATTGTTGCTTTCGGGCTTGGTCTCACCTTCGACAACCTTTTTGTCAAATCATACGCCGAGGAGCGTAAAACAGAGGTTCTTCTCCCCAGTGAAAACGCCTTCGAAGTCATGTCAACCGGCACCACCTCCAGGGCGGATTACGAAATTGTCACCATCTACGGACGAAAGTATATCATTTTCAGCTCCGGCGGCGACATCGAGGTGCTGAATTATTGATTTTTTGGCAAAAAGAATTGCCATATAAAAGAATTGTTGTATGTTTGCAATGTGATTACGAAAAAAATCGTAACGAAAAAAGTCGTAACGAAAATTCACGTAATATGGATAATCCATTTAAATTCGGCACGATTGTAGAAGAAGAATACTTCACTGACAGGGTGAAAGAGGTGGCTTATATCAAGCAATTTCTGAAAAGTGCTAACCATCTGGTGTTGATCAGCCCGCGTCGGTTTGGCAAGAGCAGTGTGGTGGCGAAAGCGGTGAAGGAGAGCGGTCGCAAACATATCACGGTGAACTTGCAGCAGACGACATCGATAGCTGATTTTTCTGCGAAATTACTAAGAGAGTTTTTTAAGGTGCATCCCTTGGAAAAAGTGCGGCATCTGATTACGCATTTCCGCGTTATTCCGACAGTTTCGACCAATCCTGTGACAGGTTCGATGGATGTGTCGTTTCAGCCAAATGTGGACGGCAATGTGTTGATTGAAGATGTGCTGATGCTTATTGAGCGTGCTCATTCGGTGAAAAACAGGATGATTGTGGTGCTAGATGAGTTCCAAGAGGTTCTTGACATCGCTCCAAAGTTTGACAAGCAGTTGCGCTCCATCATGCAGAGCCAGAAGCATATCAACTATGTTTTGTTGGGGAGTCAAGAGAGTATGATGACGGACATCTTTGAGAACAAGAAGTCGCCGTTTTATCATTTTGGAGAGTTGATGCGTCTGGAAAAACTGCCGAGGAAGGATTTCCACAGGTATCTTTCGGAGCGGTTGTCAAGTGTCTTCCCAGATAGTCATGAGGCTCTTTCTGAAAGGATTTTGGACTATACAGGATGTCATCCTTATTATTCACAACAGTTGGCGGCAAATGTGTGGCAAGTGGGAGTCTTGCAGCCTGGTTCTAAGGATCCGTTGGATGAGGCTGTTGATCATATCGTGAAATCGCACGGCTTGGATTACGAGCGATTGTGGATAAACCAGAACCGGACGAATCGATGGATCATGCAGCGACTAGCATCCAGAAAACCCTTGCAGTCGGGTGAATATCGGACAAGTACGGTTTACAGCGCCCTGAAGCGTTTGCAGAAAGATGGGTATGTGATTTATTCAGACCGATATGAATTAGAGGATCCTTTCTTTAAACAATGGATATTGAATGAAGAATAAATTTGAAATTCAGGCTCCCAGAGGAGCAACCAAAGTGTTGCTCCATACCTGCTGTGCGCCCTGTTCATCGGCCATTGTAGAGTGCTTGGTGAAGCATGGAATCACGCCAACGATCTATTATTTCAATCCGAATATTTTCCCGTTGGAGGAATATGAAATCCGCAAAAACGAATGCTCACGCTATGCCAAATCGTTGGGTTTGGAGATTGTTGACGAGGACTACGATCACACAGCTTGGCTCAGCGAAATGAAAGGTCTGGAGAATGAGCCCGAAAGGGGAGGACGTTGCCTGAAATGCTTTAAACTGCGGCTGCTGAAAACGGCCCAATATGCCCGTGAACATGGTTTCACGGTGATCACCACCACGTTAGCCTCGAGCCGGTGGAAAAGCCTTGAACAAATTGAGGAGGCAGGACATTTTGCCGAGTCTCAAGTCCCGGAGGTGACGTTTTGGGCCCAGAACTGGCGCAAAGGGGGCCTGAGCGAGCGCAGAATCCAGATTATCAAGGAATACGGGTTCTACAACCAACAATACTGCGGCTGCGAGTTTTCGATGCGATAAATACCTTTTTTCGATGTGCTAAATTAGAATCATTCTAATTTACGATTACTCCTTAAAATAGCTTCTGTTTCGTTGAAATAGAAGCTTTTATTTTTTACCTTTGCACCGGTTTTCTGAACCTTATTCTAAATAAAATAATAAAGAAACAAATCCAAGTAATAACCCCTAAAAAAGGAGAATTAAAATGGCAAAAGTTAAGTCTTTAGCAGAACTGAAAGCAATGAGAGAAAAGCTTTCGAACAACCTCGACATCCGCGAGAAGAGCAACGACCCCGACTCCCTCGTGCAGATTAAGGTTGCCATGGCTACCTGCGGTATCGCCGCCGGTGCCAAACAAGTGATGGAACATCTGATGGAGAAGGCCGATGAGCTGAAACTCAGCATCGTCTTCACCCAGACCGGTTGCATGGGCTACTGCCACGCTGAACCGACCATCGAAGTGAAGTGCCCTGGCCGCGACCCGATCGTCTTCGGTCATGTCGACAACACCAGAGCTGACGAAATCCTCACCAAGTACGTCATGAACAACGAGATGGTCGAGGGTGTCATCCCCGTGAACTACGAAACAATTGGTTAATCTTTAATTGGAGGAAATTATATGACAAAAATCAAGATGCACGTGCTCGTCTGCGGCGGTACCGGCTGCCAGGCATCGGCAAGTGCTCAAATCATCGAGAACTTCCAGCGCATCCTTGCTGAGAAGGGCTTGCAGGATGAAGTTCAGGTGGTCAGAACAGGTTGCTTCGGCTTCTGCGAGAAGGGACCTATCGTGAAGATCATGCCTGACAACACTTTCTACACCCAGGTGAAGCCTGAAGATGTCGAGAAGATCGTCAACGAACACATCATCAAAGGCCGTAAGGTCACCGATCTGCTCTACATGGACCCCGAAAACAAGGAACACGTTTCCGACTCGAAGCACATGGGCTTCTATCGCAAACAGCTCCGTATCGCTCTGCGTAACTGCGGTTTCATCAACCCTGAGAACATCGACGAGTGCATTTCACGTGGCGGTTATGAGGCTTTGGGTAAGTGCCTCACCGAGATGACCCCCCAACAGGTCATCGATGAAGTCACCAAGTCAGGCCTCCGTGGCCGTGGCGGCGCTGGCTTCCCCACCGGTGTGAAATGGGGCCTCTGCGCAAAGAACAAATGCGACGAGATGTACGTCATCTGCAATGCTGACGAAGGCGACCCGGGCGCGTTCATGGACCGTTCCATTATGGAAGGTGACCCGCACAGCATCGTCGAGGCCATGGCCATCTGTGGCTACGCCATCGGTGCTACCCACGGTCTGGTCTACATCCGTGCTGAATACCCGCTGGCTATCCATCGTCTGCAAATCGCCATCGCCCAGGCTCGCGAATATGGCCTGCTTGGCAAAGACATCCTCGGCTCGGGCTTCGACTTCGACATCGAACTCCGCTACGGTGCTGGTGCCTTCGTTTGCGGTGAAGAGACGGCTCTGATCCACTCCATGGAAGGCAAGCGCGGTGAACCCACCCTGAAACCTCCGTTCCCGGCTGTCAGCGGCTACATGGCCAAACCGTCCAACGTGAACAACGTGGAGACCTTCGCCAACGTGCCGATCATCATCACCAAGGGTGCTGACTGGTTCGCCAGCATTGGCTCCGAGAAGTCAAAGGGTACCAAGGTGTTCGCTCTGGCCGGACAGATCAACAACGTCGGTCTGATCGAGGTCCCGATGGGCACCACCCTCCGCGACATCATCTACGAAATCGGTGGTGGTATCAAGGGTGGCCGTCAGTTCAAGGCTGTCCAGACCGGTGGTCCTTCAGGCGGCTGCTTGACTGAGAAGCACCTCGACACCGCTATCGACTATGAAAGCCTCGCCGCTGCCGGCTCCATGATGGGCTCTGGCGGTA
>CAMHFN010000049.1 GCA_946184615.1 uncultured Bacteroidales bacterium
CAGAACCGCCCCATCTATTGGCTTTTCTCGTCAAAGAAAGGCGCGTTCCAGTGCCTGGTCTACATGCACCGCATGAACCGCTTCACCGTTGGCCGCATCCGCGATAATTACCTGTTGCCTTACATCCAGTATCTTGAAACCAAACTGTCCGAATTGAATGTAAACGCCGCTTTGCTCTCTTCTGCCGAACGCAAGGAGCAAAAGCGTAAGCTGGCCATCCTTCAGGAGTGCCGCGAATACGACAACATCCTTCACCTTTATGCCGACCGCCAAATTGATTTCGATTTGGACGACGGCGTGCTTCACAATTATAGCATCTTCAAGGACATCCTTGCCAAACTCAAATAGCCTATGGACATCCAACAAAACATATTTCAATACTTCAACAGCAACCCCAACCTGCATATCCTTTTCGTCTTCAACAACATGTTTGTTCTCGACGATTTGGAATCCATGCAGTGGCCAGAAGACTATGAGTTTGTCATATTTGACGGCAAGTATTTCGAGACGAAATACCGCCTCGAAAATGAGCTGGCCAACAAGCGCGTCATCCTTTGCTTCCCCGATTTGCCAAGCCCAATGGGGAACATCAGCAAAGAGACTTTCCCATTGTTGGATCTGCTTTGTGCCAACATGGAGTATATGACTGATGCCGCTGCTTCATATATTCAGCAGCGTCGTGTCCCGTCATTGTTTGAGCCGTTTGTCCGTAAACACATCGAGATGCTTCCCACTTCTCGCTTCGCTTCGCTCATCGAGGCCGTGTTTGCCGCTCCCGATGCTTCTATCGAAATGGCCAACCGTGCTTTGCTGTCCGGCTTCCTTGGCGAAAGCCATACGCTGTCCTGGCACGAAATCTTCCTCAGCCTCATTTTGCTCGAAAGCGATAACGCATCCTCCAAGAGGAATGCTTTCTATCGCTTGCTTCACAGCCCGCAGAATACCGACATCTTGCAAGCCCTTCAAGCCAAGTGGCGCAGCATCTTCAATTTCGATTACAATCCCAACTCAGAGAGTAGGATTGAAGACATGGCTTGCTCGTTGAAGTACAACTCCATCACCCAGCAGCTCACCAAGTCGCCAATCGACCCTTATGCCCAAAAGTTCAAGGTGGAAAATTCCGTCGCGTTAGACGAAATCAACCACATCATGGAACTCTCCAATAGCTTCGTCGCAAACAAAAAGACGGCATTCATTCAAATCTTTAAGAAGCTGTCCGAGAAAATCCGTGATAAGAGCATCCTGCAAGCCTACGGCTTTGCCGACTACTTCTATTACACCCCCGAGCTGACGATGGCCATCGTCAGCAACTTGCTCGAATCGGTTACCTCACAATACGACGATGCCATTACACGGCTGTCATCGTTCAACAGCACTTTCTATCTGGAAGACGACATCCGCACCTTGGTTGATTTCGCCTTGCACTTGGCCTATTACTATCGTGCCAAGGCAAATATGGGTAAGCTGAAGCTCAACCAACCCGAGGAATACATCTTGCAATACACCACCAACTACTATTTGTTGGATACCGAATACCGTCTATCATTGCAGTATTTCAACTGTCTGCCCGCTGTGCTGCCCAACATGGACGATTGCATCAAGGCAAAGACCAACCTCGATTTGGACTACGCCCAAATCTCCAACCAGCTCAATCTCGAATGGGTGCATTGCCTTCAGGAAAGCGGCCAGTCTCTCAACAGTCTCGCTTTGCCGCATCAGCAGGACTTCTTTAAGGAAGTGGTCGGACAATCCACCAAGCATGTGGTCATCGTGTCCGATGCCTTCCGTTATGAGCTTGCCCAGCAACTGGCCACCGAGTTGGTGGAGGAGAAGCATCCTTGTTCTCTCAGCTTCGCTGTCGCTCAGCTGCCTACCGAGACCAAGTTCTGCATCCCCACACTTTTGCCACACGATGAAATGAAATTGGTCACCACCGACAGCAAGCCGGATATAACCCTGAACGACAAAGTCCGCAACTCAAAGGATCTGCGCACCGAATTGCTGCAGCAATACAATCCCGACGCAAAGTGTTTCCTTTTCAGCGAGCTGGAAGGCATAGGCTCAAAAGCCTTGCGCGAAACGCTGAAGCGTCCTTTGTCTTACATCTTCCACAATGTGGTGGATAGCCTGGGCCACGACGGAAGCTCTGTTGCGCTTCCTCAGGCCTGCGAAAAAGCCATCAAGGATTTGAAAGGCTTTATCACCACATTGCTCAGCTCCGCCAACATCACAAATGTTTACCTCACCGCCGACCACGGTTTCATCTACAACAACATCCGTTTCGAGGAAAAGGATAAGTTCCGCGTCGATGAGGAGAACATGGAAAAGACCTCACGCTACTACCTTACCAAATCCGATACACCTGTTTTGGGCATCGCCAAGTTCCCGTTCGCATCCGCTCACGGTGCTGATGATGCTTCAGGTGTATTCGTCGCCGTTCCTGATGGCACCAACCGCCTTGCCAACCAAGGCACAAACTATCAGTTTGCCCATGGTGGCGCAGCTCTTCAGGAGTTGGTCATCCCCGTGCTCCATGCGAAGCATGTCGATAAGGAAGGCCGCGAGCCTGTAGGTCTCGAATTGCTCACCAAAGATATCAAGATGGTGTCTGGCCGTGCTCGTTTCGACCTCTACCAAACCGACCCCATTTCTGATGAGTTCCGTGAACGCAAGATAACGGTGGCCATCTACGATGGCTCCCGTCCCTTGACCGCCATCAAGCAGCTGGAGTTGGATAAGACATCAGGCAACCCAGGCGAGCGCATCTTCACAGTAGATTTGATGCTCACCGCCGAGAACGCCCCCAATCTGATGCAGCTCCGCATCTTCGACATCGAAGACCCCCTTAACCCACTAAAGACGGCATCTGTCACCAACAACACCCTAATAGAAAGAGACTTCTAACTATGGACTTACAACACAAGATACTAGACCAATTCATCGGCAAGGTCGTCCGTAAAGACCTGGCCTTCCAAGTCAAGGGCAACCTTCCTGTGCCTACCTATGTCCTCGAATACCTCCTTGGCCAGTATTGCGCCACCGATGACCCAGAGGCCATCGAGGAAGGCTTGGAGAAAACCAAGCACATCATCCGCACCAACTATGTCCACCGTGCCGAGGCCGAAGAGGTGAAAGGCAAAATCCGTGAGGCTGGCCGCTACCGAATCATTGACAAAATCTCCGTTTTGCTCAATGACAAGGCCGACCAATACGAAGCCACCTTTGCCAATCTCACCCTTACCAACATTCCCATCGGCACTGAATATGTCCGAAAGAACCCAAAGCTTCTTTCGGGCAATGGTGTTTGGTGCATCATCGATGTCGGCTACATCCCCGGGGAGGATGTCAAAGTCCGCTGGGAGATTCAGAACCTCAAACCCATCCAAATCTCCAACATCGACTTGAACGACTACATCAACAAGCGGCAGGAGTTCACCACTGATGAATGGATCGATTTCCTCATCCACACCGTCGGCCTCAACCCCGACAACCTCAACCGTCGTGAAAAGTTCATCGTTCTTTCACGCCTCTTGCCCCATGTCGAAAACAACTACAACTTCATGGAGCTGGGCCCGAAGGGCACAGGCAAGTCCCATGTGTTTCAGGAACTGTCGCCCTATGGTGTCCTCGTCAGTGGTGGTGATGTCACCTCAGCCCGCTTGTTCGTCAAGATGTCAGGCAACAAGGAAATTCTTGGCCTCGTAGGTTATTGGGATGTAGTCGCATGGGATGAGTTCGAGCAGCAAAAGGGCAAGCAGATAGATTCCGTCATGATTGACACCATGCAGAACTATCTGGCCAACAAGTCCTTCAATCGTGGCAAAGCCACTCATGAAGCCACCGCATCGATGAGCTTTGTGGGCAACACCAAACACACTGTGCCTTACATGCTCAAAAACTCACACCTCTTCGAGTCCATACCCACGGCATTCCAGAAAGGAGCCTTCTTAGACCGCATCCACCTCTACAACCCAGGTTGGGAAATCAAGATGCTGAAGAAAGACTCCTTCAGCAAGAGTTATGGCCTCATCACCGACTATGTGGCCGCTGTGCTCCACGAGCTTCGCAAGTTCGACTACTCAGCCGACCTGAAGAAATATGTCACCTTCAGCACCACGCTATCCGAGCGCGACCACAACGCCATTCGCAAAACCTTCTCCGGCTTGGTCAAGCTGCTCTATCCCGATGGCAACTACACCCAAGAGGAAGCCCTTGAAATCATCGACTTTGCAGCCGAGAGCCGCAAGCGCGTCAAAGACCAACTCTATGTCGTCGATGAAACATTCAAGGCCGAGCCAGCAGTCTTCGAGTACACCAAAATTTCCGACGGCACAAAAGTCCAAGTCGAAACCTTAGAGCGCGTCGGCCTCTTCGGAATGCCATCGGCCACTGAAGAAGCCCCCATCGATAGCACGAAAGCACGTAAGGACGAAAGCACATCCCAGTCGGAGAAGGAGAGTAAGCAGCTCGCCGCCAAGTCCATCGAAATCCGCCTCAACCAAACAGGCGTTTCTTATAAGACCCTCTTTGCAGACTATCTGCAAACCGCCCACACCGTCGAAGTCATCGACCCCTTCATCCGCTTGCCATACCAGGTCTACAACCTGATAGACTTCATCCAGATGCTCAAAGAAACCAACGATGCCCCAGAAGAGCTGAAGGTCATCCTTCACACCAACGCCGACAGCGACGAAGCTGTTCCAGAAATGATAGACATCTTCGACAGCCTCCAAGATGATCTGCGTTCCTTCAGCATCGATTTCGAGTACGACTTCACCGCCGACCACGACCGCAAAATCATCGCTGATAACGGCTGGTCAATCTACCTTGGCCGTGGCCTCGACATCTTCGAGCCATATCCCAAGTTCACCATGGGCTGCGCCGCCCAAGAAAACCGCCGCTGCCGCGCCTTCTCCGTAACCTACACCAATCAGTAAGAACTATGAAAAAAGCTATATTACTCATGGCAGCGGTTTTTGCTTTTGCTGTATCATCATTTGCTCAAACAAAAGTCTATGCCGAAATCATTGGTGACGAGTACGATGTCGCTGGTAAAGTTTCCGTAAAAGTGGAGTTCGGTAAGAACAGCCAAAAATACGCCTACATGCTCAAAGGAAATGACGGCAAAAAATTGTACTTCAACAAAATGGTTGATGCAATGAACCAGCTGGCCAAATTCGGCTGGCAAATCGAAAACACCTATGTAGTCGTCGATGGCGATTACGACCGCATTTCATCGGAATATCATTGGATAATCTCTAAAGAAGAAGAGCCAGTCGAAAAGCCCGAGGAATCAACCAATCAGCAGTGAATCTATGCCTCAAACAGCCCTCAATACCGTTGCTGAATTGATATACTGGTCATACGCCAATCTTGCGATGGCGCACGATGGCATCAACCGAGGCATCCCGACCTACGACAGGACATCGTTCATGATTCGCAGTCGTCTCTATAATGGTTTGCTAACAGGCAAGTACCAAATAGGCACTTTGTTCGATGATGAGCGTTGGAAGATGGAAAACGGTGCCAGGTGTGTATACTGTGGGGCAAAAGAGCTGCTATCCGTTGACCATCTGTTTCCACGCTTCAAAGGAGGGGAGGATGACCCTGAGAATCTAATTTGCTGCTGTAAGTCCTGCAACAGCTCAAAGAGAGAGAAAGACCTGATGCAATGGCATAAGGAACGCGGTCAGTTCCCTTCCGTCATGGTGCTCCGTCGTTTTCTCAAACTGGTGTATAAGTATTGTCAGACACAAGGCATCATGGAGCAACCTTGGAGAGAAGTCGACGATAGTGCGTTCCCCTTCAAACTCTCAGAAATACCAGTTGACTATCCCAAATGCTCCGAAATGAGATTGATGTAAAACATCCAAAACCTTAAGAAACATGGAAGATGATTTATTTGTAGAAGACATGGACGATGTGTTTTTGGGCACACCTGAAGAATACGACGACCCTAATACCTGGACACGTCAAGAAGCCTACCTCGCATATCGAGAGGCTTGCGAAGAATACGAAGCCAACTGGATAGGAACCCCTTGGTACGAGCGCACCGAAGACCCGCCCCAATGGGAAGACTTCTGGCAAGATTAACAACAACCACATCGTCGTTAGTACAATAGCCCTGTCAACCAATGAGCAAAAAGGACAGCCTGATATTAGAGTGTAGGTACTACAAAGGAGAAAACGAAAACCCGTTTGAGAAAGAGCTATTGGCTCACGAGGTAGATAAATCCAATTTACCTCCTCCTGAGTGCATGAAGTACGAATACACAATTCCACCAGATAAGGTGAACTATTTGCATGATGCGGCAAAATCATGGTTCTACGAACAATTCTGGGTTGAGAATCGTGACAAAGAAGAGCACAAAGCAGTTTTCAAGGACAATATCCCTTATTTCGTTGGCATTTTTAAGGATTTTGAGAAATACGATGGTACACCAATAGAATTGAAAGCGTTGCTGTGGAACCGTTACGAGCATTGGACATTAGGAACAGCTGAAAGCTTTATGGAATGGTATCATAATTTCTACCAATCCCGTCCAACCAATCGCCAGCGCAGAGCAAAAGAACGGAAAAAGACATTGATTCCAATGTGCCGTTACTACAAAGGCGAAGATGAATGCCCTCAAAAACTCCAAGAACATGATAGTTTGTTTTGGGACTATGAAAAACATTGGGTTGATGCTCTTTCCTACAGCTATCGCCGTGGCGATGATTGGAGAAAAACCTTTGAGAAAGAACACTTGGGTGATTTTGCCAAACAGCACAACATCCCCGCCACTCTTATAGGACTGCTCTACAATCGTTTTATGCATTGGTCATCCGGCTATGAAACCACCGAGGATTTCTACAACTGGATGCAAGAAAATTATTTGTAACAATATACTTTAAAATCACCAAATATGAACATCATCTGCTTTGAAACCGAATGGCTCTACAACCATCAAGAAAGGAAAAATCGCTTCAATCTGAATTGCCGTCCTGTTTTACAGTGCCTGAAGGACTTCTATGGCTGTGATTTCATCTATCGTAATTTCTTGACGAAAGATAATCTCGCATACTACATGAAATACTTTAACACGGCATCTTTTAAAAAGAAATATCCGATTGTTTATATTTCAACTCATGGCTGGAACGGATCCATTCACCTTGAAGGTATGGATGAGAAAAAGCGCAAGAAAAAACAACAGGAAGACGAAGAGAATAATAAACCTGATATCTCATTGTATGAATTAGGTCAACTTGTACCTGGTTTCTTTGAGGATAGAATAGTCCATTTTAGCAGTTGCAAAACAATGCTAAATATCGGTGCTGCTATGAGATTCAAAGATGATACAGGTGCCTTGTTGGTTAGTGGTTACCAAAAAAGTGTCGATGCGATGCGCTCCGTTATTCTTGATATGGCTTATTTTGATGCCTTACAAAACTTTAAAGTCTCTACCATCGTAAAAGAAACGAGTCGTTTCCAACAGCGTTATCGCTCCTTAATGGATGATTTGCAGTTCATCTTTGTCTAATAAAAATACTTCATATAGACAACGAATCCTATCCCGAATAGGATGAGCAGAATCCAAGCCCACCAGTCCAGCAAGAAATCCCCGAAATCCTTCTTCTTTTCGTAGGGTATGATGTCTTTGTTACCTCTGCTGTCTTTGATATGAAGGTTTTCCACACCGAGCATGGCACACAACTCATCGGCTGTGAGTGCTGCCAACTTCTCAGGCATTGGTTGTCCAATTCTTTCGTAGAAAGGAGCGTACTTCGCCTTTCTCTTCACCAGTATGGTCTCTAATGAATAGTTTCGGTCAGTTTGATGCTGGCAATCATCAATGACCTCATTCATGAAGCAAGTATTGAGATATTCTAAGGCTGCTTCTTTGTCATCTTTCAGAAGGAATTTCGCTACTGCCTCCGACAAAACTTCTTCCTTCATTTGATGCGCCGACCGTCTTTGATAGTCTAATCGTGTCCTTCGCATATCGGAAACTACAGTTCCCATTACCGCTCTTCCAGCAAGATAACCTTTCAAACCGTCGTCCATATTTCGGTATTTTGAATTTTTTTCAGGCTGCAAAATTATGTTGTTTCTCTGTAATGGGAAAAGGTTGTAAGGTTGCAACTATTATTTTTCATTTGTGTT
>CAMHFN010000050.1 GCA_946184615.1 uncultured Bacteroidales bacterium
TTCCGTGGCGGCACCATCATCGAGACCACCAACAAGGGCGGCCCGTTCAACTGGCCCATCAAGAATGCCGACGGAACTTGGAGCACTGTCGATCGCAGTGATGAAATGCTCCGCAAGTTGCAATACATGGGCATCGACGCGGTCATCAGCATCGGCGGCGATGGCTCACAGCGTATCTCGCAGAAACTCTACGAGAAGGGTTTGAATATTATAGGTGTGCCCAAGACCATCGATAATGACCTCTCCATGACAGAATGCACCTTCGGCTTCCAGACCGCTGTGCAGATCGCTACTGAGGCCGTAGATAAACTGGTCACCACGGCGGCTTCGCATAATCGTGTCTTCATTCTTGAAGTGATGGGCCGTGATGCAGGCTGGATCGCCCTGCACTCTGCCATTGCGGGTGGCGCCGAAGTTTGCCTCCTCCCAGAGTTCCCATACGACATCAACGTGGTGAAGGAACGCCTGGAACGCCGTTTCAACCACGACCGCGGCTTTGCCGTCATCGTGGCCTCCGAAGGCGCGCGTCCCAAGGATGGACAGCAGATCTACGAGATCAGCACCGAAGTGGGGTACGAAAACAAGAAACTGGGCGGCATTGGACGCGCCCTCATCAGCCAATTGAAGGCGGCTGGCTTCAAACACGACCTGCGTGAAACCATCTTGGGCCACCTGCAACGTGGTGGTGTTCCGATCGCCTACGACCGTGTGCTCTCCTCCGAATTTGGCGTAAAGGCCTTTGAGATGGTGCTCAACGGACAGTTCGGTCAGATGGTGGCTTACCATCACCCGAACCTCGTGGCGGTGCCCTTGGCCGAAGCCATTGCCAAGCCGAATCTGGTTACCATCGACAGCGACCTGGTGAATACCGCTAAAGGCGTGGATATCTCGTTGGGAATTTAGAATTTAGAATTTAGAGGAAGAGGGGTTGAGGAATTGAAAAAAAAATTCTACGTAGTGTGGAAAGGGAGAACGCCAGGGGTCTATGACAACTGGGAGGCCTGCAAAAAGGAAGTGGAAGGCTTCCAGGGGGCACTATATAAAGGCTTTCCTGACCTAGGAAGCGCCGAAGCTGCATACGCCAAGGGCTTCGCTGGATTTGAAAAAACGGAAAACGGAACCCCGAAGTGCTCACCGACTGAACGGGAGGTAAAAAGGAAAACGGATAAGAATGAACTTTCCGTTTTCATCGCCGTCGATGCCGCTTGTTCAGGTAATCCAGGCAAAATGGAATACCAAGGTGTATTTGTGGATTTCGGAACCCAGCCTGCCACCACAACTACCCTTTTTAAAAGTCCAGTCTTCGAAAACGGCACCAATAATATCGGCGAGTTCCTAGCCATCGTCCACGCTTTGGCCTGGCAGAAACAAAAACGAACCCTCTACCCTATTTATAGCGATTCCGTGAATGCACAGAAATGGGTACGGGAGAAAAAATGCAAGACCAAGCTACAGCCCAACGCCAAAAACGAATATCTCTTTGAACTTATCGGACGCGCCGAAAAATGGCTTCGAGAGAACGATGACTGGATGCGGGAAAACTCCTTGTCGATTCCCGTTTTGAAGTGGAAAACAGAAATTTGGGGAGAGATACCTGCAGATTACGGAAGAAAATAATATCTTTGCGCTATAATCTTTTTGAAGTCAAATGCTGAAATACGACTCCTATTATTTCCAATGCCCCAACTGCAACGCTTGGCTGGAGGGTCGCAACCTTAAGTCGGAGCTGGTGAACGAGGCTATTCTCTATTCTGATGGCAAGGTGTTGTACGACAACCTCATCACCACCCGACAGAAGATGGTGCTTTGTCCATCGTGCGGCCATGCTTTCTGGGTGGAAGACCCACGAGAGCCTTTCATCACTTCGGAGGATCCACAGGCAGCCGTCTATTCATGGAACACTTGGAGATTTTTCGGCATCAACTTCTCAGACAACCGAGGCAAACTTGCCTTAATCCAACACTACCAACAGTTTTTGGCCAAAACCCATTATGAGCCAAAACGTGAAATCTATTTGCGTCGGTTGTTGTGGTGGGCCTACAACGACTTGCACCGTAACTTCCATTACATCAGACTGAAATATTTACTCAACGGTTTCATGAGCTATGGAGTTTGGAGCAGTTACCGCCGGATGTTGCTCGAAGGCGAAAAACTGTTCATCAAAAACATAAAGGCCTTCAACGACAACCTCCATCGACTGTTGGTGTTGTTAGAGAAACATCCCGAAGAACAAGCAGATTTGGAACTTCCTGAGATTTACCGAGAGTTAAGACAGTTTGACAAAACCAAAGAGCTCTTGGAAAAACGTTCAAGCCGAACCCACTTCACCAGCGAGATTCTACGCCACCTAAGATGGAAGGATGCGAGAGTGTTTATGGTGACAGGGTAACGAGAATTTAAAATTAAAATTTAGAATTTAGAGATTAGAGATTTATGAGACAGATCCTTATCTTTATGGCGGTGATGATGATGACCGCATGTGGGAGTAAAGCCAACAATTCCAAAGAACAAGGACAAGCCAACGACACCATTCCTGTTGAAAAGCCTGTGATTTTCGGAGAAATGGTGAACCGCGACAGTTGCTTTATTGTGATTGACAAGCCCGCCTTGCTCCTAAGTGTCTTTGAGAACCAAAGTGGCGACACCGTGTTGTTGGCGCGTTACCCTGTTTGCGTAGGCAAAAACTATGGCCAAAAAGAGAAGTCAGGCGACATGAAGACTCCTGAATGCACTTTTTCCAATCCTTTCAGCATCACCGAGATCGTATCCGCTGCAAGTTGGACACACGACTTTGGTGATGGACGTGGCGCTATCCTCGCCTACGGGAACTGGTTCATGCGGCTCAAGACCCCTGGTCACAAAGGCATCGGCATCCATGGCAGTACCAACAACGAGAACAGCGTGCCTGGTCGTGGTAGCGAGGGCTGCATCCGATTAAAGAACGAAGACTTGGATATTTTAAAAGAAAAATACGCTTTTGTTGGCATGAATGTTATAATATTAAAAGATAATTTATGATAAAAAAATTATACTTATTAATATATTTTGTTAGTGGCTGTTTGCTTTGTCTTGCCCAGCCCCGCATCAACGGCCTCAGCTACCAGAAATCCGTTGAAGTTTACGGATGCTACGAAATAAGCTTTCGACTCGGCGAATACGATAATCCGTATGACCCAGAGGTCATCGACGTATATGCTGACTTCACTGGCCCTGACGGTAGACATCGTCGTGTCATCGGGTTTTATTACGAGGGCTATCAGTTCATGCAGGAAAAGAAATATGAAGTGTCATCACGCAGCCGTGACGGCGACGGATGGAAAATCCGGTTTACACCGGATATGGCGGGATCCTGGACCTACATCATCCATGC
Organism: uncultured Bacteroidales bacterium; assembly: GCA_946184615.1. Taxonomy (GTDB): domain Bacteria; phylum Bacteroidota; class Bacteroidia; order Bacteroidales; family F082; genus Limimorpha. The sequence goes on from CAMHFN010000050.1 coordinate 3,371, forward strand.
CATTGACAAAAAAGGAGAGGTAACGCTGTCGTCATACAATGGCAATGTCTTGACCTTCCAGTGCCAACAAAAAGATGCTGAAGGCTTCATCGGCGTGGCCAACACCAAGTACTTGAAACGGGAAGTCGTCGTAAACGGACGTCCGCAAACAAGATCCTTCTTCCCGGTGGGACCCAATGTGGCCTGGTACGATGCCGCCGATTACGGCAAATACAAAAAACCATACGGCATCTACGATTATGAAAAATATATCCAGCAACTATCCGGCAAAGCTAATTTCATCCGCATTTGGCTCAACCGATATCAGTTTCTTTCCCTCTACGGTCCTGAACATGCTGGAACGATAGACGGGAAGCCGCGAATGTATTTTGATAACACGATGAACCAAAAGGATGCGGCAGAACTCGATTACATTGTTCAATACGCACAGGAACATGGCATCAGCATCATGCCCTGTATTTTCAATTACAGGAATTTTTCGCATAAAAACGGGGTCGCCACAGGGACCAAAGAAAACTCCGCCATGCCTAGCGATTGGCACAACAACCCCTATCATACGGTGTTGGGACTTTCTTCGAAATACGATTTCTTCACCGATGCACGGGCGATAAGAATCGAAAAAAACCTTGTCCGCTATATTGTTGCGCGATGGGGTCATGCCACCAACATCCTTTGTTGGGAACTATGGAACGAAGTAGCCAACATGGCTGATGGCGAGTCCATTCCCTCACAAATTCAACGCAACATCGTCCAGTGGCACTCCCAGATGGCTGATTACATCCGTTCCATCGACCCGTATCAGCATCCTCTATCCACCTCATTGGGCTCAGGCAAAGACATCGCCATCTTATACGATGCCTTTGATCCTCTTGATATTGTGCAGGAACATAACTATCAAAACATTCAGAAAGCGGCCTCCAAGGAGCAGTTTTCACATATCCTGTATCAAGAGTCGGAAAAAGCCCGGGATAATTATCCCAATAAACCCTTCTTTATGGGTGAGTTTGGCTTCGGACAAAGCAACCCCAAGTCAAAATACGAACTCAAAGATCCCCAAGGCATCGACCTTCACAATTCCCTTTGGTCGTCCGTTTTCTCTGGTTCTATGGGACCCGCTTCCTTCTGGTACTGGGACTGCCTTGAAAAAAACAATTGGTACGAAAGGTTTAAACCGGTAATGACTTTCCTTAGCAAACTTCCCTTGTTATCGGACTCCTTCACAGCCAAACACACTGGCATTGCCAACAACCACACCTTGGAATTTCCATACAATCTCGTGACGTATTATATGGTCAACGCCAACGAGGACACTTTGATGGGTTGGAGCCAAGACACCGCTTTTTGTTATCAATCGTTACGCCGTTTGACTGACGAGGTGAGCAAGAACCATTTCGTCGATGATAAGGTTTTCGACCCCAATGGCTATGTCTACACCCTTAATCCCGCAAAGCGCCCCAGACCAAGTTTCCCCGTCAACCGTATTGTGTTGCCCATCAAGGACCAGCCCAAGGGCACCCAGTACAGAGTCCGTTGGTTCGATACTGAGACGGGACTGGAACTGACTTCCGAAGCCACTACAGTGGTCGTCAAAAAGCCTTGGTTCAGAAACAAGCGCATCGTAATCGAATTCCCCTCTTCTATCAGAGACATCCCGGGATTCCGGGTCAACAACACTTTTGGCGATGCGGTGTTTGTAATTACAAAGATGGACAATCCAGCAACCCATTAATCACCACACTGGCGCAAAAGATGCCAAAAGCGGCAGGCATATAAGAAATCGTACCCACGTTGGATACCTTGTTTTGTTCATTCACCCCTTCGGTGACAATGGCAGAGCTATCGACGGGCTCGGGAGAATAGACTGCGGTGATGCCGTCGAACACACCCAGACGATGTAGTCTCTTTCGAATGTAAAAGGCCAGGCGACAATGGTTTGACTTGGAAATGTCGGCTATTTCGATTTTCTCGGGATGGAACTTGCCTCCCGCACCCATACAACTCACCACTCGCTGTTGGTTTTGCTTGGCATAATAAAGCAGAAACACCTTGGGAGCTACCGTATCGATGGCATCTACGATATAGTCGTATGGTCTTGAAACCAACTCGACAATCGCATCATCCTTCATATATTGATTAATGACCTCCAATTCCATGTCGGGATTGATGTCGCGAATGCGTTCTGCCATTACTTCAGCTTTGGGACGACCTAGTGTGGAACACAAAGCAAGGAGCTGACGGTTACGGTTGGTGACACTCACCACGTCCCCATCGACAAGGGTCAATTTGCCAATGCCCGCCCGAGCCAGTTGCTCCGCTGCGTAGCCTCCCACACCGCCAAGACCCACTACCAGGACATGGCTCTTTCCAAGTTTCTCAATGCCATCGTCGCCGATGAGCAATCGGGTACGTTGTTTCCAGTCTTCCATACGTTGAGGTTTAACCGTGCAAAATTAGTGAATATTTGTTCTTTCAGTCGTTCTATGGAGAGGTTTAAGAGTTCCGAAGCCTTTTCATAAATTTGTTGGATGGTTTTTTCGGAGGTATCCGTTTCAAGGAAGAGATCATCCAAGGGAATGGATGATATCGATTTTGAGATTTTCCTATTGGGGTAAAACAGGCTATCACCGACGGAGAGGCAGCAACCACATCCCGTAAGCTGGCTCACTTCTTCAACGGAACCGTTGAAACCATGGATGATCCACGTTTGTCGAGGTTGATGCTTTTTATGAAGACGCAGAAGATCTGCGGTGGCCTTTACATTATGGATAATGAGCGGTTTTTGATACTGTTCAGAAAGCAGGATGTGTTTCTCAAAGATTTCGAATTGAAGCGGAAGGGTGCCTTGATGGATTCTATCGATCCCGGTCTCACCGATTGCTGCTAATCGACCTTCTTCAAGAAGGTGCTCCAACAACCCCATATCACATTCCACATCGACGTTCCAAGGGTGAATTCCATAACTGTAGAGTCCACTGTCGATATAGGTATGATGGGTATGAAGGTCAATAAAAGGGGTCTCCATAGGAATCATGTGGCAAAAATAACTAATTTTGCCGACAATTTGACGGCCATGCAACGATTCAAGAGTTGGATTTTACCGATTGCCATTCTTTTGGGCATTTTCTTTCACGAGTACATCATTGTACTCCAACCCGCTTTGCCCTATTTCATCTTTTTGATGCTGTATTTCTCATTCAACTCTTTGGATATAAAGACCATGCGTTTCAGCATGTTTGATTTTTGGCTTTTGTTGTTCCAGCTCACGGTATCCACAGCAATCTATTTTATTCTCAGGCCTTTTGACGATACGGTGGCCCAGGGAGCTTTTGTTACGGTGTTGGCTCCGACAGCTTCGGCGGCCATAGCGGTGTCGCTTATTTTGGGGGCGAACATCAGCATGATGAGCACTTATCTGATGGCCTGTAATTTGATGGTAGCCGTGGCGGCTCCTTTGTCGTTTACTTTGATCGGTGCCCATTCTGACATTTCGTTCTGGAATTCGTTTTTTACCATCTTGGGCAAGGTGTTTCCCTTGTTGATCGCACCCTTCTTTCTAGCGTTGCTTACCCGCCGATTCTTCCCTAAAGCTAACGATTACATCAACCATCACAAAAGTCTTTCGTTTTACGTGTGGGCAATATCGCTGACGGTCGTAATATCCAGAGCCATTGGTCTGTTGATGACCCAGTTTTACGAACACCGAATCATGTTCTTGTGGATGGTGGCCATTTCTGTTTTTCTATGTTTCTTGCAGTTTTTTGTGGGTCATCTCATCGGGAAAAGGTACGGCGACCGGGTGGCAGGAGGTCAAGCTTTGGGGCAGAAAAACACCGTGTTGGCCATTTGGATGGCACAGAGCTACCTCAACCCGTTGAGCAGCATCGTTCCCACTTTGTATGTCATCTGGCAGAATCTGTATAACAGTTTCCAGATGATGCAAAAAGAAAAGTTTGACAAAAAACGGCGGGTTTGACAAATTTTTACTACTTTTGCCGCCCATTTAATCACACATATTCGCTATAGCATGACAGAACAAGGAAACCCTGGCAAGCGTCCACGCACCAGAAAACCTGCAGAACACAAAGAAGAGTTCTTGCAGCACAAGTCCTTCAGATTTTCTCACCGTGACGGTGACGAAGAAGGAGAGAAAAGAGAAAGAAAGTTTGGCGACAAGCCGAGAGGTGAGCGCCGATTCCATGACGATGCCGAGAGGCCTCGCCGCAGATTCAACGATGAGGACAAGCCCCGTCGCAGATTCCATGACGACGACGAAAAACCTCGTCGCAGATTCCATGACGATGATGAAAAACCTCGTCGCAGATTCCATGACGACGATGAAAAACCTCGTCGCAGATTCCATGACGACGACGAAAAACCTCGTCGCAGATTCCATGACGATGATGAAAAACCTCGTCGCAGATTCC
>CAMHFN010000051.1 GCA_946184615.1 uncultured Bacteroidales bacterium
GTGTTTACCTCATCATCGAACACACCGAGGCCATGCACGTCATCGACGTCAACAGTGGCCACCGCGTCAATAAGGAAAATACGCAGGAAGAAAACGCTCTTCTGGTCAACATCGAAGCGGCCAAGGAAATCGCCCGCCAGTTAAGGCTGCGCGATATGGGCGGCATCATTATCGTCGACTTCATCGACATGCGCGAAGCCGCACACCGCAAAGAGCTCTACGACGTGCTCTGTCAAGAAATGTCGGTCGACCGCGCCAAACATACCATCCTTCCTGCCACCAAGTTCGGCCTCATCCAAATCACCCGCCAACGCGTGCGTCCCGCCACGGAAGTGCAAGTGCAAGAAAAATGCCCCGTGTGCGACGGCGAAGGCAAGATTCGCCCTGCCATCCTTTACATTGACGAAATCGAGAACAACCTCAGGTACCTGCTCGTCGACCAAAACGAGAATCACATCACGCTACAGGTCCACCCCTTCATCGGAGCCTACCTCACCATAGGCTGGCGCTCCATCCGCCGCAAGTGGATGAAAAAATACGGCAAGTCATTCAAAGTTGAATCCGTCGAAAGCTTCCACATGCTGCAGTACAACTTCCAGAACGCCAACGGCGAAACTATCAAAATCTAATTTTCTGGAAAAACGATTCATTGTGGAGACGGCACATGCACCGTCTCCACTTTTTTTATATCTTTGCCGTCAATTTAACAATTCAACAACTTAACAATTCAACAATGAATAAAGATATAGTACTGAGCGGCATCCGCCCTACTGGCAACCTCCATCTCGGCAATTACTACGGTGCCGTCCGTAGCTTTGTGAAAATGCAGGAAGAATACAACTGCTATTTCTTTATCGCCGATTGGCACTCGCTCACCACACACCCCAAACCCGAAAACATCCAACGCTCGGCCCGTACCATTCTCGCCGAATACCTCGCCTGCGGCATCGACCCGGAAAAGGCGACCATTTATATCCAGAGTGATGTCCCGGAGACCATAGAACTGTATCTATACTTTAATATGAACGCCTATATCGGTGAATTGGGCCGTGTCACCACCTTCAAGGAAAAGGCACGCCAGCAACCCGATAACGTCAATGCGGGACTCTTCACCTACCCGACACTGATGGCCGCCGACATCCTGCAACACCGTGCCAAATGGGTGCCCGTGGGCAAGGACCAGGAACAGAACATGGAAATGGCTCGCAAATGCGCCCGTCGCTTCAATAACATCTACGGTGTGGAGTTTTTCCCCGAGCCCCAGAATTACTACTTCGGTGGTGATGCCATCAAGGTGCCAGGCCTCGATGGTTCAGGCAAGATGGGAAAGAGCGATGGCAACTGCATCTATCTCTATGAGGATGAGAAGACCGTCCGCAAAAAAGTGATGCGCGCCGTCACCGACAACGGTCCCCAGGAGCCGAACAGTCCCAAACCGGAGGTCATCCAAAACCTATTCACCATGATGAGCATCGTGAGCGCTCCTGAAACAGTAAAGTATTTCGATGAGAAATGGAACGACTGCACCTTGCGTTACGGCGATATGAAGAAACAATTGGCTGAAGATATGGTGCAGACGCTGAACCCCATCCGTGAGCGCATCCAGGAGTTCTCGTCCGATACCGACCGTCTCGATCGCATCGCCCGTCTCGGCGCCGAGAAAGCCCGTGAGAGCGCTGCCAAGACCCTTAACGAAGTCCGTAAAATCATCGGCTTCCGTCCCTTCTGACTTCTTACTCCTGACTTCTGAAAAAAATGGGCGATTTCATCACATACGAAAAAATACCGGAACGCGCAGTCTTAATAGCGGTTGCTTCAAAAAAGCAGAGCCGCGAGCGCACTGAAGAATACCTCGATGAACTGGCTTTCCTGTTGGAAACCGCTGGAGGCGTGCCCGTGGCGCGTTTTGTTCAAGCCATGGATCATCCCTCCAGTGTGAGCTATCTTGGCTCTGGTAAATTGGAGGAGATTCATCAGTACATCAAGGTAGAGAGCATTGAAATCGCTGTCATCGACGACGAGTTGAGCGCTACCCAAGCTCGTAACATGGAGCAAGCCCTCGAATGCCGTGTCCTTGACCGTACCAGCCTCATCCTCGATATTTTTGCTTCCAATGCCCATACCGCCCATGCCAAGGCGCAAGTGGAACTGGCTCAGTATCAATATCTTCTTCCGCGACTAACCCGTATGTGGACTCACTTGGAACGTCAGCGGGGCGGTATCGGTATGCGCGGCCCTGGTGAGACCCAGATCGAGACCGACCGTCGCTTGATTCTCGACCGCATCTCGGTTTTGAAGGAAAAGCTGAAAGAAATCGACATGCAGAAGACGGTGCAGCGAAAGAACCGTGGCAAATTGGTGCGTGTGGCTTTGGTTGGTTATACCAATGTGGGCAAATCAACCATCATGAACCTGCTAAGCAAGTCGGAAGTTTATACCGAGAACAAGCTCTTCGCTACCCTCGACACAACGGTGCGCAAGGTGGTCGTGGAGAACCTTCCATTCCTGCTCTCCGATACGGTCGGTTTCATTCGTAAGTTGCCACATCATTTGGTGGAGTCGTTCAAATCAACCTTGGACGAGGTGCGCGAGTCGGACATTCTGCTCCATGTGGTGGATATTTCGCATCCCGACTTTGAAGCACAGATGGAAGTGGTGAACCAGACCTTGGCCGAGTTGGGCTGTGCTGACAAGAAGACCATCGTCGTTTTTAACAAGACCGATGCCTACACATGGGAAGAGAAGGATCCCGATGATCTTACACCTGCTACCAAGCGCAATATTTCTTACGAAGAATTAAAACAGACTTGGATGGCCAAGATGAACGACAACTGCATCTTCATCTCAGCTAAAAACAAGGATAACTATCAGGAATTCAGAGATCTGCTTTATAAGGAGATCAAGGATATGCACGCCATCCGATATCCTTATGACAACTTCCTTTACTAACTTTTTTTATCATCCCTCCATGCTCATCGACACCCATACCCATATCTATGACGCTGCGTTCGACACCGACCGCACCGAAGCTGTGCAACGCGCCCTTGACGCTGGCGTTGGCATGATGCTGATGCCTAATGTGGAGGTCGCCACCATCCAACCCATGTTGGAAACACATGAGCAGTTCCCGGAATGTACCCGTGTGATGATGGGACTCCAGCCCGAAGAGGTGAAAGGCGACTATAAACAGGTGCTTGCCTTGATGGAAAAGGAGTTGGATCGTAATATATATATAGGTGTAGGGGAGATAGGCCTTGACTTTTATTGGGATACGACTTTCGAGAAAGAACAACTCGATGCCTTCGAGACTCAGTTGGAATGGGCCAAACAGCTCCAATTGCCGCTTTCGATTCACTGCCGCAATGCCTTCGGCTTCATGGCACGCATCCTTGAAAAAAGACAAGACGGGGGTCTCCGAGGTGTGATGCACTGCTTCACGGGTACTGAGGAAGAGGCCAAAGCCTATCTCGAACTGGGTTTCCATCTTGGTTTAGGCGGTGTGACCACCTATAAAAACTGTGCTGTGAAAGACTACTTGTGCAATATTCCCCTCAATCGCATCGTTTTGGAAACCGATGCACCTTATCTTTCGCCTGTGCCGCATCGAGGCAAACGCAACGAACCCGCCTTCATGGTGGACACGGCAAAAAAAATCGCTGAAATCTATGGCTTGACCTTGGAAGAAATGGCAGAAATCACCACAAACAACGCCAAGATGCTCTTTAAAATCTAAAAAAACGTATCTTTGCCCCTCTTAATTCTAAATTCTAAATTCTAAGAAGAGTGACCCAAAAAGAAGAAACCTCCATCCTCGTACTTTACACCGGTGGAACCATAGGCATGATGCAGGACCCCAAGACGGGAGCCTTGGTGCCTTTCGATTTCGATAATATCTACAAGCACCTGCCTGTGCTGCAGAATTTCGGCTATCAGATCGACTTCTACAGCTTCGATCCCTTGATCGACTCGTCGAATATGTCGCCCGATTTTTGGGCCATGTTGGCCGCTAAAATCACGGAGAACTATGAGCAATACGACGGCTTCGTGGTGCTTCATGGCTCCGACACCATGGCTTATACGGCATCGGCCTTGAGTTTCATGCTCGAGAACCTCAACAAGCCCGTGGTGCTCACAGGGTCGCAGCTGCCTATGGGCGTGGTGCGCACGGATGGGCGCGAGAACTTCCTTGCTGCCATTGAAATTGCCGCTGCTCGCGAAGATGATACGGCCATCGTACCAGAGGTCAGCATCTTTTTCCAGGACCAGCTGCTGCGTGGCAACCGCTCCACCAAGTTCAACGCGGAGAACTTCAACGCTTTCGTGTCGACCAACTTCCCGGCCTTGGCTGAGGTGGGTGTGCATATTAAATATAATAAGGAGAAAATCCTTAAGCCGAACTTCAAGAAATTGAAGCTTCATACCGAAATGGACCGTCACGTGGGTATCTTGAAGCTCTTCCCCGGCATCTCCGAGGAATTTGTGCGACACACGCTGGCCACCCCAGGGCTGAAGGCCATGGTGCTGGAGACCTTTGGGTCGGGCAACGCCACCACCGACAAATGGTTCCTTGATGCCCTTAAGGAAGCCATCGACAGAGGACTCATCGTGCTCAACATCACCCAATGCAAGAGTGGCTCTGTAGAAATGGGGCGTTACGAGACCAGTCTCGACATGCTTCGCATCGGTGTGGTAAGCGGCTATGACCTTACCACTGAAGCCGCGGTGACCAAGTTAATGTACTTGCTCGGACACGGCTTGCCACACGAGAAAGTGGTTGAGTTATTGGGCGTTTCCATACGTGGAGAAATGACGAAATAGCTTTTTTTGAAAAAAATCTGAGTTCGTTTGCTTTTTTGAACGAAAAAAATTTGTAATTTTGGCAACGATTTTTCTTGGAGAGATGTCCGAGTGGTTTAAGGAGCACGCCTGGAAAGTGTGTGTACTCCAAAAGGGTACCGCGGGTTCGAATCCCGCTCTCTCCGCAGACGAATAGAAACAATTGATAATCACAACATTAACTAAATCATGAAAAAATTAATTGCATTACTCACGATTGTTGGTTTCATGACATTTGGAATCACCAATCTCTTTGCTCAAGAAGAGCAAGCTCAACCAGAAGAAGCAGCAACCGAGCAGGTTGTTGAAACTGTAGCTCCTGCTGTTGAAGAGGAAGTTGCTACTACCACCCTCACTCCCGCTGAAGCTCCCACCACATTCCGTGAATCCATCAAGAGACAGTTCATCGACGGTGGCCCGGCCTTCATGGGCATCGTGTTGGTCATCTTGTTGCTTGGTATGGCCATCTCCATTGAGAGAATCATCTATCTGACCATGGCCGATGGCAACTCCAAGAAACTCCTTGCCGGTATCGAAGCCAAGATGCAGGCTGGTGATGTTGAAGGTGCAAAACAACTCTGCAAAGACACTCGTGGTCCTGTGGCCAGCATCTTCACCCAAGGCCTCATCCGTTACCAAGACGGTCAGTCCCTGGACGAAGTCGAGAAGTCACTTGTTTCTTACGGTGCCGTTGCCGCTGGCAAACTTGAAAGCGGTCTGAGCTGGGTGGGTCTTTGCATTAGCTTGGCTCCTATGTTCGGATTCATGGGTACTGTTATCGGTATGATCCAGGCCTTCGACGCTATCGCCGCTGCTGGTGACATGAGCCCAACGGTTGTGGCCTCCGGTATGAAGGTCGCTCTGTTGACCACTGTGTTCGGTCTGATCGCCGCTATCATCCTTCAGATTTTCTTCAACTTCATCGCATCCAAAATCGAAAAGATCACAAGCGACATGGAAAATGCTTCCATCAGCTTCATGGATATCCTTGTCAAATACAACAAAAAATAATCATCAATAATCATGAACGGTAAGCTTTCAAACATCAGTAAGTGGGTCTTTGGCGCACTGGCTCTCATTACCGTCGTTCTGGGTGTTATCTTTTACCTGGACCTCCACAATGAGGCACGCACCAACCTGATCCTCAATTGGGGCTACATCTTGATTATTCTGGGCATCGTAATGATTGTCTGCTCTGCCATCGTTGCCGCTTTCGTGAAAGGCGTCAACCTGAAGACCATTCTTGTCGTTATCGGAGCCTTTGTGGTTATTGGACTTGTAGCCTACCTTATGTCAAAGGGCAGCTTCGGTGTGGAATATCCATCAGCTGACCATGTCTATTCAGGCACCACGCACGGATTAGTCGAATGGGGCCTCAATTTCTTCTATATCACCCTCGGAGTAAGCGTTCTCTGCATTCTCTATTCAGTGATCAGATCCGGTAAATAAAAACACTTCATCATGGCCAAGAAAACTCCAGAAATCAATTCTAGTTCGCAGGCTGACATAGCATTCTTGCTGTTGTGTTTCTTCCTGATGACGACCTCCATGGACGTGGACTACGGTATCACCCGTCGTCTGCCCCCTCCAGTGGAGCAAAATGACGATGACGTCAAGGTCAAGGAAAGAAACGTGATGAATGTTCTTATTAACAAGAATAACAAGCTGATGGTCAACGGCCGTCCCTCGGATATTTCACTCTTGAAGGATGACGCCAAAAACTTCATGACCCCACGTCCAGGCGACGAAACCGCTCCGGAAGTGGAACCCAAACAAATCGAAATGCTGGGCGAAGTCATGATGTCCAAAGGCGTGATCTCTCTCCAGAACGACCGTGGTACCTCCTATGCTATGTATATCAGTGTGCAGAATGAGCTGGCACGCGCCTTCAATGAGTTGAAGGAAGAGATGGCATGGAAACACTTCCATAAACACCTCGACCAGCTCAATGAAGACCAAGCCAAAGCCATCGGAGAAGCGGTGCCTGTCCGTGTCAGCGAGGCAGAACCCGTCGAAGTAGGTAACTAATTAAGGAGGAAAGAACTATGGGTAAATTCAAAAAAGGAGGCAAAAAAGAAGTGCCACAAGTCAGCACCTCATCACTGCCCGACATCGTTTACATGTTGATCTTCTTCTTTATGATCACCACCTCAATGCGTGACGTTGAACTCAAAGTCAAAACCGCATTGCCTAAGGCTACCGAAATCGCAAAACTCGAAAAGAAAGCTTTGGTAAGCTCTATCTACATCGGCCCGCCACGCGACGCCAAACTCGGTACCGAGTCGCGTATCCAGCTGAACGACCAGTTCGCCCGTCCCGACGACATCGCCGACTGGGTGCTCCAGGAACGTGAAGCTCGTAGTGAAGCCGACAGACCCTTCCTCACTACCGCCCTTAAGGTGCACAGAGAAACCCGTATGGGTGTCGTCACCGACGTGAAACAGGAACTCCGTAAAGTTGGTGCCTTCCGTATCAACTACACCACCCTGAAAGGTAGTGCGTTGGAAAACTAATTGGACCTTCGGTCCAAAATGAAAAAGAGCGACTCAACGAGTCGCTCTTTTTTGTGGTCCCACTAGGGCTTGAACCTAGGACCTACTGATTATGAGTCAGTTGCTCTA
>CAMHFN010000052.1 GCA_946184615.1 uncultured Bacteroidales bacterium
CGAGGTAAGGAGCCAGGATGGGCTGGTCACCGAAACGCAGGTGCGAGCAGGTGTAGCCACCGGACTTCTTGGAGTCGTAGTCGAAGTAAGCCTGGCTGTATTTGTTGGTGTTGTCGCCGATGATCTTGATGGAGTTCTTGTTGGCACCCACGGTACCGTCAGCGCCGAGGCCGTAGAACTTGGCTTCGAACGTGCCCTTCGGCAGGATGGAGATTTCCTTACCGACCTTGAGCGAACGGTGCGTGACATCGTCCTTGATACCCACGGTGAACTGGTTCATCGGTTTGTCGGCAGCGAGGTTCTTGTAAACGGCAAGCACCTGAGCCGGCGTGGTGTCCTTTGAAGACAGACCGTAGCGGCCGCCGATAATCAAAGGCTTGTAGGGGCAGTCCTTGAAGGCTTCCACCACATCGAGGTAGAGCGGATCGCCGTTGGCGCCGGGTTCCTTGGTGCGGTCGAGTACGCAGATGCGCTTCACGTGCTTCATCAGGCTCTTCGGCAGGGCCTCCATGAGGTACTTCACGCTGAAGGGGCGATAGAGGTGCACGGTGACGAGACCGAGTTTCTTGCCAGCCTTGTTTTCCTTGTCGATGACGGTCTTGATGACGTCGTTGACGGAGCCCATGGCGATGATGACGTCAGTGGCATCGGGAGCACCGTAATACACGAACGGAGCATATTGACGACCCGTGATGCGGCTCATCTGCTTCATGTATTTGGCTACGATGTCGGGAAGGGCATCGTAGTATTTGTTCTGCAACTCTCTGGTCTGGAAGTAGATGTCGGGGTTCTGGGCGGTACCGCGGGTGACAGGATGCTCGGGATTCAGAGCGCGTTCACGGTATTCCTTCAAAGCCTTGTAGTTGACGAGTTTGCGGAGCTTTTCCATATCGGCAGCCTCGACCTTTTGGATCTCGTGGGAGGTGCGGAAGCCGTCGAAGAAGTGTACGAAAGGCACGCGGCCTTCGATGGCGGCGAGGTGGGCGACAGGGGCCAGGTCCATGATTTCCTGGACGGAGCTGGTAGCCAGCATGGCGAAGCCGGTCTGACGGCAAGCCATCACATCGGCGTGGTCGCCGAAGATGGACAGGGCCTGGGCAGCCAGGGAACGGGCGGAGACATGGAAGACACCCGGAAGCAATTCGCCGGCAATCTTGTACATGTTGGGGATCATCAGCAACAAGCCTTGTGAGGCGGTGTAGGTGGTGGTCAAGGCACCAGCCTGCAACGAACCGTGTACGGCACCAGAGGCACCGGCTTCAGATTGCATTTCAACGACTTTGACGGTCTCGCCAAAGATGTTTTTCTGACCTTTAGCGGCCCATTCATCGATATACTCTGCCATCGGAGATGACGGGGTGATAGGATAAATGGCGGCCACTTCACTGAACATGTAAGCAACATGGGCAGCAGCCTGGTTACCATCACATGTCAAAAATTTCTTTTCTGCCATTTCTTAGTGTTTTGTTTGATTGTGAATTATGTGATTTTGTTCGTTTTCAGAATTCGATTGCAAAAATATGTATTTTTCCGATTCACCTATTAAAAAAATAACTATTTTTGCCGCCTCAAATAAATGATTTCAACAATTCAACTAATAAACTTTTAAACAAATTAACAATGAAGAAATTATTCTTAATGATGGGTCTTGCCAGCCTCTTCATGGTGGCTTGCAACAATGCTCCCAAACAGGAACAACCCAAAGAAGAACCTCAGCAGGAAGTTGCTGTCGTTGAAGAACATCACTGCCCCTTCTGCTCCTTGAAAGCTGAATATGCCAATTGGGAAAACATGGAAGAAGCCGCCAAGGTTGAGCTGAACAACAAGGCTATCGCCCTCTTCGCTGAAATGGATGCCAAAATGGAGGAAATGAAGGCCGAAGGTAAGGAATGCTGCGAGAAAGCCGGCGAAGTGAAAGAGGCTTGCGAACAGAAGCTGACGGAAATGACCGAAGAGGCCAAAGCCGCCTGCGAAGCCAAATGCGCTGAGTTGAAGGCCAAGATGGATGCCGTCATGGAAAGATGGACCAACATCGCCAGCATGACTAACGATGAGCAGAAGGACCTCGTTCTTGAGCGTATCGCTGCCATGGGTATGGGTGAAGGCAAATGTGAAATGGAAGCTGGTGAAGAACATCACTGCGACAAAGAAGGCGAAGGCCATCAGTGCCAACACGCTGAATAATCTTTTTGGATTATTGAAAGCTTAGAAAGGCTGCCGTTGGCAGCCTTTTTTGTTTTCGTACTTTTCTTTGTTACTTTTGGCTTGACCCCCCCAAGGAACAAGATCATTTCCACTCAAACGTCTCGATCATCCGATCGATATCCTTCCGGATGGATTCAATCACTGGTTGCATGGAATCGTTGTTGGGGACGAAGTTGAAATACAGTGCCCCGCGGACGAAGTTGGCGGTGCTGTCGGTGAGGTAGAACTGCAAGGGGGTGGCCACCCCTTTGCCCTCCATTTCGATAAGCATACCGTACACGTGGTGTTCAGGGTTGACGATAAGACTGTCGTTCATGCCGTTGGCCTTCTGCAAATGCTTGGTGACCATAGTGTGGACATCCTCCAAATAATCACCGAGATTGCCATCCACTTCCTTGTGAGTCAGGTGGATAGAGGCCTTAAAGTCGGGCATCTCTACGTTGATCCAGTTTTTCTCTTGAGGTGAGAAAGGATCATGGGTGATCTGGGCGTAACTGGGCACTTCGAAGGCATAACGCTGAAGGGTATCGATGGTCACGTAATTCTTTTCAGGTAGGTCGATGCGGAAATATCCCTTGGGTTTCGGCAACGGCCGTTCTCCTTCCCCACAAGAGACCATTGTCATTGCGAGTGCTACAAAACAAATCAACCAAAACATTTTTTTAATCATAATCCCCATCATTGTTTCCCCGGGCGTTGCCCTGGCTATTTGAATTATGCCCCTGCAGGGCGTTCACTTTTCACTTTTCACTCTTCATTTCTCACTTCACCTTTACCTTGATCTGTATGATCTTCCTCGGATCCGCCTCAGTAATCTCGAAGTTGAATTTCTTGACATTGAAACTGAAACCAACTTCAGGGATTCGGCCTTCGATTTCAAGGACTAGGCCGGCCAGCGTGTCGGCTTCCCCTTGTTCTTCTTCAAAATAATCCTCGTCCAGGTTGAATACCTTGCAGAAGTCGACAATGCTAGTCTGGGCTTTGAATAAATACGTGTTTTCGTCGATTTTAGTATAATGTTCTTCCTGTTTCACATTGTCGAACTCGTCGTTGATGTCGCCGACAATTTCCTCGATGACGTCTTCCATGGTAATCAGTCCTGAGGTGCCCCCGTATTCGTCAACCACGATGGCGATGTGGATTTTCTTTTCTCGGAAGTCCTGAAACAGATCGTTGATCTTACGGTTCTCGGGCACGAAGAAGGCGGGACGAAGCAACATCCGCCATTCGAAAGTCTGCGCATCGAGGTAGGGAAGAAGGTCCTTCACATAGAGGATGCCACTGACTTTGTCGAGGCTTTCCTCGTAGACGGGAATGCGTGAGAAACCGCTTTTGATGACAGTATCGAGCATCTCGCGGAAGGGCATGTTGACCTCAACTGCAATAATGTCGATACGGGGTTTCATCACGTTGCTGACCTCTTTTTCTGTGAATGAGGCAATGCCTTTCAGCATGTTTTTCTCATCCAACGGGGTGGACGATTCCGTAGCGATGTCGACAGCAGTCGAGAGGTCGTCCATGGAGATGTCTGCTTTTTTGCGCTCCAGGTGCTTGTCCATGAATGAAGTGGAGCTGACCAGCAGCTTGCTAAGGGGCTTGAAGATGATGATCAGCACTTGCAGTGTGCGGGCCATGAAACGTGTGATGCGCACGGGCTTCTTGGCAGCGAGAATTTTTGGGATGATCTCGCCGATGAGGAGCACCAACGAGGTGATGACCACGAGCTCCATGACGAAAGCTGCTGCTGGATGGTTGGCCATGTCGAACATCTCGCTGACGATATAGGTTGCCAGCAGGGTGATGGTGACATTGACGAAGTTGTTCCCGATAAGGATGGTGGCCAACAGGGTCTTGGGGTTCTCCCGTAGCTGTAACACAAGTTGGCTCTTCGAGTCGTTCATCGATTCCAATTTGTCGATGTCGGCAGGTTGAAGGGAAAAAAACGCCGTCTCACTGCTTGAGATCAATGCCGACATCACAAGTAACAAACAAAGAATGACCATCCCGATGATGGCATTGACAGTGAATCCCGTAAAAAAGGGGGTAAGCAGGATGGAAAGGAGTTCTATATAAGGTTCAGGGTCAGGGTCCATTTCAATGATTCTTACTTCTTACTTCTGTCTTCTCCTTAAAAAGGAAGATCATCACTAGGCATAGGTTGGTTGGCAAATGGATCTGGGGCAGGAGCGGGTGCTTGAACTACAGGTTCCTGAGGAGCTTGCGAGGCTGGGCTGTAGGAAGACTGTGTGGCTTGATGACCGGAGACCAGCTGCATCAGTTTATCGACCTGGATTTCAGTGACATAACGGTTAATTCCTTGATTGTCAGTGTATTGACGGGTGCGAAGGCGGCCTTCCACATACATCATGTCGCCTTTCGCATAGTTGCGGCGTTTTTCAGCAATGTCGTTGGCTAAATTGCCCCAGGCTACGAGGTTGTGCCATTCGGTCTGATCCACCCAGTTGTTGTCACGGTCGCGGTAACGCTCTGTGGTGGCTAAGGTGACGGACATTTTTCTGTTGCCGCTTTCAAATGTGGTAATCTCCGGGTCTTTCCCGAGACGGCCAATGAGGATGACTTTGTTTAAACTTGCCATAGAAGTTAGGAGTTAGGAATGAGGAGTTGGTAATTTTCGATTAATTTGGGGATAGGATATTTTTCCAATTCATTTTCTGGCACCAAAAGTATGTTGTTTTTTTGAATTAGCGGTAAAAAAACTGAAATTTTTATTTCGAGGAAAGTGGCGATCAAGGTCTGATGCGAGAGTTTATGAGTGAATGGGGAGGATACTCGACAGATTTGAAAATGGGGTTGGGGGATGAGTTCTTTGAATTCGGGACGGTTGATGACTTCTTCGATGGGGAGGGTGTGGTCGCTTTCAACGCAGGGGAAGTCGTATAGGTTTTTCCAAATGTCGTTGCCTTCCCGTTTGCGTAGGATGATATGGTTGTCTTCAACTTTGATAACCAAGTAGTTAAGGAATCGTGTCCGAACTTTTGTTTTGGAGGTTTTCACGGGACGGTTGGCGACGGTATGGTGGCTGAAAGCGAGGCAATGGGCTTGTAAGGGGCAACATGGGCAATTGGGGTTTTTCGGCACGCAAAACAGGGCTCCAAACTCCATCACGGCTTGATTATGTCGTCCAGGATGGTTTTTTTCGAGAAGGTTTTTTGCCGCTTCAGCGAATAGTTTGGTGCCTTCAATAGTATTAATAGGTGTTTCGAGGTCAAAAAGCCTCGACAGCACACGGTACACGTTTCCATCGACCACGGCATGGGGTTTTTCGAAGGCGATGGAGGCGATGGCAGCAGCGGTATAATCACCGATGCCTGGCAGCTTTTTGAGTTGTTCAAATTGATCGGGGAAAGCGCCTCCGTGTTGCTCCATGACTTGTCTGGCACAGCGATGCAGGTTTCTTGCTCTCGAATAATAGCCCAGTCCCTGCCACATCTTGAGCACTTCCTTTTCGTCGGCTCGGGCGAGCTCTTCCAAGGTGGGCCAACGCGCTACAAAACGGTTGAAATAATCAAGTCCTTGACTTACACGCGTTTGTTGGAGAATGATCTCAGAAAGCCACACATAGTAGGGCGAGGGATGGTCGCGCCAAGGGAGTTCTCTTTTGTTGGATTCGAACCAATGGGCGAGGATTTCTTGTATCTCGTGCATAAAAAACTGAAATTTTTTGGCTGAAAAGAAAAATGTTCGTACCTTTGCCGCAAATTTACACAAACTATAATAAACCGTTTAAAAATTTTTAAAGAAATGACCAAAGCAGAAATCGTAGCTGAAATCGCCAGCAAAACTGGTATCGAAAAAGGCGCTGTGCAAACTGTTGTTGAGAATTTTATGGAAGTTGTCAAGGCCTCTATGGCAAAAGGTAACAATGTGTATCTGAGAGGGTTCGGTAGCTTCATCATCAAGACCCGTGCTGAAAAAACCGGCAGGGATATGTCTAAGAAAGTTTCTATCACCATTCCGGCCCACAAGATCCCCGCATTCAAGCCGGCAAAGGTCTTCATGAACGTAGTGAAATAAACACAATCCATATAAATATTCACATTATGCCAAACGGTAAAAAACACAAAAGACATAAAATGTCTACGCACAAGCGCAAAAAACGCTTGAGAAAGGATAGACACAAGAAGAAATAATCTGTCTTGTGCATCATTCGTCAACCCCCCAAAAACACACTGACAATGGCTGAAGAAACGCAAGAAATCCAAGTCAAGAAGGTGGAGCGGGAGCTGGTAATCAATGCCCACGCTTCGGAGGTTGACATCGCTCTGTTGGAAGACAAGATTCTTGTCGAACTTCACAAAGAGAAAACCAACAACCAATTTGCGGTTGGAGACGTGTATCTGGGACGAGTCAAGAAGATCCTTCCAGGCTTGAACGCCGCTTTCGTCGACGTGGGCTATGAAAAGGAAGCTTTCTTGCATTATTTGGACCTCGGTCCGCAGTTCCGTTCCCTGCTCAAATTCAAGAACGCGCTTGTCACCGGCAAAGAAGGAGAGGTGACGATGGAAAGGTTCAAGCTGGAACCTGACATCGAGAAAAACGGTAAGATCGCCAACATGCTGAATGCTGGCGATCTCATTCCCGTTCAAATCGCCAAGGAGCCCATCTCCACTAAAGGGCCGCGCATCTCGGCAGAAATCTCCTTCGCCGGACGATACCTCGTTCTTGTGCCGTTTTCAAACCGCATCTCGGTATCCCAAAAAATCCGCAGTAGCGAGGAACGTAGCCGCCTGAAACGCTTGATTCAAAGCATCAAACCGGCCAATTATGGTGTCATCATTCGCACCGTGGCCGAAAACAAGAAGGTGGCCGACCTCGACGCCGACCTGAAATCCCTGCTCGAGAAGTGGGAACGCTGCATGGACGAAATGACCAAGATGACCGCCGCCGGTCGTATGGTCAGCGAACAAGAACAGGCCATGGTCATGCTGCGCGATTTGCTGAACGAGTCGTTCAACAACATTCATGTGAACGATGAGTTGCTCTATGAAGAAATCAGGAGTTACATCCAGACCATCGCGCCCCAGAAAATAGACATCGTCAAGCTCTACAAAGGGAAAGACTCTATCTTCGATACCTTCGGGGTCTCCAGACAAATCAAGGGACTCTTCGGCAAGGTGGTCACCATCAGAAACGGTGTTTACCTCATCATCGAACACACCGAGGCCATGCACGTCATCGACGTCAACAG
>CAMHFN010000053.1 GCA_946184615.1 uncultured Bacteroidales bacterium
TACGACCTGTACCTCTTCGCCGACGAGGTGTACCGTGAGTTCTGCTACGACGGACACAAGCACTTCAGCGTGATGCAACTCGAAGGACTGGAACGCAACACCATCCTGTTCGATTCCGTCTCAAAGCGTTACAGTGCCTGTGGTGCCCGTGTGGGTTGCATGGTGACCCGTAACAGCGAAGTCTACGCCATCGCCATGCGCCTTGCCCAAGCCCGTCTGTCACCGCCATCGTTCGGTCAAATCTTTGCAGAAGCTGCCGTCAATACACCGCAAGAATACTTCGACAGTGTTTACAATGAATACATCACACGCCGCAACGTCATCGTCAACGGTATCAACAAGATCCCGGGCTGCTTCTGTCCGATGCCGAAAGGCGCCTTCTATACCGTGATCGACCTGCCCATCGACGACAGCGACAGGTTCTGCCAGTGGCTGCTCACCGACTTCAGCTACAACGGAGCTACCGTCATGCTGGCTCCCGCTACAGGCTTCTACGCTGATCCCGAGAAGGGACGTCATCAGGCCCGTATCACCTACTGCCTCTGCATCGAAGACCTGAAGGCTGCCATTAAGTGCCTTGAAGAAGCCTTGAAGGAATACCCAGGAAAGACGAAGAGATAAACGTTTAACATTAAGAGTTAAAAGTACCGTTAATAAATAAGGTATTTGTTTCGGATTCCTTTGAACTCTTCGATTTCATCAGACCAAGAAGCGCGGATTTTATCTGCGCTTTTTTCGTTTTCCATGTCGCGTTGGAACTGACTGTCGCCTGAAAGTTTCACAAAATAATTGTTGAAAAAGCCTTTGTCTTTCAGTTGATGGTAGGCGTCGATCAGCCAATTCAGTTGTAGCTCACAGGGGTTGATGGCGTAGTCGTGGGCGAAATCGGTGAGGTTGAAACCACGGCAAAGTTGGCCTTCGTACATGGGCTTTGAAGCGCCGCTTTGGCTTTGTGGAGTGAAAGTGTATTCGCCCCGCATGTCGGGATGACCAAAGATCTGGAAAGGATGGTCGGTGCCGCGACCAACGCTTACGATGGTGCCCTCAAAGAAACAAAGAGAAGGGTAGAGGTAGACCGACTCCCAGTTGGGCAGGTTGGGAGAGGGCTTCACGGGTAACTCGTAAATGGCGTTGCGGTCGTAACCCGGGATGCTCACTACGGTCAGTTCGCAATGGACGCCGTTTTTCAGCCATCCCTCTCCGTTCACCATCTTGCCGTATTCACCGATGGTCATGCCGTAAACCACAGGCACCGGATGCATGCCCACGAACGACTTGTTTTCGGGCTTCAAAACGGGTCCGTCGATATAAAAGCCATTGGGATTGGGACAGTCGAGCACTACCACACGAATGTCGTGCTCGGCGCAGGCTTCCATCACATAGCTGAGCGTAGAAATATAGGTGTAGAACCTTACGCCCACATCTTGCAAATAGAATAGCATGATATCGATGTCCTTGAGCATTTCGTCTGTGGGTTTCTTGGTTTTGCCGTATAACGAGGCAATCTCGATGCCCGTCTTTTCGTCCTTGCCGCCAATGATCTTGGCCCCAGCATCTGCAGCACCACGGAAGCCGTGCTCAGGACAGAAAATGCGTTTCACGTTGACCCCGAGAACGACAAGCGAGTCCACCAAATGGGTTTCACCGATAAGGCTGGTTTGGTTGGCCACTACACCTACTCGTTTGCTTTCAACCAGATGCAGGTAGTTTTCGGTGTCTTGCGCGCCACAAACATATTGTTCTTTGGGAATGAAACGAAGGGATTGGCATTGGGCTTGAATAGAACCAACAGCCATCAATAAAGCCATGGCGAAACGGATGATATTTCTCATTTTGACATTCATATTTCAAAAGCGATTCGTATTTTTGCAAAAATAATACAAAAAACCTATTGACCGCATGTTTGGATCAAAATTCATCTCCAGTCGTCTTTTCTCACTCTCGAAGGGTAGCCTTTCTTCGACGGTGATGCGTCTCGCCGTGACTAGTGTGGCATTGGCCATCACGGTGATGATGATCTCGCTGGCGGTGGTGGTGGGCTTCAAGAACCAAATCCGCGACAAGGTGGTAGGCTTCGTGGCACCGATTCACATCCAAGCCCTCGACCGCAATGAGTCATACGAAGAATTGCCCTTCGTGATGAGCGGAAAGCTTCAACAAGCGTTGGAAAACACGGAAGGCATCCGGCATTATCAAGGTGTGGCCAACAAAGCAGGAATGATCAAGACCGACGAAGAGATTCAAGGCGTGGTGATGAAAGGTGTCGGATCCGATTACGACTGGACCTACTTTGAGCACTACTTGATGGCTGGCGAGTTGCCACAATATACCGATGGAGAGCGTTCAAACGAGGTGTTGGTGTCGAAACTCATTGCCGACAGGATGCTTCTTCAGGTGGGCGACGATGTTCGCGTTTGGTTCATCGACGAGGACATGCAGGCAAGGGGGCGAAAGTTCAACGTGAAAGGCGTGTTCGAAACAGGATTATCGGAATTCGATGAACGCTATGTCTTCTGCGACCTCAACCAAATACGAAAACTCAACCGTTGGACCGACGAAGAGATTGGGCTTGTGGAAGTTTGGCTGGACCAGGTGGAAACGATGGACAAGGTGAACGAGACTCTTTATTTCAATATCCCGGGATCACTGGCCTCCTATACCGCCCGTGAGAGCAATCCTCAGATTTTCGATTGGCTTGCCTTGCTCGACACCAATGTGTGGTTGATCCTCGTACTCATGTTCCTCGTGGCAGCCATCACGGTGATCTCCATGCTGTTAATCATCATTATCGAAAAGACCTCGACCATCGGCTTGCTGAAAGCCATGGGAGCGACCAACGGTTTCGTCCGCAAAGTGTTCCTACGCCGTTCTGTCAAAATCCTACTCCTGGGCATGCTGATCGGTAACATCGTGGGTATCACCCTATGCCTAATTCAGCAGATCACCGGCTTCATCCACCTCAACCCCGAAACCTATTATCTTTCTGCTGTACCTATCGAGCTTCATTGGACTACCATCGTTATCCTTAATTTGGTTTGTTTCGCACTGTGGCTGTTGATGTTACTCATCCCTACAGGTATCATCAATCGGATTCGACCATCAAAATCGATACGGTTCGAATAATTTATAATGATTCTAAAATAGCGTAATTGTCTTTTTTCTTCAAAAAAAGTCTTATTTTCACGGCCTCAAACAAAAACAATAGGAATTGATGGAAAAATTTATGATTGAGCCGCTGAAAGGCTTTGGAGAAATTCCCTTTGGGATGCCCTTGGACGATGCCGTGAAGATTCTCGGCGCCCCTGTTTTTTATGAGGAACTGAACGATATTGAGGAGATGGGTAACCGTTCTATCTTCTATGAGTATGATGACATCGATACCGACATCTATTTTGAAGGTATCACCAAGTCAGTGGTGGCTTGTTTTCAAACAGAAAACCCTGAAGCGGTATTGTATGAGAAAAAAGTCTTTAGCTTGACCCGTGACGAAGTAATCGAACTGATGCGAAAAAATGGATTCAAAGAACTTGAAGAAGAAGATGAAGAAGGAGAGCATCGCGTGTCGTTTGAAGATGCCATGATCGATTTCTTTTTCGACGGCAACACGATGACGGCAGTCAGTTGGGGCGTACTCGTCGATGACCAGGGAAACATAATTTAGTTAAAAGTTAAAAGTTAAAAGTTCCTTTTGAGTATCCACTTTTATCTTTTATCTTTTTTCATTCTCGGATGATAATCCAAAAGCGTTTCCCTCAACAAATCATCAGAAATATGGGTATAGATCTCGGTGGTGCTGACACTGGCATGACCGAGCATTTGTTGTACTGCTAAAAGATTGGCTCCACCTTCCAAGAGATGGGTGGCAAAACTATGCCGGAAGGTGTGAGGACTGATGGTCTTGGTAATATGGTTTTTCTCTGCCAAATCCTTGACCATCAAGAAAACCATTTGTCGCGTTAACCCCGTACCACGGCTGTTGAGGAAAACCGTATCGGTAAACTTAGGTTTCGGCATAATGTGCAACCTTGCACCTTCGATGTATTGGTAAAGGATTCTCAAACTGCTGTCTCCGATGGGGACAAGCCGTTCTTTACTGCCCTTTCCGAGGATACGAAGGAATCCATCTTCGCGATAAATGTCGCTGATCTGCAAGCCGATAAGCTCTGAGACACGCAGACCACAGCCATACATCACCTCAATCATGGCTTTGTTACGGTGACCCGTGGGCTGGCTGAGGTCGATGCTGTCGATCATCTTTTGGATTTCTTCGTAACTCAACACTTCGGGCAAATGACGACCCAAAGAAGGGGAGGTGATGAGTTCGGTAGGGTCCTTTTCAGCCAAACCTTCCTGAATCAAGTAACGCCAGAACGACTTCAATCCCGAAAGAATACGTGCCTGAGAGGTGGCACCGATGTTCATGTCGTAGAGGTAGGCAAAGAAGTTCTCAATGGTGTCTTGGGCGATGCCGTCAATTTCCGTACTGATGGTCTGTGCTTCCAAATACTGAAGAAACAGATGGACATCATGGCAATAGGCCTCCACGCTGTTGTCGGACAGCGAGAGCTCCAGCCGTAGGTAGTCGGTGTAGTGCTTGATGAGATTCGAATTGATGGATGTACTTCCCATGAGGGCAAAAATACAAAAAAAGTACGAGACGCAAGGCCGTTGACCTCACGTCTCGTAACGCTTCATTCTAAATTATTAATTCAGAATTAATCCAAAGTGTGGATCACCAGACCGGATCTAAGTTTGGGCTCAAACCAGGTGGTCTTGGGAGGCATGATGTTGCCGGTGTCGGCGATGTCGATGATCTGCTTCATGCTCACAGGATAGAGCGCGAAGGCGACCTTCATCTCACCGCTGTCGACACGACGCTTCAGCTCGCCGAGGCCACGGATACCGCCAACGAAGTCGATGCGCTTGTCGGTGCGGAGGTCCTTGATGCCCAGAATCTTGTCGAGGACAAGGTTGCTGAGGATGGTGACATCCAACACGCCGATAGGATCGTTGTCATCGTAGGTGCCGGGTTTGGCCGTCAGGCTGTACCACACGCCCTCGATGTACATCGAGAAGTTGTGGAGCTTGTTGGGCTTGTACTCGGTGTCGCACTCGCAGTGGCAGGGGAACTCGCAGTTGCACTTGCCGCCGTCCTTGGTGCAGTCGCACTTGCACTCGATGTCGAAGTTCTCTTGCAGAGCTTTGAAGAAGTCCTTGGTGCTAAGGCCGTTGAGGTCTTTCACGACGCGGTTGTAGTCGATGACGTTCAGCTGGTTGTCGGGGAAGATGACGGTCATGAAGTAGTTGTACTCTTCCTTGCCGGTGTGGGCGGGATTCTTTTCCTTCTTCTCCTGGCCGACGAGGGCGGCAGCAGCGCTACGGTGGTGACCGTCGGCGATGTACATGGCCGGGACCTTCTTGTCGAACAGCTCGACGAGGCGGGCGATGGTGGCCTTGTCGTCGATGACCCAGAAACGATGGCCGAAGCCGTCTTCCTTGGCGATGAAGTCGTAGATGGGCTTCTCAGCAGTGATCTTGCTCACGATGGCGTCGATTTCGGCGACGGCAGGGTAGGCGAAGAACACAGGCTCCACGTTGGCGTTGGTGAGGCGGACGTGCTTCATGCGGTCTTCCTCTTTGTCCTTACGGGTGAGCTCATGTTTCTTGATGACCTTGTTCACGTAGTCCTCGCTGTAGGCGCAGGCCACGATGCCGTACTGCCAGTGGGCGTTGGGCTCGGTGGGGTTCATGCTCTGGGCATAGATGTAAAGCTTCTCCTCCTGGTCTTGCTTGATCCATCCGAAGTCCTTGAAGCTGTTGAAGTTCTCAACAACTTTCAGATAGGTCTCGAGGTCGCTGTCCTTGTGGCCTTCGGGCAGGTCGATTTCGGCCTTGGTCACGTGGAGCAGGCTATAGGGGTTGCCCTCGCATTCCTTGCGTGCCTCTTCGGTGTTCAGCACGTCGTAGGGACGGGAGGCGAGTTTCTGGACGATGTCCACGCCGGGACGCCATCCTTTGAACGGTTTGATAACTGACATTTCGTGTGAGTTTTAAGATTATTTGTTCACTTGGAAACGCTTGTTGCCGGTCTTGAAGAAATCAGCGATCTGGTTGGCGGCAGCCAGGCCAGCGTTGATGTTGGCTTCCTCAGTCTGGGCACCCATCTTCTTAGGCGTGGCGAAGTAGCGGCCTTCGAAGGCTTTGAACTCGGCATCGGCATCGGGCATGATGTCGGTGATGTACTTGAGGTCGGTGCGCTCGGCCATCAGCTTGAGCAGTTCGGGCTCGTTGATGACTTCCTTACGGGCGGTGTTGACGAGGATGCCACCTTTGTGCATCTTGTTCACCACAGCGTAGTTGATGCTCTGCTTGGTCTCGGCAGTGGCCGGGATGTGCAGGCTGACCACGTCGCAGGTCTCGAAGAGGGCGTCGCGGTTGGCGACGGCGTGAACGCCAGCCTCTTCGATCTTCTCGGCGGGGACGAATTCGTCGAAAGCATAGACTTCCATGCCGAAGCCCTTGGCGATGCGGGCGACGTTGCGACCCACGTTACCGAAGGCCAGCAGACCGAGCTTCTTGCCCATCAGTTCGCTGCCGCTCTTGCCGTTGTAGAAGTTACGGACGGCGTAGACCAGCATACCCATGACGAGTTCGGCAACGGCGTTGCTGTTTTGACCAGGGGTGTTCATGGCCACGATGCCTTTGGCGGTGCAAGCCTCGAGGTCGAGGTTGTCGTAACCGGCGCCGGCACGGACGACGATCTTCAAGTTCTTGGCATGGTCGATGACTTCCTTCGTCACCTTGTCGGAACGCACGATGAGGGCATCGGCGTCGGCAACGGCCTTATAGAGGTCATTGACATCAGTATATTTTTCCAAAAGAGCCAGCTCGTAACCGTTCTCTTCGACGACTTTTCTAATTCCATCAACAGCAACCTTTGCGAAAGGTTTTTCTGTAGCAACTAATACTTTCATGATAAAATTTTGAATTTTGAATTTTAAATCTTGAATTATTTGTTCGCTTTTTCAAAGTCTTGCATGCACTGGACGAGGGCTTCGACGGCCTCGATCGGGCAGGCATTGTAGAGGCTGGCGCGGAAACCACCGACGCTGCGGTGACCCT
>CAMHFN010000054.1 GCA_946184615.1 uncultured Bacteroidales bacterium
TGAGGTCCCTCAATGGTTAGCAGAAGGGAACTACGAGTTCGATTATGACTATTTATCCACAGCCGCACTGATCAAGGCCTGTGAGCCATACGCTTCACTTGCCGCTTTAAGCCGCGCTACTGGAATCAACCAACGTCAACTCTCACACTATGCCAACGGCATCCGTCATCCGCGTCCCGAACAACGCAAACGTATCGTTGAGGGAATGCATAAAATTGGCATGGAATTGCTCTCTGTTGACTGATCACATCCCCATTCCAGCGCCTTGCGGGGCACCTTGTGAGTCATCGGCACCCTGGCGGGCCATCTGTTCGAGTTCCATCTTACCGAAGCGGAAGGTCACACCGACTGAGACGCTACGGCTGTTGTATTTGGAGCTGGAAATGGATTCCACGTAGGGGCTGGAGTTCGTTTCACCCCAACTGTTCCAGTTGAAGATGTCGCTGGCATTAACAAACAATGACATCTTGCGGTCGAAGAAATCGGCTTTCAAGCCTGCGTTGATGCCGTAACGCCTATGCCACTCGTTGAACAGGGACTGGGTTGGTGAGCTGTAATAGCCCGAAGCAGTCACCTCCACCTTGTTCCAAAGCTTGGCCCATAGGTTCATGTTGAAGCTATACGACCAAGTATCTTGCGTCACCGGGGTCTCATTAAACATCGTCTCGATATGTGAATTATAGAGGTTGGCATAGAAACGCAGGTTGAAGAAGCCATTGGGGCGGTACATCATGTTGTAGGAGAAGCCCAGCTGATGGCTCTTGCCTACGTTGACGGGATAGCTGTAAGGCACCACACGGCCGTATAAAGGATGATAGACGGACATTTGTATCTCACTGACCTCGTTCGATTTGCCACGGTAGTAGGCGGACAAGCCCACCGATCCAAAGTTCATGAAATACTTGGTCCAACCTGCTTCAACCGAATTGGTATAAACACGGTCTAGGTTGGGGTTGCCCGTACTGAACTCGTCCTCATCGTAGAGGGGGAAGCTGCTCAGCGAATGCGCATCGGGAGCAGCAATACGGCGTGTATAGTTCAAATTGAAATTGTGCATCGATTCAGTTCTATAGGACAGATGCAGCGAAGGCCTCCAACTAGTGAAAGGCGTGGAGAAATTGTACTGGGTCGAGTCAACGTAGCTGCTTCCTACCAGCTCATGGCAGAAACGGATGCCTGGCTTCACGGTAAAGTTGCCAAACTTATGCTGGACAGTGATGAAAGCCTCGTTGGTTAGGGTAGTGAATGTAGCATCGTAGGTACGGAAAGCATCGTTCACCCAGTTGTCTTCACCCACCAAGGTGTCGTTGACACTAAGCACCTTTTCAGGGCTGTAGCCCGTGTTCCATCCTACCGAGATCTCGCCGTTTTCAGAATAGGGACGGTTGTAAACCACTTCCACTTCACCGCCCGTGCTACGTCTGGACTGGGTGGAATTGATGGCCCTACGGTATTCAACAGGAAGGGTGAAGCGGCGATCGACCAAACCTGAGCCTTTAAAGCCCCAGCTCATGGCATTGGCACTCACGGAAAGGTTATGCCCGTTGTTGTCAAACTTATGCTGATAATACAGGCCGCCATTAACAAAGAAACTATTGTTGTCAGAGGTGGTATGTGTACCATAGTCTACCAACAAAGGTGTGACAAAAGGAATGCCGTTGGCATCCAAGAACTCCTCCCTAAAGGAATACCTATTACTCTCGCTACTGCTCCAATCAGGCCATCCGCTCACCCAGACATTCAAGCTGTTGGCTGTATCAATTTCATAATCAAGGCTGAAATAGCCACCCGTATTGTAACTGTTGCTCTGGTATATCGAAGAATCGATTTCGTGGTTGGCAAGGATATGGTTGTCGCCAAACAGATTTTGATCTATTGCGCCATTACCCTTCCAGATGGAATAGCCGCCATTAAGATAGGCATTGAAGGTCAACTTGTCATTGGACCAGACATACGACATCCACGGGGTAACCGAGGGACGGGTGGAGCCATTCACACCAAAACTGAAGAACTCGTTCTTTTGCACTTTGGCATTGGTCACAATGTTGATGATGCCGTCGGCCTTGGAGCCATAGCGTGCCGAGGGGTTGGTGATAACTTCCACATGGTCGACACTGTTGGCCGGCATGGTCTGGATGTAGGTCTTCAGGTTTTCGGCAGTCATGTGCGAAGGCTTGTCGTTGATCCACACCTCCACGCTTGAAGTGCCGCGCAGGGTGATGTTGCCCTCCACGTCGACACTCACGCCGGGGGCGTTCTGCAAGGCATCGGACAAGGTTCCCGTCTGGATACTCGGATCTTCCGCCGTATTATACATGGTCTTCTCCCCTTCCACGGCAAACAAGGGGCGTTTCTCTGAAATCACCACTTCATCAAGTCGGGTAGTGCCTGCCTTCAATTTCAAGGTACCCACGTTCACGTCGCCCTTTACCGTTACCGGCATGGAGAACGTCTCATAGCCAATGGCCGAAATCTTCAGGGTCATCTCCCCTTTGGGCACCATTTGAAGCGTAAAAGCGCCCTTGTCGTCGGAAGCCGCACCACTCACAAAGGCCGAGTCGGCCACACGGAACAGGCCCACATTAACAAAGGGAACACCTTGGTTATTAGACTCATCGATGATTTTTCCAGAGACATTGCTTTGAGCAAACACCGAAGAAACAGTGATGAAAGCAAGAGCGAGAGAAAGAAGCAGTTTTTTCATTGTTTTAGGTATTGACGTTGTAATAACTAATTTTTTAGTTTTATAGTATTCGGGATTGAAAATATTTTTTTTGTTTGTAGTGTATTAGTAAACTAGTACGCTGCAAAAGTACGGCTTTTTTTGTTCGTGTCAAGAAAAAAATGATATTTTTTGAAAAAAACTGTAATTATTGCTGAATCAGCTGTTTGCAGAACGCTTCCACTTCGTCTTTCGACCAATTGGGATTGGCGTTGATGTAGCAGGCACCACATTCAATCACGCCAGTGATGCGCCAGTCTTGGTAAACCAGTCCATCGATAACAATTGCTGCATGGACGGGATTGGGTTGCAACAGCGCATCTTCGGTCATCCGTCTGAACAAGATGGTGGCTTCGGGCATCAATCCGATTAAGATGGCTGTGAAGGTTCCTTCTTTATAAGGTCCACTGTCCATTCGCTTAATCAAGGGTTTCCCTCCCAGCACGGCCGAACTAATGGCAGGACCGACTTCCGTTGTTTTTTTCAAGGTGTAAAGCATGAGATCAGTGGTATCTGCCGACCATCGATACACCAAAGAATCATTGTCTTCCACCTTTGTCGTCTCCAGAAAACGTTCCTTATCCGAAACCCTAATCCAGTGATCAACCTCCCAAATTTCAAGGCTGCCCTTTGTGGTCAGATCACCTTCCGCCCGTTCGTAGTTGATGGTTTCTCCAACCAGTTTCAGATGCGAAGCAAAAAGATAACCACACCAAACATCCAAGCCCAAATACACGACCATCATGGCGATGATGAACCATTTCTGATTTTTATAGAAAACCGGTTTTTTTTCTGTAGGGGTTCCTATGGCTTCTAATTGACGAACAATCTCATCGCAAGGTTTTGTTTTAAAGCGAATTTCCCAGATTCCAACGATGATGACAAATACCAACACAATCCCAAGTAATAGCATGGCCACACCTAAATTGGCTACCCCTTTCCCAATCTTCGACATAAGGAATCCACCAACCGCGATCATGACCGTTGAATAATTAAGAATCAAGAAAAGCGAGAAGAGTCTCTTAAAACCACGAGCATGATTGGACAGGGTCAACAAATCTTCGTTTTCTAACGTCTTAAGTTGTAGTTTCCTGGTCAGTAATAGTTCGATGATCAGACCTGCTAAGCAAAATGTCACCCAAAACACCTTGGCCGAAAAACTACCATCCAAATACCAATTGAAGAAATCCAGTCCAAGAAACGCCAGAAATGGGTATGAAATCACTTGTAGCCAACGATAACGTTTATAGAAATCCACGCTATGTTTGACAGAAGACTTCATTAGCCTGTCATTGACAATCTCCTGTTGGTCGAGTTGCTCTTTCAGCGTTTCATATTGTGCCTTTAGTTGTTCTAATTCGTTCTGATTATTGTTTTCCATGATGATTCCCTTTCATTGTTTTTTGGACATTTGAACCAGTTTTTCCTTGATGCGCGCCAGCCTCACCCCCACGTTGTTCGGCGTAATACCGATGATGGCCCCGATTTCGTCGTAGGGGATGCCTTCAAGCCAGAGCAGCACGAGGCTACGGTCGATCAGCTCCAATTGTGAGATGAGGTCGTGGAGTTTGCGCACCTGCTGTGTCTTGGGGTCATCGGCCTCAAAGGGGTCGATATCGACCGTCAGTGGCACCGTCTCGATACGCCGGCGTTCCTTCTTGTCTTGGTTGATGGCCGTGTTCAAGGCCACACGATACACCCAAGTGCGGGCGCTGCTTCGTCCCTCGTAGTGGTCGAAGCCGTTCCAAAGCCGGATCAAGACCTCTTGAAACAGGTCCTCCACTTCGGTCTTGTTATGCGAAAACATATAACACACCGTGTAGATGGTCCGCTTATGCTCCCGCACCAAAAGTTCAAACTGATGTTCTTTGTCGTTGTTCATAATGCGTTTTTCGTTGCAACGTTCATCATGTTAGACAACAAAGGAAAGGAAAACTTACATCACAGTGACCGTTTTTTTCAGTATTTCTTTCGTTGTGGCAATTTGGACGACATACAAGCCCTTCCCTAACCCATTGAAATCAAAATCTAATGTGTCGCCATCAACAGCGCGATCAAACACCAGTTGGCCCAAGGCGTTGTAGATGCTGACATGGTGGATGCCCTCCGCCTCGATGGTCACACGGCCTTGGGTGGGATTGGGATAGACCTTGGCAGATTGGTCTTCAGCTTCCGTGACGGCTGTGCAGTCTTCGATGATGTTGGTGAACTGCTCATGCCAGACAGTGTTTTCATAAGCCGAAACGCATCCGCAAGGCACCACAAGGGTGGTACTGCCAAAGCCGCCGAAGGGATAGTTGCCGAGTTCAGGAGGGGTTTCCGACAAAATGATCGCCTCCTTAAAGCCCGAGCAACTGGCGAAAGCAAAATTACTCACAGAAGCCAGTTTTTCAGGAAGTGTCAGTGAGCCATCAAAGCCACGACAGTCCTCAAAGGCGCTGGAGCCAATGGTCCTAACGGAATTGGGGATGACCAATGATCCGGTAAAGCCTTGGCATCCCTCAAAAGTCCAGTTTAGTATGTTTGGCAACGACTCGCTAAGGGTCAAGGTACCGTCAAAACCCGTACAATTGGCAAAAGCCGATTCGCCGAGTTGATTCACCGTATTGGGAATGACCAAGGAGCCTGTCAGTCCGGTACAGCCCTCGAATGCATACGCACCGATAGAGGTGATTTGTTCGGGAATCACAAATTCGCCTGAAAGCGTGCTGCAAAAATAAAAGGCATCGTCGCCAATACGGGTTACCTCGTCAGGAATGACTGTGTTTTGGCATCCTGTGATCATCTCGTTCCCATCCGTTTTAATGATGGCATTGCAGCCGTTTCGGGAATCATACACCGGATTGCTACTTTCAACGACAATTTCAGTCAATGCAGCACATCCACCAAACGGGTTCATGCCAATGAAGCCTACTGAACCCGGGATGGTAACGGAAGTTAAGCCAGTAAAGAAAAACGAATAACCGCCAATGGAAGAGACTGAGTTCGGGATCGTAACGGAGGTCAACCCAGTACAACGGTTGAAAGCATCTTCAGCGATGGTGGTCACCGTATTCGGGATGGTGGAGTTTTTGCAGCCAAATTTGAGTTCATTGGTATAGGTGCGGATCACTGCATTGCAGTTATCGCGAGAGTCGTAATCCTCGTTGGCAGGATCGACCACAAAGCCATCGATGCCTTCACAACCATAGAATGGGGTATAGCCGATATCCTCGACCGAGGCCGGAATCGTGATAACACCTGTGAACCCGCATTTATCAAAAGCATCGTCGCCAATCTCTTTTATGGTATTCGGGAGGACCAAAGCACCCGTTAGTCCCGTGCAGTAGGCAAAGGCATAGCTATCAATGATGGTGACCGTATAAGGATTGCCATTATAGTAGGCCACGGTCGGGATGTTGAGCGTTCCCGTTGCATCATAACCGTCCACGTGACCCGTCACCGTCACCGTGACGTCATCGTAATTGATCGAGTATTCCAAGTCACCGTAGGTGAAGTCCTGGGCGTTCAGCATGGTTGCGCCAAAGGCGAATGCCACCAGTAAAAGTAAAGCTTTTTTCATATTCAAAAGGTTTTCGTAGGGGCAAAGATAATAAAATTCCGCAATTTTCCATACCTTTGCACCCAAAATTAACACATACTATTCACCATGATCACTTTAGACCAACAAAAAGAATTATGTAAGAGGGTTGAGGCCTTGAGGAGGTATCTTTGACGTGGACCGTCGTACCATAGAGGCCCAAGAATTAGA
>CAMHFN010000055.1 GCA_946184615.1 uncultured Bacteroidales bacterium
CTTTGGTGGTGTTGGCGATTTCCTCCAAGCTACTGTATTGGCGGTAGTCCGTATGTCTGTAATACACCGAGCCGAACACATCGACACCGTTTTTGCGGTAGTTCAAGCCGAGTTTTCCGCGTGGTGTGTTGCAACCGTACTGCAAGTCTTGGTCGTCGGTCAGGTTCAGGTCGAGGCTGAGGCCATCGCCTTGTTGTTTTTTGGTGCGGATGCGGACCACAGCCCTCACCGTGGCATCATATTGCGCTCCTGGGTTGTTGATGACTTCCACATCGCGGATGTCGTCGCTACGCAGGCGGCGCAGTTCGCTGTCATCGCGCATCAGCCGCCCGTTGATATAGACGATAGGTGCGCCTTTGCCCAAGACTTCCAAACCATCCTCGCTGCCCGTCATGCCAGGCACTTTGGTCAGCATCTCTTGTGCCGTCCCCGAATCCTCAAGCACCGAGCCTTGAATGGTGGTAATCATCGAGTTACCTGTCAGCCGCGTTTGGGGCAACTGGCTTTTCACGACCACTTCGCCGAGCAGTTGTGCATCCATCATCATCTGAATAGTCAAGCCGTTTGTGGGCTTTGCATATTGGGTTTGGTAGCCCACGTACGACACTTTCAGCAGGCCGTCTTTTTTGTCGGTCGGCAAAAGGAATGTGCCTTGTTCATCCGTCACCGTTCCTTGCACAAAGGTCGAGTCGGGCAGTGAAAGCAACATCACATTTACGAAAGGCATAGGTTCGCCGTTTTCATCGGTAATGTGCCCGACTAAGTTTTGGTTTTGAGCCAATGCTGAAACCGTCATCAGCAGTGCAGCGGTAAGTGTTATTAATTTCAGTGTTTTCATAAAGTGTTTTTCATCTTTTTGAGTTTATTATCCAACTTCTATCCTCATTTCGCAATCCGCTCCCCCACCCAATATGGAGTGACAAAGCGTTACGGTGAAGTTTTTGCCTTTCCACAAACTTTGCATCGAATACATCACGCTTTGGCGCGAACATTCACAGAGCAAAGGTGTTGTGACATATCCTTTTTTGCACAATTCACAAGTGCATTCCAAAAAGACAAGCCGATAGACACGACCTTTCTCGACGACCTCACCTTTCACTCCGGGCAAATCATTGGCCATCTCAAAGAAAACATCCATGTCACCTTTAGCGTCCTCATAGAGTTTTTGGTAAACCGAAAGCGTACCGCCTTTCACACAGTTCTTTCCGCATTCCGCGAAGAAAACTGACCGTTGTTCTGGTGAAAGCTGTGCAATGCCTTTCTCGAAGCCCTTAAACCAATTTGATATTTCCATAACGATGTGGTTTTATACTTTCAAGATCTTGCCATCAGCATAACAATCCTTGCAGTAGTTGAAATTAGTGCCGCCGTCGGTATTCGTTCCGCAATCCTCGTTCTTGGAGAGCGGCTTACCGCAACTCTGACAGAATTGAGGTAATTGGCCTGGCTGCAAAGTTTTTACTTTCTTTTGGAAAGCGGCTTCGTAAGCCTCGAAAGCCTCTGGGTTTTTATCAGCAACGAAATATCCTTGGGGAGGGCAATAAGTGCCCTCGCGATTGCCCCAATAGCCAGGAATCAGTTCTTGGGCGAGGAAGAAAGGCACTTCTTCGTCCTGCGGCATATCATGGTAATGGATGTGAAGTTTGCTGGCGAGGTCGAAACCTGCGTGACGGTAGAAGTCGATGTTGCCCTCCATTTGGAGCAGGCCGATGCCCATCTCACGAGCCTTCTCCAACGCATAGTTTAGGAGTCTCAACCCATAGCCTTTGCGTTTGTAGTCAGGGTTAATGCTTATGGGTCCAAAAGTCCATGAAGGGAAGTGGCTGCCGTCGTCAAGGATTATTTCGGCTTTCGAAAACATCACATGGCCGATGATTTTGCCATCCTCCTCCATCACGAAATCCAATTCAGGAATGAAGTCGGGATTGTGTCTATATTGGTTGAGCACATAATGCTCCGTGCATCCTGGGCGGTAGACGTTCCAAAATGCCTCGCGTGTCAGGTTTTCCACCTCACGCCAATCTTGCGGTTGTTCTAATCTTATGTTCATTGTTTTATATAGTTCTGTCTTGTTTTGCAGGTTGTCATAGTGCATTCATGGTTTTTTGTAATTCATCCAAAAATCTGGCTCCATGTCCACCGTCCATCTGGACATGATGGAACTGGAAGGATATGGGTAAGGTGACCTTATTGATAGGTATGCCATTTTGTCCATATCAATTTGACAACAAAATTACATGATTATTCGTTCCGAAACGAAACCCAAATGTGGACAATTACATGGACAATCTAAAATCAAATTACCATTGAAAATGAAAAAGTTGTAGTTTTGCGATGTAAATCAAATTTGAGCGAAATGTCAAAAACACTATCCTTCTTACTAATTGCGTTTTGCGCTTTGAATGGCTGGGCGCAGAGTCCTCTCCTTAAATCACATTGGACACAGAATCATCCTTACAATCAATTTTGTCCAGCAGATCCTTTTGAGAATTACGCCCATAGTTATGCTGGGTGTCCTGCCGTTGCCATGGGGCAGATTATCAATTATCTGCAAACGACGCAAAACACCCGTTTTGACGATGGCGATGACTATTATTCCAGTTACGCCGGTCGCAATTTTCATATTGACGATGATTGGGCGGCTTATTCGTTCCTTTCTTTCCCACAGTTGAACGAGATGCTGGACTCCGTAGATGCCACTTTCCAGCGCCACGAGGAACTTAGCGACAAGCTGGCTGCTGCCGTGGTTTTTGCTTGCGGCACGGCCCTCACACAAGTCTATACGGCCTCGGAATCATACGGTTCCGGCACATACGCAGTAAATCAGGCTTTTGAGGCTTACCAACGCTTTGGTTTTACAGATTGCGTGCTGTTTCGCGAACCCGACTCCCTGATGTATGCCACTTTGATCTCCAATCTAAAGGCAGGTTATCCTGCCCACCTGGCTGTCGAGAATCCCGCTGGAACGGCTGGACACAATGTCGTCGTCGACGGCTATCGCGAGTCGGACGGCAAGTTCCACATGAACTTCGGTTACGGTGGGTCATACGACAACTGGTATGATATCCCTGATCCCAATTTCTTTTACGGATTGACCAAACTAGAGGGAATCATCTTAAACATCATCCCTACGACTACACCGCCTACAACCGTTCACGAATCCTATTCCCAAAAGCAACTTGAAGTTTATCCCAATCCGGCCTCCGACATGCTTTATCTGAATAACCTTCCTTTGGAAACAGCATACTATTCCATTTTCAATGTGTTAGGCCAAGAGGTAACTTCAGGAACCACGAATGGCAACATTTCCGTTGCTGGTTTGCAAAAGGGCGTTTATTTCTTACAAGTCAAAAGCGAAGGAATTCTTGAAACAACGAAGTTTGTGGTGAAGTAACCCATCGTGGCGGCGGTTTGCTTCTTACGGTTTTGAAGCATCTCGGAGAAAAAATGCTGGCAAAAAAACGAATTTTGTAGTTTTTCTGTCATTATTGCGTCTAATAGGCAAACGATTCAAAACCATGAAAGAGAAAGAAAAGGCTTTTTCCGACCTCGTCAAAAGGCACAAAAACACGATATTCACCGTGTGCTACCTCTTTTCGAAGGACCAGGAAGAAGCCAACGACCTATTTCAGGAGACGCTCATCAACCTTTGGCGAGGCTTCGACTCGTTTCAGGGAAAATGCGATGTGAAGACTTGGATCTGGCGCGTCAGTTTCAACACTTGTCTCACTTTCGAACGCAAGAAAAAACGCCATGTCGAGACGGTGCCCTTCAACATGGACATCAACCTCTTCACCGACACCGACGACGACACCAAGCAGATTCAGCAACTCTACCGCCGCATCAACAAATTAGGCATGGTTGACCGGGCCATCATCCTGCTTTGGTTGGAAAACCTGAGCTACGAAGAAATCGGTCAGATCATCGGCATCTCCACCAAGAATGTCTCGGTAAAACTGGTTAGAATCAGGGAACAGCTCAAGAAAATGTCGAACGATTAAAGACGCAAAACGATGGAAAACAACGAACTGGAAGAAATGCGGGCGCAACTGGACGTGTTGAACAAGAAACTCGAAGGCGAAGCCATTGTCAGCGAGACCATGCTCAGCAATGCCACAAAAAAGAGCGTGTCGAAAATGCAGAGGAGGTTGCTCATCAGAATCATTGTGGCAATCGTTTTATCTCCTTTGGTTTTCACCTTCGGAGGACTATGGATCCTAATTTGGTGCTTAGGCGTGATCGCATTGAACTTGTATGTCTATCTGAAAACCAAGAAAATCTATGCCGAACCGTTAGATGTGGCAGACTTTACCTCGCAAACCCACAAAATCATCAAGACCTATAAAAGGACAAGGAAAATCCTGTTCATCTTTTTCTCGTCATCCTTTTTGGCTTTAGGAATCTTTCTTCTTCTTGTGACTGGTTTCTCAGCTCAAGCCTTCAGCAGGTTCTTTTTCATCTTGGTTTTTGCCATCTTCAGTTCGGTGATCTATTTCGTCGTCGAAGAAGTCTTTGTCAAACCCGACGTGGAACTGACGTTGGAGCAAGTTCTACACGACTTGGAGGTACAGCCCAACGAACAAGCATAAAATGGCTTATCGTATGTTCATTGCTTCCAGCGCTTAAACATCGTCTCAAACTGATCGTTCATCTTATCATAAAAAAACATAGCTTTGCGGTATGATTCAAAAAACATGTCAGCACTGAAGACGATATTATCAAATAGAATCAGCGGCTACGATGCCAAAGCTTTGGCCCAAACCGACATCAAAGAGGAATTGTTTCAGTTGCTTTTTGACCCCGACAAGCGCACTTCCGACAACGCTGCCTGGGTGTTGACGCATTTGCCCAAAACAGCCGACGCTTGGTTGTCCGAACGCCAAAACATCCTCATCGACGAGGCCATGCGCACGGCAAGCACCACCAAACGCCGCCTGATCATGAACCTATTGGATCGAACCTCTTTCGACCCCGACCACCTCCGCACCGATTTCCTCGATTTCTGCTTCAACGCCATTCTTTCCGATGAACCCATCGGCGTGAAGAGCTTAGCCATCAAATTGGCCTACGCACAGAGTGTACATTATCCCGAGCTGCTCGAAGAAATCAACGCCACCCTTCAGCTGATGGAACCCGAGGAACTTCCAGCGGCTTTGAAGCACCTCAGAGGAAAGATGCTGGCTAAAGAAACCACAAACAACAAAACAGAATAAACTAATGGAAGATCATCACCCCATCCAAGAAGGCTATATGCCATATCTCGGCTACCAGACTTACTACCGCATTGTCGGTGAACCTTCAAACAAGCCTGCATTGCTTTGTCTGCATGGCGGACCAGGCAGCACGCACAACTATTTCGAAGTGCTGGACCGCATCGCCGACACGGGCCGTCAGGTCATCTCCTACGACCAAATCGGCTGCGGCAACTCCTACCTCGACGGCCATCCCGAACTGTGGACCCAAGAGACCTGGATCAACGAGCTCATCGCCTTGCGCGAGCACCTGCACCTCGACCAGCTCCACCTCCTCGGCCAGTCGTGGGGCGCCATGCAGGCCATCGCCTACATCATCGACTGCCAGCCCAAGGGCATCAAGTCGGTCATCCTCTCTTCGGGCCATGCCTCCAGCTCGCTGTGGGCCAGCGAGCAGCACCGCCTCATCAAATACATGTCGGCAGAAGACCAAGAGGCCATCCGCCATGCCGAAGCCACGGGGAAATGGGACGACCCCGACTATCTCCGCGCCAACGAGCATTACTATGAGCGTTATGTCATCAGCGTGGACGAAAACTCGCCCGAGTGTATCCGTCGCCCGAAACGCGCCGGCAACGAAGCCTACCTCTATGGCTGGGGACCCAACGAATACCAACCCTTGGGCGATTTGGCCGACTTCGAATACACCGACCG
>CAMHFN010000056.1 GCA_946184615.1 uncultured Bacteroidales bacterium
ACGGCGCTGAGCACGATGTCGGCCTCCACGGTCTTCTCGCCCTTCTTGGTGGCGATGGTGCACACGCACTTCTCGCCTGAGGTGTCCACATGCGTCACCGAGGCTTCGGTCATCACGGTCATCTTCAGCTTTTTGAAGGCACGTTCCACTTGCTTGGAGACCTCCTCGTCTTCGTTGGGCACCACGTTGGGCAGGAACTCCACGAGGGTGACTTTCACGCCCATGGAAGTGAAGAAGAAGGCGAACTCCGAGCCGATGGCACCCGATCCAACCACGACCATGCTCTCGGGCAGTTTGTCCAAAACGAGGGCTTGGCGGTAGCCGATGATCTTCTTGCCATCGATGGGCAGGGCGGGTAATTCACGGACGCGTGATCCGGTGGCGAGGATGATATGGTCGGATTCATAGAGGGTCTTGTTGCCTTCAGCATCAGTCACCTCGACCTGTTTGTCGGCGGTTAGTTTGCCGTAGCCAGCGATGACCTCTACGTTGTTTTTCTTGAGAAGGTATTGCACACCTTTGCTCATGGTCTCAGCCACGCCACGGCTGCGTGCCACCACGGCCTCCATGTCGGGTTTCACTTCGCCTTCCACCTTGATGCCGTAATTTTCGGCGTGGTTGATATAGGTATAGACCTGTGCGCTCTTCAGCAGGGCTTTGGTGGGAATGCAGCCCCAGTTGAGGCAGATGCCACCCACTTCGGCCTTCTCGACCACAGCGGTTTTCTTTCCTAATTGTGATGCTCTGATGGCAGCCACATAGCCTCCTGGGCCGCTGCCGATAACGATGACGTCAAATTTCATTATTTAAAGATTTAAAAATTCAATTTAAGGATTTTAAAGATTCGAGAATCTTTTGAGAGTGCGAAGATACGAAAAAAATCAGAGATGGGGGAACAAGGAAAGGGATTTCTAACAACTTTTAAAAAATCATGCTTTAGCTCTTGGGTGGATTGGAACTTGCTTCATCTGTTTGTTCTCTCGCTTCTTTCTTCTCGCTGATGCGCCTGACCACCAGTGCTATGACTGCCCATAGCGCAAAAAACGATACGACGCCAATCAACCAAACGAAAAGTAAACTTTTTACCATGGCTTATTAATATATTAAGGTGCAAAAATAGCGAATTGTTATCGTTTTTACATCTTTTTTTTGGATTCTTCGGAATAATCCTTAAATTTGTACCACGAAAACAAAACACAACGTTATGAATTACGATTCCAATCCAGTAAAACTCGACTACAACAACGAGGAGCTTAAAGAAAGAATCAATATGGTGATGGACAGCCGTGACCATACCACAGGCATTACCTTTGTCAATTTATGCTACCAACTTGTTCAGATAGGGTTCCAGGAACATCGGGTGAAGAAAACGGATGAAAACACGATTTTGATCAGTGAAGAACTTTCGGCAGAAGACCAGGTCCGCGTGAGTCGGATCCTATGGGAACTGATCTGGAACCAAAAGATCTTCCTTCTTTTCGGTCGAAGTGAGCTGCTCGGTCTAAGCAACGGAGAGGATCGGTTTGTGAAATACTAGGTTTAGAAGACAGAAGACAGAAGACGGAAGTAAGAAGTAGAGGCGTTTGTTAAACGTCTCTTTTTTCTTTTTTTTATCGAGTTTTGCGTTATTTTTTGAGGATTTATTTGAGGTGTTCGTTGCTTCGAGGGCTTTTTTCTTGGCTTTTTCTTTCGATTTCTCTAATTATCTTTTTGATTTACAAGGTTTTATTAATAATCAAAAATTTTTGAAAAAAATTATCGAAAACTATTGTTGATAAAGGAAAAAGTTGTACTTTTGCGCCGCTGAATTAGTGAAAGGTTTATCCTTTTGAATAGATATGGTCGGGGACCTGAAAACTAAACCGTTATAGGTCTCTGCGCGATGCGGACAAAAGTGTCAAACAATGCGGTTGCATCGTGGGTTTATAGACTTCAGGCCTGAATTATGGCCGAAAATCTCCCTGACTACATCTTGAAAAATCGTGAATCTTGAGCTGTGTTCAGCTTGAGCAAAAAAATATTGTCCAAAAAATAGGATTGATAAACAAACAATTAAACTAAACCTAACAAAATGCCGACTATTCAACAATTAGTGCGCAAAGGGCGCCAGAAATTGATCGACAAGAGCAAGTCTCCCGCGTTGGATTCATGCCCTCAACGTCGCGGTGTATGTGTGCGTGTTTACACGACGACCCCTAAGAAACCTAACTCAGCTATGCGTAAGGTTGCCAGGGTGCGTTTGACCAACCAAAAAGAGGTCAACTGCTACATTCCCGGTGAAGGCCATAACCTGCAGGAACACTCTATCGTCATGGTCAGAGGCGGCCGTGTGAAGGACCTCCCGGGTGTCCGTTACCACATCATCCGTGGTGCTTTGGATACCGCCGGTGTCGACGGACGTCGTCAGCGCAGATCCAAGTATGGCGCTAAGAGACCTAAGAAAACCGCCGCAAAGAAGTAAAAGGCAAGTAAACAATTAAGACTTTTTGAGAAATGAGAAAAGCAAAACCAAAAAAGAGAATCATCCTTCCAGATCCGAAGTACAATGACGTGCAGGTCACGAAGTTCGTGAACAACATCATGCTCAAAGGAAAGAAGAATCTGGCTTATGAGATTTTCTACGAAGCTATGGACATCATTGAGGAGAAACTCAACGAGAATCCTGTTGAGGTGTGGAAGAAGGCCCTGGCCAACGTCACCCCTCAGG
The DNA here is from genome assembly GCA_946184615.1 of uncultured Bacteroidales bacterium. Classification (GTDB taxonomy): domain Bacteria; phylum Bacteroidota; class Bacteroidia; order Bacteroidales; family F082; genus Limimorpha. The sequence continues at coordinate 2,708 of CAMHFN010000056.1, forward strand.
TCGAGGTCCGCAGCCGCCGTATCGGTGGTGCCACCTTCCAGATTCCTTCTGAGATCCGTCCTGCCCGTAAGCAGAGCATCGGTATGAAGAACCTGATCAACTACGCTCGTAAACGTCACGAGAAGTCGATGGCCCTGAAACTCGCTTCGGAAATCATGCAAGCCTACAAGGAAGAGGGTGCAGCCTTCAAGAAGAAGGAAGAGATCCACCGCATGGCTGACGCCAACAAGGCCTTCTCGCACTTCAGATTCTAATTAATAAGATAAGGTATTAGCAATCATGGCAAACGTCACTGAAAATAGAAACAACCTCAGCCTTACGCGTAATATCGGCATCATGGCTCACATCGATGCTGGTAAGACGACGACGACCGAGCGTATCCTCTATTATACAGGACGTAGCCATAAGATCGGTGAGGTTCACGACGGTGCTGCCACCATGGACTGGATGGTCCAGGAGCAGGAACGCGGAATCACCATCACTTCAGCTGCCACCACGGTATTCTGGCACCTCAACAACGAGGCTTACAAAATCAATATTATCGACACCCCCGGCCATGTGGATTTCACAGTGGAGGTGGAGCGCTCGCTCCGCGTCCTCGATGGCGCTATCGCCATCTTCTGCGCTGTGGGCGGCGTTGAGCCTCAGTCGGAAACCGTGTGGCACCAGGCTGACAAGTACAGAGTGCCCCGTATTTGCTTTGTCAACAAAATGGACCGCGCAGGTGCGGATTTCTTCAAAGTCATCGACGAAATCCGTGAACGCCTGCACGCCAATCCTGTTCCGCTTCAGCTGCCTATCGGCGTTGAAGACAGCTTCGTCGGCGTGGTCGACCTGCTGAAAAACAAAGCCTACGTGTGGGACGAGGAAGACAATGGCTCTCATTTTGAAGAAGTGGCCATCCCCGATGACATGAAAGAAGAGGTAGCCAAATACCGCACCATGATCATCGAAGGTGCCGCCGAAGACAATGAGGCTTTGTTCGAGAAATACATGGATGACCCCGACAGCATCACCGAGGAAGAGTTGATCGCACAGCTCCGCAAGGAGACCCTGGCACTCAACATCTGCCCCGTGTTCTGCGGCGCCTCCTTCAAGAACAAAGGCGTGCAGATGCTCCTTGACGGTATCGTCAACTATCTGCCCAGCCCACTTGATGTCGACCATGTGACCGGCATCAACCCCAAGACCGAACAAGAGGAAATCCGCAAGGCCGACCCAGAAGGTCCGCTCTGCGCTCTGGCATTCAAGATCGCCACCGATCCTTTCGTCGGTCGTATCTGTTTCTTCCGCGTCTATTCAGGCACCCTGAAAGCCGGCGAAACGGTTTTGAACACCGGAACGGGCAGGCGTGAACGCATTGCCAAGATCGTTCAGATGAACGCCAACAAACAGACGCCCATGGAGGAGATCTCCGCAGGCGACATCGGCGTGGCTATCGGATTCAAGACCATCCGTACCGGCGATACTTTGACCGTCGAAAACAAACCACTGGTGCTTGAGAATATCAAGTTCCCTGATCCAGTGGTGAATGTCGCGATCGAGCCTAAGACAACTGCTGATATCGACAAGATGGAGTCCTCACTCGCCAAGCTGGTTGAGGAGGACCCCACCTTGTTCGTACACCTCGATGAAAACTCGGGCCAGACCATTCTGTCAGGAATGGGCGAATTACACCTTGATATTATTATCGACCGTCTCAGAAGAGAATTTGGCGTTGAAGTCAACCAGGGTCGTCCACAGGTCGCATATAAGGAAACCTTTACATTCACAATTCAGCACCGTGAAGTCTATAAAAAACAGACCGGTGGCAAGGGTAAATTCGCTGATATTGAGTTCACTATGGGTCCCGCTGACGAAGGTGTCAACGGTTTGCAGTTTGTCGATGAAGTTAAGAATGGTGCCATCCCCCGCGAGTTCATGCAGGCCATTGAGAAAGGCTTTAAGGGAGCCCTCTCCAACGGTGTGCTGGCAGGATTCCCTGTCGAAGGTGCCAAAGTCGTCGTCACCGATGGTTCGTTCCATCCAGTCGATAGCGATGCCCTCTCATTCGAGTCGTGCGCCCGCATCGGCTTCAAGGAGGCAGGCCTCAAGGCAGGCCCCGTCCTTACGGAACCTATCATGCGAGTCGAGATTCATTGCCCTGACGAATATATCGGAGATGTCACGGGCGATTTGAATAAAAAGAGATCCATATTGCGTGAGGTCAACGCCAATATCGGCTTCCAGGTCATCAAGGCCGACGTGCCGCTGGCGGAGATGTTTGGTTACATTACCACGCTGCGCTCGATTACTTCGGGCCATGCCACGTTTAACATGGAGATCAGCCACTACGCTCCGGTGCCGGCGGCCATTGCCGACATCGTGATCAAGAAAGCAAAAGGAATTTATTTCATCAACTAAGAAATACAAATCTTAAATAATAATTATTGTGAGCCAGAGAATTAGAATTAAATTGAAATCGCATGATCACAACTTGGTTGACAAGTCAGCCCAGAAGATTGTGAACACGATTAAGTTGACTGGAGCAGTGGTCAGCGGACCTATTCCGTTGCCGACAAACAAGAAGATCTTCACTGTCTTGCGTTCCACTTTCGTTCACAAGAAGTCAAGAGAGCAGTTCGAGCTTTCGACCTACAAGCGTTTGCTCGACATCTACAACTCGACTTCGCAGACGATCGACGCACTGATGAAGCTGGAGCTCCCCAGTGGTGTGGAAGTAGAAATCAAATTGTAAAAAACCTATCTAGTACAAAAAATTAAAGCTAAGTAGCAATGTCAGGATTACTAGGAAAAAAGATTGGGATGACAAGCATCTACGACGAGAGCGGTCGAATGATTCCGGTTACGGTCATCGAGGCTGGTCCATGCGTGGTCACCCAAGTCAGAACGATTGAGAAGGACGGTTACAGCGCTATCCAGCTAGGTTTCGACGAGAAGAAGGTGAAAAACACCTCCAAGGCCGAGCAAGGTCACTTTGCCAAGGCCAACACGACTCCTAAGAAGCTGGTGCGCGAGTT
>CAMHFN010000057.1 GCA_946184615.1 uncultured Bacteroidales bacterium
TTGCATGTATTAGGCCTGCCGCTAGCGTTCATCCTGAGCCAGGATCAAACTCTTCATTGTATTATTGTTGTACTTTTTAATTATCCTGTTTAGGGTTCCGCTGTTGCTTTCAAGTTTACCTTGCTTGCTTCTTATGCTGGCTTCAGACTTTCAAAGAACTCCGCCCCTGTCTTCCCGCTTGTCTTCCCCGCGGGGCGAAAACGGCTGCAAAATTACAGCTTTTCCCGATACAAACAACAAAAATCGAAAATATTTTTTCAAAAAAATTGGAGAGCCTCGCAAAAGGCTCTCCAACAGTACTTTAAAGCAAAAAATATACGCTATGATTATTTCACTTGGAGAACCAAACGAACCGCTTGTCCATAGGAACGATCCTTATAGGTTAAGGTGATGGCCTCTCCGTCTCTAAAGGACATGCAATACGAAGTGTTTGTGTCACTTCGGGTTGACGACCAATACCGGCCCATGGTATTTACACCCTCAATATACATAAAGCCAGTAAAACGGCAGCCTGAAACCGGGAGGAATACGGCACCGTGCTCTTCCATGCTCTTCCAGTCGTCGGCGCTAATCGTATTACTGGAGAATTGGCCTTCGGGATCGTTCACTTGACTCAAATGATAGTAACTCGAGCTCCAGTCATCGGGAAGCAGGACCACACCGTTCACCTCGTTCACATTCGCTTTGGCATAACGAATACCCGAAGGCGTGTCCGTATAGGCGAACAGATTCAACCACTCTCCAAACGTCAGTGTTCTCCAGCCATAGTTGGCTTGGTTACCGCCGTTGCTGATGGCATTGCAGCCCCAATCAGCTTCTCCGGTCTGATCATACAAGTGGTTTTCCATTTGTCCGTAAGCGTAATAATTGGTATTGTCAGCGCTGTTTGACCAAGGCTGATAGCACAGGCCTCCATGGTTGTGGCCACTCGTTCCCCAGCCAAACAAATCAATCCAACCGTCATAATTGGATGACAAATCCGCGTTGTCACTGCCTTCGACAGTTCCGCCGTAACCACCGTTGTTACCCTGGAAATGGGTGCCTACATAATCCCATTGGTTTTCTGCAAAACGCCACGTGTCACTGGAAGCTTGATACTGCAAATTCCCCCGTGAGAAACGGATTTTTTTATGCTCACTGAGCGTAAACACGCCACTGAGTGCCCCATCAGGGATAAAATTGGGGTCGTCAAGTGTCGTGAAGTTCACTTCGTTGCCATAACCGATACCCAAACTGCTGATGGCATAAGCCCTCACATAATAAGTGGTGCTGGGCGTCAAGTCTTGGATCACATGATTGAATTCTTCTCCTACATGGACGGTCCAATGCATGCTCTCAATCGTCGGATTGGGATGAATGCTCCAGCAAAGGCCTATTTCCGTCACCTTTTCAGAACCCTCCGAAATCACCTTTCCGCCGCACAAAGCAGTGGATTCGGTAATCTCCTGCACCTCATCGGTGGAAACCACTGGCAACTCCTCTATTACGATGTTGGCAGGCAGGGTGGTGAATTTCACGCTTTCACCATAGCCAATCCCAAAGAGATTCACGGCATAAGCGCGTACATAATAATCCGTTTCAGGGTTCAATCCCGTGATTTCATAACTAAAACCAACGTGCTCGTTGAACAAACTCATGTGATTGCCCACGGTGTCGGGATCAATTTCGGTGCCCCAGCACACGCCATCAAAAATCACGACACTACTCCCTTGGTCGACAATCTCACCGTCAACCACACAACTGGTTTCGGTAATCTGACTCACCAATTCGGTGCGAACCGTAGGCGGCAACTCATTTTCACAGCTGGTAAACACCGTCACCGACAGCATCAGCAGCATAGCAAAAAACAGATAGATTCTTTTCATAACAAATAGATTTTAGAAAAACATGAAGCAAAGATAGGAATTTCCTGGAAAAAGCCAAAAAAAATTAGAGACGCACCATAGCACGTCTCTAATTCTGTCTTCTGACTTCTGTCGTATTACTCCTTGGTTTCTTCAACCGGAGCTTCAGCCGGAGCCTCGGCAGGAGCTGCCTCAGCCTTGGTCGACTTCTTGGAACGACGGGTGGTCTTGGCCTTCGGAGCCTTCTTGGCTTCGTTGGTGTAGACATCGTTGTAGTCAACGAGTTCCATCATGCACATGTCGGCGGCGTCGCCAGCACGCATGTTAGGCATACGGATGATGCGGGTGTAGCCACCGGGACGGGTAGCGACCTTGGTACTGATCTCACGGAACAACTCCGTCACGGCGAACTTGTTTTGCAGATAGCTGAAAACAAGACGACGGTTGGAGGTGTTATCTTCCTTAGAACGGGTGATCAACGGTTCAACATACACTCTCAAGGCTTTAGCCTTGGCAACGGTGGTTATGATGCGTTTGTTAAGAATCAGCGATGAAGCCATGTTGGAGAGCATAGCCTTACGGTGAGCGCTTTTTCTTCCCAAGTGATTGAATTTCTTATTGTGTCTCATCTTTCTTATTCCTTATCTAATTTATACTTGCTGACATTCATACCGAACTCAAGGCCTCTGCTGCGGACAAGCTCTTCCAGTTCAGAGAGCGACTTCTTACCGAAGTTGCGGAACTTGAGCAGGTCTTGCTTGTTGAAAGCGACGAGTTCACCAAGCGTTTCAACTTCAGCGGCTTTCAAGCAGTTGAGGGCGCGGACCGAAAGATCCAGGTCGACCAACTTGGTCTTAAGCAGCTGACGGATATGGAGCGAGCTTTCGTCGAACTCCTCGGTAACCGTCTTCTCGTCCAGCACGGGGGTGATCTTCTCGTCGGAGAAGAGCATGAAGTGATAGATGAGGATCTTGGCGGCTTCCTTCAGGGCATCCTTGGGGTTAATGGAGCCGTCGGTGAGAATCTCGATCACGAGTTTTTCGTAGTCGGTCTTCTGTTCCACACGATAGTTTTCAACCTTGAAGCTCACGTTGCGAATAGGGGTGTATATGGAATCGATAGCGATGGTATCGACAGGTGCGCCAACCACTTTATTCTCGTCAGCAGGAACATAGCCTCTGCCCTTTCCGATGTTGAGTTCGATGTTCAACTTGACGGAAGGATCCATGTGGCAGATCACCAGTTCGGGGTTCAGCACTTGGAACACGTTGAGGAACTTGTTGATATCACCAGCCTTGAACTCTTCTTGGCCACTGATAACGACATTCACTTTCTCGTGGGTTTCTTCAAGCACTTGCTGTTTGAAGCGGACCTGTTTGAAGTTCAACACCATGTCGGCGACATCTTCGATGACACCGTCGATGGAAGCGAACTCGTGGCTGACACCGTCAATACGGATTGAAGTGATGGCAAAGCCCTCGAGGGAGGAGAGAAGGATTCTTCTCAATGCATTGCCGATGGTTGTACCGAAACCTGGTTCAAGAGGACGAAACTCGAACACGCCTTTGGTGTCGGTTGATTCGACCATCACTACCTCTTCAGGTTTTTGAAACGCTAATATTGACATATTGGTCTAGTGTTATTTTATTATTTACCAGGTTAACAATCAACAAATTACTTAGAATACAATTCGACGATGAGCTGTTCGTTGATGTTTTCCGGAATATCTTCGCGGACGGGGTAGCTCATGAACTTGCCGCACATTCTCTCGCCGTCCCATTCCAGCCAGCTGAAGCGGTTGGAGTGACCTTCGAGTGAATTGGTGATGATTTCCAAGCTCTTTGACTTTTCGCGGACGCCAACGATATCGCCTACCTTAACGAGGTATGAGGGGATACCGAGGATTTCACCATTGACGGTGATGTGGCGGTGGCTCACGAGTTGGCGAGCGGCGTCACGGGTGGGGGCGATACCGAGACGATACACGACATTGTCGAGGCGTGATTCAAGGAGTTGCATCAGAATCAAGCCGGTAACGCCTTCCTTTCTACGAGCCAGTTCGAACGTCTTATGGAACTGTCTCTCGAGAACGCCGTAGGTATATTTGGCTTTTTGCTTCTCCTGAAGCTGGGTGCCGTATTCAGAGACTTTCTTTCTTCTCTTATTGGCGCCATGCATTCCCGGAGGATAATTTCTCTTTTCAAAATACTTGTCGGAACCATAGATGGGTTCTCCGAACTTACGAGCAATCTTCGTTTTTGGACCTGTATATCTTGCCATAATTCTAACTATTTAATTGTTCAACGATTACACTCTTCTGCGCTTTGGAGGACGGCATCCATTGTGGGGCAGCGGGGTGACATCGATGATTTCGGTCACTTCAACACCCATGGAATGGATGGCACGGATGGCTGATTCACGTCCTGCGCCAGGTCCTTTAACATAAACTTTAACTTTACGTAATCCCAAGTCGTATGCGGTCTTGGCACATTCCTCAGCGGCCATTTGTGCGGCGTATGGGGTATTCTTTTTGGAACCCTTGAAGCCCATTTTGCCTGCTGATGCCCAAGAGATGACTTGTCCTTCATTGTTGGTCAAGGAAATGATGATGTTATTGAACGTAGCTTTAACGAAGGCCATGCCTGTAGCTTCGATCTTAACAACACGTTTCTTGGTAACTTTACTGGTCTTTGCCATTTGTTGTTTTTGTGATTTGTTAGATTTAATATGATCCAACTACCTAAATTACTTGGTAGCTTTCTTCTTGTTAGCGACAGTTTTCTTACGGCCCTTACGGGTACGTGCGTTGTTTTTTGTGCTCTGTCCGCGCACAGGTAAGCCGGCACGATGACGGATGCCTCTGTAGCAGCCGATGTCCATCAAACGCTTGATATTCATCTGGACCTCACCACGGAGTTCACCCTCGGTCTTGTACTCGTCCGCAATGATGTTACGGATGGTATTCTGCTCTTCGTCAGTCC
>CAMHFN010000058.1 GCA_946184615.1 uncultured Bacteroidales bacterium
TGGAATGGATATGGGAACTTCGGTGATAGGTATCGGTTTGAATGTCAATCAGATGAAATTTCAAGAATGGCCTTCGCATCCCATCTCCTTGAAGATGATTCTGGGCGGCAACGTGGAGACGGAACCCCTTCTGCATCAACTGGTCGCTGCTGTTGACCAACGTATACAACTACTTCGTACCGTAGAAGGTGCCACTAGCATCAAAAAGGCCTATCTAAATCGAATGTACCGTTACCACACTTGGGCCGACTATTGGGTCGACGGTGCGATAGTAACAAGGTATATCACAGGAATAGATTCCTTCGGTCGTTTGGAAACCCTAGACGCGTCAGGAAACAGGTTCGTTTATGATATAAAGGAAATCAGTTTTAATTGAGAAGTTTTCCGTTTTCTACGCTCAACTTTAATTCGCTCCGCTTCGTTGAGGGCTAACGCCTTTCCACTTCCCACTTGTCAGACCAAGCTTGTGGGTCTTTTCGCCATTCCATCAATGACTTTTGGTCGGCTTCGGTAATGTAATTCTCTTCTATGGCCTTGTAAATCAATGTCTCATAGTTGGTAAGGGTATGCAATGGGCATTCCTTGGCCTTGAAGTTTTCCTCAGCGGCAGGCAGTTGATAGGTAAAGATGGCAAGCATCCCTTTGACGTTGGCCCCGGCTTCACGTAAGGCATCGACCGCCAGCAAACTTGACTTGCCCGTGGAGACCAAATCCTCAATGACGATGACCGACTGGCCTGATTCGACGACCCCTTCAATTTGGTTTTGCATTCCGTGCGATTTTTTCTCGGAACGTACATAGCAGAAAGGCAACCCCAACTCCTGCGCCACCAGTGCGCCTTGAGCGATGCCGCCTGTGGCCACACCCGCGATGACATCGGGTTTGCCGTAATGTTGCATCAGTTGCTCTACAAACTGCTGACGGATGAAGGTCCTCACCATGGGATACGACAAGGTGACCCGGTTGTCGCAATAAATCGGGCTATGCAGTCCTGAAGCCCAAGTGAAAGGTTGGTTGGGACTGAGTTTTACGGCTTTGATTTGCAAAAGATGCGTTGCTAACATCAGCGCAGAGTCGTCATATTTCATAAAATGTATAATTTTGCGGGTTGAAAATCGTTATTGAGGTTACAAATGTACAAGATTTTTTACGAACAACGGGCACTGATTTTTCCAAATCTCGATGAAAATAATTTGGTTTTGGATGCAACTTCCCTAGAATTAGAGTCTTATGAAGTTGAAAAAATCCATAACTTTCTTCGTCAGTGGTTGGTGGTGCCTCTTCAGGAAGATGTCGTCATCGACAAGGTGAATGCCGAGGTGCTCTCCGCCGCCTTGCTCCGTACCTTCCATTTGGCTCCTGCTGCGGGGGGAGTGGTGGTTTGTGAAGGTCAATTTGCTGCCATTGAGCGGCATGGAATCCCCGACCTGCCCAAAGGTCATATCGAAGAAGGGGAAGACGCTGCCACAGCCGCCCTTCGAGAGGTGGAAGAGGAAACGGGACTCACGGGCCTGAATATCGTTGAAAAACTGCCGTCATCGTGGCATTGCTACCTTTACGAGGACGAATGGCGGCTGAAACAGACCTCCTGGTTTTTGATGACCACCGATGATCCTTCGCATACAACGCCTCAGACTGACGAGGACATCACCGAGGTCACCTTCCTCAGTGAATACGATTTGGAATGGTTTTTGAAAAACACCTACCGCTCCATCGCCGACACGTTGGAGCATCCGCTTCGTCGGGTATTAGCTCAAAAATAAACGCATCCCTGCAGAGCTGGCATCCTAGGGATGCGACGACCTTGAAGAATAAAAACACAAAATAAAAATACTGCTTACTATGAAACGAATCGCTGTATTTCCTGGGTCATTCGACCCCATCACCCTCGGGCATCGCTCCATCGTGCTGAGAGCCCTGCCGATGTTCGACATCATCTACGTGGCTGTAGGTGTCAATATGGAGAAACGCTCCACTTTCCCTCTGGAGAACCGTATCAAATGGGCGAAGGCGGTCTTTGCCGACTATCCCAACATTGTTGTGGAAAGTTATGAAGGTCTCACCGCCGACTTCTGCAAGAAGGTGGGTGCACGATTCATCATCCGTGGCCTTCGTAGTGGAAGCGACTTCGAGTATGAGAACATGATCTGTCATGCCAACAAACGTCTGCATCCCGAGCTGGAGACAGTATTTTTGCTTACGGAAAGCGAACTCGTTGGCGTTAGTTCCAGCGTGGTGCGCGATATCTATAAAAATGGTGGCGACACCTCCAGGTTTGTTCCAGAGGAGGTTGATTTGGAAGAAGTAAGAAGCAAGAAGTAAAAAGTTTAGATGAAGCGTTTTTTCGTATTCGTATTGTTTCTTTTGCCGTTTTTGTCGCTGCTTGCGCAGAACGTCACTGTCACGGGTCGCGTTAACCGTCCGGATGCCCTGATGCGTTTGATGGTCTGCGATGATTTGCTCAACCTGCACGAGACCAAGGTGGCAGAGACTCATGCCGACAGCAAGGGCTTTTTCATCTTGGAAGGTGAGGTGAGCCAGACCATGCCAGCCCGGCTGTATGTGGGGCTGGACCGTGTTGATTTTGTGGTTGCTCCTGATGCGTCATACGATGTCAAGATAGGGGTCCCCGAGGCTGACCCCTCGTTGTCGTATTTCGAGCGTCCCCTGCCCACCTTGCAGGTTAAGACGGCCACCGACCACGGTGTTTGTCGTCAGTTGGTCATCTCGGAAGAGATCGTAGACGACTATGTGTTGAATTATTTCGATGAGTTGTTCCGTCGCCGGCAGTACCGTTATTTGGATTCTATCCGAGCGACTATTGATGCCGAGTTTGACATTACTGACGCGTATGTGCTTCAATGCAATACCTATAAAATTGCTTCAGTTCAGATGGCTGTCAACGCCGATGGGGGCAAAAAGGTGATTCAAGAGTATTACGATGGCAAACCCGTGTTGTTCCTTTGTCAATCTTATATGGATTTGTTCAAGGACTTGTTTAAGAATTATGAGATGAGTGTCGAGTTTGCCAAACGGAATCCTGAGTTGACCGACTTGATTAACATCTACCATTTACGAGGGTTGTACTATGAAGATTTCCAAAGCCGGAAGTGGGTTAGGGGACAATTGCAATCCATTGCCAGCCACAGCAAGTCAAAGGAAATCAAGGGCATTGTCACCAATACGTTGAGCCGTTTTGACAAGTTTTCTCCTGGTGCTCCAGCGGTGGATTTTGAGTTGAAGGACCTAACAGGAAACACCATGAAACTCTCTGATTTTCAAGATAAAGTAGTGGTGTTGCAGTTTGTGGAGAATAGCTCACGGCTGGTGGATCATCAGTTTGAGGTCTTGGCCGACTTGCATCATCAGTGGCAGGACAGCGTGCAGCTGATCACCATTAGTACGAAAGACCAGTTGGCCAGCCATCGCAAGCGTTTTGAGGAACATCGTTACGACTGGCCTTTGCTGAATCTGGGCAATGAAATCCTGCTTCTTGAACAGTATGAGGTGCGCACTTTCCCTGAATACTTTATTATTGATAAGGGTACCACAATCGGTCTGGCTCCCGCACCCAATCCCGACCGCTCCCTGCGCGAGAACATCACGAGGTTGTTGAAAAAATAGCGTTAGTTCTTTTAATACTATTTTTTTTGTGACGTGACATGTTCAAATTATGCATATTTTTGTTTTCTGACTTTTTGACATAGATTTTCATATTAAACGGAAAATCCGTACCTTTGCACGAATTTTGCTCAAGTGGCAATCTCTAAATTCTAAATTGTTAATTCTAAATACTACAATAGATGGGATTTTTCAAGAAACTCTTCGGCGACAAGGCTTCACGCGATAACAAAGCCTTGCAGCCTATACTTCAAAAGACACTCCAAGCCTACGAGGAGATCGTGAAACTCGACATCGATAGCATCCGCCATAAGACGGTTGAGTTCCAAGAATATATCAAAAATAAAACTGCCGATGAGGTGGCCCAAATCAACGAACTGAAAGCCCGCGTGGATGCCAACCCCGACATGGATCCCGACGAAAAGGAAAAGGTCTATACCGAGGTGGACAAGCTTGAGAAACGTGAGCTGGATAAAATCGAGGAAGCCCTCAACGACATCCTGCCCCAAGCCTTTGCTGTGGTGAAAGCTGCTGCCAAGTACTTCTGTGAGCATGAAACCGTTGAGGTCACCGCCACCGAGCTGGACCGTGAGTTGGCCTCGAAATACGAGCATGTCACCATTGAGGGCGACAAGGCCTATTTCAAAAACAGCTGGATGGCTGGCGGCAACATGGTGACCTGGGATATGGTGCACTACGACTGCCAGATCATCGGTGGTACGGTGTTGCATCAGGGTAAGATTGCGGAGATGGCTACCGGTGAAGGTAAAACCCTCGTGGCTACGCTGCCCGTCTACCTCAATGCCCTTGCCGGAAAAGGCGTGCATGTGGTCACCGTGAACGACTACCTGGCCAAACGTGACTCGGAGTGGATGGGTGCCATGTACGAGTTCCTCGGTCTTACCGTGGATTGCATCGACAAGCATGAACCTAACTCGGCCGCCCGCCGCCGCGCCTATAACTGTGACATTACCTACGGCACCAACAACGAGTTCGGCTTCGACTACCTGCGTGACAACATGACCGGCAACCCCGATGAGTTGGTGCAACGCAAACACCACTACGCGATCGTCGACGAGGTCGACTCCGTGTTGATCGACGATGCCCGTACGCCTTTGATCA
>CAMHFN010000059.1 GCA_946184615.1 uncultured Bacteroidales bacterium
TGTCGTAATTTTGCAGCGAGATATAGATACGATAAAAACATATCGAATTAGCAGACAAGTGGCTTGTATAATAATTAAATAAGGAAACCATGATAATAAAGATTTGTACTGGGAGTTCGTGTCACCTTAATGGTTCTTACGACGTGATTCAGGAATTCAAGAGTTTGCTGAAGAAATATGATGTCGAAGACTTGATTGAACTGAAAGCTAGTTTTTGCTTCAACGAGTGCATCAATGGCGTGAATGTAAAGTGCGAGACTGGATCCATGATGAACCAGGAGATGCCGAACATGACGCTTTGTGACGACGGTTTTCTCCTGCATCATGTCACCAAGGAGAATGCCGAGGATCTTTTTGTGAAGCAGATCTATCCCTTGCTTAACCTCCAATAAAATGTCTGAGACTATAACGATACGAAAAGGTCTTGACCTGCCCATCAGTGGAGCGGCTGAGAAACGCCTCACCGACGCGCGCAGCATCACGACCTATGCCATGAAGCCTACAGACTTTGTGGGCCTCACGCCTCGTTTACTTGTCGAGGAAGGCGATAGGGTGGCAGTGGGCGATGCCTTGTTTTGCGACAAGGGCGACGAACGCATCCGCTTCACTTCACCCGTCAGTGGACAGGTGAAAGCTGTTGTGAGAGGGGAGAAAAGGAAATTGTTGGAGGTGGTGGTTGAAGCAGATTCCAAATCCACTAGTTTGTCAAGTTCGGATTTCAAATCCTTGCCAACTTCAATGGATGCAGGGGCAATCAAAGAAGCTATGTTGCAATGTGGCCTTTGGACCCAACTGCGCCAACGGCCTTTTGGCACCATCGCCAACCCCGACGACAAGCCCAAGGCCATTTTCGTCAGCGCCTTCAGTAGCGCACCTCTGGCATCTGATTACGACTTTGTCATGCAAGGCAAAGAGTTTATGTTGGTCAAAGGCCTTGAAGCATTGACGCAATTGACGGATGGGGAAGTCCATATTTGTTTCCGTCCCAATCAAAGATTGGCGAAACAACTCTCAACTCCCAACTCTCAACTCTCAACTCATTTCATCAAAGGTCCTCATCCTGCTGGAAACATCGGCACACAAATCGCCCACATAGACCCAATTAATAAAGGAGAAATCATCTGGACGATGAACCTGCAAGACGTTGCCGTATTGGGTGAATTGGTTGCCACGGGCATTTACAAGCCTGAGCGCGTTGTCGCCGTGGCTGGACCCAATATCAAGAACGCACATTATTACCGTGTAAAGAGTGGGGCATGTTTAGCTGAGATCACCAAAGCACAACTGCTTAACCATGAATATCCTAAGATGGATTCCAACGATGCCACAGAGGAAAACCGTGTCATTTCGGGCGACATCCTGAGCGGCACACAAATCACCGCTGATGGTTTCCTGAGTGCCTACGACGACTTGGTGAGCATCCTCCCCGAAGGCGACTATTACGACTTCATGGGCTGGCTGATGCCGGGCTTCAGGAAGTTCAGCTTCTCGCGCACCTTCCTCAGCGGCTTCATGCCGAAAAGCACCTTCAAGCCCATGGGCATCGAGCTTCCGCGCTTCGAAAACTTCTGGAAATTTGACACCAACACCCACGGAGACTTGCGTCCCTTGGTCTTCACGGGCAATTTCGAGCGGGTCTTCCCCTTCGACATTTATCCCACTCAACTCATCAAGGCCTGCATCATCGGCGACATCGAGCTGATGGAGAACTTGGGCATTTACGAGGTCGAGCCCGAAGACTTCGCCCTTTGCGAGTTCATCGACACATCGAAAACCGACATCCAACAAATCATCCGTGAGGCATTGGAGAAACTGAGAAAGGAGGGATTATCATGAGTAAGAAGTCAGGAGTGAGGAGTGAGGAAACTAAAGTGAAGAGTAATGCGTTTAAAGGACTGGCAAAGTGGTTCGAGACCCACAAGCCTAAAGGGAAATGGGCTTGGCTGGAAAGCACATACGAAGCTTTCCATACCTTTGCCTTCACGCCCAATCGGGTCACCATGCGTGGCAGCCACGTTCGCGATGCCATCGATTTGAAACGCGCCATGATCATGGTGGTCATCGCCCTCGTTCCCGCCATGCTCTTCGGCATGTGGAACATCGGCTACCAGACTTCGCTCCACGCCACGGATTGGCCTTACGAATTGGGCACAGTGGCCAGTTGGTGGTACTGCCTTTGGTTTGGCTTCTTGAGAATGCTGCCCATGTTGGCAGTGTCGTATATCGTCGGTTTGGGCATCGAATTCACCTTCGCGCAGATACGTCACCATGAGGTGAACGAAGGCTTTTTGGTCACAGGTTTCATCATCCCGATGATTGTGCCGGTCACCACACCTTTGTGGCAACTCGCTCTGGCCGTGGCCTTTGCTGTCATCATCGGCAAGGAGGTCTTCGGCGGCACGGGCATGAATTTCCTCAATCCCGCCTTGGTGGCGCGCGCCTTCCTCTTCTTCGCCTATCCCACTCGGATGTCGGGCGACAACGTATGGATTGCCGCCGACCTCTGGGGCACCGACGCCATCACGAGCGCCACGCCTTTGGCTGAACTGGCCGCTGGCATGCATCCTTCGGCTTCCGCCTTGGATATGTTCATCGGAACCATTCCCGGGTCTACCTGTGAGACCTCTGTGATAGCCATTTTGTTAGGTGCCATTCTGTTGTTGTTCACGGGTATCGCCAGTTGGCGCATCATGCTCTCTGTCGTCCTTGGTGGTGGTCTCATGGGCTTGTTATTCAATGCCATTGGCGCCAACGAATACATGCAAGTGCCGTTCTACTACCATTACCTGATGGGCGGCTTCATGTTCGGTGCGGTCTTTATGGCCACCGACCCTGTCACAGCAGCGCAGACCAACACGGGCAAGTGGATCTATGGCCTGCTCATCGGCATTTTTGCCGTGATGCTCCGTGTCATCAACCCGGCCTATCCCGAGGGTATGATGCTCAGCATCCTGCTCATGAACTGCTTCGCCCCGCTCATCGACCATTGCGTGGTGGCCAGGAACATCAAAATGCGCCAACATCGTGCCTTAAAACTCTCAAAAACCGTTAAGTCATGAAGAAAGATGTCAATAGCAATCGATATATCTTCTTGTACGCCACTGTTTTAATCGTCATTGTGGCGGTGCTGCTCACGGTGACGGCCTTGTGGCTACAGCCTTTCCAAGACCGCAACAAGAAGAACGAGAAACGCATCAGCATCCTTACAGCGGCGGGCATTCCCGATGTCAGCGCCAAAAACGCGGCGTTGATGTTCGAGAAACACTGCACATCGGAATTCCTATTGGACGAGCATGGAAATCCCACTGAAAACGAGGCAGGTTTGCCCGTGTTTGTCATCGACCGTCAAACCAGCGTCATCCCCATGCAGGGCAACGGCCTTTGGGGTCCTATTTGGGGCTACCTTGCCATTGCAGCTGATGGTAAAACTGTTGTGGGTACAACCTTTGGACACAAATCGGAAACACCAGGCTTGGGCGGAGAGATTACGACCGAAAAGTTCCAAGGTCAATTTTCTGGCAAACAAATCATGAACAACGGCAGTGTGGTCCCTATAGAATTCGATGCCATCACAGGAGCTACCAAGACTTCAAATGGGGTTAAAGAAATGATTGACAATACTTTGGAGAAATATTCAGCATATTTAACGAGAATTGCAGAGAGAGGAGAATAACTATGGCTAACCCGAAGAAACTCATAATAGAACCCCTGCGCAAGACCAATCCTGTCACCGTATTGGTGCTGGGTATCTGCTCTTGCCTTGCCGTGACCGCACAACTCAAGCCTGCCTTGGTGATGGGCGCCTCAGTGACGGTTGTGACGTCGTTGTCGAATTTCATCATCTCGCTGTTGCGAAAGGGCATCCCTAACCGCATCCGTATCATCGTGCAACTTGTTGTTGTGGCTACCTTGGTCATCATGATTGACCAATTCCTGAAGGCCTTTGCCTACGATGTCAGCAAGCAACTTTCTGTTTATGTCGGACTTATCATCACCAACTGCATTATCATGGGCCGTTTGGAGGCTTTTGCTTTGTCTCATGGGCCAGGAGAATCGTTCTTGGACGGCTTAGGCAACGGACTGGGTTACAGTTTGATACTCGTCATCGTAGCCTTCTTCCGTGAATTGTTAGGCTCTGGAACTTTGCTTGGCTATCAGGTCATCCCACAGTCGTTCTATGAGGCTGGCTATATGAACAACGGCTTAATGATTCTGCCGCCGATGGCACTTATTGTGGTAGGTGTCATCATTTGGATTCAGCGTACCCGTAACC
>CAMHFN010000060.1 GCA_946184615.1 uncultured Bacteroidales bacterium
ATATTATTGACCTTTATGAAGATAGGCTGCACCATGCTGGTGGCAGTCCGAAGGTATTGGGACGGATGAAAGAGCTATGGTCATATCTGATGTATAGTTTTGATGCACCGCAAGACATCTGGAGGAAAATCAAGAAAATCAATGCCTTGAAAGAATATGAAGAGCAGGTTGAGCAGATTTTTAAGCTGCATGAAACCGTGTTGTAGAAAAAATAAAAGCCGCTTTACAGCGGCTTTTATTTTCGTACTCCCGCAGGGAGTATTCTTTTGAACACGTCTTGTTTTTCGTTCTCAAACTATCCCTTTGAATTATCATTATAATAAATTGTATTTCAGTTGTTTATAAAAATAACTAATTATTTAGACTGATAACAAATTATCACGAATGAGCAAATTTTTTGCGTTTGGTTGACACGGCGTTGACACGGATTCGGAATAATTTTGTATATTTGCATTGCCTTTCGGGAAGATAGGGGTATCTTCTGGATGGCGATGATAACTCACTGATTTTTAACTTAAATACTTAATCAAATGGCAACTATTAAGTTTTACCTTTCAAGGTACATCAAGAAGGATGACGAAAGGGGCGAAATCCAACTTCGTTTCAGCGGAAACAGGAATTTCGTTAAGAGAGCGGCTACTGGCATTCACATCTACGCGGGCAACTGGGACGCTGAAAAAGGAATGCCCAAGAGCAAGAAAAACAACAAGTACGGCGACAAATTGGAGGAAATCCGGGACAGATTGAATCTGTTGACCTCTTTCCTGCTGCGTTGCTGGGAAAAGACGAATGAAATTGAATTAAAGCCTGACTCCCTAACCTATTGGATGAATGACATCGAATGGGGCAGCACATCTGAACCCATCTATGTCAACGGCCAAGAAATCACCGCCACACGATGGACGATTGACAGCAAAAAGCGCCTGAGCGAAGTGAAGGCCATCCGCAAGAGCGAACGCGCCAAGATGGAGAACAGCTATTTCCTCGACACTTACAGCTTCTTTATTGAGGAACAATACAAGAATGGCGTTATCGGAGATAGCAGACATAAGACGTATTACACTTGCTATGGCCTTTGGGATAGGATGGAGAGATACCAAGGCAAACGGTATAGGGTGAAGGATCTGACAACTTCATTGATTTATGATTACAGGAACTTCGTTTTGAATGAGTGCGATTTGTGGGAGAAGAAACCTTTGAAGGAAAAACCAAGCAAGTATTCAACCAAAACGGGTGAAATACTTGTTCCCAAAAAGCAATATGAAAAGATTTATGAAGGCTACGAGATTATGCTGACCAGAGGAGTTGAAAAGCGCAGCCTGAATTATGTGGTAATCCAAATCAAGTATTTGAAGGCTTTCTGGCATTGGCTGATGAAGATTCAGAAAGCCAATGTTGAAGACATCTTCCTTACATTCAATATGGACCAGTCGGTATATGGAACGCCTTTCTATTTCTCGAATGAGGATAGAAACACACTCTTTGAGGCAGATTTCAGCAATCGTCCAGAATTGGCCATCCAACGGGACATCTTTGTTTTCCAATCCTTGGTGGGATGCCGTGTCGGGGATTTGACCCGATTGAAGAAATCAAACATTGTGGACGGTGACACGCTGCAATATGTGGCGGGCAAGACAAGGAACAAAAGCGGAAAAATCGTGACGGTTCCGCTGCATCCCATCGCCATGACTATTATAAATAGGTATAAAGACATTGAAGGTGACAGGCTTCTCCCCTTCATCGCTGACCAAAACTACAACGATGCCATTAAGGAGATGTTTAAGGCACAGCCGGAAATTGATCATGTTGTGACGATTCTTGACCCAGTGACCAGGCTTGAAAAGCAAGCCAAACTTTCAGAAGTAGCGAGCAGCCACATGGGACGAAGGAATTTCTGCGGCAACCTTTATGAAGCTGGCTTCCGTGATGCAGACATCGCATCGATGAGCGGACATGCGGAAGGCAGTAGAGCCATCGCCCGATATCGAAAAGTGAGCGACGAAACAAAAAAGAAGATGATCAAATCTCTATAAGAAATGAACGGGGCGATGGCTAAGGCTGTTGCCCCTTTCATTTTAATGAAAAAAGGAAGCCGCAAAATTGGGGTAACGGCTTCCCTCTCAGTGATAACTACTGAACTCCATCAAATGGCAACGGAGCGATTGCAAAGATAGGGATTTTCCAGGACACTTAAAGCAAGCGGGATGGATTTTTTCGCGCACTGTGTAGGCGGGCATCACGGCCATCGCCGAACACCGCGCCGCAAGACCTCCAATCGTTTTTCCCGCCGGAGCCTGACTGGATGGCAAAGGCTGCGGCCATAAAGCTTCCCCACAAGGGACAAGCGACCTCCGCAGCCTTTGACAGCCAGGCAGCACACCGAATCGATTAAATTGCTGGAGTGGATTTGCGGATGACCGACCGAGGAAGAGAAACGAGAGCGGGAAAACGCAAACCCACTATTAACCGAAGGCGGACAAAGGATGCGGCCAAGAAGCTTCCTAAAAGATGCGACACCTACCCCCGCATCCTTTGGCCGACTGAGGTAAAATTAAAACCACCTACCAAGCCGGACGAGGTGACAAAAAAAAGGAGAAGGTCTCCATCAGGAAACCTTCACCATTTTGATCACAATCGTTATTGCAGTGATGATGACAGCCAGCAACACCACCACCATACCGAGCAGAAACCACATGAAAGCGGGTGGCTTTTTCTTTTCGGGCGGCGGCTCTTCGACGACGATCTGCGGATAACGCAGCGTGTCGGCGAAGTGGACTGGCTCGGGTTCTGCCTCGTAGGTGACTGTGAGGCTGTCATTAGTGGCCGTTGCCGTGAAGGTGCCCTGCTCCGTCTGGATCTTGACGGCTTGGCCGT